>NZ_JAYDYX010000009.1:0-133325 GCF_034556155.1 Sphingomonas sp. CD22 | reverse complement strand
CGCGCGCGCGGCCGCGATCCCCGGGATCAGGAAGAACCAGGCGCCGGCGATGACCAACGGCACCTTGACCAGGAAGTCGGTGAGCTGGCGGTTGAAGATCAGCGTCGAGCGGCGCAGCGCCAGCGCCAGCGCGTTGAGCGGCGTCCACAACAGGCCGGGGATGCCGGCGAGCGCCAGCCATTGCAGGATCGGCGCGACCATGTCCCATTTCGCGCCGAGCGCGAGGCTGACGACGGGATGGGCGAGCAGCGCGGTGCCGGCGAGGATCGGAAAGCCGAGCAGCGCCACCGCCGCGAAGGTCTTGAGATAGGCCTGGCGCAGCCGCTCGGGATCGTCGCGCACCGCGACCAGCCCCGCCGACAGCGGCCCGAGGATCGGCGTCAGCAGCACCTGGCCGGGGATCGATGCCAGACTGTCCGCCATGGTGAAGCGGCCGACCGTCGCGGTCGGCGCGAGCCGGCCGAGCACCAGCCGGTCCATCTGCCAGGCGAAGGCGGAGAACAATTGCGCGCCGCTCAGCCAGCTCAGGAAGTTGCGGAACAACCGCCAGTCCTGGAGCGAGAAAGCGGGACGATAAGGCGCGAGGACGAACGACATCAGCGATGCCGTCACCGGCGACAGGATGGTGCCGAGCGCCAGCGCCCAATAGCTGCCCGTCGCCACCGCGACGCCGATCGACACGCACAGCGACACCAGCTTGCCGAGCAATTCGGTGGCGACGGTCCGGCGGAAGTCGAGATCGCGGTTGTACAGCGCCAGCCGCGGGTTGCTGATGCCGCGGAACGCCGGCGCCAGCGCCAGCGCGGCGATCAGCGGCAGCAATCGCGCGTCGCCATAGACCGTCGCGAACGGCCAGGCCGCCGCGCCGATCAGGATTGCCAGGACGACGCCGCGCAGCACGCTGAGCGTGAAGGCGGTGTCCATCATCGTCCGGGTGATGTCGCGCTCGACGAGCAGCACCTGCGACACCGGCAGCTCCATCACCGCCTCGACGATGAAGATCAGGCTCATCGCGATGCTGATCAGGCCGAAGTCGGCGGGCTGGAGCAGCCGCGCCAGCACGATCAGCGCGACGAGATCGATCAGCCGCGACAGCAAGCGCCCGCCGACCGCGAGGATCGAGGCGAGCGCGGTGCGATGCGAGGCGGTCGCCGCGACGGCATTGGTCCGGGTGGCGGCGGCCGGGGCGGGGACGCCCGCCGATCCTAGCGCCACGTCACGACCGCCCCACAAGAGCGGGGGCGCCGACAGCAAAGGCCGCAGGGCAAGCGGCCGCAGGAGAAAGGAGTGTCCCGGGGACGGGGCGCACGGCCGCAACGAACGCCAATACTATCTGCTCCGATGATGACATCGACGGACCGGGACCGACGTGATCCCGAACCGCAAGCCGCGCCGCAGCCGCTTAGTGCATTGATTAGCGGTTCCTTCATCGTCTGTCACCCGCATTGAGCCATTGCTTTCGGCGCGCCGCTGGTTTGATATGGGTCATGAGCGCCATAAAATGCGCGCGCCGCATCGCGGCCGACAGGAGAGGAATGCAGCAGACGGCCCCAGCAACCGCCTACAATCCGCCGCCCAGTATAGTTAACGCCTGTTGACCAAGAACAGATCGACAGGACGTGCGTGCTATGGCGGCGCGGTTACAATGGCCGCGGAGTCCCGCAGCGCGGGATCGGCGATGAGTGTTATCGGCAAGACTCCTCTGTTCATCACTGTCGACGCGACGGGTGCGAATAAGCTGGTACGGCCGGTGAACATCGTTCACACTGTCTTTACCTTTTTTGGCTTAGAGCTATATCCAGAAGATTAGGGTGCGATATGGCGATAACTGCTCAGATCATCAGTGACGACCGCAGCTCGGAACGGTTTCCGGCCGGGCTCAACGCGACGCTGCGCGACCAGGTGACGCGTCCCCACGACGTGATGATCGACGATCTGTCGCTGACCGGCTTTCGCCTGTCGGGCGGCCCGGCGATGGCGCTCGGCAGCGAGGCGTCGATCGGCTTCGCCGGCATCGGCGTGCATCAGGCGCGCGTGACGCGCCAGGACGGCGACGTCTACGGCTGCGAGTTCGTCACGCCGATCACGCAGGAGATGCTGACCCGCGCGCTCACCGCCGGTCCGGTCGCGCCGATCGCCTTCCCGACCGCGACGGGCCCGTCGCTGCTCGACCACGTCCCCGAACCCCATGTCGAACCCTATTCGGGCCGCACCAAGCTGGCGATCGCGACGGTCGCGGCCGCCGCAGGCTGGGCGGTCGCAGCCGGCCTGTATTTCGCGCTGAGCTGATCGGTCAGGGGCGGGGGGATCACCCGCCCGCCCCCGTCCCCGCGTTATCAGAAGCGCAGCACCGCCGACGCCGTGACGTTGCGTCCGGCGAAGGTCCGCGCGCTGGCGATGCCATCCGCCGGAATGTAATCGCGTGGCCGGCCGATCTCGGTGACCGCGGTCACGTCGAACAGGTTTTGGGCGTTCAGCCCCAGCCGGATCGTCGGCGTCACGTCGAACGACGCAAAGCCATTGGTCAGGACGTAACCCGGCATCTTCAGCGTATTGGAGTCACCCGCATAGGATGACGTCGTGCCGGTGACGTTCAGGCCGACGACGAAGCGGCCGGTATCGATCGACGGCGTCGCCTGGAAGACGATCGCCGCCTGGCGATAGGGGATATGCCCGTCGAGCGTCGAATCGACCTCGCTCTCGGAGATGCGGGCATGGGTATAGGTCGCCCCGCCGAGCAGGTGGAAGATGCCGCGATCGAACCCGCCTTCGAATTCGACGCCGTAGGACCGGTAATGGTTCTTCACGAGCATCTGCACCGGGACGGCGATCTCGTTGGTCTCCGCGGTGAGCGCGCGGAACGCGGTGACGTTGGCGAACAGCGGGCCGGAGCGCAGCTTGATGCCGAGATCCTGCTGATCGACGAAATTGACCGCGACCTCGTCGGCGATGCTGCCGTCCTCGCGGACGCCACCCCCGAACAGCAGATGGTCGGCGTTGAAGCGCGCGCCGCGGCTCACCCGCCCGAACACCGCGACATCGTGGACGATCTCGTAATTCACCCCGACCGAATACGTGAGGTAGGACTTGCGGTAATCGACCGGCTGCGCCGCGTTGAGGTCGACGACGGGAACGCCCCGTTCGGGCGTCTGGAAGCGCCCGTCCTGGTTGACGTCGATCATGCCAAGGCGGCTGGGACCGGCGTAGAAGCCGCTGGCCGACGAGATGTTGTAGCGGATGCTGCCACCGACGTTGAGCCCGCCGATCTGGAAATTGGCGCCGAAATAGGGGGCGTCGATATTATAGTCGACGTCGTAGAAGCGCTGGCAGCAATTGCCGAATATCGGTTCGCCATAGGCGATCAGCCCGTTCTGCGTCACCGGCTGGCCGGCGCTGTCGTAGACGTCGAGCAGGGCGGCGCGCCGGCCCTTCGCCTCCTCGAGATAGCTGTTCCAATGCCAGTCCATGCTGAGCTTCTGGAACGACTTGAAATAGCCGAGCGCGATGCTGCCCTTGAACGCGCCGAGATGATAATCGCGGGTCAGCGACAGGATGTTGGTCGCATTGGTGAAATCGTTGAGCGTCACGCCGAAGGTCAGCGCGTAGAGGCCCAGGCCGTTGCCGTTGAGCCGGGCCGGGTCGGCGATCGCCCGACCGGCGTTCGGCCCGCTGGCATAGGCCACCGTCGCGCCGGCTCCGCCGATCCGGCTCGCCAACGTCGCCAGCGGCGCCACATCCGCCGGGAAGGAGGTTATGACGCTGCCCGAATTGCTGGCGACGTTAAACAGGTCGCTGAGGTTGAAGCCGTCGCCCAGATCGAACGAGACCTGCGCGCCACCGCCGCGGGTCTTGATGCGATAGCCGTCGGCGATGTCGGACGCGATCCGGTTGCCGTCGTGCCCGATGGCGACGTCGCTGCGGAAATAGGGCGACAGCGTGGTGCCGGAGCGCAGGTCGAAATTGGAGAATGCCTCGTAGACGGGGTCCGCCGCGGTGCCGGTGATGCGGACCGGCGTCGGGCCATAGAGCGGCGACCGATCGTCGAGGACCTTGACGCTCAGCCGGATGAAGCCGTTGTCGAACTTGCGCGTGACGTTCGCCTTGAACTGGCCGCCGCGCTCGGCGGTATAGCCTGTGTTCCGGAGGCCCTTGCCGATGCGGTAGAAGCCGCCGACGTGGAAGGTCCAGTCGTGGCCGATCGGTGCGCCGTAATCGGCATCGAGCCGGGTGCGGTCGAAGTCGATGCCGCGGCTGAAGCCGATCGACCCGCCGGCGACGTCGCCGGTCTTGCTGATAAAGTTGATCACCGCGCCCGGCGCGTTGCTGGTGAAGGTCGACGCCGATCCGCCGCGCAGCACCTCGACGCGCTGGATGTTGTAATCGGGGCGCAGGAAGGTGTCGGCGGTGGCGAAGGCGATGTCGCCGAAATCGAGCACCGGCAGGCCGTCTTCCTGGAACTGGACGAACTTGGCCCCGCCGCTGGCGGAGGGCAGGCCGCGCACCGCGATATTGGCGTTGGTCTCGCCGCCCGACGATTCCGATCGCAGACCGGGAATGTTGCGCAGCAGATCGGCGCTGCCGAGCGGCGCGAGCCGGGCGAGGTCGGTGGCATCGACCGCGCTGATCGAGATGCTGGTGGTCAGCCGGCGCCGTGGCCGCGCCGTTCCGGTGACGATGATGTCCTTGTCGGGCGGCGGAGCCTCGTCAGCCGATGCCGGCGTGGCGGATGCCGGGGCATCGGATACCGGCACGGTGGTTTGCGCCGAAGCACCCTGCGAAATCAACGTGATCGCAGCCACACCGACCAGCAAACGGGACGTAACGTTCATTCGAATACCTCATGCGACGCCGAAACCTCCTTCGGCCGCATCAATTATAGAGGGGGGCGGGCGACGCCGGTCGGGCGGCGGACGGGCGCAAAACCGCGTTTCGCCCACCATCGACGCCGATGCTCTTGGGAACGTTAGCGCTATCGGCTGCGATTAAATCTCGATGGGCGGGATGCACCCGGCCGTACCGGGTCTTCATAACCCGTCAGGGGGCCGTTCGCCGCCAAGGCTTGGCGACGATGGTTCAGGGGCCATAGACGGCATGCCGGGTTCGATGGACCGGCATCCCGATCAAGCCGAGCCGCCGAAAATATAATAAGCTTTTCAGTCAGATCGTCAGAATACCGTCACAAGACGCCAGTACCAGCGGACTCATTCAAATGGAGTCGATCCGGCAAAGTGCGCATTGGATCGATCATGCAATGCGTACCGCGATCAGCCGGCACTTTCGAAAGACCTGCATGCGACCAGCGCATCGTAGTTGCTTGCCCCGGCTGCAATCCGAACTCCGAAGGGGAAACAACGATCGTGGCCAGCGGCATGAACCGCCTCAAGTCTTCGCTGCGCGCCGCACGTGATTGGCTGCGTAACGAACCGGACAAGGGCCACGCGGCAGATCCCACGATGGCCCGCCCGTCGGATGCTCAGCAAACACCGATGGACGCGCCAGGTCCGGAGATCTGGGATCATGCGCGCGACCGCGCCGAAGAAGCCGATCGCATCCGGCGCAATGGCTACCCATGATCCGGCCCTGTCGATCATCATGACAGCGGACCAGATCCGCCGCGCCCCGAATGAAACGACACCGGATCGCGACCGACTATCGGCGCTCGCCCCGAATGTCCCGGTTACGCCGAAAAACGCAGCAAAGAGAACAGAATGACATCCGAGTTCAAGACCACACAGGCACGATTGGTCCAGGGATGGAATGTCCTCGAATTCGATGTCGGCATCGGTCTGGTCTTCAAATTGGCGAGAGCGGACGGCGACGGCATGGTCGAGATCGTCGGCGACGTTCCGCTGCTCCTGTCACCGGCACACTGCCGTTCGTTGGCGGCGCATCTGATCGAGATCGCCGACCACGTCGAAGGTTCGGCAGGCCACGGCTGAGCGCGTCGGTCGAGCTTGTCGGTCACCCCGTCGTGCGGAACCGCACGCCATATGCCTCGACGGGCAGGGGCGTTGCACGTGATGGGAATGCCCCTATAGGCGGGTGCGTCACGACTGTGGCTGAATCGGGCCTTTTGCCCGCGCCATCATCAAGCCTCTGCCATCGGTACCCTATCCGTCGATGCGACGGGTTGCTCGATCGATTTTGGGAATGTGTGTTGACGATCGTTCAGGGACACAAGCAGCACTTTCTCGTGCTCGACGGCATGCGCGGGATCGCCGCATTGATCGTGGCCGGGCTGCACGCCAGGGAGTTGATGATCGGCGGCCGGCTGCTCGACCATTCGTACCTCGCGGTAGACTTCTTCTTCTGCCTCAGCGGCTTCGTCATCGCCTACGCCTATGAGGGCCGGCTGGCATCGGGCATGCGGTTCGCCACGTTCGCCAAGCTGCGGTTGATCCGCCTGTATCCGATGATCTTCATCGGAGCGCTGCTGGGTGGGCTGGTGCTGATCGCGGGGCGCAAGGACGGCATCATGGTGCCGACGATCATCACGATCGGGACCATGCTCCTCATTCCCGCCGGCTTCTTCTTCGGGAAACAGGCCTATCCCAGCGACAATCCGATCTGGTCGCTGTTTTTCGAGGTCGTCGCCAACATCGTCTATGCGCTGTCGCCGCGATTGTCGGGGCGGTTCTTCGGCACCCTGCTGCTGCTATCGGCGCTAGGCTATGTCGCGATCTGCTACGCATTCGACGGCATGCAATTGGTCGGCTTCGACACCTGGTGGAGCTTCGCGGCCGGGTTCGTGCGCGTGACATTCCCGTTCGCCGCTGGCGTCGCCATCTTCCGTCTCGGCCTGCACCGCCGTAGCGGCGTGCCGACATGGCTGCCGCTGATCGCGCTGCCGGCGCTCCTGCTCGTCCCGATCGCCTCGCAGGCGATCGCCGACGCCGTGATCGCATTGGTGTGCCTGCCGGCACTGGTCGTGCTGGGCGCCCGCACCGCGCCTGCCGCAGCCCTTGCCCCATGGCTCAGGGCATTCGGCGAATTATCCTATCCATTGTACCTGCTGCACCAGCCGATCCTGCGCGTCGTCAAGAATGCACCGCACATCGACGTGGTGCGATCGATCCATCCCCTGTTGCCGCCGGTGTTGGGAATCATCCTCGCCGTCGTCGCATCGGCGGTCGCGATCCGCGTGTACGATCGGCCGGTCCGCAAGCTGCTGACGACGCATCTCGGCCGGGTCGCGGCCTGAGCGCCATCGGGCCCGCCTAGCCCCCCCTGCCGTCAGCGCGCCTCGATCCGCTCCGACGCCAGCACGCTGTCCGCGGCGACCAGCCGTTCGGCGCGCGCCACCTCCGCGGCGAAGTCGCGCAGGAAATTGGCGCGGGCGAAGCGGCTGGCGTTGGCGATCGCCGCCTCGGGGTCGAAGCCGGGCAGCCAGGCGTCGAACCGCTCCATCGCCGCGATCAGCGAGTCCGCGCTCTGCTCGTGGAAGTGGATGCCGGTCTCGCCGTCGATCACCGTCTCGGTGCCGCCGCCACGGCCGAAGACCACCACCGGCCGCCCCGCCGCCTGCGATTCGACCGGGATGATGCCGAAATCCTCCTCGGCGGTGAAGATCAGCGCGCGCGCCTGGGCATACGCAGCGCGCAGTTCGTCGAAGCGCATCCGCGTCGTAAAACGGACGTTGGGGCCGGCGCGCGCCTTCAGCGTCTCGAGCATCGGGCCGTCGCCGATGACGTGCAGCTTGCGGCCGCTGCGGGTGAAGGCGTCGACCGCGATGTCGGGGCGCTTGTAGGGGACGAGCTGGCTGATCCAGACGCATTCGTCGCTGACCGCGTCGCTGCGCTGGAAGATGTCGACGTCGACCGGCGGATAGACGACGCTCGCCTCGCGGCCCCAGAATTTGCCGATCCGCCGGCGGACGAACTGGCTGTTGGCCATGATGACGTCGGGCCGCGACGCGCTCATCCGGTCCCAGGCGCGCATCCGGGGGGCGACCAGCCGCAGATAGAGGCCGGCGAGCTTGCCGCTCGCCTTGCGATAGGCGTGATATTGATCCCAGATGTAGCGCATCGGCGAATGGCAGTATGTGACGTGGACCGCGTCGGGGCGGGTGATGACGCCCTTGGCCGGTCCCGCCTCGCAACTGATGACGAGGTCGTAGGCGCTGAGGTCGAGCGCCTCGAGCGCGGCGGGCATCAGCGGCAGGTATTTCTGATATTGCGTCTTGGCGAGCGGCAGCTTGCTGATGAAGGTGCTGAAGATGCGATGGCGCTTGAGCGTCTGCGACAGCGCGGCCTCGTCGACGACATGCGTGAAGATGTCGGCATCGGGATAGAGGTCGCAGATCCGTTCGAGCACGCGCTCGCCGCCCCGCATCGTCACCAGCCAATAATGGACGATCGCCACCTTGCGCGGGCGGGCCGGGACGCTCTCGCCGGGCGTGGGGTCTACGGTCATCGAATAGGGTCCTGTTGCAAAAGCAGCGCCATGCCGCGAGCTTACTGGGGCAGCGGCAGATGGGAACGCGTGTCGCGGCGATCGGGAAAATAATTGCGCGGCGTCGCTTTGGCGGCCGGGGTCGGCGTCGCGGCGGGGGCCGGCTGGCCGGCGGTCGCACCGCTGCCGCCACCCGCGCCGCTGTCCGTCGCGGTGCCCGTGGCGGTCGGACCGGGATAGGCGGGCAGCGCGAGCGGCACGCCGACGACCGCGCGCGTGTCGACGTCGCTCGCCGGCAGCGTCGGATCGGGCAGCGTCGGCGCGAGCAGCGCCGGGTCGGTGGGCAGCGCCGCGGCCGCGGTGCGGAAGGCGGTATAGTCGTGCGGCTGGCCGGGCAGGCGATAGAAGATATGGTGGCCGAGGATGCCGAGCTTGAGCAGTTCGGGCGCCCATTTCGGGAAGACGTAGAGCGTGTGGTAATGCGTCGCCTGCCCGGCCTCGGCCGACGTCCAGCCGTCGAGCGCGGCGGTGGCGACACCCATCGCGACCTTGAAGCGCACCGGATTGGGCGCGCGCGCGAGCGAACCGTCGCAGGTGAAGCTGAACTGGCAGCCCGTCGGCCGGTCGGAGCCCTGATTGACCACCTCGCAGATCGTCTTGGGATAGCGCGGATGGCGCAGCCGGTTGAGCACGACCTGCGCGACCGCGCGCTGGCCGCTCAGCGGCTCGCCGTTCGCCTCGTAATAGACCGCATTGGCGAGGCAGACGGTCTGCCGTTCGAGATCGGCACCGAGCCAGGCCGCCACGAAGGGCGGCGCCAGCGGGTTGCTGGCATGGCTGAGCGGCAGCGCGAGATTGCGGGCGAGCGCATCCTGCGGCGACAGCTTGAGGATCGCGCTCGGCACGAAGGTGTCGAGCGGCAATTCGTCCTCGGCCAGCGGCGAAGGCGCGGCGACCTGCGTGCGCGCCGGGCCGAAGGGGATGGCGTCGAGGAAATTGCTGTCGTCGTCCATCGTCAGCAGCGCGGTCACCAGCCCGATGACGAGCAGCACCGCGGCCAGGCCCCAGAGCGTCGATCGTTGGGAATGGGAAAGCGACACAAGCGGTCCTCGGGCAAGCGGGGCGGCGGCCGACCCTTAAGCCGATCGTTCGGCGGGTGTCGTGCGCGGGATCGGATCGTTCCCCGCCGCATCGTGCGTTTTCGGGACATTTGCAAGCTGGCAGAGGCGATTGCATTGGCTAGGGTCGTCGCGAACCGGCGGTTGGCCACGGCTCGGTCGGACAGGGGAGGGATATGAGCGTGTTGCCCGATCGCGAGCGTGCCTCGCCCGCACCACCGACATCGGCGCCGCGTCCGCTCGGCTGGGCGGCGCCGGCGCTGGCCGTGCTGGTTGCCGTGCAGATCCTCGCGGGCGGCGCCAATCAGGGCCTCACCAGCGCGATCGCCGCCTTCGCCGATGCGGCGCTCGCGATCGCGGTGATCGCGCTGTCGCCGGCCGCGTCGCGCTTCTGGCGGCTGGCGCGGCTGCCGCTCGCGCTGCTCGCCGCGGCGCTGGCGTGGGCGGCGCTGCCCGGATTGCTGCCGCAGGGGCTGGGCAGCGCGCTCGGCATGCCCGCCAATCCGGCCGCCGATTTGTTCGGCCTCGCGCTCGCCAAGGCGCTGGCGACGACGCTGCTGACCATCGTCGCCGCGCTGCTCGCCTATCGTGCCGGCTCGGCGCGCGGCGTCATACGGGTGCTGACGCTGGTCGGATTGGTCTATGTCGCCTGGGCGGCGGTCGATGCGATCGACTGGCTGTACGACAGCGCGCGCGCGGCGCGCTACAGCGGCACGATCGGCAATCCCAATGCCGCCGGCATCACCTTCGCGGCGCTCGCGCTGCTCGCCGGCGGGCTGGCGCTCGCCCCCGACGAGGGAGCGATGCAGCTGCGCCTCGCCGCGGTGGCGGGGAGCGCGGTGGCGCTGGTGCTGTGCGCGCTGACCGGCAGCCGCAGCGCGGTGCTGCTCGCGCTGCTGGGCGGCGGGCTGCTGCTGGTGCGGCGCTGGCGGCGCTGGCAGGACGGCCGGCCGCCGCTGCGGCTGCTCGCTCCCGCCGCGCTGGCGCTGATCGTGCTGCTCGTGCTGGTCGCGGTGTTCACCCCGGTCGCCGACCGCTCGGCCTATCTGCCCGAGGATGCCGGATCGCGCTGGGCGGTGATCGACCATTATACCGCGGTCGCCAATGCCAGCCCCTGGTGGGGCCAGGGCCTCGGCAGCTTCTACGAAGTCAACCAGCGCACGCTGACCGCGGAGGTCGCACCGCTCTACTGGAATTTCGGCGCCGCGCACAACGCGCCGGTGCAGCTCGCGATCGAGGCGGGCTGGCCAGGGCTGGCGCTGCTGCTGATCGCGCTGGCGGCGATCGCCTTCCAGATCGCGCGGGCGCGGCGCGACTGGTGGTCGGTGGCGCCGCTGTGCGCATTGCTCGCGATCGCCGGCAGCGCGATGGTCGACATCGCGCTCAACGTGCCCGCGGTGGCGGCGCTGTTCGCGGTGCTGCTCGGTTCGGTATGGGGCGGCGCGCTGGCAAGCGGCGCGGCGCGGCGGCCGGTGGCATCGCGGACACCGAAAGCGCCGCGGCGACGCCGTCGCAATACCCCGATGACCGGGGAAGCCTGATCGCCGTGCGCCCGCGCAAGCGGGAGCAGCGGGATCAATGTTTCGGCTGCACCCGCAGTGCGAAGCGGACCGACATCGGCGAACCGCCCATGATGTCGACCAGCCGGTCGTTGAAACGGCCGTCGAGCGCGGCGAGCCATGCCGCCTCGGCGACCGCCGCCTCCTGCGTCGCGGCGGGCAGGTCGCGCCAGTAGCGCGCCGCATAAGCCGCGCGCCAGAAGCCTTCGGCCGTAAGGAAAGGCGCGGCGGCATAACTGGCGGTGAAGGCGGCGAGGCTCGCCGGGGTCGGATGGTCGCCGGGAGCGAGTGCGAACTGGCTGTGCAGCAGCAAGGTCGCCGCGGCGGTCGGCCGGCCGGCATCGGCAACCGCGAGCATCGCGCGGGCATGGGCGAGGCTGGCGCGGTCGGAACCGGGCGGCACCGCCGCGCCGGCCTGCCGCAGCCACAAGGCGGCGAGGCCGATCGCGGCGCGCGGCGGGACGTCGGCGGGCCGCCAGCCCGTCGCCTCGGCGAGCAGGGCGGCGCGCACCGCCGGTTCGGCGTCGCGCGCCGCAGCGACCCGGGCGACGCGCCGCTCGCTGCCGATCGCCATGCCCGACAGGACGAGCGTCACCCCCGCAGCCGCCAGCCACGCCGGCCTCAGGCGGGAGCGGGCCATGCGCCGCTTATTCGTTGTAGTAAGAGGAGTAACGCGCCGAATAATAGAGGCCGCCCATCGCCTCCGACCGGTGATCGACCATCGTCAGCACCGCGCCGAGCACTTCGCCCTGGCTCTGTTCGAGCCCGGCGAGCGCGGCGTCGACCGCGGCGATCGGCGTCGTGTTCCACTTGATGACCAGCATCACCGCATCGGCGAGCCCGACCAGCGTGCGGGCATCGGCGATACCGAGCAGCGGCGGGGTGTCGAGGATGATGAAATCGTAGCGGCCGCGCGCATCGGCGAGCATCGCCTCCATCCGGCCCCCGCCGAACAGGTCGATCGGGGTGAACAGCGACCCCTGGACGAGCAGCAGGTCGAGTCCGTTGACCTCGTCGGGCAGCACCGCCTGCGCCATCGACGCGCGACCTTCGAGCACGTCGGCAAGACCGGTGTCGACCGAGCGGTTGAGCGCACGCAGCACGCCGGCGCGGCGCACGTCGCAGTCGATCAGCAGCACGCGGTCGCCGCTCAGCGCCATGATCCGCGCCAGCGACAGCGCACTGGTCGTCTTGCCCTCGCCGGGCAATGTCGAGGCGAGCGCGATCACCTGCGTCGGCTGGCTCTGGTTGCGCGACACGATGAACGAGCGGATCGCGCGATAGGCCTCGGCATAGACCGTCATCGGCTTGGCGACGAGCGTCGTCGCCGGGTTGGCGACGCGGCGCGCGCGCAGCCGCCACGGCGTCGGCAGGCGCGGCACCGAGGCGACGAACGACAGGCCGAGCAGGGTTTCGATGTCCTCGGGCTTGCGGATCGTCGAGCTCAGCCCTTCGAACAGCAGCACGCCGGCGAGACCGAAGACGAGGCCGATCAGCAGGCCGGCCGCGGCGAACGCCTTGACCTGCGGGAAGGTCGGCTTGGTCGGGATCGTCGCATTCTCGATGATGTTCGCCTGCGGCGTCGAGACGCGCTGCGCCTGCGTCGACTGCTGCGCCGCCTGCGCGAGGCGGGTGTAGGCGGTGCGCTTGGCCTCGGCGTCGCGCTCCAGGCTGCCGGCCATCACCGACGCCTGGTCGTCGCGGGCGACGCCGCGCTGCAGCGTGTTGAGGCGGTTGCGCAGGCTGGCGGCGCGTGCCTCGGCGGACAGCGCCTGGCTGCGCAGGCCGCCGACGACGCGCTGCGCCTCCTGGCGGATCTGCGCGTCGAGCGATTCGATCTGCTGCGCGACCTGGATCGACAGCGGATAGCGCGGACCGTAGCGCGAGCTCAGCTCGGCGCGGCGCTTCTCCGCCTCGGTACGCTGGCGGCGCAGGTCGGCGATGACCCCCGACGACAGCACCGCGGAGATCGCATCGGTGCCGCCGGTGGCATTCTGCCGTTCCGCCACCGACACCGCCGAGCGCGCCGCGGCGGCTTCGGATTCGGCGGTGGCGAGCTGCATCGACAAAGGCGCGATCTGCTGGTCGGTGATCGTGCCGCCTTCGCCGCTCTGGCTGATGCCGCTCTGCGCGCGATAGGAGGCGAGGCGCGCATCGGCGGACTGCACCTCGGCGCCGAGCTCGCGCAGCCGGTTCTGGATCGACTGCGACTGTTTCGCCGCGGTGCCCATCAGATTGTCGGCGGTGCCGGCGACATAGGTGCTGGCATAGGTATTGGCGATCCGCGCCGCCTTGGCGCCGTCGATCGAGCGGATGCCGATGAGGACGAGATAGCTCTTGTCGTCGCGGTTGATCTTGAGGTGCTCGAGCACGCCGCTGGTCGCGCGTTCGATCGCGGTGTTGGCGGGGCCCTTGCCGGCGAATTCGGGATCGCGCTCGAGGCCGAGCTGGGTGACGACCTTGCGCGCGGTGGCGCGCGAGCCGATCACCTGCACCTCGGTGTTGACCGCGGTCTGGTCGGCGGGCTGTTCGGTGCCGTTGCCGAAATCGAGCGGCGAGGCGGCATTGGGGGTGATGCGCACCTTGGCGAAGGCATCGTATTTCGGCGTCAGCATCAGCGCCGTGCCGAGCGCGGCCGCGAACACCACCAGCGCGGTGGCGACCACGATGATCCAGCGCCGACGGATCGCTTCGCCAACCGATTTCAGGGTGACAGCGCGCCGTCCGACGTGACGCGACTGGTCGAAGCGGCTTGCTTCATCTTGCTCGGCCAGCGTGGACATCTTGTTCATACGGTCGCTATTTTCCCTTGGGGGACGACAGCGTTAGCGCTGCAGGACGATTGATAACAGCGCACGGGTTTCGTCGAAAGCCTGTAATCCGACGGTGCCGCGGGCAGACCGGTTGTCGCGCCCGACCAGCAGGCCGAAACCGAAATTGCGGTTGAGCAGATAACGGCCGCCGGCACTGTAGCGGACGATCTTCGACCTGGCGTTCTGGTTGACGAAATCGTCCTGCTCATAGCCGACCTGCGCGTTGAGCAGCAGGTTGCGGAGCAGTTCGTGATCGACGCGCAGCGCGGCCGCAGTCGCGAAGAAGCCGCTGCTGGTGCCGAAATAGCTGTCCTGCACGGTGCGGCGGACGTTGAGCCCCACGGTAGTGAGCTGGGTCGGGAAATATTCGATCTTCGCTTCCGCCGACACGCCGGAGATGTCGCGGTAGATCGGCGAATCGTAGCGGCGGTTGACGTAGCCGACGCCGATGCCGCCGCGGACCAGCGCCGACAGATCGAAGCTCGCGCCCCCGATCACGTTGAATTCGTTGGAATCGCGATTGGGGATGCCGGTGGTCAGCGGATATTTGTAGGTCGTGTCGGTATAGCCGCCCTGCACGAACAGCGAGGTGTCGGGCGACACCGCATATTCGCCCCGCGCGGTGGTGCGCAGCAGCACCTGGTCGCGGCCCTGCTGGCTGATCAGCCCGCCCGAGAAGGAGCGGACGTCGGAGAAATCATATTTGTCGACGCTGACCGCGACCTGGCCGCGGATGCGCGCGCCGGCGAAGGCGCTGCCGACGCTGGCGGTGGTCTGCTGGAACTGGATCGCTTCGGCGGCATCCTGCGGCGAGGCGGCGGACGAGCGCGGCTCGGTCGAGCGCGCGGTGCGCAGCAGGGTGTTGAAGGTCAGCGAGCGCGTCGCGTCGAGCCGGCCGCTGGCGTCGAGATTGTAATTGGTCTCGTTACGCGGCGTCTCGCTGGCGAAGCGGCGCAGGCGGGCGCCGGCGTTGAAGTTCAGCTCGTTGGTCGACCAGTTGCTGTTGGCGGCGATCGACGGCGCGATCAGCGCGTAGACGTCGCTCTGCTTGTTGTTGTCGACCTGATAGGCGTTGTCGCTGAAGCCGGCGCCGAGTTCCAGCTTCGGATAGAGCAGGAACGTGCCC
The DNA here is from genome assembly GCF_034556155.1 of Sphingomonas sp. CD22. Classification (NCBI taxonomy): domain Bacteria; kingdom Pseudomonadati; phylum Pseudomonadota; class Alphaproteobacteria; order Sphingomonadales; family Sphingomonadaceae; genus Sphingomonas; species Sphingomonas sp. CD22. The sequence continues at coordinate 118,318 of NZ_JAYDYX010000009.1, read as the reverse complement.
GCGCGCACGCCCTGCGCCTGATATTCCGGCCGCTCGCGCTGGAGGACGCTGGTGTTCTTGCCGCGATCGAAGTCGAGCGGCAAATTGGGCAGGACCAGATTGGAATCGGTCGACTGCGCCTGCGCCACGCCGGCAGCGAATGGCATCGTCAGCATGCCCGCCAGGGCAACAAAGGGCAGCCGCATCGAAATACCTGTCATCAAAGTCATCAATTAAAACGAGGCGTAATTGGAGCTGCCCCCGCCGATCCCGACGGCGGGACCCTGGGCAAGCGTCGCACCCGGGCCACCCACCGCGGCGGTGCCGTAGCGGTCGCAGCGCGAGGCGTTGGTCAGCACGTCGCGCAGCGCCTCGACGGTCGGCTTGGGGCTGCGCGGCGCGTCGAGCGCCTCGTGCAGCGCGGCGACGACGACCGGGCAATTGGCCTGGCTCTGATCGACCGTGTAGGCGATCTGCGCTTCGAGCTGGTCGCGACCCGCGGGCGCGGGGACGCCGGCGATCGTCCGCATGATCTCTGTATAGAGCGCAATGACGTTGGGATCGTCGCGCGACACCACCGGCGACAGCGGCGTCACCGGGATCTGAGCGTCGCCGCTGGCACCCACGAGCGACAGCGTCGCCGCCATGCCGAACAAAACCAATCGCATAGCTGAACCCCTTAGTTGACAAGCCTGTGTCACATAACGCCGCAATCGGCAATCATATGGCATGGCCCGGCCAACGCTCCGTCCGATTTCGGGACAATAACGGCCCTATCGCGGGGCTCCGGCAGCGAAAGGGGTCGTCGCCGGGTTGCCGGGACCGATCGCCATTCCGCTTATGGACTATTGTAATTCCTCCCCCGCCAGGGGGAGGAATTACAGCTAAACCCCGACTGTCGATCGGGCCTAGAACAGACGCTCGCGGATACGGATCGTGTCGCCGGGGCGGACGCGCAGATCGGGGGACAGCGGCACCGTCTCCTCGGTCGCCTCGCCGGCGTGCTTGACCACCACCGACTTCTTGCTGGCGCGATAGGTGAAGCCCTCCGCGGTGGCGACCGCGTTGAGCACGGTAAGCCCCGAGGAATAGGGATATTCGCCCGGCTTGTTGACCTCGCCGAGGATGTAATAGGGCCGGAAGGTCAGCACGTCGATGCTGACCCGCGGCTCGCGCAGATAGCCGTCGGCGAGCTTGCGCTGGATGGTCGCGGCAAGCGCGGTGGTGGTGACGCCGGCGGCATCGACGTCGCCGATCAGCGGCAGCGACAGCTTGCCGTTGGCATTGACCAGGAATTCCCCCGACAGCGACGGTTCGTCGAAGATCAGGATGCGGATCTTGTCGGCGACGCCGAGCCGGTAGTCGTCGGTCGATGCGGTGACGCCCGCCGGGCCGGCCTGCGCCGAGGCGGTGACGCCGCCAGCGGCGGTGGCGGCAGGGCGCGCCGGCGTGCTGGCGGTGGTCGGCGCGGTCTGGCCGGAGGCGAGCGCGGGGCCGCAGCCCGCCAGGCCGATCGCCGCGATCAGGGTCATCAGGATTTTCATTCGCCGGACTTCCCCATTTGCCACTCTATCGCTCGAACGACCGCCGCAGCCGCGGTCCCAATCGGTTAAGGCTAGCGCAGGTCGCGATTATTGTCACCTGTCCGGCACGCCCCGGATCGCGCCCTTTCTGGGACGCCGCAGGAATTTTCCTTAACCTTCCCAGCGTATCCTGCGTGGCGAGATGATCACCGCGCCCTCCTCGACCGGCCGTATCGCGGCCCTCCTCGCCGCGGCGCTGGCCGTGCTGTCCGCCGCCCCGGCGAGCGCGAGCCGCCCCGATCTGTTCATCGCGCTCGCTCAGCCGATCACCCCGCCGCGCGGCTTTGCGGTGATGTGCGAGACGCGCCCCGATCTGTGCAGCAACCAGCCCTGGGCGGGCGAAACCGAGATCACCGACGACCTGCGCCTGCTCGACGAGGTCAACCGCACCGTCAACCGTCATGTCCGCCAGGAAAGCGACATGCGCGCCTACGGCCGTGCGGAAGTGTGGACGCCGTCGGGTCGCGGCCGCCGCGCGGTCGGCGATTGCGAGGATATCGCGCTCGAAAAGCGGCTTGAGCTGATCAAGGCAGGCTTCCCGCCCGACAATCTGTTCCTCGCCGTCGGCTATGCGCGGCGCATCGGCCTGCACGTCGTGCTGGTCGCGCGCACCGGCTCGGGCGATCTGGTGCTCGACAGCCGCGCCGCGGGCATCCGCATGTGGCGCGACGTGCCCTATAGCTGGATCGGCGCGCAGTCGGGGCAGGACCCGGCACGCTGGTTCGGCATCCAGCGCAAGTCCTGACGGAACTTACCCCGCGCTCGGCGATTGACCCCCTTCGGCTTTCAAGCCGTTCGATAACAGGGGTAATTTCGATGAAGAAGATGGTGGTTCTCGCCATGGCGGCCGGTCTGGCCAGCCTGTCTGCCTGCAATTCCAGCCCGCGCGAGCAGGTTGCCGACAATATCGAGGCGAACAGCGAAGCGGTTGCCGACAATCTGGAAGACGCCGCGGACAATGCGAGCACCAGCGCAGCCGAAGCCAGCCTCGAGAACAAGGCGGATGCGGTCCGCGCGACCGGCCAGAACCAGGCCGACGACATGCGCACCAACGACCCCGACACCAATCTGTCGAACGGTATCTGACGGCCGGCGAAGTTCCGGGTCAGGCCGGGCTGTTTCCAAGCACAGCTCCGGACTGGGGGGCGTCCGGTCAACCGGGCGCCCTTTTTCGTTGCGCCGCGGCGCACAGCGGCCGACCCCGCCCGCCACGGATGGCGGACGGGGCCGGATCATCACAGCTTAGTTGCTGTCGGAATTATCGTCTTCCTTGTCGCTGATCAGCACCGCGGCGCCAATCGCGATGCCGGCGACGATCACCGCTGCGGCGATCGGACCGATGCCGGCCCCGGCGAGCTTGCTCGACTTGCCGGCGGGCGCGCCGACACGATGTGCGGACGACAGCGACAGCGCGCTGGCGGCATTGGTCGGCGCAGCGACGGTCGGCGCGGCGCTGGCGGCGATCGGGCTGGCGACGAGGGCGAGCGTCGAGGCGCCCAACATGACGGATTTAAGCATAGACATACTCCCGGGTGCGTTTTCGGCGAAAATCGCCGCCCGATCTAACGCGTCAGGACGCCGGCCTGTACCGCCTAAGACACGGATTTTTTGCACTGCGGCGGAACCGGGACGGGGGCAGGGGGCCGGCACCGCGGGCGCTAGCCGAGCGGCGGGCTGACGATACGCGGGCGGCCGTCGCTCGCCTGGACGAGCCATTGCTCGCCGTCTTCCAGCCCCAGCGCGGTGAGGCAGCCGGTTTCGTGCGCGCCAGTGTCGATGCCGATGCGGTTGCCGCCGAGCCGCGGCACGCCGGGTTCGACGGTGTGGCCGTGGACGATGACCTTCTCGTGGCGGCGCTTGCTCGACAGGAAGGGTTCGCGGATCCACAACAGATCGTCGGGGTCCTGGCGGGTCAGCCGGACACGCGGGCGGATGCCGGCGTGGGTGAAGAAATAATCGCCCAGGCTCCAGGAATGCGGAAGCTGGTCGAGCCAGTCGACGATCGCGCCGTCGAGCGCCGCACGCAGCAGCGCCAGCGTGCGGGCGCTGTCGAACGGCCGCCCGCCGACCGGCACGCCAAGCCCCTCCAGCGTCGGGCGGCCGCCGAATTGCAGCCAGAAGGCGAGCGCCTCCTCGTCGCCGCGATAGACGTCGACCAGCGCCGCCTCGTGATTGCCCTTCAGCACCTTCACGTCCTCGGCATCGGCGTCGGCGAGCGAGAAGACCTTGAGCAGCGTCGCCGAATCCCTGCCGCGATCGATGAAGTCGCCGAGGAACACCAACGTCACCGCAGCCGGCGGGCGGGCGAGGGAATCGACGCGGATCGCCTCGAGCAGGCGGATCAGCAGGTCCGCCTCGCCGTGGATGTCGCCGATCGCATAGACGCGCCGGCCCGCGGGCAGGCACGGTTCGGTCGCGGGGCGGCGGCTTCGGAATACCATTTGGACAACCAGACATGGCCGCGGGCGGACCGACGGGGAGCGAGATCGGGCGGGAAAAGGGGAAATCGACGCCGGGCGAAACGGGGCGGAACGGCGAGCGGCTCCAACCATCATATCCGCCGAGCGGCAACCTATATTTAACTCGGCGCCCCTAAGAGCTTGAGAATAATCTCGAGTTGGATCGTCATGCTGAACTTCCGAATGACTCTTGCGACGTGCAGCGTGCTGCTGCTCGGTGGCTGCGGAGGAGGCGGCGGAGGTGCTGCCGGTGAAAGCGCGGCCGGCTCGTCCGGTGCCGTCGTCGTGGTTCCCGCCGCGACCCCCACGGCAACGCCGACGCCCACCGCGACCCCGACCCCGACCGCGACCCCCACGCCGACCCCGGTCGCGACCACACCCAGCGCGATGATCCTCGGCGCCGCCACCGCCTTCGGCCAGCAGACCTGGGACTTCTCGATCCTGCAGACCGCCAGGACGCTCGGCACGGCCGCCGTGCGCGACGGCGTCGCCTGGACCGAGATCGAGAAATCGCCCGGCGTCTATCAGTTCAACTCGGCCAAAGTGAGCTGGATCAACAACGTCAGCGACGGCGGCTTCCCGGTCACCTTGCTGTTCGACAACACCAATCCGCTCTACGACGGCGGGCAGACGCCCTATACCGACGCCGGCCGCGCCGCCTACGCCAAGATGATCGTCGCGACGCTCGACCATTTCCCCAAGGTCAAGACGATCGAGGTCGGCAACGAATACAATGCGTTCAACTTCGTCACCGGCCCGGTGCTCAACGACGGCTATCCGGCGCGCCAGAAATATTATTACGAGACGCTGAAGGCGGTCTATACCGCGGTCAAGGCGACGCATGCCGACGTCAAGGTGCTCGGCGGTGCGGCGCTCGCGATCCCGGTCGGCTATTTCAAGCCGTTGTTCGCGATGGGCGGGCTCAACTATATGGATGGCATCGTCGTCCATCCCTATACGACCGACGCCGAACAGCTCGACAAGCAGCTCACCGTCCTCAAGTCGGCGATGGGCGCCAATGCCAAGCCGATCCACGTCACCGAATTCGCCAAGGAGCTCGACAGCGTCGTCGACACCGCCGACTATCTGGTCAAGAGCGTCGCGGTGATGGCGACCGCTGGTGTCGCGGAGGCCGATTGGTACGCGCTGCGCCAGCAGGGCGGCCCCAACAACATCTGGTACAAGAACGTCGCGCTCGCCTCGTTCTCGGGCGCGGTGCTGCCGCCGGGCCAGGGCTATAAGGTCATGGCGACGCAGGTGCTCGCCAAGGGCGCGGGGCGGCGGATCGCCACCGATCCCTTCGTCTACGCCTATCAGTTCGGCCAGAATGCGATGGTCGTCTGGGGCGATCCGCGCAGCCTGACGGTCAAGACCGGTGCGAAATTCTACAACTCGCAGGGCGTCGAGATCGCGCAGCCGGCGACGATCGACGCCAAGTCGCCGACGATCATCGTCAGCGACGGTCCGCTGGTCTATGGCGACACCGTCGTGCTCGGATCGAGCCGGCTCGTCGCCGACAGCTACGACCAGTTCGACTTCACCAATTCGCTCGACGGCTCGACCAAGTTCGAGGGGCCGTGGACCTATTTCGCTTATGGCGTGCGGTCGCAGGCCTATACCCAGGCCTATACGCAGGGCGGGGGCGAGGTCGCGAGTTCGGACTGGATGCCCTATATCGGCATCGACTGGCTGCGCCCGTTCAACATCAACGCCAATACGGTGAGCCCGGTCGACTATAACACCGGCGGATCGCCCGACGCCTATAAGGCGATCCTGCGCTACACCTCGCCTTATGACGGCAAGTTCGACATCAGCGGTGTCTGGGACGTCAACGCCCAGTCGGCGGATGGCATCGACGTCCAGGTCGTGGTCAATTCACAAACCGTGCTGGCGACGATCTTCAACGGCCATTACGACATGAGCCTCAAGGGCATCAGCCTCAAGCAGGGCGACGTGATCACCTTCGTCGTCGGGCCGAACAAGAATGCCGCCGGCACCGACACCACCAATTACCGGATCAAGATGTACCGCGCGTCCTGATTGGCGCCTCGATCCAACGTCCCGATGAACGGGTCGCCGGCACCCCGCCGGCGGCCCGTTCGTCCGTTACCAGGCGAGCCGCACCGACAGCGAGCCGTTGATCGCCTCGCCGACGTTGGTCTGCGTCCAGTAATGCGCGTCGGTCAGGTTGTTGACGTTGCCGGTGACGATCACCGGCTGGCCGCCGAGCCGCGTCTGATACTGGAAGCCGGCATTGGCGACGGTATAGCCGGGGATGGCGAGCCGGTTGTCATTGTCGGTCGGTGCCGGGCCGATGTAGCGGACGTTGCCGAACAGGCTGAACCCCGGCAGCGCGGGCGGCCGGTAATCGGCGTTGCCGGTCACTTGCCATTTGCTCGTGCCGCCGGGGACATGACCGAGCATGGCGGCATTGTCCGACGCGACGGTGCGGATGCTGGGGTCGAGATGGATCGCGCCCGCCCCCAGCCGCAGCGCCGGGGTAAGCTGATAGCGTGCGGTCGCCTCGATGCCCTTGTAGAGCGTGAGCCCGTCCTGCGTCAGGCGCCGGCGATCCCCCTCGGTCAGATCGATCGGCTCGACCCGTTCGATGCGGAAGGCGGCGGTGGTCAGGCTGAGCCCATCATGCTCATATTTGCCGCCGACCTCATATTGACGGCTGATCGTCGGTTTAAGCACCTCGCCGGCGTTGACGTAGATGCCATCGACCCGGCTGCCCGGCTCCAGCGCCTCGGCATAACTGGCGTAGAGCGTGGCATAGGCGACCGGCTTGTAGAGCAGCGCGACCGTCGGCGTCAGCGCAGTGGCGCGGTAGCTCGAATCCGTCGCAGGATCGTCGTCGGTGTCGGACAGGCGATAGAGATTGTAGCGCGCACCGGCCATCGCCTGGACGTGGTCGCCGAAATGTAGCGTATCGCTGGCGAACAGCGCCCGCTGCTGGTCGCGCGACGGCGAGCCGTCGGTGCCGAAGGCGATCGCGCGGGTCACGCGGAACGGCTGGTCCCGGTAGAGATTGCCGTTGAAATCATTGCCCCAATGCGAGTCCGCTGGGCCGAAATCGCTGAGGTTCGCCTGCAACGACGTGCCGACGACGATCTCGTGCCGCACCGGCCCGGTCGCGATCGCGCCCTGCACCAATGCCTGCCCGAAGTGGCTGCGGCCCAGCGAGGCGAAATTATAGGCGAAGCCGCGATAGTCGCCGGTCTGGTCGAGCAGGTTGATGAACATCTTGTTCGCATGGTGCAGCTTGCTGGTATAGCCATAGGTCAGCCGCACCGACCAGTCGGGAGCGAAGCCCCAATCCAGCCCCGTCGCGGTCGCCAGCGTCCGCGTCGCGTAGAAGCTGTTGGCGATGTTCAGTTTGCCATAATCGTACGAGACGCGCGGCAAGGCCGTATCGGTATATTGAGACCAATAGACGCCGAACGGCTCGTGGCGCAGCGTGCTGTCCTCGTAGCTCGCGGTCGCGAACCAGCGCAGGTCGGGGGCGAGGCGATAGTCGAGCGCCAGCGCCGCGACCAGGCGGTTCACCCCGGCGCGATTATAGGCGTCGCCCTTCTCGCCGGCGAGGTTGAGACGATAGCCGAACGCGCCGTCGCGGGTCAGCGGCCCGCCGGCATCGAGCCGCGCATAGCCGATACCGGCGGTGCGATAGCCGATCTCGGTGGTGAGCAGCGGCGCCGTCGTCGGCCGCTTGGTGCGATAGCTGATCACCCCGCCCGGCGACCCGAAGCCGTACATGAAACCGGTCAGCCCCTTGAGCGCGGTGACGCTCTGGATCGGTTCGAGCGCGAAATCGCCGCCCCAGTACAGCGCCATCGGCACGTCATCGACGTAATAGTTGCGCACGCCGATACCGCGGATCTGCGTTCCCCACCAATTGGTCGAGGCCGCCGGTGCCGATGACGAAACCGAGGGATCGTCGGCGAAGAGCTGGCCGATATTGGTCACCTGACGGCGCAGGATGTCCTCGGCATTGACGACGGAGAGCGAAAACGGCGTGTCGAGCAAGGGCTTGGCGCCGAGCGCCCCGGTGCTGACGATCGTCGCCTGCCCTTCCTCGTCGTGCACGCCGGTGACGATGATGTCGTGGCGGTCGTCCGGCGTGACAGTCTCCTCCGCCGTGGCCGGCGGCTGGCGGGTCTGAGCGGCTATCGTCGCCGGGAATGCGACAAGCGCCGAGGTGGAAAGAAGATACGCATAGACCCGATACATGCTGTTACGCCCCCGAAACATCGTGGCGCCCTATGCAACATGATATTGCGAGTCAAACGCGTTAAGCTCGCTTGGTAATAGATGCTTGAGAAGAAAGGTTTTACTCACGCGCATCGGCAGGGACAAATGTGATCGCCGGCCGGGAGCAGCGTCCGGATGTCGGTCCCAAAGCCGGCTGCGCCGACGCGAAACGGCGCCCGTGCGGTCAGATCGCGGCGGGAGCGGACGTGGTACCCGATGGCGAGGCGAGCGCGCGATCAATGGCGTCGGCCGCCGCATCGCCGTCGTCGCCGTCCTGTTCGTGGCGGCGCCGCACGCTTGCCTTGAGGTCGCGGGCGAGCGCGCGTGCGTCGCGGGCGAAGGCGGCGTCCGGATCCTCGCCGACGGTGACCGCGACGCTGGTCACCTCGCTCACTTTGGTGACGGCGCTGGTCAGGTCGACGGCCTCGGTCTCACGCTGCGCGGTCGCGGCCTGTACCGCCGCGGCATGCTGCACGTCGCCGCGGGTGGTGGCGAGCGCGGCCGCGGCGACCAGCACGGCGGGATCGGTCGGGCTGACCGCGTTCGGCGGGACGGTCGACGGGGCGGTGTCCTTGATCGGATCGATGTCGATCGCGCTAAGATCGATCGGCGTGCCGCCGACGCTGATGAATTCCTGCACCGAGGCGGCGAGTTCGCGCGCGATCTGCGTCACCGCCTGTCCGTGCCGGGCGGGATCGCCGGTGTGCATCATCTCGACCAGATGCAGTTGCGCCTTCAGATCCTGCAGCTTCTGGCTGGCATGCGCGCGCGCGATCTCCGCATCGCGCTTCACCGCGCGCAGCGTCTCCAGCGTCTCGCTCGCGGCCGATACCTTGTGCGCGTCCGGGCGCTGCACGGGATGCGGCTGCTGGGGATCGATGCGATTGGGGTCGATGGGGGCGGCATCGACCGTGTCGTCGGTCATCGCAACGACCGGGATCGGCGCGATCGGCGGAATACCGGATTGCTGGAGATCGGCGAAAACCGCCGGCGGGGCGCTGCCTATCTTCATGGCTCCATCATAGGATGGAATCCGGACCGGCGGAAACGCGACCGGCATCGCGCGCCCGACGGCACGCGCTACCGCGGCGCGGCCACCATGGCCACGCCGCGACGTCAGATCAGAATACGGTCGCGATGATGCCCGCCCAGAGTGCGGCGGCGATCGGCAGCGCGATCAGGATGCCATGCGCACCGAAGGGGTGACGCTCGGCCTCGGGGTAGTTGAAAATACGCATCAGAACCTCTCCCAGCGTTTTCGCTATAGGAGGTTAACGTACCAATTTGGGAAAGGGGTTCAAGGGGTAGAACGATCTTTTGTTTTTTTGGCATGGGTCACCCGCACCGCGTTGCAGCGACCACATCTCGAAATCGTCGTCCCGACCCTCGCCGTGGCAGGCTTGTGCTGCCATCGGTGGATGCCGTGCCGGCAGAGAAATCTCAGCACGCAAACGCCTCACCTTGCTTGGGCTATCCGTATCCAAACACACGGGTTTTTACCAGCCATTGCGGGTCGATCGCGTCTCAAAACGGGGCGATGCGAGGGGCTGGTTGGGGCCGTTGGGGTGGCGGGGATGGCGCCTTGGCAAAGGCGCGTGGGCGCTACGTGAAAATCCGTACCCCACCGCAGTTTCTCTGTCCGCCGGCCGCTTAAGGGCGATTTTCGTGATTCGGGTATGGCGGATGGTAGCTGCGATTCGGGTTGGCCTTCCGCCCCTATGTCGGCTTCGGCCTGCGCGCGCAGTTGCAGGGCCGCAAGCCCGAGGCTTTCTGCGGCTATGCTGGGGCGCCGCTGGTGCTTGGCGCCTTCGGGGCGCAGCGCGCGCCGCTGGTCGGCACCGTCTCGGCAGGGGTCGGCTATCGCGTCAACGATGGGATCGAACTGTTCTCGACCGTCGAGGCGCAGACCGGCCGCGACGACCACCGCGAGAGCATCGCGACCGGCGTGCGCCTGCGCTTCTGAGCCCGGCACTTTCCGGAAGGCGCCGCTCGGCAGGCGGCGACGGACGCCGGTCCTTTGGACCGGCGTCCGTACCGTTCCACCCCGGTCGGCGGATGCGGCTGCATCATTCGGCGAATCCGTTCGTAGCTTGCCATTCGCATGCCGCGACCGCGAAGGAGCCCGTTATTGTCCGACCCGTCCGCGCCGATCGATTACGCGCAACTGGCGCAAGCCGAATTGGAACTGGCCGCCCGTTCGCCGAACAAGGAGCGCCGGCGCGCGCACCTCGACCAGGCGGCGATCTTCGCGACGCTGGACGAACGGCACCGCGCCGACCGCGAGGACGGCAACCGCTCCGTCGGGTGAGCCGTGCCGAGCCGGTGACGGCTGCTGGAGATGATCTGAATGTCGCGGCAGTGTTTCTTGGCCTGCTCGCAAGTCTCTCCGTTCGATCAAGCCACCTTAAGCTTCCTTAAGGCCCCTTTATCGGGTCGCTACAGTAGCTTAGCCCCATTGTTGCACCCTCTTAAGAAACCTTAAGACTCGTTTGGACGGTATTACCCTCTTTTTCCCAGACGCTTACCGCAATGGCTCGCCGTATAGGGTGTGCAAAATCAGGAACTGCCCCGCCGTCTGTTTCCTTGTTCTGCCCGCCTCGCACCGGGATGGCCGGCGTAGACCAGAGCGGGGCAAATTCGACGACAGGTCGGGGTCGCCCGCCTGTCGGTATCCGCGTCCCGAAGCGTCCGCTCAGCAGGTGGTTCGCGACGACGGGCGTCGCGACGCCGAATGGCGACGCATCTTACATTTTGTTGCGCGCTGCCGGCGCCGCAACCTGCGCCCGTTACCCGGATTTATAAGGCCATGGTCCCACAACATCCGCATCACCGGCCGGGACAGGCCGGGATGCCGCAAGGAGAGACATGATGGCCTATATGCTGATGGCCGGTCTGGCGCTCGGCGCTGCCGGTGCCACGCTCGGCATGACGGTGGATCATCACACGCAGCTCGATCACCACAGCGGCCGCATCGCCGTCACCTATCGCGGCGATGTCGCGATCCACCACAAGCAGGTCGGCACCGCAACGGACGGCGGGCGCAGTTCGACGCTACGCTGCGACTGGAGCGCGAAGATGACCGTCGCTCGCCATGCGATCGGCACCAGCGGCGCCAGCATGACCCGCCATATCGCCGACACCCCAGCGATCGCCGGCACCCGGCCGGGCTGGTGCACCACCAACCGGTCCGCGATCAGCGAGGAGGTCGCCAGCCGCGCCGGCGACATGCGGCGCCATCTGGTGACGGTCGCCGAAGAGGATCATGCCGCCTTGCGGGCCGAACTCGACCGGTTGCACGGGGCGGAACGCACCGGATGATCCTAAGGCAGGCCATGATGCTGAGCCTTGCCGCGGCCGCGCCCGCCGTGGCGCAGGATGTACCCTCCGCGGGCGTGGCCGCGAGCGTGGAGGTGACGAACGACGAGGTGCGGCGCGGACTGAGCTGGAGCGGCGGCCGCGCCGCAGTCGCCGGCGCGCTGCGTGGATCGCTCGGCGCGGTCGACGCGTCGGTACGCGCGGTGACGCTGCGCGACAGCCCGCGCCATCCCGGCGCGGAGGCCGTCGTCGATCTGACCGCGGGCACCGGCTGGGACTTCGGCGCGATCCGGCTCGACGCCAGCGCGACCGCGCATCTGTTCGCCGGGACGCGGGAGCGGATGGACTATGTCGAACTCGGCGCCACCGCAGGCTATGGCTATGGCCCGGTTTATGCGACGCTCGGCGTCGCGGTCGCGCCGTCGCAGGAGGCGATCGGCGGCAGCAACGTGCATCTGCGCGCCGACGCGAACGCGGGCATCCCTGGTACGCCGTTCACCCTGCTGGCGGGGCTCGGCCATTCGTCGGGGGGTGTTGCCGATCCGCTGCGCGCGCAACGCCTGCGGCCGGGCGGCAGCTATCTGGATTGGCGACTCGGGGTCGAGCATCGCCGCGACCGGCTGACCTTCGGCATCGACTATCTCGGGAGCGACGTCGCGCCGGAGGACGCCACCGGCCGCTTCGCCGATGCTGCCCATGCCGGCGACCGGCTGGTCGGCCGCGCGCAGCTGTCATTCTGATCGGGACGGCGGGGACGGGTCGGTCAGTGCGTGACGGGCCGGACCGGTCGGGTGGCGATGAGCTGCCGGATCGAATCGCGCAGCCGGTCGTGCGACACAGGCTTCTCGATCACCGCGCTTCCGGAGGGGCAGCCGCTGCATCCCTGGGGATGGCCGGTGACGTAGAGCACGGGGATATGGCCGCCCGCGCCGGTGATCCTCCGGACCGCCGCGACGCCGGTGCCATGGCGGAGTCTGACGTCGGCGACGATCAACGCCGGCACGCATCGGGTCGCCGCCCGCTCGGCCTCGGCCTCGGTCTCCGCCACCTCGACGGTACGGGCGCCCGCGAGGATCGCGGCATCGCACACGAACTGGCCGAACAAATAGGAATCCTCGATGATCAGCACGTGCGGCATTGGGGCCTTCCAGCTATCCGCTTGAAAAATGCTGCAAATACCGAATTGTTCCGATAGCGTAACGATATCGGCGAGGGCAGGCGTTACTCTAACCACCCACCACGCGCCGGTCGCGATGATCCGCCAGCCACGTGGCGAAATCCGCCGTTTCCATCGGTCGCGCGAACCAGAAGCCCTGCGCTTCGTCGCAGCCGAGCCGGGCCAGCACCGTCGCGGCGGCTTCGGTCTCGATCCCCTCGGCGACGACGTGATAGCCGAGCTTCTTGGCGAGGCCGATCATCGTCTCGACCAGCACGAAATCGGGCCCTTGCGCGCCGGTCAGGTTGCGGATGAAGGCCTGGTCGATCTTGAGCACGCGCGCCGGCAGCCGCTGGAGATAGGCGAGGCTGCTGTGCCCGGTGCCGAAATCGTCGATCGCCAGGCAGATGCCCGCCGCGGCCAGTTCGCGCAGCATGGCGAGCGCCTGTTCGGGCTGCGCCATGATCGCGCTCTCGGTCAGCTCGATCTCGAGCCGGTCGGGGCGCAGCCCGCGCTGGAGCAGGCCGAGCTGGACGCGCGCGACGAAATCGGTCTCGGTCAGATTGGCGGCGGAGATGTTGACCGACAGCGTCTGCGTCATCGCCGCGCGATCCCAGCGCGCGAGCTGGTCCATCGCCGCGTCAAGCACCCATTGCGTGGTCGGCCGCGCCATCGCGGTCTGTTCGATGATCGGGATGAATTCGGCCGGCGATATCTCGCCGAGCCGCGGATGCCGCCAGCGCAGCAGCGCCTCGGCGCCGACGCAGCGGCCGCTCGCCATGTCGAGCCGCGGCTGATAGACCAGCCGCAACTGGTCGCCCGCCTCCAGCGCCGCGCCGAAATCGCGCAACAGGCGATATTGGCGCTGGTGGGCGGTATCGTTGGCGGCGGAATAGAGCGCGATCGACCCGTCGGCGCGGCGCGCATCCTGCGCCGCGCTGGCCGCCCCGCGCAGCACGTCGTCGGGCAGCACGTCGCCGAGGACGAAGGGCCGCACGCCGATTGCGACGCTGGTTACGAAGCGCGCCGACGACGAGCGGCGGATCAGCGCGAACCCCGATTGCAGCACGTCGAGATAGGCCGCCTGTTCGACCCCGGGCGGCGACAGGAAGGCGAATTGCGCGGGGCCGACGTGATAGACGTTCCGGTTCGGCGCGAGCATCCTGGCGAGCGCGCGCGCCGCCTCGCGGATCAGCTCGTCGACACGCGTGCCGCCCATGACGCGCGTGATCCGGCTGATCTGGTCGTCGCGCGCCAGGTCGACCACCACTGCGAACCGCGGCTCGCCGGCAGAATCGCGCGCGAGATCCATCAGATCGTCGCGGAACTGGTTGCGCGTCGGCAGGCCGCTAATCGGATCGATCCGTCCGAAGGCATGCTGCAACTCGATCTGCGCCATCACCATCGCGGCGAGATCGACCAGCCCGGCCAGCTCCGCCGGCGACACCTGACGCGGCGCGGTGCCCAGCACGCACAGCGCGCCCAGGCCATAGCCATCGCTGGTGATCAGCGGCGCGCCAGCGTAGAACCGCGTGCCCGCGCGCGCCAGCACGCTGTCGGCATAATAAGGATCGGCCAGCAGATCCTCGACGACCAAAGGTGCGGTCGATTCGGCGACCACGGCGCACGGCGCCTTGTCGCGCGGGATGCTGCAATGATCGATGCCGACGCGCGACTTGAACCATTGCCGGTCGCGATCGGTCAGCGAGACCGCGGCGACCGGCAGCCCGAAGATCTGGCTCGCCATGCGGGTGATGCGGTCGAAGCTTTCGCTCGGCGGAGTGTCCAGCAATCTGAGCTGGGCGAGGGCGTCAAGCCGGGCGTCTTCGTCGACGTCATTCGCGCGCGGTTTCATTGTGATTCAGATTAAGATCAATATCTTAAAGATGTGTGGCGGCCGCATCGCCGGCGGCCGCGCGCGGTTTCGGCCGCGCCGTAAAACGCCTCGCCGCGCCGGGACGGCGTCGGGCGAGGCATCTACCCGGCCTTGGGGGGCACCGAGCGTCAGCACCACTGACCCTTATTCCCTAACGAAAGGTAAAAGGTGCAGCGTGGCCGGATAGACATTCGGTCAAATTCCTCCCCCGCCAGGGGGAGAATATGGAAAGAGCGATCCGCTTAGGAATGGGCGAGCTGGCGGTCGGCCGGCTCGGTCCCGGCCAACACTCCGGTCAACGCGGCGAGCAGATCGGCCTGGCGGAACGGCTTTTCGAGCCGCGGCAGATCGGCCGCGAGGCCGACCGCGTCCGAATAGCCCGAGACGACGAGGACGGGCAGGCCCGGCCGCCGCGCGACGATCTCGCGCGCCAGCTCGACCCCGGTCATCCCGGGCATCAGATGATCGGTGACGAGCAGGTCGATCGCGCCGGCCGCGTCCAGGCGGGCGAGCGCCTCGCTCCCCGAACACGCCTCGATCACCTCGAAACCGAGATCGACGAGCATGTCGGCGGTCGACGCGCGCACCAGATCCTCGTCGTCGACGAGCAGCACGGTGCCGGCGACCGCGGCGGTAGCGACGCCCTGCGCCGGGCGCACCGCCGCGGCTTCGGCGCCGGCGGGCAGCCAGAGCGCCACCGACGTGCCTTCGCCGACGCTGCTGTCGATCGTCAGGCGGCCGCCGAGCTGCAGCGCCAGACCGTGCGCCATCGACAGGCCGAGTCCGGTGCCGCGGCCGACGCCCTTGGTCGAGAAGAAGGGCTCGACCGCGCGCCGGCGCGTGTCGGCATCCATCCCGATGCCCGTATCGGTGACGCGGATGACGACATAGGCACCCGGCGCCAGCCCCGCCGCGACCGGGTCCTCCGCGCAATGCGCCGACACGGTCAGCCGGCCGCCGCCCGGCATCGCATCGCGCGCGTTGACCGCCAGATTGAGCAGCGCCATCTCGATCTGCTGCGGATCGGCGATCGCATGCGGCAGCGCGGGGGCGATATCGAGCTGCAGGCGGATCTGCGGCCCCAAAGTGGTGCCGATCAGGTCGGCCATGCCGCGGATCAGCGCCGACGGCGCGACCGGCTCGGGGCGCAGCGGTTGCCGGCGCGCGAAGGCGAGCAGGCGCTGCACCAGCGTGCGCGCCCGGTCCGCCGACTGCAACGCGCCCGCGATCAGCCGCTGTTCGCGCTCCCCGCCGATCTGGCGGCGGTGGAGCATGTCGAGGCTGCCGATGATCGGGGTCAGCAGATTGTTGAAATCGTGCGCGACGCCGCCCGTCAGCGATCCCATCGCCTCCAGCTTCTGCGATTGCTTGAGCGCCTCCTGCGTCTCGACCAGTTCGCGGGTCCGCTCCTCGACCCGCTGTTCTAGCGAGCTCGCCGCGCGGCGCAGCGCCTCTTCCATCACCTTGCGCTCGGTGACGTCGATGGTCACCCCGGCCATGCCCTCGACCCCGCCGCCCAGCAGCAGCGCCGGGCGGCCGCGCGCCTCGATCCAGCGCTGGTCGCCGGCCGGCGTCGTGATGCGATATTCGACATGATAGTCGCGCCCCTCCGCCAGGCTGCCCGCGATCGCCGCGCGCACCCGGTCGCGATCCTCGGGGCAGACCGCGGCCGCGAAATCGGCGTAGGTGAAGGGCGCGGCGGGATCGCGGCCGAACGTCACCCGGCACGTCTCCGACGTCTCCAGCCGATAGGTGAGCGCGTCGAGCGCCCAGGTGCCCATCCGCCCGGCGTCGAGCGTCAGCGTGCGCAGCCGCTCGCTTTCCTCCATCGCGTGGATCAGCCGCGCATTCTCGATCGCGGTGCCGGCGAGTTGCGCGAGCATCTGCAACCGGTCGATCACCTCGGGGCCATGATCGCCGGGCTCGGACCAATAGGCGCCGAGCGCGGCGACCGGCTCGGGCGTGCCGATCGGCGCCATGATCAGGCTGCGCACGAAGGTGGCGCGATAGGCGTCCTGCGGCACGCGCGCGTCGGTGCGCACGTCGGCGATCACCGTCGTCTGGCGATGGCGCATCACCCAGCCCGAGATGCAGGTGTCGGCGGGATAGCGATTGCCGCGCCACAGCGGCCCGATCGCATCCTCGGCGACGTAATAGCATTGGTCGCCGTCCTTGAGCGCGACCGCGATCCCCTCGGCGTCGAGCGCGTCGCGCGCGGTCAGCCGCAGCGCCTCGACCACCGCGGCGATCGACCTGGCGGCGCCGAGCCGTTCGCTCGCTTCGCGGAGCAGCGCACTGACCTCTCGCCCCTGGGGCACTATCGGTTCCTTCGTGGCAGCTGATCCCGTTCGACCATTATCATCTCCCCCCGGCGAACGCGACGCGGCAAACACGCTGAAACCGCACGAATGCCTTGATCGCGATCAGCCGACGGCCGATTGCAACGATCCTGACGATGGATCGTTAAAGCCCCGTAACAGCAGGATGTTGCGACGGGATGAAGCGTGTCGCCGGGTCTGCCGCAGCCGATCAATCGGCCTGATCGGTGCCCGGACGCCGCCCGACCCCCGCCGCAGAACGCGCACGTCTTGCCTGATATCGATTGTCAATTGGCGTCGAGCCTGAGCTGTCTGCTGCGATCCATATTGGAAAGGTGAGTATATGCGTCTGAATTTCCCCAAATCTTCCGCGGTTGTCGTGATCCTGGTCGGTGCCACCGCGCTCGGCGGCTGCGCGACCAAGGGGTTCGTCCGGGAGCAGATCGCCACCGTCAACACCCGTATCGACGGCATGGACGGCCGTCTGCGCACGGTCGAGGGCACCTCGGGCCAGGCGCTCGCCCAGGCGCAGGCCGCCGCGGGCCAGGCACAGCAGAACGGCCAGCGCATCGACCAGCTCAACGGCCGCGTCGACGGTCTCGACCAGCAGGTCCAGCAGCAGGCGCAGCAGCGCGCCCGCCGTCCCCGCGGTTAAGCACCAGGGCACCGGACGGCTCTGCTGAACAAGATCGTGTCGACAGGGCTGTCCAGCGGCCACGCGGCGCTTGCCGCGCTGCTCGCGCTCGCCTTGACCGTTCCGGCTGCGGCGATTGCGCCGCGGCCGGGCGCGGGCAAGACCGCGCCCCGCGCCAAAGCGGTCAAGGTCGCCAAGTCGGCCAAAGCCAAGATCGCAAAGCCCGTCGTACCCGTCGTGGTGCCGGCGCTGCCGCGTTCGGACGCGGCGAACCGGGTGATCGCCTGGGTCGCCGCGGCGCACGACAATGCCGGTCTGCCCTATGCGGTGATCGACAAGCCGACCGCATCGCTCTTCCTGTTCAGCGCCAAGGGCGAATTCCTCGGCGAGACGCCGGTGCTGCTCGGCATCGGCGTCGGCGACGAATCCTCGCCGGGGATCGGCGCCAAGCGGCTCGAGGAGATCGGCCCGGCCGAGCGGACGACGCCGGCGGGGCGGTTCGTTGCCAAATTCGGCCGCGCCTTCGGCAACCAGCGCGTGCTCTGGGTCGATTATGCCAATTCGGTCGCGCTGCACGCGGTGATCACCACCCACAAGAGCGAGCATCGCGTCGACCGCTTGCTGTCGCCGACCCCGGACGACAACCGGATCAGCTTCGGCTGCATCAACGTCGGCACCGGTTTCTACACCAAGTCGCTGCGCCCGCTGTTCCAGAAGAAGGGCGGCATCGTCTACATCCTGCCCGACACGCTGCCGCTCGACGACGTCTTCCCCCGCCTGCGCCTGCTGCCCTATCTCGGCGCGACCGCCTGAAGAAGGTTCGCGCGGAGGCACGGAGGGCGCAGGACTGCATCGGATGAGTTAGCGCGGTCCTGCCGCCGCATGGCCCTACGGGAAACACCACGGGCGCGGCAAGCGCAACACCTCCGCGCCTCCGCGCCTCCGCGCGAACCATCCTTCTCCTTTTGCTATCTGTCGCTCTGACCTAGGCTGCCGCCTCGCCCCGGCTTTCCGGGCGGCCATGCGAAGGAACGATCATGCTGATGCTCACGCTTGCCCTGCTGGCCGCAACGGACCGACCGGTGGTGGTGAGCGCGCTGACCACCGGCCAGCTCGTCGAGCAATGCCGCGGCAAGGACAACGACCCGACCTCCAATTTCTGCACCGGCTATATCCTCGGCGTCTTCGACACGCTGTCGCTCGCCCGCCAGATCTGCCCGTCGCCGGCGCGCGCCTCCAATATCGAGGTGCTGGCCTCGGCCCGCAAATACCTGCGCAAGCACAAGAAGGCCGCTGCCGCCCCGGCCTTCGTCATCCGCGACGCGCTGCGCGACGCCTTTCCCTGCAAACGCAAATGACGGCATGAGGGATTGGGCGGAGGTCGTCGCGGCGGGACTGGCGCTGCCGGGAGTCGAACAGGGCAGCCGCTATGGCCGGCCGGCGCTGCTGTTCCGCGGTCGGATGCTCGCCGCCACCACCGCGCCCGACCCGGCGAGCTTCGTCCTCCACGTCGCGCTTCCCGACAAGGAGGTGCTGATCGACACCGACCCCGCGACCTTCTGGGAAACCGACCATTATCGCGGCTGGCCGGCGATCCTCGTCCGCTACGGCACCGCCGCGACCGGGCGCATCGCCACGCTGCTCGCCCGCGCCTGGTGGGACCGCGCCACCATCGCCCAGCGCCGCGCTTATGGCGAACGGCCGTGACGCGCGTCACACCGGCATCAACAGGCTGCCGCTGGTCTGCAGCCGCTCGATATCCCGGCGCGGCGGGGCACCGAACAGGCGGGCATATTCCCGGTTGAACTGCGACGCGCTGTCATAGCCGACGGCGAAGCCCGCGCTTCCCGCAGTCGCCCCTTCCGACAGCATGAGCCGGCGCGCCTCCTGCAGGCGGAGCTGCTTTTGATATTCGAGCGGCGTCATCTTGGTCACCGCCTTGAAATGCTCGTGCAGCGACGACGGACTCATCCCCGCGGCCGCGGCGATGTCGTCGATGCGCAATTGCCGGTCGAAGCCGTTGCGGATGAGCGCGATGGCGCGGCTCACCTGGTTGAGGTGACTGTCGGCGACCGCCATGTAGCGGAGCGCGGCGCCGTGCGGGCCGCTGAGCAGGCGGTAGAGGATCTCGCGCTCGATCAGCGGTGCCAGCGTCGGGATATCCTCGGGCCGTTCCAGCAACCGCACCAGCCGGATCGCCGCATCGATCAGATCGTCGTCGCTGCGATAGACCGCCAGCGCCGGCAAATCGGCCTTCGGCGCGCGGCCACCCGCGGCTAGGATGAGGTCCGCCAGCGCGGCTTGGTCGATATCGATCTTGCAGCACAGATAAGGCGCCTCGGCACTGGCCTCGGTCACGTGCCCGACCAAGGGCAGGTCGACCGACACCAGCAGATAGTGCGTCGCATCGTAGACCAGGCTGCGATCCGCCAGCGACACGCGCTTGGCGCCTTGGGCGATCAGGCAAAGCGACGCGTCATAGACCGCGGGCAGCGGCACCGTCGGCTCGTCGGCACGAAACAGCGACAGCCGCTTCACCGCCGTGCTCGCCATGCCGGTGCGGGTGATGTGCCGCGCGACGAGGGCGGCGAGGTCAGCGATCCGGGTCATCGCCGCTGTGTGTCCGCATCCCGCCGCGCCCGCAAGCGCATCGCCACGGTTTTCGGAGGATCGTGCAACACGTCCGGGGGATCGCTCTCACCCTCCTGCCGGCGCCGGTGCCATCTGCGTCGTGTCACAGCGACAGCAAGGACACATCATGACCGACGTCATCGACAAGACCATTCTCATCAGCGGTGCCTCCAGCGGCATCGGCGAGGCGACGGTGCGCGAACTCGCCGCGACGGGCGCGCGCCTGTTCATCGGCGCGCGCCGGACCGAGCGGCTGGAAGCGCTCGCGGCCGAGTTCGGCGCCAACGTCGGCTGGCAGGCGCTCGACGTCACCGACGCGGCGAGCTTCACCGCCTTCGCCGACGCCGCACAGGCGCGGTTCGGGCGCATCGACGTGCTCGTCAACAACGCCGGCGTGATGCCGCTTTCGCCGCTCGCCGCGCTGAAACAGGACGAATGGACGCGGATGATCGACGTCAACATCCACGGCGTCCTCAACGGCATCGCCGCGGTGCTGCCGCGCTTCGTCGCGCAGGGATCGGGGCATGTCGTCAACGTCGCCTCGATCGCGGCGCACCTCGTGATGCCCAGCGCGGCGGTCTATTGCGCGACCAAATATGCGGTGTGGGCCATCACCGAAGGCCTCCGGCAGGAGCATGACGACATCCGCACGACGATCATCTCGCCCGGCGTCGTCGCGACCGAGCTCGGCAACGACATCACCGATCCGGATATCGCGACCGCGCTGACGACGTGGCGGCAAAAATCGCTCACCCCCGACGCGATCGCCCGCGCCATCCGCTACGCGCTCGCGCAGCCCGACGGCGTCGATATCAACGAGATCATCGTGCGGCCGACGGCGGCCGGAATGTAGTGTTCGTCGCCGCAGGGCGGCGACACCCCCGCCGGCATGCCGGCGGGGGTGGGGCGATGGTTACGCCTCTTCTTCGGCCTTCGCGTTGACCGCGGTCTCGGCGAGCTTCGTCATGAACTCATCGCCCCCGTAGATCTCCTTGGTGGCCTCGCGCAGCGCCTTGTTGTCGTCCTTCAGCCCCAGCGCCTTGGCATAGGCCGCGGCGGTGCCGAAGCCGGCGATGCCGTAATGCGTCATGCGCTGATATTGGGCGATGATCAGCACGTCGAGCACCGGGCCCTTCTCGGGTCCTTCCTCGAGCACGTGCTTGGTCGCCTCGGCGACCAGGCCTTCCATGCCCTTGCAATGCTCCTTGGAGACCTTCTCGTCCTGGCCGGCGATCAGCTCCTTCAGGATGTCGGTGTGCTTGGAGATGCCGTCCTGCGACTTGGTTAGCATCTCCTTCAGCGTGGCGTCGCTCGCCTTGGCGGTGATCTTCTTCAGCACCTTCTGCATCTGGTCGTTGGCCGACCAAAGGTCCTTCAATTCGTCCGCGTACACGTCCTTCAGGTCTTCGGGCGTCGACATCGTCATTCTCCTCGGGTGCACGCTATTTGCCTGCGCTGGAGCGTATGAGGACCGTCAACGTTCCTGAACTCTTCTTAAGTTATCAATAACTTACGTTGGCCATACAGGCCCGGCCGAGCGGTTCGACCCACGACGCGGCGCGACCGGAACCGCGCTACATCCGGAAGCGCACCGTGCCACCGACGGTACGCGGGTCGCTCGGCGAGCCGAGGATCAGGCCGGAATTGCCCGCCTGGATCGTCAGATTCTGGATATAGTCGGCATCCAGCAGGTTGCGCGCCCAGACGATCACCTCGGTGCCATCGGCGAAGCGATAGCCGATGTTGGCGTTGGTCAGATTGTAGCCGCGGATATAGGTGAAGCGCGACAGGCTGGGGTCGCCGTTATAGCCGCTGCGCGAGGCGGTATCGACGTGGACGAATGCCGCGCCGCTGCCGATCGGGCGGGTGTAATCCAGGCCCGCGGTCACGGCGAAGCGCGGCAGCGAGGCGAGGCGGCGGCCGGTCAGGCTGCATTGCGTCGTCGCGGCGGTCTGCACCTCCAGCGGGCAGGGGCCGGCGGGATAATCGCTGTACGTGCCATCCGAATAGGCGACATTGGTGCGTGCGCTGAGGCCGGGCAGCAGGACGGCGGTGACGTCCGCCTCGATCCCCTTCACCGTCACCTCGGGGATGTTGGAGAGATAGCCGCGCAGCTGCACCGTCTGGGTCAGCGAATTCTCGACGACGGTCGCCTGGAAGTCGTGCACCTTGGTGTAGAAACCGTCGATGTTGACGATCAGGCGCCGGTCGAACAGCGTGTTCTTGATCCCGACCTCATAGGTTTCGTTGCGCTCCGGGCGCACCACCGCGGTGGCCAGCACCGGACGATTGCTGTTGTCGAGCGGCAGACCCGACATGTTGATCCCGCCCGATTTGAAGCCGCGGGCGTAGCTCGCATAGGCCATGGTGTTTTCGGTCGCCTGCCACGCGATGTTGCCGCGTCCCGACAGGCTGCCGTCGCTGTCGTGCGCTTCATAGCTTTGCGCGCGCAGCACGCCGAGGCGCGCGTTGACGAGCGCCGCATTGGTCGTCGCCGGACCGCCGGACACGGTGGTGGTGTAATAGCCGTCCTTGTCCTCCTGCGTGTAGCGCAGGCCGAGCGTCGCGGTCAGGCGCGGGAGGAGCCGCCAATTGACCTCGCCGAACGCGGCATAGCTGCGGCTGCGGAAGTCGGTGCGGCCATCCTGGCCATAGCCGTCGAGCAGATTGGCCGGCACCGCCGTGTTGGCCGTGCCCGTCGTCGTGCCGATCAGATAGCGCGCCGCAGCGGGACCGTAGATGCTGATCGGCCGCCCGACGATCCGCTGCCGGAAGCCGTACAGGCCGACGACATACGAAAGCGGCCCGGTGCCGTTCGAGGCGAGGCGCAGCTCCTGGCTATATTGGTCCTGCCGCGAGGGGATGTGCTGCGACGATTGGATCGGCAGGCCGGTATAATCGCGGTCGTTCTCCGCATCCCAGTTCCAGAAGCGCCACGCGCTGACCGAGGTCAGCGTCGCGAAACCGAGGTTCCAGTCGGTGATCGCGCTGACCCCGCCTTCGTTGGTGTCGACGCCGAGGGGGCCGTCGATGTCGGTGACGCGGTCATAGGGGTTGGTGCTCGCCGGCGTGTAGCCGAATTGCGCGGCGAGGCCGGCGGGTCCGCCGAACTGCCGGCTGGCGGCACGCTGGCTGGTGCCGGTGCGCAGATAGACCTGTCCGCAGCAATAGGCCTGGAAATTGGTGAAGTCGGCGATGACCCGCATCCGGATCGCGTCGTCGGGCTTGAACAGCAATTGCCCGCGCACCGCCTGCGTGCCGAGCGTATTGGTGTCGCGGCCGGTGCGGATGTTGTCGATCACGCCGTCGCGGCGCGTCGAGACGCCCGAGAGGCGATAGGCGATGCCGTCGGTGATCGGGCCGGACACCCAGCCCCTGGCCTGGACGAGATTGCGCTCGCCATAGGACAGCTCGGCGAAGCCCTCCTGCGTGAAGGTCGGCGCGCGCGTGGTGATGTTGAGCGCGCCGGCGGTGGTGTTCTTGCCGAACAGCGTCCCCTGCGGACCGCGCAATTCCTCGACCTGTTCGAGGTCGGCGAAGTCGAACGCGGCGGTGGCGGGGCGGGCGTGATAGACCTGGTCGACGTAGAAGCCGACGCCCGGCTCCAGCCCGTCATTGGCCTGGCTGACCGCGACGACGCTCGACCCGAGGCCGCGGATGGTGAAGGCGGTGTTGCGCGGATTGGCCGAGCTGTAGTTGAGGCTGGGGATCAGCGTCGTCAGCCCCTGCGTGTTGACCGTATAGCTCTGGTCGATCAGCGCGCCGCCCACCACCGACAGCGCGGCCGGCACGTCCTGCGCCTTCTCGGCGCGGCGCCGCGCCGTGACGATGACGTCGGCGACGTCTTCCGCATTCCCGGCGCCCTCGGCCTGTGTCGTATCGGCGGTGGTCGTTTGCGCGACGGCGGGTGCCGCGACGACAGGCATGGCGACCGCGCACAGCAAGACCGCGAAACGCTTGGACATCGATGAACACCCCTTTGGCGCGGGGCGTCCGCGCTCGTTATATCCGGGCGTATATCGACTGTGTATTCAGGCGTATATAGAGCAATATGTCAGCGTGCGGCGGGGGGCAGCGGCTCCGACCGGAGGCTGGCGCGCAGCCGCGCAAAGGCCGGACGATCGGCGATCGTCGCCGCCTCCGCTTCCATCTCGCGATACGCCTGCAGGACGAGGATGCCGGTGTCGGTGATGCGCGCACCCCGCTCCAGCCCGCCGCCCCGCAGCGTCTCGACCACCGGCGGATCGAAGCAACGGTTCATCTCGTCGACGAGCAGCCAGGCACGCCGGTAGCTCATGCCGAGCGCGCGCCCGGCCGCCGAGATCGAGCCATGCGTCTCGATCGCGTCGAGCAGGTCGGCCTTGCCCGGCCCCAGAGCGAGGGCGTCGCCACAGGCGATCTGGAGCTTGAGCCAGAGCGGGCCGATCTTCATGTCATGTGCCGATCATCAGCGTCATCGTTCATCCGTTTACGTCGATCGCCCGCCGATCGCCACGGTGCATGTCGCGCACGCGATTCCGCGCTGGCCCCGCCGAGAGGACATCCGCGTCACCGGTCGAGAAGACGGACACCCGCAACGCCGCGGGTCCTCGGCATTCCCTGCCATGCCGGCACCATGCTCGTCGTGCACCGCCTGCCGGTCGCGAACCACATATGGCAGCTCAGCGGCGGCATCGGCTATGTCGGGAACCGCGCCGGATCGCTCGACGCCGTGCCGCTGGTGCTGGTGCTGCCCGATTATATCAAGGCGAAGGCCGCGATCGAGGCGCCACTGTCCGACGCGCTGCGCGTCCGGCTCGAAGCGGACAACCTGTTCGACGCCCGCTATGCCGCGAGTTCCTACAGCAGGTTATGGGTCTTCCCCGGCGCGCCGCGAACCGTGCGCGCATCCCTGCGGCTCGCGATGTGATCGCCCGGATCGGCCAGACGGACGACCCGGACGTTCACCTAGGCGAAATTGCCCAGTTTGTCGGCCTCGTCATCCGGCAGGTCATGCTCCGCCGGATTGTCGTTGGGCATGCCGATGCCCGGCTCGGTGGACATATCGCCGGGATCGGGCTCGTTGCCCGGAATGCGTGTCGGGTTCATCGTCTTGTCCTCTGCTGTGCCACGGGAACGCACGAGCACGCAGAAACGGCACTCGCCCCCCCTGACACCTTTGTCATTTGCCTGACGGCAGCGGCGACAGCATTCTCCTCCCGCCCCGCGCGCACCCGCGGGAGGAGAATGCCGCATGTCCTTCGCCCGGCTCGCCCTGCTGTCGCTCGCCCTCGCGATGCCCGGTACCGCCTGGGCGAAATGCGAGGTGGCGCAGCTCGCCGAGCTCAAGGTGACGATGGTCGGCGAAAAGCCGATGGTCGACGCGCAGGTCAACGGCCAGCCGGTGCGCTTCATCGCCGACAGCGGTGCCTTTTTCAGCAGCATCTCGCCGGGCAACGCCAGGCAATTGGGCCTGTCGCTGTCGATGCTGCCGCCGGGCTATCAGATCCACGGCATCGGCGGCAGCGCGCAGGCCGAGCTGGCGCGGGTCAAGACGCTGACGCTCGCCGGTATCCCGCTGCATGATATTCCCTTCATCGTCGGCGGCAGCGAGGTCGGGCCGGGCACCGGGCTGCTCGGCCAGAACGTGCTCGGCATCGGCGACGTCGAATATGACCTCGGCCATGGCGCGATCCGGCTGCTGCGCCCCAAGAGCTGCACGCACGTCGATTTCGCGTATTGGGCGGGCGGGCGGCCGGTATCGGAGCTGGCGATCCTGCCGCGCGACGTCCACCAGCCGCATACGATCGCCACCGTGCTGCTCAACGGCGCCAAGATCCGTGCGGTCTTCGACACCGGTGCCGGAAGCACGATCCTGTCGCTGGCCGCCGCGGCGCGCGCCGGTATCACCCCGACCAGCCCCGGCGTCGTCGCCGCGGGGTACAGCCGTGGCATCGGCCGCCACGTCGTGCGGACCTGGCTCGCGCCGTTCGACGCCTTCACGATCGGCGGGGAGCAAATCCACCACACCAAGCTGCGCATCGGCGACATCGGCGTGCCCGATGTCGACATGCTGATCGGCGTCGATTTCTTCCTGTCGCACCGCATCTATATCGCCAATGCCGAGCATCGCATGTTCTTCACCTACGACGGCGGGCCGGTGTTCGACGTCACCCCTGCGCGCGCGGTCGACCAGAATGGCGCCGTGCTCGCCTTGCCCGCGACGACGCTCGATCCCAAGGACGATGCCGGTCTGGCGCAGCGCGCCATGGTGTTCGCCGCACGTCACCAATATCCCCAGGCCGACGCCGACCTTACCGAGGCGATCCGCCTCGCGCCGCAGCAAGGCCATTATTATTACCAGCGCGCCACCGTGCGGCTGATGGAGCGTCAGACCGGCGCGGCACACGACGATCTCGACAAGGCACTGGCGCTCACCCCCGACGATGCCGAGGCGCACGTGCTGCGCGCGCGGATGCGGCTGGCGGCGCACGACCGCCCCGCCGCGACGGAGGATATCGAGGCGGCGGATCGCGCCGCTCCCGCGGCGTCGGACCTGCGGCTGGCGCTCGGCTCGCTCTATGGCGACATCGACCGGTTCGATCGTGCCATCGCGCAGTTCGACGGCTGGCTCCACGTCCATCCCGACGACAGCCGCAAGCCGGTCGCGCTCAATGACCGCGCCTGGGCGCGCGCGCTCGCCGATCGCGATCTCGCCGCGGCGCTCGCCGATGCCGACAGCGCGATCCGCCAACGCCGCGATAACCCGCGCTTCCTCGACACACGCGGGCTGATCCGGTTGCGGATGGGCGATTATGCCAAGGCGATCGAGGATTATGCGGCGAGCATCGCATTGGCGCCGCGCGACGCCTGGTCGCTCTACGGCCGCGGTCTCGCCGAACGCCATCTCGGCCAGACGAGCGCGGCCGACACCGACCGCGCCGCGGCGCTGAAGATCGCCCCGCATCTCGACGAGCGCTTCCGGCTGCTCGGAATCGATTGAAAAAGGGCCCGCCGGAACGTCCGGCAGGCCCCTTTCAGGTCTGTGCGAGGCTTAGAAGTTGATCGTCGTGCCGATCGCGATGTTGCGGCCCAGCGAGTCGTAGCGCTGGGGGATGGTGTTGCTGCGTGCCAGGCTGATGTTGTACGAATCGGGCACGATCGGTGCGCTCTTGTCGAGCAGGTTGTTGGCGATCAAGCGCAGCGCGAACTGCTTGGCGATCGCGAAGTTGAGCGCGAGGTCGAAATAGCTCGCCGGCGCGACGCGATAGTAATTGGTCAGCGCCCGCTCCGGGGTGCCGCCGATCGCCGCATCGCCCGAATTGTTGGCGTTGGTCAGCGAACCGACATAGCGCCAGTTGAACGATGCGCTGAACTTCTTGTCCATCGTCGTATAGGTGGTGCGCAGGCCATGGCTCCACTTGGGGATTAGCTGACCGCAGCCGTTGCCGTAATAGCCCGCGCAATTGCGCTCGGGCTGCACCGGCGAATCCTGGCCGCCGGCGAAGGTGGTCAGCGAGCCGTTGAAGCCGAAGTCAAGCCGGCCGATCGTGTCGAGGTCGAGCGCGTACTGCGCCTGGAAGTCCCAGCCCTGCGCGATCGAGGTGTAATAGTTCGTCGTGCCCTGGCGGATGAAGCCGGTGGTCGCGTTCGTGCCGTTGGCGAAGAGCGTGCCGGTGGTCGGATTGCGGACGATGCCTTGGCAGAAGAACTGGTCGCCGCCCGAGCGCAGGCAGCCGTCGGTGTAATAGCTATAGTCGTTGTAGCCGAGCGAATTGTCGATCTTGATCCGGTAGCGGTCGACCGAGAAGACGAGCCCCTTGATGAAGCGCGGCTTGACCACCAGGCCATAGGTCTGGGTGTAGGCGGTCTCCGGATCGGCGGTGAAGCCGCCCGAGCGCACCGAACAGGCGGCGGTGCCGTTGGGCGAGGTGCCGTTGCTGCACAGCAGCGTCTGGCTGCCGTAGAGCGCATCGGACAGGCCGGTCGCGCGGCACACTTCGCGCGAGGCGATCGGCGCGCCATAGGTGACGCCGTTGGCGCCGGTGGTGACGGTCGGCGCGCAGAAGTCGTTGAACGTGCCCGAACCGCCGCCCGCGAACTCGATGTTGCTCGCCTGGCGGATCTCGACGACGGTCGGCGCGCGCTGCGCCTTGTTGAACGAGGCGCGGAAGGTCAGGTCGCGGACCGGGGCATAGACGCCCTCGACCTTCCAGGTGTTGAAGGTGCTGGGATTGCTGCTGTATTTGGAGACGCGATAGCCGCCGTTGAGCTGGACCAGCTCGGCGAACGGCTTGTGCTCGACGAGCGGCGCCTGCACCTCGACATTGGCTTCCCAGACGTCCTGGCTGAGATAGGTGTCGTTGCCGCCGAGCGCGCTGCGATAGGCGGTGTCGGCGCGCGACGACAGAGTGTCCTTGCGATATTCGGTGCCGAGCGCGATCGCCAGACCCTGTTCGGCGAACGGCGAGGTGATGCCGTATTTGCCGAGGTCGCCGGTCATGTTCGCCTGGACGTCGTACAGCGTGCCGGTGGTCACCGACGTGCCGGTGCCGAACAGATAGTTGATCAGCGCGGGGTCGGTGTTGCCGGCGCTGAAGATGTCGAAGGGCACGCAGCCCGCCGCGCCGCTCGCGCAGGTCGGTGCCGCCGCGGTGCCGCCGACGTTGACCGCATTCTGCAAGTTGCCGGGGATGCCGAAGCTCGGGATGTAGTCCTGATGGTTGCGCGCGTAGACGCCGCCCACGTCATAGGTCCAGGCATCGCCGACCTTGCCGCGGACACCGCCGGTCAGGCGGACGCCGGTGTTGACATAGGTGTCCGGCCGGTCGCTGTTCTCGCCGAGGCGATAGGCGAGCGTGACGGGGACGCTGGCGGTGCCGGCGCCGCAGCCGATCGTGGTCGCCTGCGTGCCCGACAGATACGGGTTGCTGCAGTTGACGTTGACGGTGCCGCTCGCGATCGTCGGATAGTTGTTGTACGATTTGTCGCGGAACCAGATTCCCGACGCATACAGCTCGGCCTCGGGGGCGAGTTCGAGCGTCGCGAAGCCGCCGGCGTTCACCCGCTCGGACGGCCGCTGATAGGCATAGCCGCTGAAATAGTTCGACGCATTGCCGGGGCCTGCGGCGAACGGCACGAAATTGCGCGAACCGTCGGGATTGTTGACGAACTGGCCGCCCTTGTTGGCGCCCGCCTGCGGCGTGATCAGGCCGCTGGTCGAGCTGCTCGGGGTCAGGCCGCACGACAGCGGGCCGTTGAGCTGCAACTGGGTGATGTAGCAGCCCGCGTTCGAGCGCGAGGTGAGGGGGACCTCGTCGGTCTTGCGATAATTGACGAAGCCGCTGAGGTGGAGCTTGCCGTCGAGCAGCTTGGTGCCGGCGGTCAGCGTGACGTCGGCACGGCCGCCGTCGTTGGTCAGGCCGCGCGGGCTGCCGAAACCGGCCGCACGGGCGAGCGGCGAGACGATCGTGTCCTTGTTGTTGTGATTGTAGAAATTGTAGTTGGCGTCGAGCTGGACGCCCTCGAAATCCTTGCGCAGGACGAAGTTGACGACGCCGGCGACCGCGTCCGAACCATAGACCGACGAGGCACCGCCGGTGAGCACGTCGACGCGCTCGAGCAGCGACGGCGGGATGATGCCGACGTCCTGGCCGTTCTGCGTGCCGAGGCGCTTGCCGTCGATCAGCACCAGCGTCCGCTCGAAGCCGAGGGTGCGCAGCTTGATGCGCTGGCGACCGTCGGAATCGTTATAGGTCTGCTGGCTGTCGGGCGCGACCTGCGGCAGGCGGTTGAGCACGTCCTCGACGTTGACCGGCGCCTGCGCGCGGATGTCCTGCTGCGTGACCGAGGTGATCGGCGCGGCCGAGGTGACATTGGGGCGGTTGATGCGCGTACCGGTGACGACGATCTCGCCCGAGCTGGGCGCGTCGCCCGACTGGCCGGCGATCGCCGCGGCGCGGGTGTCGGAGGCGACCTCGGCGTCGGCGCCGGGCTGCGGATCGACCTGCGCCGCCTGGGTGGTGGCATCGGGGGAGGCCGGAGGCGTCGCGGGCGCCTGCTGCGCCGTCGCCGGCAGGGTCCAAAGCCCCATCGCACCGATCAATGCGATACGCGAAACCGAGTGAATCAACACGCCTCTCCCTCTCTTTTCGCCGCCTGGTAACGCTACCGAAAACTGTCCTGGCGGTCGGAACCAAATCAGGTCCTCACCAGACCTGGATAATACCAATCCTTTCCTAAAGTAAATACATCTTGATTTTGGAGGCACTTATCCCAGCAGGTGTGGCACGGACGCCATAGCTCCGCCCCCGTCACCCCCGGGCTCCCGCTTCCTGCCGATAGGCGCCCGTCGAGGACGGAGCGGGACCCCGGATCAGGTCCGGGGTGACGGACCGCGGGTGGCGAGGTAGCGGCACCAAACAACGTCGCTCGGCCCCAGACGAAATCGACATTCGGAATTCAGCTAAAATTCCTCCCCCGCCAGGGGGAGGTGGCGCGGCGAAGCCGTGACGGAGGGGGAGGACACGGAACGGACGTGTCGCTTACCTCCCCCTCCGTCATGCCTGCGGCATGCCACCTCCCCCTGGCGGGGGAGGAATTACCGCAGTCCACAAGCTGAATGCCGCCCGGCTAGTCGACCGGCTGGAGCGCCGCGGTGAGCAGCCGTTCGACCTTGCCGAGGCCGTCATGGCCCAGTTGCACGGTCGCCGATCCCGCGGACGACTGCACCAGCCGGCGCTGCCCCAGTACCCGCAGCCAGCGCTGCACCGCCTCGGTCGGCAGGCCGGTCGATCCGGCGAGGTCGGCGAGCGACGCCAGCCGCCCCTCGGCCTCGGCGAGATAGAGGTCGAGCAGGATCAGGCCGGGGTAATCGCCGAACAACTCGCGGCCGAATTCCTCCATCTTGAGGCTGTAGAGGTGCTTGAGGCGCAGCGCCGCTTTCCACATGCGCAGCGGCGTGTCGCGCGCGCCGTCGTCCTCGCGCCACGACAGCGTCGAGACCAGATGCCCCGCCGCATCGAAGCGCGAGACGAGCAGATCGACCTCGACGGTCGTGCCGTCGGGCCGCCAATAGCGTTTGCGCAGCCGGGTCGGCGCCGCCTTGTCGACGAGGGCGTCGAGCATGTCGGCGCTCTTGCCGAGGTCCTCGGCGACGGTGATCGACCGGTAGGAGGCGCCGATCAGTTCGGCATGCGGGCGCCGCAGCAGGCGGCAGAAATTGCTGTCCGCGACGAGGATCGTCCCCGCCGTGCTCGAGACACAATGCGCAACAGGCATTCCGGATCCTATGGTGCCGGCCCCCGTGCCGCGGCGGGAGCCAGAGTATCATGATAAAGCAGCATCTTAGTCCATAACCGATTGTTCGTTGCGGCGATATGGGCTTGGGGGGCGGGCGACGCACCCGAACGGTGCCTGCGTTCGTTGCAGCCGCCGGTGCCCATCGCACCTTCGCGCCCAGCAAAGGACCTGCCGCATGACGGACCTCACCCTCCACGATCTATCGAAGAAGATGGCCAAGCTCGACTTTGCGATGATGGCCACCCGCTCGGCGGCCGGCGTCATCACCGCGCGACCGATGAGCAACAACGGCGACGTCGACTATCAGGGCGACAGCTATTTCTTCTCGTACGAGGAGTCGCGCAAGGTCGCCGACCTGCGCGACGATCCGCACACGACGCTCACTTATACCGGGGCGGCCGGGATGCTCGGCGGGCCGCCGCTGTTCGTCACCGTCGAGGGCAAGGCCGCGCTGATCGAAGACCGCCAGGCGTTCGCCGACCATTGGACCAAGGATCTCGACCGCTATTTTCCCGACGGCATCGACACGCCCGGCATAGTGATGATCCGCGTCGACGCTGCGCGCATCCGCTATTGGGACGGCAGCGACGAGGGCGAGATCACGCCCTGACGCCGCCCGGCGACCTCACGCCACCTGACCGAAATCGGCATCCTCGGCATCCGGGCCGCCGCTGGTCAGGTCGAGCGCGAAGCCGCGCACGCGCGCCTGCTGGTCGAGCACCGACCCCGGTCTGGGTTCGACCAGCTTCGCCAACTTGGTGCCCTTGATCGCCGGCCGGCGTGGCGTGGCGACGATGGGCCTGCGCTTGCGCTTTGGCGCGACCGCTTTGGTCGCGGCCGCGCCGCTGTCGTCGAACCGGAAGAAGGCGATGCTCTGCTGCAATTCCTCCGCCTGGTCGGCGAGCGTTTCCGACGTCGCCGAAATCTGCTCCGAGGCGGCGGCATTCTGCTGCGTCACCGTGTCGAGTTGCTGGATCGCCTGATTGACCTGATGCGCGCCGAGGTCCTGTTCGCGGCACGCGGCGCTGATCTCGGCGACCAGTTCGGCGGTGCGGCGGATATCGGGCACCAGGCGGGTCAGCATGTCGCCCGCCTGCGTCGCCGCGACGACGGTGTCGGAGGAGACCGCACCGATCTCCGCCGCGGCGGCCTGACTGCGCTCGGCGAGCTTGCGCACCTCCGCCGCGACGACCGCGAAGCCCTTGCCGTGGTCGCCGGCGCGCGCCGCCTCGACCGCGGCGTTGAGCGCGAGCAGGTCGGTCTGCCGCGCGATCTCCTGGACGATGCCGATCTTCTCGGCGATCGTGCGCATCGCCTGCATCGCGCGATCGACCGCGACGCCGCTGTCCTCGGCATCCCTTGCCGACTGGCGCGCGATCTTCTCGGTCTGCGCGGCATTGTCGGCATTCTGTTTGATGTTGGCCGCCATCTGCTCCATCGACGCCGACGCTTCCTCGGCCGCCGCGGCCTGTTCGGTCGCGCCCTGCGACACCTGTTCCGACGAGGCGGACAATTGCATGCTGCCCGCCGCAACCTTGTGCGCGGCCTCGCCGATGCTGCGCACCACGGTGCGCAGGCGGCCCGACATGGTGTTGACGGTATCGACCAGATCGCTGATCTCGTCATCGCCGCTGGTGCGCACCTCGGTCTGCAGATCGCCCGTCGACACCGATTCGATCGCGCCCGCCGCGTCCTGCAATCCGCGCGCGACGATCCGCGACAGCCAGAAGGCGCCGGCGATCGCGATCAGCAAGGCGAAGCCGGCGGTGACCAGCAACGTCCGCCGCGCCGCATCGTACAGCACCTGCGTCGATTCATTGGCCGCGACCATCTGCGCGCGCGCCTGATCGACGATCTGATCCGAGATCAGCGCCAGCGCATTGACCAGCCGGCGCGACTGATTGACCGACAGCGCACCGGCTTCGGCGTTCTTGTTGGCGAGGCCGAGCGCGCGCACCTGATCGTTGACCGGCATATATTCGAGCCATTTCGCCTGCGCCTGCTGCCACAGCGGGCGCTCCCTGTCGCTCGCCCCGGCCAGACCGCTCGCCAGCAGTTTCTGCGCCTCGCCGCGCGCGGCCATCAGATCAGTGTCCAATTGCCGCATCTGCATCGGGTCCTCGGTCAGCGCGAGGTTCTTTTCCTGACGGACGACGACATTGGTCCTGATGACGAAGGATTGCGCGATCTCCAGCCGCTTGACCGGACCGCGGATGAGGTCGTCGATCGCCTTGTCGAGCGCCCCCATCCGGCTGATCCCGATCCAGACGACCGCGATCAGCAGCAGCACCAGGACGGCGAAGGTCGCGCCCATCTTCAGCTTGATCGTCATCCGCATGTTCGTTCCCCAGCCGTAACCAATGTATGACATTGTAGGCCGGGGCACGCATCATCCCACGCGGCCGAACTCCGCATCCTCGGCGTCGGGACCGCCGGTGGCGAGGTCCAGAGTGAAGCCGCGCAGGCGCGACGACGGGTCGATGCGCGTGCCGGGGCGCGGCGCCAGCAGCCGCGCGGTCTTGGTGCCCTTGATCGCGGGGCGCTTCACCGGCGCGGGCGCCGGCCGGCGCGCGAGCGCGCGGGCGGGGAGCACCGCATCCTCGGGCAGGCGGAAGAAGGCGATGCTGTGCTGCAATTCCTCCGCCTGATCGGCGAGCGCGCCCGCGGTCGAGGAGATCTGTTCGGAGGCGGAGGCGTTCTGCTGCGTCACCTGGTCGAGTTGCTGGATCGCCTGGTTGATCTGCGACGCGCCGATATCCTGTTCGCGGCACGCCGCGCTGATCTCGGCGACGAGTTCGGCGGTGCGGCGGATCTCGGGCACCAGCCGGGTGAGCATCTCGCCCGCGTCGGTCGCGGCGCCGACGGTGTCCGACGACATCGCGCTGATCTCCGCCGCGGCGGTCTGGCTGCGTTCGGCGAGCTTGCGCACCTCCGCCGCCACCACGGCGAAGCCCTTGCCGTGATCGCCGGCGCGCGCCGCCTCGACCGCGGCGTTGAGCGCCAGCAGGTCGGTCTGCCGCGCGATCTCCTGCACGAAGCCGATCTTCTCGGCGATCGTGCGCATCGCGCGGACGGCGCGATCGACCGCGACGCCGCTGCGCTCCGCCTCGGTCGACGATTGGCGGGCGATCTTCTCGGTCTGCGCGGCATTGTCGGCGGTCTGTTTGATGTTGGCCGCCATCTGCTCCATCGACGCCGAGGCCTCCTCGGCCGCGGCGGCCTGTTCGGTCGCGCCCTGGCTCATCTGCTCGGCGCTCGCCGAAAGCTGCTGGCTGCCGCTGGCGACCTGATCCGCCGCGCCCGAGACGTTGCCGGCGAAGCTGCCGAGCGAATCGATCAGCGTGTTGATCGCCTCCTTCATCCGCTGGTGATCGCCGTCGCAGTCGATCTCGACGCGTTCGAGCAGCGAGCCGGTGCTGACCAGATCGAGCACGCGATTGCCCTCGCCGATCGGCAGCAGGATCGCATCGAGCATGCCGTTGACGCCCTCGATCAGCCCGGCGAAATCGCCCTTGAAGCGCGCGGCGTCGCCGCGCTCGCGCAACCGGCCCGCGGTCGAGGCGAGGATCAGCCGCTGGATCTCGGCGATGATCGCGCGCAAATTGGTGCGCAGCAATTCGATCGTGTCGTTGATGAACGCCTTCTTGCCGGGAAAGGCGTCGAGCGGCGCGTCGAAATGGCCCTGACCGAATTGGTCGATACAGGCCATCGCCTGCTTCTTCACCGCGATATGGCCGGCGACCATCGTGTTGATCCCCGCCGCCATGGTCGCGAAGTCGCCGCGGAAGGCGTCGACCGGCACGAACACGTCGATGTCGCCCCTGTCGTGCTCGGCCGACATCCGGTTCATCTCGGCGATCAGCCCCTTGAGGTTGCCGCGCAACCGCTCGACCGTGTCGTTGAGGAACGCCTTCTTGCCGGGGAAGGGTTCGAGCGGCGCCTCGAAATCGCCGTCGGCGAATGCGGCGACACAGGCCATCGCCTTCTTCTTGGCGGCCACATGGCTGGCGACCATGTAATTGACGTCCTGCGCGGCGATGCGCAGGTCGCCGACGAACTGTGCGGCGGGCAGCACGACGTCGATGTCGCCGCGCTCATGCTCGGCGGACATCGTCGCGACGGCGTCTCTGAAGGCCCCGACCGGCGTCGTCGCCGCATCGAGCATCGCGTTGATCTCGTGCAGCAAGTCGCGCACCCCGCCGCTCGCGGCCGTCGTATCGCCGCGTTCGGTCAGGCGACCTTCGGCGAAGGCGCCGCGCAGCCGGCGCACTTCCGCGACCGCGATCTGGATATGGGCCGAGTCCTTCAGCGATAGATAAGGTCGCATGACCGAATGCCTTTGATGAGGAGGAAAACGTCGGAAGAAAGACCGGCGGGATGCATCGCGCGGGTCGCCGCTGACGAGGCGGCCACCGCGCATTGCCGGCACAACGGAAACAGCCTCGCCAGGTCATGGCGGGGCAGGCAGGTCGGGCGGTGCCGCGGATCGGCGGACCGCCGGTATTGCGTCACATTATCATGACGGCATATTCGAAGACGTGAATCGCGAAACAAAGAAACAAGGAACCGCTTCTTCACGCATATGTCCGTTATGGATTTAAGATAGCGTTAATGGGGTCGCGGCCGGCAACAATAGTGCGATGCCGCGCGACGCCCGTATTATTCATGTAACACACGCCCGCGGATGCGCTATGGCGGGCGCATGACGATGACGACGACACGACGAACGCTCCTGATCGGCGCAACCGCGGGGGCAATGGCGAGCGGCACCGGCGCGATCGGGCGCGCGCCGTCCCCCTCCTTCCGGTTGCGGCCGTGGCTGGCGCTCGCATCGGTGCCGGGGGCGAGCTGGGCGCTGTTCGACGGCGCGAGCGTGACCGCACAGGCCGAGGGCGACGCCCGCGCGGGCACCCCCGCGACCCCCGACACGTTGTTCGAGGCGGCATCGCTGTCGAAGCCGGTGCTGGCCGCCGCGGTCCACGATCTCGTGCGTGAGGGCAGGATCGATCTCGACGAACCCGTCGCGCGCCATATCGACTTCACCCGCGATGCCGCGACCCGCGCGATCACCCCGCGCCATCTGCTGTCGCATGCCAGCGGCCTGCCGAACTGGCGCACTGATGCGGGCAGCGACCTCGTCAGCCGCTTCGCGCCGGGATCGGCCTTCCGCTATTCGGGGGAGGGGTTCGTGCTGCTCGGCCGGCTGGTCGAGGCGGTGACCGGGCGCACCGCGGCGGAGGTGGTGCGCGCGCGCGTGCTCGTCCCGGCCGGGATGACGCGCAGCGGCTACGGCTGGACGGCGGAACGGACGCCGGCGGTCGCCTGGGCGCACGATGCCGACGGGGATTTGCTGCCCGACGCCGGGCCGGCGCATTTCGAGGCGCAGCGGGCCGCCGGGCCGCGCCGCCCGGTCGAGACGTGGACGCGCAGCGACCAGATCGCGGCGGCCGCGGCGCTCGGCAAGCCGCCGCTGCCGATCTTCATGACCCCCAATATGGCGGCGGGGCTGTGGACGACCGCGGGCGATTATGCGCGCTTCCTGCACTTCGCGCGGGCCTATCCGGCGATGGACGCGCCGGCGGTGACGGTGGCGGGCGACCTGTCCTGGGGGCTGGGCTGGGGGCTGGAACGGTCGGGCGGGCGGCGTTTCGCCTGGCATTGGGGCAGCAACGACGGCGTCGCCAACCTGTTCGTCCTCGATCTCGACCGCGGCGCGGGGCTGGTGGTGCTGACCAACGGCACCGGCGGCCAGCGCGTCTATGCGCGCGCGGCGCGGGTCCATTTCGCGCGCGAATTCGACGCGCTGACCTGGTTGCAGCCGTAACCCGCGGCGATCCGGGCATAAGGCGGGTGACGATCGCCGCGCCGGGGGGTTAAGAGGCGGCATGCCCGATGCACCGACACGTCCCCGCCGTGGCCGCCGCTGGACGCCGGCGCGGTTCCGCGCGCTGCTGCGGTCGCGCGGGCCGACCTCGGTCCGCTTCCGCCAGCGGATCGCGGTGATCACCGGCGCGGTGGCGATCGGCATCGTCGCGGTGCTGTTCGCCGAAGCCTCCGACGCGACCGCTGTGCTGTTCGACCATTATGTGCGGCGGCTGCCGTGGCTGCCGCTGCTGACCACGCCGCTGGGGTTCATGGCTTTGGTCTGGCTCACCCGCCGCTACGTGCCGCTGGCGCGCGGATCGGGCATCCCGCAGGTGATGGCGGCGCGCGCGGACCCCGCCGCGGCGACCGGCAATCTGATCGCGGTGAAGACGGTGGCGGGCAAGGCGCTGCTGACGATGGGCGCGATCCTGTGCGGCGGCAGCGTCGGGCGCGAGGGGCCGACGGTGCAGATCGCCGCGGCGGTGATGGGGGTCAGCCACCGGCTGATGCGCGTGACGATGAAGGGCACGGTGGTCATCGCGGGCGGCGCGGCGGGCGTCGCCGCGGCGTTCAACACGCCGCTCGCCGGCGTGCTGTTCGCGATCGAGGAACTGGCCGCCGCCTACGAGCAGCGGATGACGCTGATGGTGCTGTCGTCGATCGTCATCGCCGGCATGGTCGCGCAGAGCCTGACCGGCAATTACGTCTATTTCGGCGAGATCGGCGCGCATATGCCGCTGACCGCGGCGCTGGTCGTGGTGCCGGTGGCGGGCCTGGCCGGCGGGCTGGCGGGCGGGCTGTTCGCGCGCGCGATGCTGGCGCTGGCGCGCGGCGGCAGCCGACTGACGCGGTGGAGCAAGGCGCGGCCGCTGCTGTTCGCCGGCCTGTGCGGGCTGGTCGTCGCCGGGCTGGGCGTCGCCACCGGCTTGACCTGGGGCACCGGTTACGCCGCCGCGCGCGGGATGATCGGCGGGGTCGATGCGCCCTTGTGGTTCGGCCCGGCCAAGTTCGTCGCGACGCTCGCCACCGCGGTGGCGGGGCTGCCCGGCGGCATCTTCGCGCCGAGCCTCGCGGTCGGCGCGGGCGTCGGCAATTTGCTTCACGCGCTGTTTCCCGCCGATCCCACCGGCGCGGTGGTGATCCTGGGCATGGTCGCCTATTTCACCGGCGTGGTGCGCGCGCCGCTGACCGCGGTGATCATCCTGTCGGAGACGACCGCGAGCCGCGGGCTGATGCTGCCGATGTTCGCCGCGGCCTTCCTCGCCGACTGGGCGAGCCAGGCGGTATGCCACGAGAAATTGTACCACGGCCTGTCGGCGACCTTCTCACCGCATCAGGCGCCTTAGTGTATTATATTGGTGGCACACTTGGCGGCGGGCTGCTAGCGTCCGTCCGCCAGTGCCTCTTTACCCTGTGCCTGGCTATCCTTTGATGGACTCCTCCGGCTGCCCCTCGTGCAGGGGCAGCCGGCCTTTTCGTCCGCCACCTTCCAATACTATGCTTTTTCCGCACGTTAACCTTTGCAGCCTAGCGTGAGCGCAACGACGGGCCGCACAGGAGAGAGCGCGATATGGAGGAGCTGCGGCCGATGTCGCCGGGGGCGACGCCGCTGACGATCCCGCCCGAGCTGGCGGCGAGCGTCGCGCGGCATCAGGCGCATCTCGCCGCGCTGATCGCCAGCCTGCGCGCCGCGGGGATCGCCGAGGATATGGTCGCGGCCAGCGTCCGCACGTTGGTCGACAGCTATGCCGACGAACTCACCGCGGCGTTGCGCGAGATGCTGAAGGGGCAGTTGCATGGATGACGCCCGGTTGCACGACGAGGATGCGCGCGTCGCCGCGTTGCGCCGACTCGACGTGCTCGACAGCGCGGCGGAGACGCCGTTCGAGAAGATCGTGACTCTGGTCCGCACCGTGCTGGCGGTGCCGATCGCGACGGTGACGCTGGTCGACCGCGACCGGCAATGGTTCAAGGCGGAGCGCGGCATGAACTGCCGGCAGACGCCGCGCGCGATCTCCTTCTGCACCCACACGATCCAGCAGCGCGAGCCGCTGATCATCGCCGACGCGCAGGCCGATCCGCGTTTCGCCGCCAGCCCGCTGGTCGTCGGCGCGCCTTATATCCGCAGTTATGCCGGCATCCCGCTGCGCACCCCCGAAGGCTATAACGTCGGCGCGCTGTGCGCGATGGACACCGTCGTCCGCCATTTCACCGTGGCGGAGATCGCGATCCTCGCCAATTTCGCCAATATCGTCGCCGACGAGCTGGAACTGCGGATGATCGCGCAGGTCGATCACCTCACCGGCGCGCTGACCCGCCGCGGCTTCGTCGAACAGGCGGAGCGCGAGATCGCGCGGTCGTGCCGCTACGGGCGATCGAGCACGTTGGTGATGCTCGACCTCGACCATTTCAAGGCGGTCAACGACACCTACGGTCACCCGGTCGGCGACCAGGTGCTGCAACAGGTCGCGCAGGTCGCCAGCGTGACGCTGCGCCCGAGCGACGTGTTCGGCCGGCTGGGCGGCGAGGAATTCGCTTTGCTGCTCCCCGAGACCAACGGCGACGAGGCGATGGTCGTCGCCGAACGGCTGCGCCGCGCGATCGCCGATCACCCGATCCCGCTCACCGACGGGCGCGTGCTGCCGGTCAGCGCGAGCTTCGGCGTCGCCGCGCTCGCCCCGGACATCGCCTCCTTCCCGGCCTGGCTGCACCGCGCCGACACGATGCTCTATGCCGCCAAGGCGGCCGGCCGCAATTGCGTACGGCTCGCGCCGGCCTAACCGGATCGACATTCCTTCAAATCCTCCCCCGCCAGGGGGAGGTGGCATGCCGCAGGCATGACGGAGGGGGCGGTAAGCGACGACCTCGGTTCCGTGTCCTCCCCCTCCGTCACGGCTTCGCCGCGCCACCTCCCCCTGGCGGGGGAGGAATTCTTAAAGACGCTGCAGGTCGCACCGGCCTAACTCATCTGCCCGCGTCGTAGGCGAGGCTGGCGCCGATCCCCGACAGAAGGGCGAGCGCACGGTCCTGCGCCGCGTCGGCCTCGCCACGGTCGGCGACGATCTCGGCCCGTGCGTCGATCGCCACCGCGACCAGCGCGATCGCCTCGTCGACGCTGAGTACGGATCGCGCGACGAGGCCGTGGATCAGGCTCTCGACCAGCAGCATCGCCGCTTCGCCATGCGCGTCGGTCGTCGGCTGCGCGTTCGGGTCGGGGTCGGGGTCGGGGTCGCGATTGTCGTCGATCATGATGCGCGTTATCCCTTCCGGTCAGGCGCGAGCGTCTCCTGCGTCTCGCAGCCGGCGGAGCCTGGGATATGGCCGACGAGGGCATATCTAGCAGGGAATTGCGACCCCGGCCTCATGCCTGCATCAATATTTGTATATAATTTTTGTACATAACCTTGAGCAATATTACATCCTGGGTTCATGTGTGATGAAGCACCATGACCAATCACTTCGTCGAAAAACTGTGCGGTTATTCGCCGCTCGACGAAGAGGATATCGCCGGTCTGCTCGCGCTCACCGGCCGCCCGCGGCTCGTCAAGACGCGCCACGACCTCATCCGCGAGGGCGACCGGCCCGGCCCGGTGTTCGTGATGATGGAAGGCTGGGCGTGCCGCTACAAGGTGCTGCCGAGCGGCACGCGGCAGGTGCTGGCGTTCCTGATGCCGGGCGACGCCTGCGATCTCCACATCGGCCTGCTCGCCGAGATGGATCACAGCATCCAGACGATCACGCCGGCGCGGGTGGTGATGATCGACCGGGTCGACATGGACGAGCTGATGGCGCGGCGGCCGGCGGTGGCGCGCGCGATGTATATCGCGCAGCTCGTCGACGAAGGCACGATGCGCGCCTGGATCACCAGCATGGGCCGCCGCACCAGCATCGAACGCGTCGCGCATCTGATGTGCGAATTGTACCTGCGCGCGCGCGATATCCAGATCGCCGGCGAGGAATCCCTGTCGCTGCCACTGTCGCAGGTGCTGCTCGCCGATGCGCTCGGCATGACCAGCGTGCACATCAACCGCGTGCTCAAGGAGCTGCGCGTCGCCGGCGCGATGACGCTGCATCGCGGCAGCCTGGAGGTCAGCGACCCCGCCAAGCTGGTCCGCATCGCCGGCTTCGACGACGGCTATCTCCACCGCCGCAGCAGAACTGCCTGATAAACGACAATTCCGCCGTGTTCTAAACGCATGTTGCCAACCCCGCGGCGGGCGCGCGCTAGCATCGCCGCGCGGGCGATGTGCGCAGCGACGACCAGGGGGAGTCAGCATGGCGGAACGGGACGGCAGCGCGAACATCGCCGACGGCCGGGGTCCCGGCGCAGCGCGGCTCGCCGCGCACGAGCCGGGCCGCTGATCGATGCCGCCGCACGATCAGGCGCCGCTCACGGCCGGCACGGGCAGGGGCGCCGCGACATTGGCGTATCAGGAGCTGATCGACGATCACGACCGGATCGACCGGCTCACCCGCCAGCTCGACCAGCTCACGCAAGGTCCCGACGAGCGCTTCGCCGAGGCCGACCGGCTGCTCGCGCAGCTCTCCGCCGCGATCCTCGCGCATCTCGCCAAGGAAGACAGCTTCATCTACCCCGATCTGGCGCGCTCGACCGATCCCGCCGATGCCGGCGGGCTGATCGTCGAGTTCGAGATGCTCAAGGCGGACTGGGCCGACTTCCTCGCCGTCTGGGCGCGCCCCGACCGGCCCGCGGACTGGCCGGCGTTCCGCCACGATGCCGGCGGCATGCTGGACCGGCTGCGCGAGCGCGTCATCAAGGAAACCAGCCTGCTCTACGCGATGGCGCTGCGCGAAGGTCTGATCCAGCTACGCCCGTCACCGCGCGACGCCGGCGGACGGTGACGGGCGCGCACGGCTAGGCCGGTATCGCCTCGATCGTCGCGGTGTCGGCGGCCGGGATGCCGTTCTCGCGATGGCGGAAGTCGCTGAGTGCCTTGTAGACCTGCAGCCGCGCGCGCATCACCCCGCCGAGCGGGCGATGCACCGCGAGGCTGTGCGCCGGGCGGAAGGTCATCACTTCGTCGAAATACTGGACGCGCTCGGGACCATAAGCGGCCTGACGCGGCAACCGGATCGTCGCGACGGTAACATAGGCGCTGTCCTCGACCGGCCATTCCACCGACGTGTCCTCGATCGGCTGCGTCTCGGCATTCGTCCATAGCTGCGCGCGCAGCTCGAACACGGCATCGTGCACATCGAAATAGTCGACCGCGGCGTGGCGGAAGCCGTCCTCGTCGGCATGCGGATCGAGCTGCCAGTCGTCGAGCGCCCGCTGCTCGGGTGCGACGGGGAAGGCGCCGAGCTTGGCGACGTAATCGCCGAAGCGGATCGGGCATTGGCTGAAATAATAATCGTCCAGCGGGTGGCTGAACGGATGGCCGTAGAAATCGAGCGTCGGGCTCGGCCCGCCGGTGACCGCGTTGAGCACCTTGTTGATGTTGCGCGCGAGCGACGAGGCGACGCTCTTCACGCTCTCGGGCAGCGGCGTTGCCGCGCCGATCTTGCCGGCCTGCGACAGGAAGCCCGCGGCGGTGCCGGCGGGGAAGGTGGTGCCGCTCGCCAGCACGAAATCCTGCGTCGGCGCGTCATGGCCGGGCAGTTTCTCGCCCTCGACGCCGAACACCTTGATCGCCATGCCGCGATGCGTCGAGACGCGGTCGCCGAGCCGCTCGCCCGGCCCTTGTGCGAAGCGCACCGCGACCTGGAACGTGCCGCCCCGCGCGAACAGGCCTTGCGCCAGTTCGGGCGGCAGGTCGTCGGCGACGGTGAGTTCGCCGATCACGCAGGAGGTGCTTTTGGCGTGGCTGGCGCGGACGGCATGGCCCTCGCGCTTTTCAACCGTCTGGCTCTCCTTGGTCATGCCGGCGATGATGCCGTCGATCGTCTTCTGTTCGTCGGGCTCGGGCGTCTCGATCCCGGGGGCGTAGCGCAGATAGGTCATGATTGCCTCCGGATCACTTGACGGGCGGGAAGGAGAACAGCTCGGTCTTGATCGACGCGGGCGCGCCCGGCGTGAACCAATTGGTGTCC
Organism: Sphingomonas sp. CD22; assembly: GCF_034556155.1. Taxonomy (NCBI): domain Bacteria; kingdom Pseudomonadati; phylum Pseudomonadota; class Alphaproteobacteria; order Sphingomonadales; family Sphingomonadaceae; genus Sphingomonas; species Sphingomonas sp. CD22. The sequence continues at coordinate 74,917 of NZ_JAYDYX010000009.1, read as the reverse complement.
TGGATATGGCTGGCGGTGACGTACATCGTGCCGTCGCGCCCTTCCGAGAAGGTGTCGGGCCAGCGCAGCCGGCGGTCGGTCAGCACCGTCTCGACGGTCGACCCGTTGAGCCGCTTGATCGCATAATCGGTCGGCGAGGTGAGGTAGAGCACGCCCGCCCGGCTCATCCACAGGCCGTCGGCGACATGCGTCTGCGCGACGGTGGTCACCGCGGCCGCGCGATCGGCCTCGCTGACCTCGGGGCGCAATTTGGCGGTGTCGATCGCGTAGAGCGTTTTGCCGGTCAGCGCCTGATAGTAAAGCGTCTTGCCGTCCTTGGAGATGGCGATGCCGTCCGACGCGAACGCCGGCTGGCGGCCGTCGGGACGGACCAGTGGCTTGCCGTCGATCGCCACCTTGACCGTCTTGTCGATCTGCGTCGAGGCGTGGCCGTCGAGCGCACGGAAGCTCTTGCCGCTCTCCAGATCGACGACGATGATCGCGCCGCGCGTGCCGGAATCGGTGATGTAGCCGGTCTTGCCGTCGGGCGAGAAGCGGATGTCGTTGAGATAGGTGCCCTGCAGCGCGACGTCGCCGGGCACCGCGATCACCTTGGTGAGGCGATTGCCGGCGAGATCGATGCGGACGAGCTTGGGCGCACCCTCGAGGATCTTCTCGTTGCCCGGCGCGCCGGGGTCGAGCACCCAGAGATTGCCGTGGCCGTCGGGGACGATCGACTGGACGCAGACGAAATAATCGCCGACCGGCAGCTCGTTGGCGCGCGCGTTGCGCCAGCTGTTCCACTTGGCGTCGGGATAGGGGCGCAGCGACCCGTCCTTCATCACCTCGGCGACCGAGATCGGCGCATCGTCGGTCCAGCGCGGGAAGTTGACGAAGCGGCGGCCGTCGGCGGTCACCGCGACGCCGGTCGCCTGATGGTCGAATTGCGCGACCTGGGTCAGGCGGCTGTCGCGCCCCTGCGCCTGGGCGACGCCGACGGCCGCCGCGGCGACGAGGCCGATCGCGGCGATCCCGGCGGCAATGGGGGCGATTTTCTTCATGGGCAGGCTCCGGTCGACGGTATCGGCAAGCGCGGCGGGGTCGCCGGCGAACAGGGTGAGCAGGTGGCGCGCGACCGCATCGGGATTCTCGCGCTGCGGGAAATGGCCGACGCCGGCGAGATGGACCTTCGCGAACGGACCGGTGAATTTGGCGGGGACGTGCCTCGACGCACTCGGCGGGTTGATCCCGTCGGCGTCGCCCTGGATGTAGATCGCGGGCAGCGACAGCGTGGGCGTCGCCTTGACCTTGTCCTCGAGCCACCGGCTGCGCGGATCGGGCTCGGCCTCGTCCCAGCGCGCGCGATAGCTGTGCAGCGTGACGTCGACCCAGTCGGGATTGTCGAACGATCGCGCGACACGCGCGAAGGTCGCCTCGTCGAACCAGCCGGGCGGCGACCAATTGACCCAATGGATGTGCGCGAAGCCGTGGCGGTCGTCGCGCACCGCCTGCGCGCCGCGCGCGGTCGCCATGAACCAGTGATACCATTGCCGCTGCGCCTGTGCGAACGGCGGGGTCGGCATGCCGCCGAGCCGCGGCGGGGTCGACAGCATCGCCAGCCGCACGATCCGTTCGGGCCAGCCGACCGCGAGCGCCTCGGCGGTGTTCGATCCCCAATCGTGGCCGGCAACCATGACGCGTTCGATGCCGAGCGCGTCCATCAGCGCGATCGCGTCGATCGCCAGCATCGCGCTGTTGCCGGTGCGCGGCGCCGCGGCATCGGCGAACCGCGTGGCGCCGAAGCCGCGCAGGTTCGGCACGATCACCCGGAACCCCGCCTCGGCCAGCGCCGGCGCGACCGCGTCCCAGGTAGATGCATCGTCGGGCCAGCCATGTATCAGCAAGATCGCGGGCGCATCGGGTCCGCCCAATTCGCGATAATCGATGATCAGATCATCACGGGCGACCGTCGGCATGGCGTTCTTTCTGTTACGTCACCGCCGACAACCGTCGATCAACTCGCCCGTTCCTGTCCTGATCCGGATTATTAATCCTATTGGCCGGGAACGACGCCGGACGAACACGGCCCCCGTCGTGTTCGTCCGGAATCGCTCCTCAATGGACCGCGACGCCCTCATCCACGAGCCCGAAGCTTTCCTCCAGCGTGGCAATCGACATGCTCAAATGAGCAGCCGGCAACGCCAGCCCCATCCGATCCATGATCATCAGGGCACGTTCCATCAGGGACAAAGCTTCGAAACTGTCGGTCATCGTTCGTATCCATTGGCCCGGGTTAGGGCTGAGCGGCGCCTAGGTAATATACCCGCCTTCTGCCAACGAACTTAGCCAATGATTGTAAGTGATTGCGTGACATATCGATGATAGCTTCGTCATGCTTAACACCATCGTAAGCATGTAATCATCAAAGAACTTGTCGAGACAAGACCTACCGCATCACGACGCGACAGGATAATTACCTAAAATCGATCAACTTTCAACTCAGATCATGACCATTTCGGTTCGCCACCATCCGTTACGCGCCAAGCGGCATTGACCGGTCGCTATACGGTCCATATACGAACCGTATAGCCTGGAGGACGTAGGAAAGATGGGTATCGTCAAGATCGACGACGATCTGCACGCGCAGGCACGCCGCGCCAGTACGATGATGTGCCGCTCGATCAATGCGCAGGCCGAATTCTGGATGAAGATCGGCATGCTCGCCGAAGCCAATCCGACATTGTCGTTCAACGATATCGTCGCCACGCATCTGTCGGTGCGCGAGCCGGCCGCCGCCTGATGGTCAAGACCCCCGACGAACTGGCGCTGATGCGCATTGCCGGCCGGCTGCTCGCCTCGGTCTTCGAGATGCTCGACGCGCAGGATCTCGCCGGCATGTCGACCTTGCAGATCAACGACATGGTCGAACGCTTCATCACCGTCGATCTCGCCGCGCGGCCGGCGAGCAAGGGCCAATACGGCTTTCGCTTCGTGCTCAATTGCTCGATCAACCAGGTCGTCTGCCACGGCGTCCCCGACGCCGACGAGATCGTCCGCGACGGCGACATCATCAACCTCGACATCACGCTGGAGAAGAACGGCTTCATCGCCGATTCCAGCAAGACCTATCTGGTCGGCGACGCCCCCGCCGCGGCGAAGCGGCTGGTCCGCGTCGCGCAGGAGGCGATGTGGGAGGGGATCCGCCAGGTCCGCCCCGGCGCGCATCTCGGCGACATCGGTTTCGCGATCGAACGCCACGCCCGCCAGAACGGCTATTCGGTGGTACGCGAGTTCTGCGGCCACGGCATCGGCCGCGACATGCACGAGGAACCGCAGGTGCTCAATTTCGGCCGGCGCGGCGCGGGCGTACGGCTGCGCGAGGGCATGACCTTCACGATCGAGCCGATGGTCAACCAGGGCAGCCGCAAGGTCTCGACCCGCGAAGACGGCTGGACGGTGGTGACCGACGACGGCAAGCTCTCCGCGCAATTCGAGCACACCGTCGCGGTCACCCACGACGGCGTCGAGGTGCTGACCCTGCGCCGCGACGAGACGCAGGCGGCAGGGTAGAAACGACGCCGGTCTGCCCGATCGGCGGACCTGCACTCGATCCGCCCCGACCCGTCAGCTCAGACCTGATCCTTCAGGTCGAGGATCGGATGCCACGTACACGACGTCGACGTGAGTTCGACGGCGCTCGAACACATCCGTCCGTCTTCCGGGATGTCCGCCAATGTCGCGGCGTGCCCCGGCTTCAGGATCACGATCTTGCGTCGGCCTGCGTTTTCCACCGCGAAGCGGCAATTGCCGGTGCTGCTCGTCACGCAGCGGACTTGCAGACGATGGCGGTTGCCATCGTAATCGGTCGCCGTGGCGAGCTTCGTACCGGGATGATAGGCAACCGACAGTCTGAGATCCGGCCGCGGCAATGCCGCTGCCGTCAAAGCAACCGCACCGATTATGGTCGCAACCACCAATGATCGCCGGATCGAAATCATAAGCTCCCCCCATTTTCCGTTGAAGAGTGATCGGACCCGGCCGGCTTGTCGAGGGGGATAACTGCATCGCGCAGCGGGCATTCAGGTCGCGCGGCGTATCAGCGCGGGAGCATGATCCGATGGAGCGGACGATGACGCCGCTTTGGCCCTCGCCGCGACTGGCGCGGGCGCGCAGATGCCGGCGCGCGATTATCCCGGTTGCGACCTGCGTGCGCAGCATGTGCTCGCCGGCGCGCCTGGGGGTCGACCGGGGACCGGGGCAGGCGCATATCGCGTTGCGCGCCGACATCCTGCAGGCCGATACGCTGTGGCAGCGTGTCGAGCGCGTGCGCCACGGCAGCTTGAGCGCAGCAGAGCGCGCCTCCTACGATCGTGCGCTGGACGCCGTCGCCACCCGCCTCTGCCGGCGGTGATCCGACGCCGACGCACCCCCCGCGCGGGCGCGGTCAGTCGCGGGCGAAGATCGTCGCGGCGCCCGAAGCGACCGAGGCGAGCCGCGCGATCGCGGCGTCATAGGCGGCGGGCATCTGCGTCATCGCCGCCATCGCGCGGTCGATGTCGTTGAGCCTGCCCCTGGCGGCATCGTGATCGTCCGCGCCATGCTGCCGCTCGGCGTGGCGCAGGATCGCGCGCAATTCGTTGGCGAGCGCGCGTGCCGCATTGGCGAAGGCGACGTCCTCGGCGCCATCGTCCGGATGCGCCGCGGCGTCGCGACGGCCGGCCTCGCTCCGGGTCTTCGCCTCGCTGCCCGCGGCGGGCGTCGCCGTCGCGTCGCTCCGGCCGGCGCCGGCGGGGTCTTGCACCGGCACGTCCTCGGCGGGCGCGGGGGTCGGCGTCAGATTGGCCCCGCCGACGATGGTGACGTCGGTGCCCTGCAACGCGAAGGCGGTACCGCCGGCGCCGACATAGTCCTGCACCGCCTCGGCCAGTTCGCGCGCGATCTGCACCGCGGCCTGGGCGAGCTTCCCGGCATCGGCGGCATAGAGGAGTTTGAGCAGGTGCAGCCGCGTCTTCAGCTCGGCGATCCTGGCGGCCGCGCGCGCCTTGCCGCCATCGCTGCCGCTGCGGCGGACCGCCTCCAGCGTCGCCAGCGCCTCGCTCGCGGCCTGCGCCTTGCCGTCGGCCTGCCCGGCGGCCTCCACCTTGCCGTCGGCCTGCCCGGCGGCCGTGGCGTCGACCAAGGGAGCAATCGGGGGCGCGACCGGCGCGACGCGATCATGCTGGACCGGGGCGATCGCCGTCAGCGTGGACCTGGCTAGCTTCATGGACCGTCACCCCATCGTCACCCGTCCATTATAGCGGGATCGACGCGCCCGCAGAAACGCGCCCCTTCAGACCGTGCCGTAGACGTCGCGCCCGCCCGCGGCCGTCCCCGCGGCGAGATTGGCGCGCGCCTGTTCGATCGAGGCGGTCGTCTCGTCGCCCTTGCCGACGACGATACCGGCCGAGGCGGTGAGCGGCCCGATCACGTCGCCGCTGCCGCGCAGCTTCAGCCGTCGCGCGTGGAACGCATCGAGCGCCTCCTCCGCCAGCGCGCGCGCCATCGTCAGCGCGACGTCGCGCAGCACGACGATGAACTCGTTGCCGCTCCACCGGATCAATTCCTCGTCCGGAAAGCTCTCGCGCAGCGTCGCGGCAAAGGCGCTGAGCACGTTGTTGCCGACCGACCGGCCATAACGCGCGTTGATCCGGACCAGCCCGTCGATCCCGAACAGGATCATCACATACGACCGGCCCGACAGCGCGACTTCGCGGAACAGCCGCTCCCCGCCGGCCTGGTCGAGCGCCGCGGTCAGCCCGTCGCGCTCGTGCGCGGCGACGCGCGGCGCGCCACCGGTGATCGCGTCGCGCAGCCGGGCGAGTTCGCCGCGCAGGTCGGCAAGCTCGCGCTCGGCCTGCGCCAGCCGCGCGACGATCGCATCCTGGTCGACCGGCACGCGGCCCCCCGCCGCGCCGATGTCCGCGCCGAGCGTGCGGGTGAGGTCGTGCGCATCCGCGGCGAGCGATCCCAGTTCGTCCGCCTGCATCGCGACGTTGCGCTCGCGCCACGTGACCTCCGGCGGCCCGTCACGGCAATAAAGGTCGATCAGCATCGTCGCGGTGTCCGCGGTCAGCCGCAGCCCGCCGTCGGTATGGTCGTCGATGTCGCGCGCCAGCGCCGAATGCGGGTTGGCGACATAGCGGCTGGCGAGATCCTGATGGGCCGGGCTCGGGTCCAGCCGATGGCGTTCGAGGAACGCCAGGGCCTCGCGGGCAAGGTCGAACGACGGCATCGTGACGGGAGCTTTCGATAGGACCGTTTTGGAGATAGGACAGTCGCCCTGACCCGAGATATCGTGATCGTAGCCGGCGATCAACATCCTGGGTTATTGCGGCAACGAGCGTGGCACGACTGGCGGCGGACGGACCTCCATTCAGGATAGTGTAGCGGCCGTTCACCCTCTTTACGCGGCATCTTCCCTGTTTGTCATACGTTTAGCCGAAAACCTTATGCGCAGGGCGCAGCGGGAGGGCCTCGGTTCGGGGCCGCAACGGGGAGCATGATGTGATGCGGCCAGGCCTGTATGTCTCGATCGCGCTGGCGATGGCGCTGGCCGCATGCGGCGATGGCGACGGCGGCAGCGACGCCGCCCCGATCGGCAGCCCCGCGCCGACACCGACACCGGCGCCGGCCCCAACGCCGACCCCGACCGCGACGCCGACCCCGACCCCGGCGGTGGCCGCGGTCGACCAGCGCGTCGTCGCCAGCTTCGACAATCCCTGGGCGATGGTGTTCCTGCCCGACGGGCGGATGCTGGTGACCGAGAAATCGGGGCAGCTCCAACTCGTCACGCAGACGGGCGGCAAGACGCAGGTCGCCGGCGTTCCGCGCGTCACCTTCTCGGGCCAGCTCGGGCTGCAGGACGTCGTGCTCGACCCCGGTTTCGCGACCAATGCGCGGATCTGGATCAGTTATGCCGAACCCGCCACCGGCGGCCAACAGCTCGCCGTCGCACGCGCGACGCTCGACCTCGCCACCACGCCGCGGCTGACCGACCTCGCGGTGATCTGGCGCGCGACGCCGGCGACCACCGGCGGGCAATTGGGCGCGCGGCTCGCCTTCGCGCCCGACGGCCGGACGCTGTTCGTCACCAGCGGCGAGCGGCAGCAGGGCACGCCGGCGCAGGACCTGTCGGGGACGCTCGGCAAGATCGTGCGGATCAATCTCGACGGCAGCGCCGCATCGGGCAATCCCTTCGCCGCGACCGCCGGCGCGCGTGCGGAAATCTGGTCGCTCGGCCATCGCAATCCCTATGGCCTGGTCTTCGCCAGCGACGGCCGCCTGTTCGAATCCGAGATGGGGCCGGCGGGCGGCGACGAGTTCAACCTGATCGAGGCGGGCAAGAATTACGGCTGGCCGCGGGTGTCGGAGGGCGACAATTACGACGGCACGCCGATCCCGCGCCACGCCACCAATCCCGCTTATACGCCGCCCCTGGTCAGCTGGACGCCGGTGATCGCGCCGGGCGGGATGATCCAGTATCGCGGCACCGCCTTCGCCGGCTGGACCGGCGACTTCCTGCTCGCCGGGCTGGCGCAACAGGGCATCGTCCGCGTCCGCGTGTCGGGCAGCACCGTCAGCGAGGTCGCGCGCATCGGCCTCGGCAACCGCATCCGCGAGATCGAGGAGGGGCCGAACGGCACGCTCTGGGTGCTGCGCGACGGGGCGGGGGCGGCGCTGGTCCAGCTGACGCCGCGATAGGACCCGCGGCTTCCGCAACCGCTCAGGCCGACTGTTCCTGCTCCTGCGCGATCGCGCGCATTGCCGCAGCGATCGTGGCCGTGGTTTCGTAATAAAGGACCAGCGAGTCGTTTGCGCCATCGAGGATGCGCTTGCAGACCTTACTGGCCGGCCACAGCGATGATCCCGCCACGATCATCCGGGGATTGAAGATCGCGGCGCCGCTGTCCGCGCCGTCTTCGTCGGCGGCAGCCCACGTCCCGCCAAGTGTCCGCCGGATCACCTCGCCGACATAGCTCGCCGCACCGACCACCAGATCCCCCACGTCCGCCGGATCGACCTGCCTGTGATGGAGATCGTCGAGCAGCGCGTCGACCTGCGCGATACTCGCTGCGGAATAGTCGAGGGTGACGTCGGTATCAGCATGATAGGCGACGAACTCCTGGGCTTGCTCGATGATCTGATCGACGTGCAACGGTCGGGCTCCTGATGGCAGAACGCTTTCATTATAGGCGCCGGCACGCCGGCACCGACCGCAGGTCGCGCCGAAACCGCCCCGTTGCCCCGTTCAGGAACGATGTCGTGTCGGTGGCGTAATGCTGACCACCAGCCCATTTCCGGGTGCGGAGAGATATCCATGAACATCAGCACGATCCTGGGCGCCATCGGCATGATCGCCGCCACGCTGGGCACGGTCGGCACCGCCGATGCGCAGCGCCGCGACCACGACCGCGATCGCGGCCGCTACGAGCATCGCGACCATCGCGGTCCGCACGGCATGCGCCACGATCGCGGCCGCCGCTTCGAGCGCAACCGTCACGATCGCTGCCGCACCGTGATCCGCCACGACCGCCGCGTCCGCGTCTGCCGCTGACCGGATCGGGCGCCGGCGACCAGCATGTCGTCGGCGCCCCCTGCGGCTAGCGCAGCACGACCTGCGGATCGACCAGCCGCACGTCGTGCATCTGGTTGAGATAGGCCTCGTAATACCCCTTGTGCGCCGCGCCGACGATGGCGAGCATCCGCATGCCGGGATAGCGGCCGAGCACGTCGCGGATGTTCGCGACCATGCGCAGATTGCGCGTCTCCCAATAACCGACATAGGTGCGGCCGGATTGCTGCGGCGATGGATCGACCAATGCGGCGCCGAAATCCGCGCGATAGACCTGCAGCGGCGCTTCGGGCGTGTTGAGGAAGCGATAATAAGCGAGCAGGCCGCCGGGCTGCGACAGGCCGCGCCGCAGCGGTGCCTCCGCCGCCTCGCGGGCGTGATTGGCGGGATTGTCCCATGCCCGTTCCATCGCCGCCTGATACGCCTTGCGCTCCGCCGCATCGGCGCCGTCGGGCGCGTCGGCGGAATGGTCGTCGACGCTCCACAGCCGGTCGAGCCCGAGCCGCGCGGCGAGCATTGCGGCGATCAGGCTGCCCTCGTTTCGCGATACCCGGCGCGCATCGAGCGCGGCCACCAGCGCGGCGTCGAGCCCGTCGCCGGCATGTCGCTCCGCTACGGGCAGCCGCAGCCATTGCACCAGCGCCGAATTCGGCTCGCCCGCGGCGAGGAACACCGCCGCCAGCCGGCGCCGCTGCGCGGGCGACGGGGCGGCGGGCAAGGCGGCGAGCAGCCGTTCCGCCTCGGCATTGGCGGCGGGGACGTCGAGCCCGATCGCACGACCGGCAGGGGTGGGGTCGGGGCAATAGGCCTCCACCGTCTCGGCGTAGCGCGACGGATAGCGGCGCAGCGCATCGCATTGCAGGCCGGACATATCCTCGGTCGCGATCCCCGTCGGCCGCCAGCCCGCGAGCCGGTCGAGCAACGGCGCCAGCGTCGCCGGATTGAAGTCGTCGGGCAGGCTCGACAGGTGCGGTGTCCCGAGCACCAACACGTCGTTGGGCCTGCCGACGGGTGGCCCTTTCAACGTCTCCGGGTGGAAGGCGGGGCGATATTCCTGCGCCGACGCCGCTCCCCCGGCCAGCGACAGCGCCGCGATCGCTCCTCCTACCAACCTGCGTATCATCGCTGCCCCCCAAACGGATGCGCCATGCTATCACTACTGTATTGGACGAGCAACACAGTGGCATATGATCACCGCACCGCGCTGCGCAATCCGGCGGGCAGCTGGTCGATCGGGCAATAATGATAGGCGGTCGCGGGGCCACGCGTCGCGAGGGTGAAGGCGAGCGCATCGGCGATCGTCACCGTCTGGCGCTCGACGAAGCGGGGGGCGGAGCCGGCGCCCGCGTCGATGCACGACTGGCTGACGGTATAGCGATTCCCCTTGTGCGACAGCACCCGGGCGCGACAGGCGCGGGTGTGCGCGGTGCTGAGGCCGCGGCCGTCATATTGGCGGATCTCGGCATTGGCGGGATCGCGGCAGCTCGCCCCCTTCGCGACGTAGATACCGGGCTTCAGCCGGTAGACGCCGCCCGGCTTGGGCGAGGGATCGACGCTGGCCCAGGCGCCGGTCGCGGCGAGCAGCGCCAGCAGCGGCGCGGCGATCGTCATGCGTGTCATACATCCTCCTTGGTTGTCCGACGGATAAACCCGCCAAGCTGAACCGTGGCTTCATTGCGCCGCAACGATTTCGGGTGCATATAACGGGCAGGGAGTGCACTCATGCTAGCCGCGTTTCTCGACGATATCCGCGATCACGACATGATCGCCCCGCGCCGCATGGCGGACCGGCTGCGGCTGCCGATGGCGCGGCTGGCACGGCTGGCGCACGTCAACCGCAACACGATGGCCGCCAAGCCGGAAAGTCCCGCAGTGCAGGCCAAGCTCGGCGAGATCGCGCGGATCATCGCGCGTGCGGCCGAATTGTCCGGCGACGAAGGCAAGGCGATCATCTGGTTCCGGCATCAGCCGATCGCCGGGTTCGGCAAGACCGCCGAGGAACTGGTCGAGGCGGGGGAGGCCGCGGCGGTGCTGTGGACGCTCGAGACGATGGACCAGGGCGTCTATGCGTGACGGCGGTAAAGACGGGGCGATAGGCTAGTTACAGCGCGCGCATGGCCGTTCCGCTCCACCCGCTCGCCGCGCGCTATTGGCGGATGCTCGGCGTCCGCTGGCAGGGACAGCCGTTCGACAGCGGCGCGCATCTGACCGGCGGACGCTGGAACCCGCCCGGCATGGCCGCGCTCTATCTGTCCGCCGACTACAATACCGCGATCCGCGAGATGCATCAGGATCTGGTGCGGCCGGGGACGCTGGTCGCCTACGATCTGGTCGCGGAAGCGATCGCCGACCTGCGCGATGCCGATCCGGCGATCCTCGACTGCGAATGGCGCCGCATCTTCAAGCTGGACGGCGGCATTCCGCCGAGCTGGACGCTGGCGCAGACGCTGCACGACGCCGGCGCGGAGGGCGCGCTGGTGCCGTCGGTCCAGCATCGCGGCGGCACCAATCTGGTGCTGTGGCGCTGGCACGACGCGCGCATCGCCGGCGCGGGCGCGGCGCTGACCCTGCTCGATCCCGAAGCGGTGCTCACCGGCCGCTAGCGCGGCATTCGCGGCGATGCCGCCAATAGCCGACCGCGCCGCGCAGCTTGTGGCGCAGGCGGAAGGCGTAGAAGGCGCGGATGCCGCCGTGGGTGGTGACGGGGTCGGTGAGGTCGCGGCGCAAATCGGCGATGTCGCGCGCCAGCGCACGCCGGATACGCGGATCGCGCCAGTGCTTGGCGTAGAGCGCGCCGTCGCCGAAGCCATAACCGGCGAGCAACGCCGTCTCCTCGTCCAGCCGCCGGCGGCCGTGATGGTGGTCGACGACGAAACGGTGGTCGTAGTGCAGCGTGATGTTCTGACGCATCGCGCGGACCAGGAAGTCGGTATCCTCCGCGGCGACGAACGGCGCGCCGGCGCCGAAACGCGCGTCGAACGCGCCGACCCGCCGCGGCACGTCGGCGGTGAAGGCGAGGTTGGCGCCCATCACGAAGCCGCCGGGGAAGCTGCCCGCGGGCGCGGTCATCGGATGATCCTCCAGCTTCACCGTCACCGGCAGATCGGCGGGGTCGCCGAGCAGGATGCGCCCGCCGATGATCGCCGGTCCCGCCACCTCGGCGAACGCCTGCACCAACGCGGGGAAATAATCGGCGTGGAGGACGCAATCGTCGTCGGTCATCGCGACGATCCGGCCGCGCGCGCGGGCGAGGCCGAGGTTGCGCGCACGGGCGAGGCCGGGCCGCGCCTCGTGCAGCCGGTGGACGGGGAAAAGCGGCCGCCACGCCGCCAGCCGCCGCGGCGTGTCGTCGCGCGAGCCATTGTCGACGAGGATCACCTCGACCGCCAGCGCCGGGGCGGCCGCGACGGCGCGGTCGATCGAGGCGAGCGTCGCCGCCAGCGACGCGCTGCGGTCGCGCGTGCAGACCAGCAGGCTGACATCGGGAGGCACGCTCACCCCGTACGCAGCCGCTCGGCGAGGCGTTGCGCATCCGCCATCGTCGCCGCAGTCGCGACCGGCGCCGACGCCGGCCAGGCGGCGGCATAAGCGGCGATCTTGCCGTAATCGTTATCGAGCACGACGTGGGGAATGCCGAGCAGATCGGCGAGAATATGGCCGTGCAGCCGGTCGGTGACGATCACCTCGCCCTGCGCGAGCAGCCGCAGCCCGCGCGCGACGCGCGCCTGCGCCTGCGCCTCGCGCGCCGCGACGCCGGTGCCGGCGGGCACATCGGGATCGTCGTCGAGCCAGTCGACGACGCGCGCCGGCGACGCGGGCGCGCCGCCATGATCGCGCCGCTCGTCGTCGCTGCGCAACAGCATCAGCAGCGCGACCTCGGCGTCGCCGCGCGGCTGCGATCCCAGCGCGATCGCGGAATCGGGGATGAGATCGACCGGGCAGGCGATCCGCGCGGTGGCGAAGGCGTGGCTGCGCGCATCGCGCACATAGAGCGTGAAATCGGGATGTTCCGCGGCGAGCGCGGCGAACCGCCCGGCCCGGGCGGGATCGCGGAAATGGATCGACTGCGGCAATTGCACCACCGGCCGGTCGCGCACGGTCGCCAGCAGATGTTCGCGGAAACGCTGGTGATGCGGCCAGATATCGCCGAGATTGCCGCCGCCATGCAGGAACAACGTGCCGGTCGGGCAGGCGCGGCGGAAGGCGTCGGCATCGAAATCATGCCATGTCGACACGTAGACGGGTCCACATCCCGTCACCCGCCGCAGCATCGCGAGCTCGCCGAGCCAGATCGCGCTGTCGCCGACATTGGCGTGATCGGGAAAATCGACCAGCGCATAAGCCGCGCCAGCGCCGACATGCGCGCGATAGCAGGCGTCGAGCAGCGCCAGCGGTGCAGGTACCGTCATGCCGCGAGCGCCGCGCGATCGGTGCCGGCCGCGCGATAGAGCGCCTCGCAGCGGTCGAGCCACAGGTCGCGGGTGAACATCCGCTCGACCCGCGCACGCGGCACCGTGCGGGGAATGGCGAGCGCCGTGCCGATCGCCTCGGCGAGCGCGGCGACGTCGCCGGCGGGGGCGAAGGCGCCGGCCTCGCCGATCACCTCGCGCGCGGCGCCCTGGTCGAAGGCGGCGACGGGCAGGCCGCACGCCATCGCCTCCGCCGCGACGAGGCCGAACGGCTCGTCCCAGCAGGGGGTGAACAGGAATATCGAGGCGCGCGCCATCTCCGCCGCAAGCGCCCCGCCGGCGATATGGCCGCCGTAGCGCACCGTCGGCCCGAGCAACGGCGCGACCTCGGCCGCCCAATAATCGGGGTCCTCGATCGGCCCGAACAAGGTGAGCGGCACGCCGGCCCGCAGCGCCGCCTGCGCGGCGAAATGCGGCCCCTTGTTGGGCGTCATCCGCCCGCACCAGAGCGCGCTGCCGTCGCCCTGCGGCGCGAAACGCCACGCATCGGCGTCGATACCGTTGTGCAGCACCGACGCCTGCGCCGGCGCGCCCTCGGGCCACCAGGCGGCGAGCTGCGTCGCCGAGGTGACGGTGAGGCGATGCCCCGGCGTCGCGCTCGCGCGGACGAACCAGTGCAACGCATCATAGGGCGGGACGTGCAGCGAGGTGACGGTCGGCGTCGCCGCGGTGCGCCGCGGCTCGATCGCGAAGCGGTGCAGGCTGTTGTTGTGGACGACGTCATAGCCGCCGGCCGCGATCCGGTCGCAGGCGGCGGCATAGCCCGCGTCGAGATGCGCGATCAGCGGCGCCGAGCCGCGATGCTCCGCCCAGGGGAAGACGCATTCGTAATGTTTCGCGACGACCGGATCGATCGCGAAGCGCGGATCGCTGTCGCCCGAGGCAAACAGCGTCACGTCATGGCCGCGCGCCTGCAATCCCGCGGCGAGCTGCCAGCAATGCGCTTCCATGCCGCCCGCGAACGGCTGCGCGATCCGCTGGCGGACGTGCGCCAGCACGGCGATCCTCATGCCGCGGCCCTCATGCCGCGGCGAGACCGAGCGCGCTGCCGTCCGCTTTCGCCTCCGCGGCGCGCGCCTCGAGCAGGCGGATGACACTCGCGGTATTGGCATAGGGCTGGTGGCTCTGCTGGCCGGTGAGCGCGAGATCCTCCGGCCCCGGGCGGCGCAGGATGCGCACCGGCCGGCCCGCGGTATCGTCGACCAGCCCCATCAGGCGGAAGGCGTGCAGCCAATGGCCCATGGTGCGATAGCCCCATTTCGCCTCGAACAATTCGGCGTTGCGCACGACGCTGTCGAGATGATGGACCGGCGGCATATGGTGCGGGTGATATTGGTGATAGGCGCGCCCGCCCTTGATCCAGGCGATCTCCACGCCGGCCTGGTCGAGCGTCTTGCCGAAATCGGTGTCCTCGCCACCATAGCCGACATAGCGTTCGTCGAAGCCACCGATATCGAGGAAGGTCGCGCGCCGCATCGCGAAGTTAAGCGACCAGAAGCAGCGATAGTCGTTGCAGCGCTCGACGCCCTGCGGCGGGGGGCCGCGGCGGTCGGAATGGCGCACCGCGATCCCCTCGAACCGCTCCATCGACAGATCGGCCTCGGTCGCCCCGCCGGGCAGGTAGAGCACTTCGCCCATCAGCAGCGCGTCGGTATCGGCGAGGAAGCCGGCATAATCGGCGACCAGATCGGGTGTCGGGATGCAATCCATGTCGAGGAAGACGATCCCCTCGCCCTGCGCGCTGCGCGCCGCGGCATTGCGCGCCGCAGCGAGCGGCAGCGCGTCGGCGACGATGTGCATCTGGCGGATCGGGAAGGGCGCGGCGGGCAGGTCATAGGCGTCGGCCTGCATCACCGCGACGATCAGCTCGACCGGCATGTGGCGCTGCCGCGTCAGGCCATGGACGAGATTGACGAGATGATCGGGCCGCCCCTTGGCGAGCGTGACGACGGAGATGGAGGTCATAGCGGGTTCCGTAAGAGAGGGGGGCTGGGCGAGATCAACGGACGGAGCAAAGTCCTCCCCCGCAAGGGGGAGGTGGCGCGGCGAAGCCGTGACGGAGGGGGAGGACACGGAACGGACGTGGCACTTACCTCCCCCTCCGTCATGCCTGCGGCATGCCACCTCCCCCTGGCGGGGGAGGAATTCGACTGAATGTCGATCCGGTCTGGGATTCGTGGGGTTCGGGAGGTCACCACACGGATTCCGGGGTGACGGGATGGATGGGCGGGGGTCATGCGCGCTCGGGTGCGGGAGCAGGGTCGACCATCTGCGGCGTCCACAAGCGCTCCGCCAACGCCTCCAGCCAGCGCGCCGCATCCTCGGCGGGCGCGTCGGCGATCATCGCGCGCTGCGCCGTCGGGCGGTGGCCGGCGCGCGTCTCGGCGAGCGCCGCGGTCCAGCCGGCCGCCGAGGACGGCAGATGCGGCCGCACGCAGGCCACGCCCGCCGCGGCGAGCGCCTCGGCCTTGCGATGCTGTTCATCGAAATAGCGCCATTCGGGCACCGCCAGCCACGGCCGCCCCGCGGCGAGGATCTGCTGGCAGGTGGTGTTGCCGGTCGAGGCGATGACGACGTCCGCCGCGGCGATATGGTCGGCGGCATCGTCGACCCAGCCGCGATGCTCGAGATTGGCGGGTTCGGTGGCGTGCCAGTCACGCTGCACCGGGCCGATCGTGATCCAGCGCGCGGCCGGCGTCGCGCGCGCGCCGACGCCGAGCGGCGCGGCCGCGAACCCGCCGCCCCCGCCGCCCGCGACGACCAGGATCATCTCCTCGTCCGGCGCAACGCCGATCCGCTGCCGCGCCACCTCGCGCTCGGGGACGCGGGTGTCGACGCCGAGCCCGCCGGCAAAGCACGTCTTGCCGCGCATGCCTGCATCCCATTCGGGCTGGGCGAGCGCCGCGTGGAACGGCGCGAGCAGCCCGGCCGCGCCGTCATAAGCCGCGCGGTGGCCGGGATCGCCGCGGTCGCCGTGCTGGAGCACCTTGACGTGCGGCACCGAGCAGATCCGCGCGAGCTGCGCGATCTCGGCGGAGACGTCGCAGATCATCAGCGCCGGATCGGCCGCGTCGAACCAGTTCGCCAGCGTCGCCATCGCGCGGCGGATGCCCGGCCAGCCCAGCGGCGCGCAATGCAGCGTCTCCGGCGTCGCCACCCAGTCCATCGCCCCCGCCTCGTCGCCGCTCGGCTCGAACAGCGAGGGCAGGCGGACGATCGCGACATGATCGGGCAGCGCCGGGAAGATGTCGTCGCGCGCGCAGAACAAGGTCAGCGGCCGCGCGGGCGGCAAGGCATTGGCGATCGCCGCACAGCGTTCGGCATGGCCGCGTCCCTGGTGATGGACGAAATAGCCGAACGGCCTCACGCCGCCTGCGCCAGCGGCGCGGTCGCCGACGCGACGAGGCCGAGCCGGTCGAGCCCCTCGACGATCCCCGCCGCATGATGCGCGGTGGCCCGGTACAGGCCGGCGCGCGCGGGGAGGTCGGCCAGCTCCGCGCCGGCATTGCCGACGACGATCGCGTGGCCGCAGGCGGCGAGCATGTCGGCGTCGTTGCCGCTGTCCCCCGCCGCGATACACCGGCGGAGCGACCAGCCGTGGCGCGCGGCGTAGAAAGCGATCGCCGCGGCCTTGCCGCCCGCCGGCGCGAGCACGTCGATCAGTTCGCCGTGCGAGAAGATCACCCGCGCGCCGAGCCCCGCCGCGGCGAGCGTGCCGCGGATCGCCGCGGCCTCCGCCGCGGTGCCGAAGAAGCTCAGTTTGTGCGGGCCTTCGGTCTCGACCGGCTGCGGCGTCACGCCCAGCGGCGCCAGCGCGCGCACCACCGCGGCGCGGTCCCAGCCGGCGTCGAGCGCGCGGGCATATTCAACGCAATTACGCCAGCCGCCGGCGCCGTCGGCGAGCAGCAGCCGCGTCCCGACATCGACGATATAGGCATCGGGCTCGGGCAGCTGCCAACGCGCGAGGATCGCCTGCGCCGCCTCAAACCCGCGCCCGGTGGCGACGACGAAGCCGAGCGGCGACGCGCCACGCCACGCGGCGAAGGCCGCGGCGCCGTCACTGTCGCCGGTCAGCGTATGGTCGATGTCGCAGGCGAGCAGCCGCGGCGCGGCGATGTCGCGATAGATCGCGACCGAGGCGGCGGCATAGTCCGTCCAGCAATAGGCGCCGACCCGCGTCCGGCCGGCGCGCGCGAACGCGGCGTGGCGGGCGGGATCGCCGATGATCGCACGGCAGGCGCGGGCGATGCCGGCATCGTCGCGCGGATCGATCAGCACGCCATGGTCCAGCCGCGCGACGATCTCGGCCGGGCCGCCGTTGCGCGTCGCCACCACCGGCACGCCCGCCGCGGCCGCCTCGATCAGCGTCAGCCCGAACGGCTCGTGCAGCGCCGGATTGACGAACACCCCGCCCTGCGCGGCACGCGCATAGAGCGCCGCGACATCCGCCGCGTCATGCCGCGGCGGCAGCGCGATCCGCCCGGCGAGCGCCGGGTCCGCGGCGAGGCGGTGCAGCTCGGCGAGCACCGCGGCTTCCTCGCCGACGGCATGATCGTGACGACCGGCGAGGATGACCAGATTGGCGCGCGCGCGCAGCACCGGATCGCCGGCATAAGCGCGGACCAGCGCGGCGAGGTTCTTCTTGGCGACCGGCCGCGCCACCGCGAACAGGATCGGCAGCTCGGGCCGGTCGAGCCAGTCGCCGAGCCGGTCGGCGAGCGTGTCGGCATCGTTGGCACCGGCCGCCTCGCGCTGCGGCACGCCGGGCGGCAGGCAGTGGATGCGCCCCGTCACCGGCACGCCATAGCCGCCGATCTGCCGCTCCGCCTCGTCGCGGGTCGACACCAGGATCGCAGCGGCGCCCGCGATCGCGGCACGCTCGGCGTCGATCCGCGCGTCTAGGCCCTCACCTTCCAGACCGGCCGCGCGCTTGTCGATCCCCAGCGCATGCGGCGTATAGGCGAAGGGAATGCCGAATTGCGCCTGCGCGGCACGCGCGACCGCGGCGGCATCGGCGAAATGGGCGTGGATCACATCGGGCAGCCGCGGCAACGCCGCCAGATGCGCCGAGAAGGCCGCGGTGAAGGCGGGCAATTCGGCGTCGAGCGCCTCCTTTTCCAGATACGCCTCCGTCCCGGTGGCGATCCGGTCGATCGTCACCTTGGCGTCGAGCGTCTCGCGCGCACGCGCATGGCAGGAATCGAGCCGCGCATCGGCGAACCGGCGGGTGACGATCGAGACCTGGTCGACATCGTCCCGCCGCGCCTGCGCCCGCGCCGCCTCGATCACATAAGCGATATGCCCACCGGTATCCGCGGTGATCCCATAAGCGACGGGCGGCGACTTCAGACAGCCGCCGAGGGCCAGATGCAGGATGAACAAACGACCCCCAGGTTATTGTCTGAACGTAACGTTTACTGATGCATATTGGTTTCGTTGGGGGGCCGGTCCCGATGATGTCGGCCGCGCGGCTATAATAATCCGGATTCGACGGGGGCCGGGGGGCATGGAAAGCGGGCGGGCGGGATACCGATTGCTGACGCTCCAGCTCGCGCTGGCCGGGCTGGTCCTGGCCGGTACGATCGCGCTGCCGCCGCACGAGGGCGCGATGCTCATCGTACCGCTCGCCGCGGCCGCGAGCGGCGTCACCGCCACCTGGGCGATGGAATGCGACGCCGCGATCCTCGCCTCCGGGCCGGTCGCCGGCTCGCTGATCGTCTTCGGCCGGCGCGACCGGCTCGCGGTCGTCGCCCTGCGCCATTTCAGCCTGCTGATCGTGGCACCCGCCGCGTTCTGCGGCGCCTCCAGCCGACGGACCACGACATGATGCAAGCCGACCTCGATCGCCTGCGCCGGGCGGGTACGCGAGCGCTCGCGGCGGTGATCTGGGGCTTCGTCGCGGTCATCGCCGCAGGCTGCTGGACGCAGGGCCATTGGGGGGCGCTGGCGTCCGCCGTCCTGCTCGCGATCCTGCCGTCGCTGCGCGCCGCGGCCGGGCGCAGCGACGCGGCGACGCGGCTGATCTTCGCGGTGACGCTGCCGCTCTACCCTGCGCTGCTGCTCGCGCAATGGGCCGGCGCGGCGTGGCAGATCGACCTCCACATGCTGTTCTTCGCGGCGCTCGCGACGCTCGCCGTGCTCGGCGACTGGCGTGCGATCGTCGCCGCGACGCTGGTGATCGCGGTCCATCACCTCGGCACCGACCTGCTGCTGCCCGCCTGGGTGTTCCCCGACGGTGCCGACCTGCCGCGCGTATTGCTCCATGCCGTAATCGTCGTCATCGAGGCGGCGGTGCTGATCCAGCTCGCCACCCAGCTCGAACGGACGATCGTCGGCCAGGCGCGCAGCCACGCGGCGGCCGAGGCGGCGGAACGCGGCGCCGCGGCGATCCGCGCCGCGGTCACCGCCGAACAGACAACGGTGCTCGCCGCGCTCGGCACCGGTCTCGAGGCGCTGTCCGACGGCAACCTCACCCACCGGCTGCACGACGGCTTCCCCGACAGCTACGAAGGGCTGCGGCGCGACTTCAACCAGGCGTTGCGCTCGCTCGACGCGGCGCTCGCCAAGGTCGCCGTCGCCACGCATGGCATCACCAGCGGCGCCGGCAACATCCGCATCGCCTCCGACGATCTCGCGCTGCGCACCCAGCGCCAGGCCGCCAGCCTAGAACAGACCGCCGCGGCGATGGCACAGATCACCACCATCGTCGCCACCACCGCCGCGGCCGCGGGCCAGGCGCACGGCGCGATCGCCGGCATGCGCAGCGACGTCGAACAAGGCGGCGCGGTCGTCGGCCGCGCGGTCGAGGCGATGGGGCAGATCGAGCGGTCGTCGCGGCGCATCGCCGAGATCATCACCCTGATCGACGGCATCGCCTTCCAGACCAACCTGCTCGCGCTCAACGCCGGCATCGAGGCGGCCCGCGCCGGCGACGCCGGCCGCGGCTTCGCCGTCGTCGCCTCGGAGGTGCGCGCGCTGGCGCAACGCTCGGCGGAAGCCGCGCACGACGTCAGCGCGATCATCACCACCTCCTCGCACGAGGTCGACACCGGCGTCCGGCTGGTGCGCGAAACCGGCGCGGCGCTGCAACGATTGGTGTCCGGGATCGGCGACATCGCCACGCTCGTCGCCGCGGTCTCGGGCACCGCCGAGCAGCAGGCGCGCGGCCTTCACCAGATCGCCACCGCGATCGACGATATGGACGGCGTCACCCAGCAGAATGCCGCGATGGTCGAACAGGCGACCGCGGCCGCGCAATCGCTCGCCGGCGCGGCGGAGGACCTGGCGCGCCAGGTCGACCATTTCCGGATCGGTGCCGACGATACCGACCGCAGCATCACCCTCCACGCCCTCTACCGACCGCCGCTCGTCGCGAACCGATCGGCGTTGCCCGCGCCGACGCTTTAAGGCTTGGCGGCGACTCGGCGATGATTCATAGAATCGCGATGCCGATCCGCGCCGAAAACCGCTGGCTCTACCCGATCGACTGGCCGCAGGTGTCCAATGCCATCCGCTTCGTGCGCGCCGGCGCGCGCTGCGAGCGCTGCCGCCGGCCGCATCGCCGCCATGTCGCGCATCTCGGCGACGGCCGCTGGTGGGACGGCGCGGCGACCGGCTGGCGCGACGGCGACGGCCGCCGCATCGCGATGCGCCGCGGCACGGTGCCGCTCGCCGGGGTGCGCACCACGTATGTCGTGCTCGCCTGCGCGCATCTCGACCACGATCCCGGCAACAATGCCGCCGCCAATCTCGCCGCTCTGTGCCAGCGCTGCCACATGCTCCACGATGCCGCCGAGCATCGCTGGCAACGCTGGTGGAACGCCTTCCGCCGGCGCGCCATCCGCGACCTGTTCGAGGACCCGCCGCTCACCCGCCGACGACTGATGCGCGCGCCGACCCGTCGGATTGTCGACACGTCGAGGCGTCGACGGGTTCATGGTCCGCCCGCAGCTTTGTGAATACCCGTGTGATTATGGCCTTGCGAAGCGGCGGACACTTCGCCTTTCTTACCGATCGGATCATGGCTCGGCCTGGAGCGATCTCTCGCCTTTGAAGGACGCCCCTCTACAGGAAGCGCTGCCCCGCGTGATCGCGGAACAGCTCGGCATCGCGGACGTAATCGGACAGGACCTGCACCGATTTGTGGCGGCTGACCTCCTGCAGCTTGAAGATCGTCGCGCCCTGCGCCGCGCCCTCGGTCAGGAAGCCGGCGCGCAGCGAATGGCCGGCGAATTGCGTCGGATCGTAGCCGGCTGCGGCGGCATGCTGCTGGACCAGCCGGGCGATCGCACGATCGGACATCGCATCCTCGGTCAGCGCGTCGCTGCGCGACAGCCGGCGGAACAACGGGCCCGCCGCATGCCCGGCCGCCGCCATCCAGGCGAGCAGCAGCGCCTTGGGCCGGATCCGCGAGCCCTCCGGGATGGCGATCACCGCGCCGGCGCCGGCCCGATCGGTCTTCGAGCGTGCGATCGTCAGCCGCAATCCCTCGGGCACCAGCCCGACATGCTCGACGCCGAGCGCGACGATCTCCGAGCGGCGCAACGCCGCGGCCATACCGATCGCGAGGATCGCGCGATCGCGCACTGCCCGCAGCCCGTCGCCCTCGATTGCCGCGAGCATGTTGCGCAGCGCCGCGGCGTCGGCGGGCTGCTTGCGGCGCTTCGCCCCGCCATGTTCCGCGCGGATGCCGGCGAGCACCTCGGCGAGCCGCCCGGCGGTGGGCAGCGCGGTCGGCGCGGGATGGCCGCCGGCGCGATGGTAATGGCCGATCGCCGCGATCCGCCGCCCGATCGTCGCCGGGTTGAGCCCGCCCACCGCCTGATCGCTGGCGAACACCGCCACCACCTCGGGCGTCGCCGGCAGCGCGACGAGCCGATGCGCCGCGCACCAGGCGGTGAAGATCGCCCAATCCGATTCATACGCGCGCCGCGTCGCCCCGGCGCGGGCGGCGCGGGCATAGGCCGCGGCCTGCTCGATCTTGTCGTTGAGGATCGCGGGGAGCGCGGGCTGGTCGGGGGTGCGTGCGGCGAGCGTCGTCGCAGCGGGGTCGTTCGAGGGCGCGGGGTGTCGTGGGGGGGACATGGTCTGGGTGTGCCATGGCGGGTTGGCGGGCGCTAGGGGCTGTGTCCGGGAATCATGGTTATCGGACGCAGTCTGATAGTCGCATGAAACTTCGATGCGAATTCGAAACCCGCTAAGTGACCGAGAGATTTCGCGTCGATTTACTTAGAACGTGATCGCCTTATAGCAATAAGGTTTTCGACTTCGACCGCTCTTGCCCAGCGGATGATCGGTCGCTCAAGAAAACGGTAAAGGATTGCCGCTAAAACAACGACAAGCGGATACACGAGCATCAGCAAAGTGAATGTCATCGGTTTTCCGAGCGATCGGGCAAAGGGAACGATCAGCGTCGCGGCAACGAATAAAAGAATCGGAAGATGAAGAACGTAAATCCCGTACGATCGTTCGCCTAACCAACGCAGGTGACGGGACAGCAGAATAGTATTCACGCCATTCGCCCAACGACTTCGCTCATGCGCGACGGCAGTGACATAGGTGAAGCCCCAAGCAACAAACGGGGCGAAATTGCGGCCCGCGATCGCCAGCACCGCGATCCAAGCAAACCAGACGGCACCCACCTTCAGCAACGGAGCCGTCTGCGCGCGTTCCCACAAATGTCCTGATAGCACACCGATCGCGAAGATGGGCAGACGCAAAGGTAGAAACGCCGGCACTTGGCCATGCCATAATCGGCCGGCCGCCATCTGCCCGGCGAAAATGGCAACGAGACTGATCGCAGCAATGATGCGCCGACGTGGCACTCTGACGTCAAGAAGCCAGATAATTAGCGGAGCAACAAGGTAGAACTGCCATTCCAGCGATACTGACCATAAAGGCCCCGAAAAGGCGGTGCTTGCATTCGCTAAGATCGTATCAGGCACAAGCCCGTGCAGCATCGTCAAGTGCAACAGCAGGTTGGGGACGACCTCAGGGCCCGTGACCACAGCATACCACGCTGGCGAAGCAACCTGCCCGAACAAGACCGGTGCAAATGCCGGCGGACCATAGCCTTGGGTCAGCAGGCCAAGCGCAAGCGCTGTCAAATACAGTGGGTATAGCCGCATTGAACGACGAAAAATATATCCCGAATAAGGCTCCGGTCGGCGATTAACCAGCAATGTAATCACAAAGCCACTGAGCAGGATAAAGACATCCACTGCCAAACCACCGTCATTAAATGGCCATAACGATAATTCAGCGATTGCCATAGCATGGCTGATAAAGACCCAGGACGCGGCGACACCGCGCAAGGTCTCGAACTGGCCTACGTGTTTCGACATGCGTTTCCTTGATCGTGCGACGGCAAGACACCTAATATAAACCCCGTCACTGCCGAAACTCGCAACTTGTGTCAGCAAGCGATGACCACCGCCTGTGGTCATTAGGCAGCCAAGGCCTCATTGTCGAGCGCGGGATGATCTCGCTTCTATTTAGCCGGAAGACCCGCCCGGCCTGTGATCGCATATTTCCGGACCAATGCAGATCGCACTCGCGAGAGTGATCACCACTGCCCGGCAGCCACCAACGAAAGGGTGGCAATTCGGTCATAGCCTTGGGTTGAACGCATCCGACGTATTTGGCGGGCAGTGCTTGGAAGCAATACCTACTGAGGCAACGTTCGAGCACTATCGTACCCGACCGCTCCTGTACTTCAGCTGCTATCGCTAGATTACGCGGCTAAACTGGAACACAAACATCCCGAGCGCGAGCGCCAAGAACAGAATATGTGCCGGACCGCGCCAACCGACACGCTCCCACGGAAAGATGCTGAAGGCAGGAATGACCCAGAAGGGCGTCTGTCTGAACGCCGCAACGGGCGAGAAGGCCAGGAATACGAAGAGATACAGGCCATAAGAGAAAAGAACGAAGATGCTGAGGCGTCGCAAAAGTGGATCGGGAACCACCAGGAACATGAACACAAACGCCGTAATACCTGCCAGCAGAACAAAATGGCCAATAGCGAACGACTCGACTATACTCGCGCCGTTCGTATCAGATGTACCAACCGCGAAAACAAGATATTTGCCGAGGAACGGAATGTTCTGAAACACATTTTTGACGACGTCGACAACAGCGGGGCCTACTACGACTGCAAGCGCGCCTAATAGCAGAGCCAGGCAGATTAAATATCTCGGATTATGAATAAACCGGAGATCGCCGATTCGGGATCCCGCCAGAACAATCGCCATCGGCACGAGCGCGAGTGCAGCGGAGATATGGAACATGATGGCGACCACCATGTAAAACAAAGAAACATAGCGACCGCGGAACGCCTGCATCATGGCGATGCCGGTGAACATATAGGCTGGCGTCGCTCGTATTGTCACAAACGCAAGCTGCGATCCATATAGTGCGAATGCCATTAGCAGCCCACGCCAGTTCGCCTGCCGCGGAGGAAATATGACCAATGTTCCGATTAAATATACTGTGCTAATAAAGTAATGGGACAGAGCGACGGTCTTCTCGGTATCGCCAGTCATCGCTCGAAGTGCGATAAAATTTATCTTTGAAAACGGTTCAAATACAAACCAATCATCACCACGAAAAAAGAAAAGATTGTCTATATAGTAAAGGTATTGCGGTGCGTCAGCGAAAGCGATCTCGTCAGACGTCGCGTGTATGAGTATGGTGACGAGAAGGATCACGAGCCACGTGACGATATAGAGCGAACGATCCTCTTCGCTTACGCTACGGGCAAGCACAGTTTGGGGGGCAGTGACCGCAGGCCCGCGGCGATCGCGCGGATCAACGCTGTCACGGTAGCGCGACGCGATCGGCTGAAGAACACGTAGCTGGGTCCCCGGAGAACCAATTTGGCCATTTCGACGATCCGCCATCCGCGCGGAATGAAGGAACAGCGTGCCAGCCACAAGGTATTTCTGACGATGTAGAAGTGTCGGATCGGCGAACGATGGATCGGCTTGTAGCGACCAAACAGGGTGAAGCCGGCGTCGCCCATGTCGTGCGGCATGGTGACGGTAGTGGCGAGCAGCACGGTAAGCCCGACCGCGCGCGCGCGAAAACACCATTCGTGATCAATTTGATCAATAAAAAGATCGTCCCACATGCCGCCGACCGCCGCATAGGCGGCTTGGGGGATGACCATGCCAGACGAGATGATCGTCCGCACCGACTCGGCGTCCGGCACGCCACTCGGCGTGTCGCGCTCATGCCGCGCCGTGGTGCGCGCGTTCGGTCGCTTGCGATCGACCGGCACCGGACCGATGCACGCCAGTTGCCCGCCGGCAGCCTGGAAGGCATCGGCGATCCCGGCAAGCGTCAAGGCCATGCCGATGGGTGGGCGCGAGTCTTGGTCAAATAGGATCGCATAGGCCGAGCCCGAGGCGAAAACACGCTCCAGTCCCTGGTTGAAGGCGCGCGCGAGCCCGACGTTATCGGCGTTCTCGATGACCTCCACATCGAGCTTGCGCAACATTTCGGCCTGCGACGGCGCGATGGCGTTGACGACGACGACAGGCGCGAGCCCTTCGTCGCTTCGCGCCGCGACCGCCGCGACCGCGGCGTCGTCAGGATGGAAGAGCACGATGACCGCCCGTGGTCGCGGCGGCGCGTCGGTGGGTGGGTTCACGGTTACTCGATCACTTGCTAGGGGCGTCGCTCGCTCCACTACGGCAGGATTGGACGGCTTGGTACAGAAAGTTGGCAAAAACGCGGGCGGTACCCGACGGCGCGACCTCCTGGTGGCGGGCGGTATCAGCACCGTGGCGCTGATCGGACCGTCCTGCGCAAGCCCGACGCCGACGGCTGCGTCGGCGTCGGCGTTGCCCGGTGCGTCGCCGCGCGCCTTTGGTGCGATCGGAGACGGTGCCTTTCACCCGCTCTCCTCGCGCTTTAAGACTTTGCAAGAGGCGCGCGCGGTCTACCCCTTCGCCGAGCGGCTGGACCAGTCGCTCGACTGGGCCGGGATCCAGGCGGCGATCGACTCGGTTGAAACCGCGGCGGGGACGATCACCATCCCGACCGGCCATTTCGTTATCTCTGACTCGATCCGTCTGCCGAGCCACGTTACGTTGCGCGGGGAATCGCGCAACGGCAGCGTCATCGACAACCAATATCATCCCCTCGACGCCCCGCAGATCGTCAACAAGGACCCGGTAGCCTTCCTCTACGCCACGATCAGGGACCTAACACTCAACGGTGGGTCGCACGCGATCAAGGTTCGCGCCACGCGCGAGGTCGCCGGGATCGTGATCGAGGCAATCACCAGTAATCTCCAGCGCGAGGGCAATATCACCTTCAGCAGCATGCAGACGACAGTGATCCGCGACTGCCATCTAATGGACGGCGCCACCGGCATCTCGGTCGAGGGCTTCCCGTGCAATTCGGTCCATCTTATCAACACGCGGCTCGGCCGCCATAGCGACGCATCGGTGCGGCTGCGCGGCGCTGACGGCTTCATGATGATCGGCGGCAGTATGGAGGCGGGCGGCGTTGCCGGCAGAGCAACGATCGATGTCGAGACCGGGGGCGCCTATGCGAACGCAATCCACTTCCAGAACGTTTATTTCGAGAACACACACCAGCATCTGCTAAGAAGTCGCGGCGCACGGACGATTTCCTTTAGCGGCTGCAAGATGACCGGCACCGGCGCGGCCGGGCGCGGCATGGCGGCCTACGGCTTCGACTGCGACGCCGACCTGATTGTTCTGGCCGGCAACCATTTTGACTATCCCACGATCGCCCCCGCCAATGCCCTTTTGCAGGGCGATAACGCGAACTTGGTGGCAACAGGCACGCGCTGGCGGGAGCGTGCCGGCAGCCGGGTGGCGCTGCTGTCACGTCGCTTCTCTCGCGACGAAGCCGGCGCGAGGCTCTTCACCGTCAGCCTCGACGGGGCTGGTCGCGCCAGCGGACAAATTACCTTGTTGCTCGACGGCGGCGCACAGCAAACGATCAAGCGGATCACGCTGCCGCTCGACATCGCGGTTGATCGTACGGGCGCGACGACCTGGCGGATCGGCGCCGACCCGATGGTGGCGGCCCGCGTGACACCGGCCACCAACGGCGCGGCGGTCGCGGTCACCGTTTCCGCTGCGCAGACTTCGCTCCGTTTTGACCTCGCGCTCGACGGCTTGGACGCGGCCGCCCTGCGCGTCGAGGTTGCCTGATATGTCGCGCCTTGCTGTTTCCTTTGTCCTCTATCGCACGCCGGAAGAGGAAATTGCGCGTGCAATCGCGCAGGTGCGCGCCAGCGTTCCCGACGCGCGCGTCATCTTAGTCGATAACAGCCCCGAGCCGCTGCCCGTTCCCGCGGTCGACGGCGACGCCGTGATGCTCCTGCACGCAGGCGCCAATCTTGGCTATGGTAGCGGACACAACCGCGCGTTTGCGCTTACCGGCAACGCGAGCTATCATGCAGTGTTGAACACCGATCTGGTCTATGGCCCCGAGGTGCTTCCTGCCCTGATGCGCTACATGGACGCGAACGCAGACGTAGGGCTGACGATGCCGCGGATCTGCTACCCGGACGGGTCGATCCAGCATCTCTGCCGCCTCCTCCCGCACCCGCTCGACATCTTCGGTCGCGGCTTTCTCGGCAACTCGCGCTGGACCAAGCGGCGCAACGAGCGCTACGAATTCCGCTCGTGGAGCTATGACCAGGCTGCGCAATTCCCCTTCCTGTCCGGATGCTTCATGATGCTGCGCCGCGAAGCGCTGGACGCGGTGGGCGGGTTCGATGAGCGCTTCTTCATGTACGGCGAGGACGTCGATCTCTCGCGCCGAATTAATGCCGCGTGGCGCACCATGTATGTGCCGACCGCTCAGGTCGCGCACGAATATCGCAGCGCCGGTGCCGGACTGCGCCGGCACCCCATCAAGATTCGTAACATGATCCGCTATTTTAACAAATGGGGCTGGCTCCGCGATTACGATCGCGATCGCCGCAACTTGGCAACTATTGCGGCGCTGCCGCGCTAGGGTCAGACTCTATCGGTATAAGCGTCGTGATGGGGTTTGGCTCCGCGAGGAGGCTGGTATGAACAACCTGTTTGGCTGACAGACGAGCACATAAAACAAACCCGTTTCCTGAGCCAAAGCAAGCCTCAGGTTGATGACCGAAGCATGCTGAGCGGCATCGTCTTTGTAAACCGAAGGTCGCGGCTGTGAATCCTGCACCGGCACCACGTTTTCGGCTCTTCTTTGCCTAGCGTAAACGCGCTACTGACTACGTTTAAAGTCGGCACATAACGATGGATAAGGTTTGTTATACCCATACCCCCCGTTTAAGCCATAATCTGGCTTGTGCTTGAATGGTTCGTGATTAACCACTTTGATGTTCGATGGCGGTTTGCGGGGCAATTAGACGAGGACCCTAATTTGGCTTGGGTCTCCTTCCCTGGTGCCCCGCGCCCCGCTTTCTCTCTCAGGTATAGCGGGGGGCGTTATCGGAGGGAGGCGCGCTAATCATTCATAGCCCCTGATCAACTGGCTATCGACGCGGCTATAGCATTCAGGATACGGCTGCCGCCCATGAACCAAATTCGCCTGCTCGCCCTAGCTCCGCTGTTGATGATCGGAGCCTGTGCTCTGGGCACGGCCCACAACGTTTTTGACGATAATACCGTCGTAATGACGCGGGTCGCCGCGAATCAGCTCGCAGCGTGTCTCGGAGAAGCGGTAGGTGTGACACCCGCACCGGACGGGACGGGCGGGTTTAGGGTCGACATGCCGGCGGCAGCGGCTTCCAATTCGTTCCTTGTCGTGCGGAAGGATGAAGTTACGACGGTCGAGGCCACCGCGCCGCGCGAACAGATGCCGTCGAGCCAGCGCAAAATCGCCATCGACTGTGCTATTAAATTAGCGCCGCACCCCAATTGATACCGTTATCCAATTGACCGCATGCTAGTTGAAGAGCTTGCCGAGTTACCCCTGATCGGCGTAGACGTGGCAGGGAGTGAAGTAATGGCACCACTGACCTGAGACCGCCACCTGTCCACCGTCGACTTATCTCCGCTCCAGCAAGCGCGGGATCTACCTGACTGCCGGGCCTCGCCATTCAATATGACTACTACCCTATAGCCTGCTTCTCGGCCGTCCCCCCTCGTTGCCACCGTCATCCTAACTTGATCAACAAGTCCCGACTTTAGCGCGCGCCGAAGCCAGTCACCATCGTCCGAATCGTGCGCGCAACGATCAGCATGTCGAGCCATGGCGAGAAGTTCTTGATATAATAGAAATCATAGTTGAGCTTGGTGCGCACGTCGGACACGTCGGCCACATGTCCTTGGTTAACCTGCGCCCAGCCCGTGATCCCTGGGCGGACGATGTGGCGGTAACGATAGAAGGGAATTTCCGCTTCATACCATTTGCTCAACACCTCGGCTTCGGGGCGCGGGCCAATCAGGCTCATCTCACCCTTGAGAACGTTGAGGAGCTGCGGCAACTCGTCGAGCCGGCTCTGGCGCAGGAAGCGTCCGATCGGCGTCACGCGCGCGTCTGCGTCCTTGGTCATCGCAGCGTCGCGAGCGTCCTCACCGGGCACCGCCACCTTCATGGTACGCAGCTTGTAGACGGTGAAAGAGCGACCTTGGTAGCCGACACGCTGTTGCCGAAACAGTGCCGGCCCCGCCGACGTCGCGCGGATGAGCACAGCACAGCACAGGAGAACCGGTGCCACCACCAG
The DNA here is from genome assembly GCF_034556155.1 of Sphingomonas sp. CD22. Taxonomy (NCBI): domain Bacteria; kingdom Pseudomonadati; phylum Pseudomonadota; class Alphaproteobacteria; order Sphingomonadales; family Sphingomonadaceae; genus Sphingomonas; species Sphingomonas sp. CD22. The sequence goes on along the minus strand of NZ_JAYDYX010000009.1, from coordinate 45,150 downwards.
CAGCGCAAGCGCGGCAAGCAGCGCGTCGAGCAGATGCTTGATCGACATATAGGCCGAGACAGGCGACAGCGAGCCAAAATTGCTCTCCGAAATATGCTCGAGCGCCACCTGCCCCGTAATCGATTCTCGCAAATGTTTGATATGAAAGACGGGCACGCCGGCGAGCGCGTAATCGGCCAGCGCTCTCTCCCAGTCGTCCTCCATGTCAACGCGCAGATCGGCCGCAACCGCATCTATGTCATGCTGGATCACAGCCGCGTCGGTTAGCCGCACCCATAGGATGGGATAAGATTCGAGGTCGGCAACGTCCCCGGTCAACGGCGCGAGGCCGACGCGCACCCAGGCCTGTCGCGCCGAGCTGATTTTGGTGAAATAGAACCAGACCAAGCTCAGCACGAAGCCAGCGAAGAGCATGAAACGGCTATAGTCGACGCGAAAGAAGACTAGGACTGCCAGGATGATACCGTAGGAACTCGCCAGCGAGGTAAGAATGTAGCTCGTCTTCTCCACACCGGGATAGGTCGTGAAGTTGCGCGTGAACCAATACCCCAACGAGGTCGAGAGGCAGACGATCAGGAAGGTCTGCGTGTGGAAGCTGAGCGCATCGCTGGTGTCGAGGCTCCACAGCCGCGTAAGATAGGGTACGAGGCCCGCGAAGATCAACGCGCCCAGCAGCTCGTAGCGGATTAGCTTTACGTGAGCCGAATGCCGTAAGCGATCGAAAATCAAAGACTGATTCCTATTAAACCGCGTCGCGTTCAGCGACGATCAACGGCGCGACCCCGCACCATCGCGAAAAGGCGGCGTTCCGCCATCCAAGCCTCTCTCGCCAGTCGCGGCGCACAGCGCAGCAGTGCGTGTACCGTGCGCCGAACCGGTTCGATAATAAAGACCGAGAAGGCAATTATAACCCATCCCACCGCGCCGAAATGCTTGCGAGCATAGATTAAGCGGCTCTCCAGCAGGTAGGAGAGCGCCTTTGCGCTGGCGCCGCTACCGGTGCCGCCAGTCCGATGGAAAATTTCTTCCTCGGCAAAATATACGACAGATTTTCCTGCTTGGGCGATCCGAAGCGACAGATCGAGGTCCTCGTAGAAAACAAAAAAGCGCTCGTCGAACCCGCCCACTGCCTCGAACACGGCACGCGGCATCAAGTAGAAAGCACCCATGACATGCGGCACGTTGGCGGTATGAACATGGTCGAATTCGACCAGCTCGACCGGCTTGAACCAACGCGGCAAAATCTTCGATAACCCCAAGCTGAGCGTCAGGAACGTCCATGCGCTGGGCAAACGCGCGCAGTGTCGCGACACATGTCCGTCGCTACCGATCAGCTTGACCCCGACAGCGCCCGCCGCCCTCCCCCGCCCGCGCAAATGATCGACAACATTTGCCAGCGTTGAATGCAGCAGCTGAGTATCAGGATTTAGAAAGAGCAGGTAATCGGCCGACCCAGCAGCAGCCCCACGATTGCATGCGGTACCGAAGCCTAGATTTCGCTCCGGCTCGACAAGGACAACTCGATCGTCGGTGCGACAGAATGTCGCAGATCCGTCCACCGACGCATTATCAACGACAATAACACTGCCCAGAACTTCGTGTTCATGCGCGAAAATCGACTCGACGCACTCTCGTAGCTGCGGCCCGGCATTCCAGTTCACGATGACAACGTCGACCTTGCTCAACGAGCACCACTCCTCGGTAAGGCCGCCCCCAGTGGCCGATTACGCTCGCACGCGCAACCGCTCGATAGCCGCCGGACGGGCGGCATGCGGTTGCTTTTGTCCGTCGACGAGGTAAAGAGCGCTACTCATCAACCCCGACGCCGTGTCGCCATAGTTGGCGCCACTCCACCGGCGAACGAGCACAAAGGCTTTCCCCCTGAATGGCGGCAGAACGAAAGATCGCTCTGATTACGGGCGTGACCGGTCAGGATGGCGCCTATCTTGCTGAGTTACTGCTCAGCAAAGGCTATATTGTTCATGGTATTAAACGGCGTGCCTCGCTGTTTAACACGACCCGCATCGATCATCTGTATCGCGATCCGCATGAGGACGACGTTCGCTTCTTCCTGCATCACGGCGACCTGACGGACTCGACCAACCTCATTCGGATCATCCAGCAGGTCCAGCCCGACGAGATCTACAATCTCGCGGCACAAAGCCACGTCGCTGTCTCGTTCGAGGTTCCCGAATATACCGCGGACACTGATGCGCTCGGCACACTGCGGCTGCTCGAGGCCATCCGCATTCTCGGCATGGAACACAAGACACGCTTCTATCAGGCATCGACGTCAGAATTATACGGCTTGGTCCAAGAGACGCCGCAGACCGAACGTACACCTTTCTATCCGCGTTCGCCCTATGCCGTGGCGAAGTTGTATGCGTATTGGATCACGGTCAATTACCGCGAGGCGTATGGAATGTACGCGTGCAACGGTATCTTGTTCAACCACGAGTCACCGTTACGCGGCGAAAACTTCGTCACCCGCAAGATTACGCGCGCGTTGGCGCGCATCAAACTTGGGCTCCAGGATCAGCTTTTCCTGGGTAATCTTGATGCCAAGCGCGACTGGGGTCATGCGCGTGACTATGTCGAGATGCAATGGTTGATGCTGCAGCAGGAGCGAGCGCAGGACTTTGTAATTGCAACGGGCGTCCAATTCAGTGTCCGTGACTTTGTCACCGCCGCGGCTGCCGAGCTCGATCTTGTGCTGCGTTGGGACGGCGAAGGCCTCGACGAAAAGGGCTATAGCGCCGACGGTCGATGCCTCGTCGGTGTCGACCCGCGCTATTTCCGCCCGGCCGAGGTGGAGACACTGCTGGGCGACGCGACCAAGGCACGGACGGAGCTCGGCTGGTCGCCCAAGGTCCCCTTTGCGGACTTGGTCAAGGAGATGGTGGCGGAGGATCTCAGCGCGGCGCAACGCGACGATCTCGTCACCCAGCACGGCTATCGTGCGGCCAGTTTTCACGAGTAAAGCGTGGCCGCTCGCCGGTCCGGTTCTCAAGTGAGCTACAAGGCAGCATGTTTGCGCTGGATCAGGTTCGCGGCGGAGAAAGAGAGGTGATCGGGATCAGGCTGGGGCAGAACCGCCTGCGCGGTCTTCATTGGAACGTCGCATCGGGATTGGTCAGTTCTGGCTGGTCGGCCATCGCCTCGTTGCTCGTCTTGCCTTTTTATCTCCGTGTTCTAGGCGCAGAAAACTTTGGTCTCATCAGCTTTTTCACCTCGCTGCAAGGTGCGCTGCTGCTTCTCGACCTAGGCTTCTCCACCACGATGAACCGCGAGGTGGCGCGTAGCCAAAGTACCGACTCCACATACGCGCCTCGACTGCTGCGTACTCTCGAGTTGCTCTATTGGCTGACCGCTATCTTGATCGGTGTTTGTTTCCTTGCGATTGCACCCCTCGTTGCCCGAAGCTGGTTCTCGAGCAACCAGTTATCGGCTGGCACCATCACGTCTTCGCTTCGCCTAATGGCGGTGCTAATGACATTACGCTGGCCAGTCGGCCTTTATCTCGGTGCAATTACTGGTGCTGGCCGTGCAAGCTGGGTTAATTTCCTGACGATCATTGTCACCAGTCTCTCCACGGTCGGTGCCGTGCTCGTGCTTATGTTCATTGAACCGTCCCTCCGCTGCTTCCTGCTATGGCAGATTATTGTGTCGCTGTTACAAGTCGTCGCGGCGCGCTACCTGTCATGGCACGCGCTTGGTCACCGAGAGCGGGTCGCTTCCGATTTCACGCTCGTTCCACCGCTGTTCGGCTTCTCGAGCCAAATTGCCGCCGCCACCCTCCTCGGGGTGATCGTCGCCCAGTTAGACAAACTCATACTGCCGCGATTCGTATCACTGGACGAGGTCGGCAAATTCGGCGTTGCCTTTCTTGTGTCCCGCCTACTAATCACTCTCATTTCGCCAGTCTACAGCGCCTTCTACCCGCATCTAACCGCGCTGATCGCCGGCGATGGCAGCAACGAGGTTGCGACCGCCTATCGGCTCTATAGTCGTATTGCTAACGCGATTCTCTTTAGCACTGCCGCTTACATCGCGGTGTTCGGCGTAGACATCATCACAGTGTGGACGGGTGACCAAGCGTTAGCGCTGCATCTGCACGTCGTTCTGCCTCTGCTAGTCGCCGGCTCGGCACTCAACGCGTCGATGTATTTCCCTCATGCGCTTCAACTGGCCCGGGGTGACTCGAATGCCGCCGTGCTCGTCAATCTTGTGATGTTTGCCACACTCGTCCCGACCTTGGCCATACTGCTACCCGGCTACGGTATTGAGGGTGCGGCGATTGCCTGGTTCCTAAGCAACGTGGCGAACGTGGCGGCCAGCATCCTCCTGACGCATCGCCGCGGCTTTCAGGTCTCGGCTCGTCTTTGGCTGGTCACCGATTTCCTGCTGCCAATGCTAACCGCATTGTTGCCGGCATTGATCGGATTCCAGCTGCTCGCCGTTTTACCATCCATCGTAGCGCGGCTCGGCTGGGGATTGCTGATGCCTACCCTCTCCTCGCTTGCTATTGTATTCACCGTGCCGGCCCTGCGTCACCGGGCAAGAGCCGTCCTTTTGCGTCGTCAGTCATGACCAACACTCGCGTCCTCTTGGTCAGCGGCTCGTATCCCGACGCACACTGCGGTGTGGGAGATTATACGCGCAGTCTCGCCAAGGCGTTGGCGGCGACCGGCACTATCGATGTTGGCGTCCTCTCGCACTTCGGTGCAAACAGCCCGCACGACGCTGGCATTGAGCGCCTGATCGCCCCCGATAACTGGTCGATCCGGCATCTCCCGAATCTGGTTCGTTCAATTGATCGCTGGCACCCCGATATCGTCCACTTGCAATATCCTACGCAGGGTTATGGCGCGACGTTGTTGCCCTCTCTAGTGCCAGGTATCGCGCGGCTGAAAGGCGCGGCTTCGGTGCGGACGTGGCACGAAGGTTTCTCGGGGCGTCAGATGCTCAACTTTTCGCTGCAGGCCCTCCCCCGCGGACCGGCGATCGTCGTGCGTCCTGATTTCGAACAGCATCTTTGGCCTGCATTCCGGCACTTCGACACTGTCCGAAAGCGGAGGCTGATCGTCGGCGCGTCGTCCATCCCACCCAGCACGATGGCCGATGACGAGCGTTCAGCGCATCGCCGCATATGGGTCGGCGATGCGGCCAATCTGATCGTCTTCTTCGGCTTCATTTACCCGGCAAAGGGCGTTCATCTGCTTTTCGAAGCGCTCGACCCAAGCGTCGATCGTCTCGTTATCGCTGGCTCGTTCGGCGACTTCGCCGACTATCGTGAGCAGATCAGTGCGCTCGCCGACGAACGGCGTTGGCGCGGACGGGTGCTATTGCCAGGCTATTTGGATGAGGCGGCGACCGCTGATTTGCTTGCCGCGGCGGATATGGTCGTGCTGCCTTTCTTGGCGGGCGGCGGAGTCTGGAATAGCTCGATTCATGCAACGCGGCTGCAGGGCACGCCGCTGGTGACGACATCACAGACCATACGCGGCTATAACGCGGCGGACGGCGTCTTCTACGTGCCACCCGACGATGGCGCCGCACTTCGCGAGGCTGTCGATTTCATGAGAGGGCGCGGTCACATGCCATTGTCGCGAGAGGATGATTGGACGCGGGTCGCGCGGGAGCATATCGCCGTGTACCAAGCCGCGCTGGCAGACCGCCAATGATCCAGCTGTCGATCTGCATTGCAACGTTCAAGCGCGCCGACTTTATCGCCGAGACGCTCGAATCGATCGTCCCGCAACTATCTGCCGAGGTCGAGCTGGTAGTGCTCGATGGTGCCTCGCCCGATGATACCGCCGACGTCGTAGCGCGCTTCACCGCACGCTCGCCCTATGTCCGCTACATCCGCGAAGACGTGAACTCCGGCATCGACGCCGACTTCGACAAGGTGGTCCAGCATGCGCGCGGTAAGCATTGCTGGCTGTTCTCGGATGACGACACGATCGTCCCGGGCGCAGTTGCGACGGTGCTTGCCGAGCTCGCCGCGAGCGATCCTGACCTGATCGTTGTCGACGCCGAGGTGCGCGACAAGGACCTTACCACCGTCTTCGAGCCACGCCGGCTGCGCTTCAGCGGCCGTCGCACATATCGCGCAGCCGACAGCGATGCGCTACTCGCCGACCTCGGTGATGCGCTATCATTCATCGGCTGCGTCATCGTTCGGCGTTCGCTCTGGCTCACGCGCGAGCGCCAGCGCTATTATGGCACGCTATTCATCCACGTCGGGGTACTACTGCAGGCACCGCTCGCATGCGCGGTGGCACTCGGCGAGCCGCTCGTACGAATCCGTATCGGTAACGCAATGTGGACGACACGAGGCTTTCAAATTTGGATGTTCCTCTGGCCTGAACTGATCTGGAGTTTCCCTGGCTTCTCGGCTGCGGCGAAAGCGCGCGTAGTGCTGCGTGAGCCGTGGCGCCAGCCGCAGAAGCTGCTCGTATGGCGCGCCTATGGCGTCTACACCGCAGATGAGTTCGATACGCGCCTGGCCGCGCGGGTCGGGAACACCGAGGGGCGTTGGATGCGCATGCTTGCCCGCCTGCCCGGCCGGCTCGCACATGTCGCGGTCGTCGCCCTGCTCACCGCACGCGGGCACGGCGGCGCATCCAGCGTGTACCAGTTGGTCGAGGGAAGCCGCTTCTCCACGCAGCTGAGCCGCGCCGTCGCCCGGCTAGGCGGGTTCGGCCGGGGGACGCCGACCGATGGCTGACGCCCGGCGCGCGCTTATCACTGGCGCCACCGGCCAGGACGGCCGGCTGCTCTCGCGCCTGCTCCGGCTCGAGGGCTATGACGTCGCAGGCACATCGCGGACGACCGACGACGGCGTCAGTGCCGAGGGTGTGCCGCTGCATCGTTGTTCGCTACGCGACGACGCCGAGGCGACCGCGCTGGTCGCTGCGCTGCGGCCCCACGAAATCTACAATTTCGCCGCATTCTCGACCGGGTCGGGAATGTTTGACGATCCCGTTGCGATGGGCGACGTCAACGGTCTTGGCCCGGTGCGGCTGCTCGAGGCGATCCGGCGCGTCGACCCTTCAATCCGCTTCTTCCAGGCATCGAGCAGCGAGATGTTCGGCCGGCGCTCGCCCGCGCCGCAGGGTCCGACTACCCCGCTCGACCCGCGCAGTCCGTATGGCACGGCCAAACAATATGCGCATGTGATGGTCGACGTGTATCGTAAGCATCACGGCCTGTTCGCCTGCTCCGGCATTCTGTTCAACCACGAGAGTCCGCTGCGCCCGCCCGCTTTCGTCACGCGCAAAGTCGTCCGCGCGGCGGTAATGATCGCGGCGGGGCGCGCCGACCATGTTGTGCTCGGTGACCTGGACGCGCGCCGCGATTGGGGCCATGCCCGCGATCATGTCCGCGCCGCCTGGATGATGCTCCAGGCGGAGCAGCCCACCGATCAGGTGATCGCGACGGGCGTGACCCACTCTATCCGCGACCTCGCAGCGCTCGCCTTCACCGCCGTGGGGCTGGACTATCGTGACCACGTCCGTATCGACCCGACTTTCCGCCGGCCGAGCGAGAGCGTTGCGCTGGTCGGTGATCCCTCCTCGCTGCGCGCGCTCGGTTGGCAACCGGAGGTTGGCTTTGCCGATCTCATCGCCGAGATGGTCGCAGCCGAGCAGCACATCCTCAACGACACGACAGTAAAAGGAACGAGCCTAGATGTACCAAAAGGTTAATGCTTGCCGCATCTGCGGCAACGCCGGTTTGGAGCCGGTGCTCGACCTCGGCGAGCAGATGCTCACGGGCGTCTTCCCCGGATCGCGCGACCAGACGGTGACGACTGGGCCGCTGCGCCTCGTCAAATGCGTCGGCTCGGATGAATGCTGTGGCCTGCTTCAGCTCGCGCACAGCTATGATCTCTCCGAGATGTACGGCGACAATTACGGCTATCGCTCAGGGCTCAATGCCAGCATGGTGGCGCATCTCGGCAAGAAGGTGGAGCGTATCGAGCGGGCGGTCACCCTCAACGCGGGCGACTTGATCATCGACATCGGCAGCAACGATAGCACCACACTCCAGGCCTATGGCGACCGCGGGCTAACACTCGTGGGGGTCGATCCCACCGGGACCAAGTTCCGCGACTATTACCCCGCTTATGTCGATCTGATCCCGGACTTCTTCTCCGCCGATCTAGTGCAGGCCCGCTTTCCCGGGCGCAAGGCCAAGGTGGTCACTTCCTTCTCGATGTTCTATGATCTCGAGGCGCCGATGGAGTTCATGCGCCAAGTCGCTGACGTGCTCGCAGACGATGGCATCTGGGTGTTCGAGCAAAGCTACATGCCGCTGATGCTCGATACGAATTCCTATGACACCGTATGCCACGAGCATCTCGAGTTCTATGCGCTGCGACAGATCGAGTGGATGGCGCGCCGCACCGGGTTGCACATTCTCGACGTCGAGTTCAACGACGTGAACGGCGGCAGCTTCTCGATCACCGTCCGCAAGACACGCGGCGACGAGCCGCTGGAACCTGCGGTCAACGAGATTCTCACGCGCGAGCGCGCGGCCGGGCTGGACACCGTCGCACCGTTCCACGCCTTCGCTGAGCGCACCGCGCAGACCCGCGAGGAACTCATCGCCTTTCTCCGTCAGGCCAAGAGTGAGAACAAAGTCGTGGGTGCAATCGGCGCCTCGACCAAGGGCAACGTATTGCTGCAATATTGCGATATCACCACCGACGAAGTCGTTGCCGTGGGCGAGGTCAACGCAGAGAAGTTCGGTAAGTACACGCCTGGCACCTTCCTGCCGATCGTGTCGGAAAGCGATCTGCTCGCGCAAAAGCCCGACTATCTCATCGTGCTTCCGTGGCACTTCCGCCGCTTCTTCGAGACATCAGCCGCGTTCAAGGGCCAGACGCTGGTCTTTCCGCTGCCGCAGCTTGAGACTGTAACAGTAAAATAATCCAAATCCGGTCGGTGGCCTATGCCTACCGACCGGGTTCCTGTCGTGAGCAGCTAGTCTGCACGAATACCGCTGACCCAAGCACCGGAACGGTCTCCGCTCAAAGATTGACGAAGTCCAAATTCAAGCCACTGCGGATAGCAACCTGCCGGTATCGTGGCAGCGACAACAATCCGTCCGGTATCGGCGCGCGCCTCGGACGAGGCGCTTATCGGACTGCCTTGCGCACAAGCAAGCGTCGCGTAGACCGTACCAGAGATATCCCCCTCAATCTGGCCAATCGTTGCGGAGATACGGCGCTTGCCAGCCGGTAGCTGGACCAACTGGCGAACGCCGCGGCCGCCATCGCCACGCGGACTCTCCATTTCGAGGCGAGGTCGTCCTGCAACCACGGCGGTGGCGACACGAAGAAAACCGCCGTCCTCTAACATCCAACTATAAGGGGTGATGCCGCCTAGGCTAGCGAAATTGCCGTCGCGCAGCGGCAGCCGCGCGGCGCCAGGATCGGCCAATTTGAACAGCGTCTCGCCATTGCGGTAATCTCCCCCTAAAGTCGCATTAGTCGCCTGCAGTCCAACAATATCACTATCGGAAAGCTTTCCATGGCGTGCCATCGCGGCGTAAATGACTGCCTGTGTATGATAGGCCGTGTTGGAACTGGCTAGATAGGAAAAGAACCGGCGCCGCCAAGCCGATGCGGAGGCCAACCGGGCGACGAGTGCCGGCTGCACATTAGGATCAGTTCCGGCGTAGGCCAGAACAGGGAAGAGCACACGGTCGTAGACGGTCGAAACCCGGAGGATGTTGTCGTAATGCTGCAAAGCGCCAGCAACATCACCGTGTTGCACCTTATATTCCAGCAGAGCGAGCTGGGTTAGCGGATCGCGGCGTGACAGCCATTGTGCGACCAACAGCAGTTGATCAGCACGGTTATTGTTCTGTTGTACAGCGGCAAGACTACGCCATGCGGTTACTCGTGTCGGGTCGTAAGACAAGGCCGCCAGCGCCGCGGTACGGGCGCGCTGCACAACATGCTGATCCTCCGGTGACTGTGCTAATAATAATTCGCTGCGCCGAGCTTGTGCTAACGCGTCGCGCGGATCAAACGTTAGGATCGTGTCCGGCTGTTGTTCGCGCATCAGCGCAGCCAAACTCGACAGCGAAGTAACCGCCGCGGTGGCGATAAGTACCGCCCCCCATAATGCGATTAGCCAGGGCGAGTGACCACCCACAATGCGCAGACGTCGTGCCACAGCTTAATCCTTGCTGCGCCCATAGCCGTAACCATAGTCATAGCCATAGCCATAGCCCGCCTTTCGGAACTGCAGCTTGGTCATCACTGCGCCGGCGATATGGGCGTGTGCCTGACGCAGACGCTCTAGCGCGATCTGCGCAAGCCGGGCCTTTACGCCACGCGACTCCATGACAAAGACGGTTGCTTCAGCCACGCTTGCGATGATCGGCGCGTCAGCAAGCCCCATTACAGGCGGCGAATCGAGAACGATGAAGCCATAGTCATGGCCAAGTTCGGCAAGTAGCTCGGGCAGGCGATGCCCGCGCAATAGCTCCGCAGCGTTTGGCGGCGACTTGCCCGCAGTCATGACATCGAACGGCAACCCTTCAATCGGGCGAATAGCTTGTTGCGGCGTTACAATCCCTGATAATACAGCGCTCAGCCCATCGCCGTTGGCAATGCCAAGATTCTCGTGCAGCGACGGCGATCGCATGTCTGCGTCGATCAGCAGAGTACGTACGCCAGATCGGCCCGTAACGTATGCAAAAGCGTGTGCCGTAGTGGATTTGCCCTCAGCTGGCCGAGTACTGGTCACGATCAGCGATCGTGGCAAACCGTGATCAGTCGTGAACGACAGACTGGCCTGGATTGAGAGATACGCGTCGGTAAGCGGCGACTTGGGATTGCGCAACTCTTCAATAGGATCATGCGTCGCCACCTCCGGCACACCGCCGAGCATCGATAGGCCCATACGCCGTTCGAAGTCAGAAGGATCTGCAATCGTCTCGTCTATCTGCTCGCGGGCGAAAGCAATCGCCAACCCTAACAACGCGCCGACCGCCAAACCAGCTAGGATGTTAAGGAACGGCCGCGGAAACGAAGGCCGTGACGGTATCTCGGCTCCATCAATAACTGATATATTGTTCTCGCTAGCTCCGGCCGAAACGCCAATCTCTTTCAGGCGTTGTAACAAACCATTGTAGAGCTCGCGATTTGCATCAACTTCACGCTGAAATATATTGTACTGAATACCACGACGGCGTTGATCAAGAAAATCCCCTCTTAGCGAGTTGACCTTCGCCCGAAGCAGGTTTTCGCGGCCAAGCGCATCATTGTAGCCATTTGCTACCGTCGTAGAAACACGCTGCTGTTCACGCGCGAGACTCCGATTGACTTGCGCCAGCTGCGCGGCCAGCGCCAGCGCTGGCGGATACTCCGGTGAAAACTGCTGCATGAGCTTGGCATAGTCTGCAGTAAGTTCGGCTTGACGCTGACGTAGCGTGTTAATTGTAGCGTTCTCGAGCTGCTCTGGCAACGTGCCAGAGCGTGCACCAGCAAGCCTGCTTTCCGCTTTAATTCGATCGGCAGTTGCCTCAGACAAAGCGGTGTTGAGTGCCGCCAAGCTGTCGACTGTTAGCGACCGTTCTGCGCTTCGACCACTGGTGTCGGTCCCGCCGACCGGCACATTGATGATCGATTGCTGCTGCGCGTAGCCTACAAGCTGTCGCTCGGACGTCTCGAGCCGCTGCCGTAACTGCTCAAGGCGCTGAGTCAAAAAGCGGCGTGCGTATGAACTGGCGTCGTAGCGACGTTCGAGATTGTAGGAAATGAAGCTGGTCGCCCAAGTGTTTGCAACCTTTGCAGCCAATACGGGATCGGGACTGGTCCACTCGATGTCAACTAGTCGCGAAGTGCGGATGGGCTGCACGGAAACATGAGCACTAAGTATCTGTGCTGCCGCCTCATCGCGCTGTACGCGAGATAAAGACGACGTGCCGTTGGTAAAGCTTTCCGCAACAAGCTTAGCGCCCATCACGTCGAAAAAGTGTCGATCATCGGCAAGCCGGAGCTCTCTTGCGACGCGCTGAGCCATCGCACGGCTGCTCAGAACCGTATACTGCGTTTGATAAAACTCTTGGTCAGCGGCGCCTGTGTCCGGCTGTACGTTCTCCACGTTGCTCAGAATTCGTGCACCCTCGCGATTAATCTCGATTTGGGTAGCCGCCGTATACTTTGGCGTAGCAAGAAGGGTGAACAACACGGCTGCTATCAAGCAGACGACTATCGCGCCGATAATTGTCCATCTACGCCGAAGCGCCATCATCATGTACTGAGTGAGGATGGGTGACCGATGCGAAGGGTAAGAGACATCGTTCCGCTCCGACTGCGCAAGTGTCTCGAAAGTATCAATTTGAGGGGCGTTCATTTCGTCACTCACTTCAGAGACGCTGCAACAGCACGACGATCGGCGTCACCAGGAGCGGCGAGGCTTGAAGAATATCGCGGAAAAGACGACGATTTGAGGAGTCGCCGACGGCGATCACGTCGTTACCGTAGATATCCGGATCAGGATATGTGCCTCGACGAATCGCTTCGACATCATACAAGGCCGCCATATTTTGATTGTTGACGGTCCGAAACACCACCACTTGGTTTGTGTCGGCCACGTCGGTAGCACCACGCGCAAGCGCAATGGCACGCAATAGCGTCATCTTACCCAAGATCGGGAACTGCCCCGGCTGCTGAACCTGGCCATAAACCGTCACACTCTGATTGGTAGTTTCCTCAAGATTGACACTGACTTGCGGATTTCGGATATATCGCCCCAGTCGGCCTGTAATCTGTTTGGTCAACTCATCGAGCGTAAGGCCAGCGCTCTTGATGCTGCCGACGAGTGGTAGCGAGATTGTGCCACTCGAGTCGGCACGGATTGTCTGGTTGAGTTCCTCAACCCCAAATACCGACACCTTTAACTGATCGAACGGTGAAACACGGTAAACCCGTGCTGCCCCCACGATATCCACGCTCGTCGGGGCGGGTAAATCCTGCTGCCCGGTAACAACCAGATGCTGGCCGGGATCCAGCGGAGGAAGATCCCGAGCACAGGCAGCGAGCGCACACGCGGCAGCCAGCCCTATTAAAACACGCATTTGCAATGAACCAATCCCGCAACCCGCTTGGAGAGGCATCGCTTAACCGAAGCCATCAGGAGTGCCAAGGTGTGTCCGTCACGGCGCCGGTGTATCGTGAGGTACCAGCCAAGTCGCAAGAAGAACCAGAAGGACCGCCAGGAAACCCGTACGTAGAGGATAATCGACTAGCGAGCCGAGCAGCAGCAACGCGATACCAAGTGCGGCGGTGCGAGCTAACACCGTCGACGGCTGACGCGGGTCACTCCGCCAGGCTCGCACAACCCGTTGCAACAACAGCAGTGTACCGGCAGCGAGCAGCGCAGCCGCTGCCAGTCCCCCCTCTATCAAAGCTTCGATCAGCTCATTGTGTGCATGATTGAAATAGCTCGGCCGCAAAAGCGCGTCGGACTCGAAGCGTCGAAAGACGGCATCGAACGTACCGTAGCCGCTACCGATCGGGAAAAAAGCTTTGATCGTGTCGAATAGCGCGGGAAGGTTTGCAGCTCGCAGATCGTCAGCGCTGCTGGTCAAAAGACGATGCAACGCCAATTCCCTTGACGAGGCGGCACCAATTGCCAGTGCAACGACGATCGCAAGGCCAGTGCCCGTCGGGATCAACCAGCGTTGCCACGACGCCCGTACCCGTATGCCATCACGTACCAGCACCAGTGCGCCAGCAACGAATGCCAGTATTCCGGCTGCTAGACCCGCGCGCGAGCCCGTCACCACCAGCAATGGTAAGATTGCCGCCACGGCTCCGAAGCTGACCACCGTGCCGACACTTCGTAGGGATCGTCGCTCTCCTATGCGCCAGCGACAGAGGATGAGGAGTATGCCGACGGCGAGAAACAGTGCCTGATGGTTCCGGTTGGCGAAGGATCCCACCCCCAGTCCATAGTCCGTATGGTCATAGAAATAGAGGGCCTGAGCACCCACCTGCGCTACGGAAAGCAACGCGCCGACGGTTAAACAGCCCAACGAGGTATCGAGCAGTAACAACCGCTCGTTAGTCCGTAGCGGCGCGAACATAAGGGCTGCGGCCAATACTGGAAGCAGCCCCATCAGGCTGTACAGTGTTAAGTCTGGCGCCATTGATATCGGACGCCATCGTGCGCCGAGGCCAATAGTAGTTAACGCATCGGCATAAGGCGCCCGTCCCGGCAAGCTGCGCCACAGACCTGGTGGCAGGGGGATCAGCTGAACGACCATCAGCACACCAAGCGCAACTACCGCTAGAGCGAAAGGCCGGGCACGAGCGCGATCAGCAGAATCCATCCGCCATAACGCGACCGCGATCGCCACAATCGAGCCAAGCCGTAACAATAGATGCGGTGCGACGCCGTAGCGTGACGATCCCCCGAACATATAACAAAAGGACAGGAAGGCGGCAGCCGCTAGAGCGGCCGCGGTGAAGCGGCGCGTCTCTGCCCCCCTCGTGCTATGGCGTCGACCGCCGGATGGTATACGAGCCCTACGGTCCATCAACATCGCTTACACCAACACGTTTATCAAATTCATCGCGCGCCGTCATAGGCGCGTCGATCCTCGGAACGCCAGCGAACTTTATCATTTTAAATTCATTGCTTGGAGCAGGGCATCAGGGTTTTGCGTATCGCAATGGTATTTTATAATCCCAGTCGTGATCAACGACTTACCTGGACTAGCGAAATATACTTTTTTAATCGAAATACTTTTTATTAATACTAGCTGAATTTATTTATTCTATGTACCTCATTATATTACACATTATTCATTTAGTAAATTTTTCGATAACTCTTTTATAAGCAAGACAACTGACGCACATAACATGTTTGTTGTAAGTATAATATAAATAGAAATTTATTTAATAATTATGGATGACAAACATTCTTCTAGCGTCAATTTATTCGATTTTAACCGCTGAATTTTATTTGAGGAGGCGCTGCGTCCTCTTTAGATTATGACCCCGTATCATCATGAATTTTTCAGCGACTCAAGCCGGCAGCGACAAGCGAGCAACTAGCTGTTGCATCCTATAGTCAATAGCGAGATGCGCTGATATCGCTGGCATCGGACGAGACGAGCCCGTAACGTCCCGTTGCCCCGGTAGTGTCGCAACGAGGTTTTTTTGTCCCCTCCTGTCCAACTTATCCGTCCGAAGCGTTTCGGCGATGCCCGTGGCTGGTTCACCGAGGTCTACTCCGTCCCCGCCTTCGCCGCGCTCGGCATCACCTGCACCTTCGTGCAGGACAACCACTCTCTCTCCGCCCCGGCCTACACGTTGCGCGGCCTCCACTTTCAGACCCCGCCCCGCGGCCAGGACAAGCTCGTCCGCTGCATCCGCGGACGCATCTTCGATGTCGCCGTCGACGTGCGTCGCGGTTCGCCGACTTACGGCCAATGGGTCGGCGCCGAACTCAGCGCCGAGAACGGCCACCAGCTCTTCATCCCGATCGGCTTCGCGCACGGCTTCGTGACGCTCGAGCCCGATTGCGAGGTGACCTACAAATGTTCGGACATCTATGCCCCCGAGGCGGATGGCGGCATCCGCTGGGACAGCGTCGGGATCGACTGGCCGCTGCCCCCCGGCGTCACGCCGGAGCTGAGCGACAAGGACAAGGTCCAGCCGACCCTCGCTGACTTCGACAGCCCCTTCCCCTATAACGGCCGGCCGCTCGCGCCCCTCGCCTGAAGGACCCAGACATGCGCATCTTCGTCACCGGCGGGGCCGGCTTCATCGGCTCGGCGCTCGTCCGCCATCTGATCGAGAACACCACCCACGAGGTGCTCAACTTCGACAAGCTGACCTATGCCGGCACGCTGTCGACGGTCGAGCGGGTCGCCGCCTCGAACCGCTACCGCTTCGTTCAGGGCGATATCTGCGATGCGGAGGCGGTGCGCGCCGCGATCGCCGAGTTCAAGCCCGAGATCGTCACCCATCTCGCGGCCGAGAGCCACGTCGACCGCTCGATCGACGGCCCCGGCGCCTTCGTCCAGACCAATGTCGTCGGCACCTATACGATGCTCGCCGAGGCGCGCGCCTATTGGGCGGGGCTCGACGACGACGCCCGTGCGGCATTCCGTTTCCACCATATCTCGACCGACGAGGTCTACGGTTCGCTCGGCGACACCGGCCTGTTCACCGAGGACACGCCCTACGATCCGCGGTCACCCTATTCGGCGTCGAAGGCGGGGTCGGACCATCTCGTCCAGGCCTGGGGTCATACCTATGGCCTGCCGGTGCTGATCACCAATTGCTCGAACAATTACGGCCCCTATCATTTCCCCGAGAAGCTGATCCCGCTGATGATCGCCAAGGCGCTCGCCGGCGAGCCGCTGCCGGTCTACGGCAAGGGCGATCAGGTGCGCGACTGGCTCTATGTCGAGGATCACGTCCGCGCGTTGCAGGCGGCGTTCGAGCGGGGCAGCGTCGGGCGCACCTACAATGTCGGCGGCCATAACGAGAAGCAGAACATCGAGGTGGTGCACACGCTCTGTGCGATCCTCGACCGGCTGCGGCCGCGTGCCGACGGTCGCTCCTATGCCGAGCAGATCACCTCGGTCGCCGACCGCCCCGGTCACGACAAACGCTATGCGATCGACGCGAGCCGGATCAACGACGAGCTCGGCTGGCGCCCGCAGGAGACGTTCGAGACCGGCATCGAAAAGACGATCCTTTGGTATCTCGACAACGAGGCGTGGTGGCGACCGCTGGTCGCCGCCAAGGCGTCCGAACGTCGCGGCATCGCGGCCTGACATGTCGATCGCTCGACCTGTAGACATGTCGGCGCGGCGATGACCCGCGACATTCTCGTCACCGGCGGCAACGGCCAGCTCGGTCGCGAACTCGCGCGTACCGTGTGGCCGAAGGGCTGGCGCGCGGTCACGCTCGGCCGCGACGCGCTCGACCTCGGCGATCCCGCCGCCATCGGCGCAATGATCGCCGACGGGCATGAGGGGCGGCCATGGGCGGCGGTGATCAACGCCGCGGCCTATACCGCGGTCGACAAGGCGGAAAGCGACGTCGTCGCCGCCTGGACGGTCAACGCGCTGGCACCGGCTGCGCTCGGCGCGGCATGCGCCGCGGTGGCCATCCCGCTCGTTCAGGTCTCGACCGATTATGTCTTCGCCGGCGACAAACAGGGCGCCTGGCAGGTCGATGACCCCGTCGGTCCGCTCGGCGTCTATGGCGCATCGAAGCTGGGCGGCGAGCTCGCCGTCCGCACGTCGGGCGCACGCGCGGCGATCGTGCGCACCGCCTGGGTGGTTTCGGCGCAGGGCGCGAATTTCGTCAAGACGATGCTGCGCCTCGCAGCCGATCGCGACCAGTTGCGCGTCGTCGCCGACCAACACGGCAGTCCGACCGGGGCGGCCGATCTTGCCGCGGCGCTGGCGACGATCGCGGTGCGGCTCGCCGACGATACCACCGCACCGACCGGCACCTTCCATTTCAGCAATGCCGGCGAGACGAGCTGGGCGGATTTCGCACGCGAGATCTTCCGGCAGAGCGCGGCACGTGGCGGTCCGTCGGCCTCGGTCGAGGGCATACCGACCAGCGACTATCCCACCCCGGCGCGGCGCCCGGCCAATTCGCTGCTCAGCCACGACGCCATCCATACCGCCTACGGCATCGAACCGCGTTCCTGGGACGCAGCGCTTGCCGACATCCTCGACGAACTGATCGGAGCACCGCAATGAAGGGCATCATCCTCGCCGGGGGTTCGGGCACCCGGCTCCACCCAGCGACGCTGGCGGTCAACAAGCAGCTGCTGCCGGTCTACGACAAGCCGATGATCTATTACCCGCTGTCGGTGCTGATGCTCGCCGGCATCCGCGACGTGCTGATCATCTCGAGCCCCGAATATATCGACAATTACCGGCGCCTGTTCGACGACGGTTCGCCGTTCGGGCTGCGCATCGCCTATGCCGAGCAGCCGCGGCCAGAGGGGCTGGCGCAGGCGTTCACGATCGGCGCGGACTTCATCGGCGACGATCCGGTAGCGCTGGTGCTCGGCGACAACATCTTCTTCGGCGCCGGCCTGCCCGACCTGCTCGCCAACGCGATCGCGCGGCCGAGCGGCGCGACGGTCTTCTCCTACCATGTCGAGGATCCCGAACGCTACGGCGTGGTCGAATTCGGCGAAGGCGGCCGCGCGATCAGCATCGAGGAAAAGCCCGCGCAGCCCAAGTCGAACCATGCGGTGACCGGCCTGTATTTCTACGACAATCGCGTCGTCCAATATGCCCGCGATCTCAAGCCGAGCCCGCGCGGCGAGCTCGAGATCACCGACATCAACCGCCTCTACATGGAGGCGAATGACCTCTACGTCGAACAGATGGGCCGCGGCTATGCCTGGCTCGACACCGGCACGCACGACAGTCTGCTCGAGGCGGGCGAGTTCGTGCGTACGCTGCAGCACCGACAGGGTATCCAGATCGCGTGTCTGGAAGAAATCGCCTACGAGCAGGGGTTTATATCGGCTGACGAGGCTCGCACGCGCGGCGAGATGTTCAAGAAGACGGCATACGGACGCGCGATCCTGAAAGCCGTTGGTTGATAGAATACCCGACATGTCTACGTGAAGACATGTCGGGTATATCAATCCCCGATCGGACTCTCCCCGTGCTTCCTGAGCACGTCGTTGAACGCCTCGGCCATCAGCGCCTGCAGGCTGCGGCCCTGACGACGCGCCAGGGTGTGCATCGCGAACGACATCTCGGGGCTGAAGAAGCCGGCGATCTGCTTGCGGCCCTGGCGGCTCGCCGGCCCCTGCCCTGCCGCGCCGGCAGACGGCGTGGGTGCCACGACGGGTGCCGGCGCGGCGACGGCAGCGGGCGGTGCGCCGACGGTGCGCAAATTGGCGAAACTCGGCTTGCGGCTCATGCAGGTACCTTCTTGCGGGTCTTGGTCTTGGCTGAGGGCATGCCGACCTGTCGACATGTCCACGCGTAGAGCTGTCGAATATCCTCGGCGGCCTTGCCGTCGGGCTCATATTCCATGACGGTGCGCCCCTCCCCGCTCGCGTGGCGATAGGCGGCGCGGTCGGGGATCTGCACCGGGCAGGGCGGCGTGCCGAAGCCTTCGACCAGCTCGCCCGCTTCCTGGTAGACGCGCGGCGCGTTGGGGGCGCCGGCGGTGAAGACGACATAGGCCGGCTTGCGCAGCAGCTGGACCAGCTTGGCGGTGGTCTGGATCGCCGACAGGTCGAAGGCGCTCGGCCGGCACGGGATCAGCACGAGATCGGCGACCTCGACCGCGGCGCGGGCGGCGCTGTCGGCATGGGGCGGCGTGTCGATGACGATCAGCTCGGCCCCCTGCCCGCGCGCCGCCTCGACCTTGGCGGTGAGCCGTGGCGGCGGGCTGTCGATCACCTCGGGCGGCGCCTCCTGCCGCCAGGCCGCCCATTGGCTGGCGGTCGCCTGCGGATCGGTATCGATGATGAGCGCGACGCGGCCGGCATCCTGCGCGGCTGCGGCGAGGTGGAGCGCGAGCGTCGTCTTGCCCGCGCCGCCCTTCTGACTGATGATCGCGATGGTCGCCATGTCGTCCTCCCTACATGTCTACATGCCGACGTGGCAAGTCCTCGACGTATAGACATATAGACGCGTCGAGCCCCCTGCCCTGCCGAAAAGGTGACGGGAGCGATGAGCCGCATGGCGTCGATCCTTCGGACCTCCGACGGTTCGACGCGCGATACCGCAGGTGAGGATCACCACCGCAAACCGCTTGCTCCTCTTAGGGAGCATGTGACGGCGTAGCCGGCACTCCCGTCTTTTCGTGTGGTTTTTCGGTTGTTTGGGCTCTTCGCTCGTCCTTCGTTGCCGTCAGGCGATTGCGTTGGCCGGCTAGGCCAACTCCAAAACAACCTATTTAATAAGAATTCATTCGGGGTTGCGAATTGTTTTGAGACTCGCAGACAATGGCGATGTCGCGGTCGATCGCGGCACCGAGCGACGCCAGCACCTTGCCGAGCATCCCGCCGACGCTCGCCGCAGCCCGTTCCCGGCACGACAGGCTCGCCAGCATCGCCGCATGCGCCTGCGCCTCGACGGCGCGATGCTGTTCCTGATCGACCGGCAGCGGCGCCGGGCGCATCCAGCGCGGCAGATAGGCGAGCACCCGCGCCGGCAGCAGCGGCCGATAGGCGTTGGAGGTCTGCCGATAGCGCGGCCCCTCCCCGTCCACCCGCTTGAACCGGCGCTGGCGAACGAGGAAGCCGCAGCGTTCGAGCGCGTGCAGCGCGCGGGCGACGGTGGCGCGCCCGAGCGCGGTCGCCTCGGCGAGCCAATCGTAGCTGGGGTAGACGCGGCCCTGGTTGAGCCTGGCGAGCGTGCACAATTCCTCGAACACGCGCACCGCGGCCGCGGTCAGCCCGGCGATGCTGCGCTCGGTGGCGTTCAGCGTGCGGGTGCCGGCGCGTTCCTCGCGGCGCAGCCGACGGCCGGCGTCGAGCGTACGGCGGCAGGCGCGCAGCAGCCGGTCGGTCTCGCCGGGCGCCGGCGTCGCGAAGAACAATTCCTCGAACGTCCCCGCCTCGATACTGTCGCGCAGCACCGGCGCACCGGTGCGATGGCCCGGGCGATGGCCCGTGCGATGGGGTGCGCGGGTGCGTGCCGAGGCGCGTGATCGATCGCGCAGCCCGCCCTCCGCACGCGCGAGCACGCGTGCGCTGGCCTCCCCGAGGGTAAACGCCGTCATCTTCCATCCCCTTGCGGGGCCGGGACCGAGGACAAAAAAGACCGTGGCGCGAAACGCGCATCCTTGAACCGGAATGGGTTCGGAGCTATTCGGGAGACGTGAGCTGTTGAAAAGTCACTGATCGACGTTTGGCGACGCCGGTCTCTCGCATAATCCTTGGGATGCCCGGCCTTCGTGCCGGGCTTTCCTTTATGTGGTCACGGCCACTCCATGAACATCGCCGCGGTCGACATGACCGCGCGTCATTCTTGTTGCAGCAATGATCCAACAGCGGAAGCGCTTACGATTCGTGCTTTCGAGTATTTAACCCGAAAAAAGTTCGTGCTTTCGAGTAGAATAGACGTTTCTATTCGTGCTTTTGAGTAACAATGGCGCGCCGCCATTCGTGCTTTCGAGTAGGAATGCACCGCATTCATTCGTGCTTTCGAGTAACAATTCGCAACCCTGGCGCGAATCACCCGGCCGGATTGGTTCCCTCGGCGGCAGCCGATTCGACGATCGTGCGATGCTCGCTCAGCACCGCCTGCCCCGGCTGCGGCCGCGGCGTGATCACCACCCGGTTCTGCGGCGCCTTGCGGCCGCGACGCGGGGCGGCACCCTCCTCCTCGGCGGCCTCGCTCTCGACCAGTTCGAGATGATAATCGGGGATGCCGTCGGTCGCGACGATCTGCTTCAGCGCCGCCTTGAAGTTCGACAGCGGGTTCTGATAGCCGATCTGGAGGCGGAAGGTGGCGAGATCGAGGTCGAGCCCGCCTTCCTCGCAGGTCGAGCGCGCCACTTCGTAGATGCGCCGCTCGATCGGTCCCAATTGGAAATAGGCGGCGGCATAATCGAGCACGTGGCGATCGAGCAGGATCGCGCGGAACAGCCAGTCGCACAGCCGCACCTTGACCGCCTTCAGCCGGCGCTCGCCGCTCTTCGTCTTGGAATAATGGAGTTTTGCTTCGGACAGCCACGAGAAGAAGCCCTCCTCCCCCTCCCCGCCCGCTTCGATGTTGGTCTTGATCTGCGTACCCTGCAGCCGCTCCAGCGCCTCCGACAGCCGGCCGTAGGAGCGCGCGCTATGGTTGGAGCCGGTGACCGAGAACAGATCGTGCGCGGTGAAGATGAAATCCTGCTCGACATGCTCGCCCGCCTCGAGCTTCGCCGCCATCAGGCTGGCGATATAGAGCACGATCTCCTTGTCGTAGATCGTCGCGACGCCGCTCGCCGAGGGGCGCACCTCGATCGACACGGTGGCGTGATCATAGGTCAGCGGCTTCATCCAGGCGTTCTTGGAAAGCGCGAAGAAGGGAAAGGCCATCAGCGACCGCTCGCCGCGGATCTCGCCGTGCAGCGGGCTGTCGAGCGTGAACAGGTCGCGGTGCGGCACGGTGCCGGCGCTGGTGGACGGGCGGGTCGGGGCAGGGGAACGGGCCATGATCATTTCCTACTCGAAAGCACGAACTTTTGGCACCCCACACGGGATTCCCGAGGGAAAATGGGCGTGGACGCGGTTCCATTCGTGCTTTCGAGTAGGAAATGAGGGGTGATCGGCGCGTCGCGCCGGCCCCTGGCGGTTTCCGGCAGGAGAGCGCGTCGCCCATGCGATGCGCGATACGACGCGTCGGATTGTCGACATGTCTATGCCTCGACCCGGCGGTGCCAAGTCCCTCGTATCCCTGCGCTGCCCGACGCGATGGCGTCGATCTGTCGACATGTCGATGGCTCGACAAGAAGGAACGAGCGGGTGCCGCACCCTTGACCGGGGGCCGGGCGATGATACCGTCCGCGCCGTCGATCAGGGAGAGACCGGGCTGGCCCCGGCGCCGAAGGAGCAACCGCCCCGGAAACTCTCAGGCAGAAGGACCGATCGACGACGACATCTGGAGAGTGGCGCCACCCGGTGCCCGCCGACGGGATAATGATCTCAGGCGCAAGGGACAGATGGGGCATGCAGGCCGGCAGCACCGGCGGAAGGACCGCATGCACACCGATCCCGTCACCGCGCCGCTCGACCGCAACCTCGATCGCCCGATCAGCGTCGCCGAATTGTTCACGATCGGCATCGGCCCGTCGAGCTCGCATACCGTCGGCCCGATGCGCGCCGCCTTCGACTTCGGGCAGCGCGCGCTGGGGCAGGGGGCTCCGGTCGGCGTCACCTGCGACCTCTACGGCAGCCTCGCGCTCACCGGGCGCGGCCATGCCACCGACACCGCGACGATCCTCGGCCTCGCCGGCTGGGAGCCCGAACGGCTCGATCCCGATGCGGCGCCGGCGATCCTCGCCGACATCGCGGCGCGCCGGCGGCTGGCGCTCGCCGGTCGCCACACCATCGCCTTCGCGCCCGACGACATCGTCTTCCATCCGCGCGACTTCCTGCCCGAACATCCCAACGGCATGACCTTCACCGCCAGCTATGCCGATGGCGCGACCTATGCGGAGACCTATTTCTCGATCGGGGGCGGCGCGATCCTGCGCAAGGGCGAGCGGCTCGCCGCGGGCAATGTCGCGGTGCGCCATCCGTTCGGCTCCGGCGCCGATCTGCTCGTGCTCGGCGATGCCACCGGCCTGTCGATCGCCGAGCTCGTCCGCGCCAACGAGGAGGCGTGGCGCAGCCCTGCGGAGACCGACGCGTTCCTCGACGCGGTCCGCGCCGCGATGAGCGCCTGCATCGACCGCGGCATCGCGCAGGAGGGCATATTGCCCGGCGGCCTCAAGGTGCGGCGCCGCGCCCGCGCGATCCAGCAGGGCCTCACCGGCGACACCCCCGGCCGCAACCCCGCCGAGGTGTTCGAATGGGTCAGCCTGTGGGCGCTCGCGGTCAACGAGGAGAATGCCGCGGGCGGCCGGGTGGTCACCGCGCCGACCAACGGTGCGGCCGGCGTGCTGCCCGCGGTGCTGCGCTTCTACGAGACGCTGATCGAGGGCGCCGACGACGAGGGCGCACGCCGCTTCCTGCTCACCGCCGCGGCGATCGGCATGCTCTACAAGAAGCGCGCGTCGATCTCGGCCGCCGAAATGGGCTGCCAGGGGGAGGTGGGGGTCGCGTGTTCGATGGCGGCGGGCGCGCTCGCCGCGGTGCTCGGCGGCAGCAACCGCCAGATCGAGAATGCCGCCGAGATCGGCATGGAGCACAACCTCGGCCTCACCTGCGACCCGATCGGCGGGCTGGTGCAGATCCCGTGCATCGAGCGCAACACGATGGGTGCGGTGAAGGCGATCAACGCCGCCTATCTCGCGCTGCGCGGCGACGGCAGCCACGTCGTCAGCCTCGACGCGGTGATCGAGACGATGCGCCAGACCGGCGAGGACATGCGCTCGAAATACAAGGAGACGAGCCTCGGCGGCCTCGCCGTCAACGTGGTGGAATGTTGACGTGTCGGGGTGTTGAGGTGTCGACAGATCGGCATTGATCGAACTGACGACGGCTTGCCCCACCGCACCGACCTCGGTTGAACCGTCGGATTGTCGACACGTCGTCACATCGACCTGTCGGCAAGGGCTGCGCAGTCACATCGCTCCGCGTGGAACGCCCATCCGATCAGGACCGGAAGATGACAGGCCGACACGTCGACATCTCGACACGTCGGCCTGTCGGACATCTTACTTGGCCAGCAGCCCCTCGGCGAAGCTGCGGACGCTCGGACCGATGTCGGCGCGGGCGAGGGCGAGGGCGAGATTGGCCTGGATATAGCCCGCCTTGTCGCCACAATCGTAGCGCTCGCCGTCGAAGGTGAAGCCGTGGAACGGCTGCTGTCCGATCAGCTGCGCCATCGCGTCGGTGAGCTGGATCTCGCCGCCCGCACCCTTTTCCTGGCTCTCGAGGATGCGCATCACCTCGGGCTGGAGGATGTAGCGGCCGGGGATCATCAGATTGGACGGCGCGCTGCCCTGCTTGGGCTTTTCGACCAGCGCCTTCACCTCGGTGAGGCGGCCGTCGATCGCGCCGGGCGAGATGATGCCGTATTTGTCGGTCTCGCTGTCGGCGACTTCGAGCGCGCCGACGATATTACCGCCGACCTGGTTATAGGCCTCGACCATCTGCGCGATGAAGCCGGGCTTGCCGACCATCAGCTCGTCGGGGAGCAGCACCGCGAACGGCTCGTCGCCGACGATCTCGCGCGCGCACCACACCGCATGGCCGAGGCCGAGCGGCTCCTGCTGGCGGACGTAGACCGGCGAGCCGGGCTTCTGGCGGATGCCCTCGATGACGCTGAGCGACTTGCCACGCGCGCGCATCGTGTCCTCGAGCTCGTAGGAGATGTCGAAATGATCCTCGAGCGCGCCCTTGCCGCGGCCGGTGACGAAGATGATCTGCTCGATCCCCGCCTCGAGCGCTTCCTCGACCGCATATTGGATCAGCGGCTTGTCGACGACGGTCAGCATCTCCTTGGGCATCGCCTTGGTCGCGGGGAGGAACCGCGTGCCGAGGCCGGCCACCGGAAACACCGCTTTGCGTACGCGCTTGATCGTCATGACTGGTCCCATCGATTGCTGTGGAGGCGGTCGAGACCACCCGTCGCCGGGGGGTCTAGAATGTTATGAAGACAGAGGAAATACAGTCATCCGCGCATTCGTGCCGGATCGGTCGCGACCCGGCGCGGACGGGGTGTCGGCTCAGCGCAGCCGGCCCGCGGCATCGTGCGCGAGCAGGCCGCGGACCTCTTCGGCATAGGCCGGGCGGCGCAGCCATTGATGGCGGATATGGTCGAAGGTGCGGCGGAACGCCCCGGGCGTCGGCGTCCGGAAGGGCAAAGTGAGCAGCGCCAGCACGCGCCAGGCGAGCCCCCAGCGGCCAACCCTTTGCCCCGCAGCGGTCACGCCGGAGGAGGCGACGAGGCTCGGCCAGGGCATCGTGAAATGGCCCAGCGCCGCGTCGATATCCGATTCATAGCCGCGGTTGATGAAGCCGTTGGCCTCCTTCAGCGCGCCGACCGGGCGGGTGTGGCGGATCGGGATGGCGTCGACGATCGCGAAGCGCCGGTCCTCGGGCGGCAGCGCGCTGCCCCAGACGAGGTCGATGCCGCTTTCCCAGCCGTAATCGAACAACGGCGCGACCTCGCGCAGCGCGCGCGCCGCGAAGAAGGGCGCCATCATCTCGATGTAATTGACCTCCCGATACGCGAACGACGGATTGCGCGCGGTGCCGGCGTAGGTGAAATAGCTGTCCCAGGTCAGGCTCGGCTGGAAGATCGTGAACCCCTCCGCGGCGCCGAGCGCGAACAGCCGGCTGAGACTGTCGGCATCGGTGTCGATGTCGTCGTCGATCAGCGCGACATAGTCATATTGGGCGATGAAATCGTGATTGTCCGACAGCGTCGCACGCCAGCCCTGGACTTTCGTGCCGGGAATGAAGCGGTGGAACGTGCCCGCCGCGTCGAGCGGGCGGCTGTTGGGATCGAAGGAGGCGACGAGCAGATCGAAGTCGCGCTTTGCTGCGGGCGCGAGCCACCGTTCGTGCAGGCTTTTCGGTCCCGCCCGCGTGATGACCAGATTTTTCGAATTTGCCGGGCCAAGCATCAATGGGCAGTCCTGGAGTACATGATGCTCCCGTGTCTCCGCAGGGCGTACGTCGCGGCAATTCCGCCGGGGTCGGGCGCTTTATCGGCGTCGGGTAGCGCATTTCATCGTATCAATCCAGCATCCTGACGCATGACGATCGTGCCACGCAAGCATTCCGATGGGACAATGGCCGCATTGCCACACTGCACGGCGAATTGTGTTGTACGGTTGCTGAACAGTCCGCCTCGCCGGCGCGCCGCCATCGCCGCGCATCGTCTTGGCGGCGCGGCGATCACACCGCGGCCCGCATTTCCAACCGTCGGATATGCTCCAGCAACTCGGGCTCGCTCCACAGCCGCCGTTCGAGATAGGATTTGGCGATCTGCTTGACTTTGTAGGCGGCGCGCCGACGCAGATCTAGCGCATCGCAATATTCGCCGATCTCGGGGAACTCCCGCGCGATGGCGAGATAGGGCTTGTGCCACGACCGTCCCCACGGTGCATAGGCGCCCTGCCACGGGCGTGGATTGGACATGAAATGGACGATCGCCGGGGGGGCGATGGTGTCGATGCCGTACCCGAGCACGAACCCCGGGAAATTCCACCGGATCGAGGCATAATCGCGGCGGCCTTCGGTGACCCGGTTGATGACCGTCTGATCCTCGAAATGCAACGCGCTGGTCGCCGTGCCGATCTGCGCCAGCGCCTCGCGCGAGATATCCGCCCAGCTCGCCCGGCTGACCCGGAAGACGCCGCTGTTGACGTAATTCTCGCCGAATTCGGTGATCTCGTCCTCGAAATCGCCGCGCAGCCGGGCGATGCCGCTGAGATAGATCATCGGATCGCGCACCGCGCACAGCCCGCCCGGCTGCGGCTGGAAGTCGAGCAGCGGGGTCAGGTCGCCGACCACCTGCGTATCGCCGTCGAGGTAGAGGATCTCCGCATAATCGGCCGGCAGCAGCTGGTCGAGGAACAGCCGCGCGTTCATGATGTGCAGACCGCCGAGGAAGGCCGGATCCTCCCAGCGATACACGACCCCCTTGGCCGCGCAGACATGCTCGATGCGGCGGCTTTCCTCACCCGGCTCGCGGGTCAGATCGTAGACGATCACGTCCCAATGCGCCGGCGAGAACTGCCGTGCCTGTATTGCGCTGACCAGCGATTGGAACAGATACCCCTGGTTCGCTATGTAGCAAATGCACGATCGCGGCGGGGAAGAATTGACAGTCACGTAAATTCCTTTGCGGCCACTCTGTGTGACGGACGACCGACCGCCGTCAATATGTTCGTGAAACCGATGTCCGTGCCGCGTCGCTGATGACATTTTTCACAGTCACTCAAGACGCTAGCCTCCTCCCTCAACGCAACCGGCATAACGGATGTCGGGACCCGCCGTAAGGGAGGGAACGGAACGACGTGGCTCATCGAGCCATCGTATCGGCGTATTATTTTCCGCTGCCGGCGGGGGATAGCGGATAGCCCCGCGCTTCTGTGCCAAAACCGGACGCGGGGCGCGACGGGTAGCGTCAGGGCGCGGACTGGCTTAAAGAAAGTCTAACCGTTGCGTTAACCGTCGGATCGACTGGCGCGGTGGTGCGTAGACGCGCGGCGCGCCGATCGGTGTCGCCGACCGCGACGACGATGCGGCGTATGAAGGTTGCCAGCCGGGCAAGAAACCCGGCGATGGCCCGCAAAGGGCCGGCGCGCTGCTCCCCCAACCATGGAAGGCAAAGGTGGCCATGATCCCATTCCTGCCCAGGACCTGCCCTTGGACGCGCCCTTGGCCCCGTATCGCCGGCACGCGTCCGGATCGCCCCCACGCCGAGCGCAGCCGCCTGCTGTCGGCCGGCATGGCCGGCTGCGCGGCGCTGACGCTGGCCACCACCGCCGCCTGCACGCCGCTGCCCAAATGCGCCGCGACGATCGACCTGCGCCAGTATCGCCAGACCTTCGACGAGCCGTTCGACACGCTCGACGTCTCCGCGCGCGGCCCGGGCACGCGCTGGACCGCGCATACGCCGTGGAACGGCGACTTCGGCAGTTCGACCTTCGTCGATCCGCAGCCCGGCTTTCCCTTCTCGGTGCGCGACGGCCTGCTGACCATCCATATGAAGCGCGACGCGCAGGGCAAATGGCATTCGGGGCTGCTGTCGTCGAGCGACGCGCAGGGCCGCGGCTTCCTGCAGCGCACCGGCTATTTCGAGATGCGCGCGATCCTGCCCAAGGGCGACGGCGTCTGGCCGGCGTTCTGGCTCGGCTCGCTCGGCAAGAAGGGCGAGACGACGCCGGAGATCGACGCGCTCGAACATTACGGCCGCGATCCCGCCACCTTCCTCGCCACCACGCATCTGTGGACCGACGGCAAGAGCCGCGACCAGGGCCCCAAGGTGGTCCGCGTGCCGCCGGATTCGCTGACCACGGGGATGCATCGCTATGGCGTCAGCGTCGAGAAGGACGCGATCAACGTCTTCCTCGACGGCCGCTCGGTCGCCTGTTTCGCGTCGGCGCCCGAGTATCTCAAGCCCAAGATGCTGCTCATCAACCTGGGCGCGGGTGGTGGCTGGCCGATCGACAAGATGCCCGACGACCGCGCGATGACGGTCGATTACGTGCGGGCCTACGTCAAGCGGCCGCGTCAGTGAGCCGCGTCAGTGATTTGCAATGTCGCGATGTTAAGCTCGCTGCCAACAGATTGAGATAGGACGATGATCATGAAGGTTCATGTCCACCTGGCCTATGGCTTCGGCGAGGATCGGTGGGGTCGCAGGTTCGACAGCGGCGAGCTGATCGGCGTCAACGAACGCGACCCCTATGGCTATCGCCATGCCATGCCGATGGTCGAGGCGATGACCAAGTCGGTCGATCATCCCGAAGGCAAATTCGGTCGGCTGGTGCGGCTCGGGCTGCGCGCCGTGCTCGGCTTCGACGTCCTGCACGCCTGGCGCAATCGCAAGGCGATCCGCGCCGCGGACGTGGTCTGGACGCACACCGAATCGCAGCATCTCGCGGTCAGCCAGGTGTTCGCGCTGCAGCGGCTCGCGCCGGCCGAGCGGCCCAAGCTGCTCGCGCAGAGCGTCTGGCTGATGGATGGCTGGGACCGGCTGTCTGGCCTGCACCGTGCCTATTACCGTCGGCTGATGCGCAGCGCCGACATACTGACCTTCCATTCGCGCGAGAATCTGGAGATGGCGCGCCAGCGCCTCGCCGACCGTCCCAGCGAATTGGTGCTGTTCGGGATCAACGCCAGCGAGCAGACGCCGCCCGTGCGCGGCCAGGCGGGCGAGCCGCAGCTGATTATCGCGGTCGGCAACGACGTGCATCGCGACTGGCCGACGCTGATCCAGGCGGTGGCGCGGCATCCCGACTGGCGGCTGCGCATCGTCTCGACCAAATGCCCCGCGGCGCTCGCCGAGGGCATCGCCAACGTCGAGATCGCCGGGGTCGACAATAACGACGACCTCAAGGCGCTGTATCGCCAGGCGACGATCGCGATCGTGCCGCTGTCGCCCAACGCCCATGCCTCGGGGATCACCGTCCTGCAGGAGGCGGCGCTCAACGGCGTCGCCGCGATCGCCAGCGACGTCGGCGGATTGCGCGATTATTTCGATGCCGATTCGGTAACTTATTATGCCAGCAGGGACGTCGACGGGCTCGAGCGCGCGATCGGCGCCTTATTGTCCGACCCCGAGAAGCGCTACGTCCAAGCGGTCGCCGCGCAGCGCCGGATGGGTCCCGACGGACTCAGTTCTTATGCCTTTGCGCGCCGCCATGTCGAGATTTCCCAATCACTTGTCGGCGAAACGCGAGGGCAGGCCGAACGCCGGCGCCCGGCGGTCGCATGATCGGACGGAAAATCGCGCTTTGGCCCGGCAGACGACAGGTTGCGCCGGCCAGCTGTGCCGATCTGGGCACACTTGTGATGGAAATATCTACCGTTATCAGGATGGTATGATGTAGCGCCGGCAAAACCGGCCATGATGCCGAGTGGCGCGCGAATTATTTCGGCGGTATTAACCTTACCGCAACGGGCGCGGTGCGATGGGGCTGGTGAAGGGGTTGTCGTTATGTATCTAACCCAGGAAAGGGGCGGTGAACTGCGCGTGTCCGATCGCCCATCCGAAAATCACGTCAACGAAATGATCCTGCGTCTGCTCGATCTCGTCGTCGGCATCATCGCCATCATCGTCTTCGCTCCATTGCTGATCGGCCTGGCGATCGCAATCTATGCTAGCGATCCCGGGCCGCTGATCTTCGCGCAGCCGCGGATCGGGCGGAACGGACGCGAATTCCGCTGCCTCAAGTTCCGCACCATGGTGGTCGACGCGACCGACCGGCTCGAGCAATTGCTCGCCAACGATCCCGCCGCGCGCGCCGAATGGGCGCGCGACCACAAATTGCGCAACGACCCGCGCATCACCCCGCTCGGCCGCTTCCTGCGCAAGAGCAGCCTCGACGAGCTGCCGCAATTCTTCAACCTCATCAACGGCACGATGAGCATCGTCGGACCGCGGCCGATCGTGAACGCCGAAGTGGTCCGCTACGGCCGCCGCTTCCAGGATTATTGCCGGGTGCGGCCGGGCATCACCGGCCTGTGGCAGGTCAGCGGGCGCAGCGACACGACCTACCGGCGCCGCGTCGCGCTCGACGTCGCATATTCGAAGCATCGTTCGCTCGGGCTCAATATCAAGATCATGATGATGACGGTGCCTGCGGTGCTGGCGGCCAAGGGCAGCCGCTAGAGCCGCGACGGACGCGAAAAGGGGGAACGGATTGCGCAAGGACATGACCGGCGGACCCGCGGGGGCGGGGCGGCTGCTCGTCAACGGGCGGTTCCTCTATGCCCGGCCGACCGGCGTCCAGCGCGTCGCCACCGCCTTGCTCCACCAATTGGGCGCGCGCCGCGACGAGCTGCTGCGCCTGTTCCCCGCCGGGGTGCAGGTCGAGGCGCCGCACGGCGACGCCGCGGCGACGATCGCCGGCCTGCCGGTGCATCAGGCCGGCCGTCGCGGTGGCCAGGTCTGGGAACAGTTCACGCTGCCGCGGCAGGGCAGGGGCGACGTCATCCTGTCGCTCTCCAACGTCGGGCCGCTCGCTGCCAAGCGCGGCATCACGATGATCCACGACGCGCAGGTCTATACCGCGCCGCAATCCTATTCGTCCGCCTTCGTGCGCTGGTATCGCTTCCTGCTGCCGCGGCTCGGCCGGCGCAATCTGCAGATCCTGACCGTCTCGCATTTCTCCAAACAGCAGCTCGTCGACCACAAGGTCGCCCGCGCCGATCGGATCACCGTGATCCCCAACGGCGTCGACCATATCCTCGGCTTCGCCAGCGACGCCGGCACCGTCCGCCGCCTCGGGCTCGCCGAGCGCCGCTACGTCGTCGCGCTGGCGACGACGCAGCCGCACAAGAACATCGCGGTGCTGCTGCGCGCCTTCGCCGACGGCGCGATGGGCGACGTCCGGCTGGTGCTGCTCGGCAAGGCCGGCGCCGACGAGATGCGTGCGGCCTATCCCTTCCTGCCCGACGACGTGCTGTTCACCGGCATGATCGACGACGGCGAGCTGCGCGGCCTGCTCGAGACCGCTTTGTGTTTCGCGATGCCCTCGACCACCGAGGGCTTCGGCCTGCCGCCGCTCGAGGCGATGATCCTCGGTACCCCGGCGGTCGTCGCGCCCTGCGGCGCATTGCCCGAAGCCTGCGGGGAGGGGGCGCTCTACGCCGATCCCGACCAGCCCGACGCGTGGCGGACGCAGATCCGCAGCCTGCGCGACGATGCGGCCCTGCGCCAGCGGATGAGCGACGCCGGCGCGGCGCAGGCCGCCGCCTTCACCTGGGCCCGCGCCGGCGACCTGCTGGTCGACGCGCTGCGCCGCTGCCTGCCGTCGGCGCAGCGCGCATGAGCCCGCACATCCTGTTTGGCCAGCCGAGGAACGCCCGATGAAGGTCGCCATTGTCATCGCCAGCGTTGGCCGCCCGGTCGAGCTCGCCCGCTGGGTCGACCACGCCCGCCGCCAGACGCTCACCCCGAGCGAGATCATCTTCTCGATCGCCTCGGACGCCGACATTCCGGCGGGCTTCGCCGATCCGTCGGTCAGGGTGCTGCGCGGGCCGAAGGGCTCGTGCCACCAGCGCAATTCGGGTCTCGATGCGCTGACCAGCGCGCCCGACGTGGTCGCCTTCTTCGACGACGATTACGTGCCGAGCCGGCGCTGCATCGAGGGGATCGCCGCGGTGTTCGCCGCGCATCCCGATCTCGTCGGCACCAGCGGCGAGCTGCTTGCCGACGGCATCCACAGCGCCGGCGTCGATTACGAGACGGCGACGACGCTGGTCGCGGCCTATGATGCCGAGGATCGCCCGATCGACACCGGTCTGATCAAGGCGATGGGCACCTATGGCTGCAACATGGCTTTCCGCTGCTCGGCGATCCGCGACGTCCGCTTCGACGAAAAGCTGCCGCTTTATGCCTGGCAGGAGGACGTCGACTTCTCGCGGCGGTTGCGCGGTCGCGGCCGCGTCGAACGGACGCATGCCTTCGTCGGGGTGCATCAGGGGGTCAAGGGCGGGCGCAGTCCGGGGCTCCGCCTCGGCTATTCGCAGGTCGCCAACCCGCTCTATCTGATCCGCAAGGGGACCATGACGCCGCGCGACGCCTTGTGGCTGATGGCGCGCAACGTCGGCAGCAACCACGCCAAGGCGTTCAAGCCCGAACCCTGGATCGACCGCAAGGGCCGCGTCGCGGGCAATTGGCGCGCGGTGAAGGACCTGCTGACCGGCAAACTGCGCCCCGACCGGATCCTCGACTTCTAGACCGGAGACATGCCGGTCAGGTCCCGGAGGCGATGCGCGGTCCGAAATAGATGATCGCCGCGCCGGCGAGGCACACGCACGCCCCCAGGATGTCCCAGCGATCCGGCTTCGTCCCTTCGGCGAGCCACAGCCAGAGAACCGCGGATGCGATGTAGACGCCGCCATAGACAGCATAAGAGCGGCCGGCCTGCTGCGCGGTCGGCAGCGTGAGCAAATAAGCGAACAGGCATAGCGACAGGATGCCCGGGGCGATCCACCACATCGATCGGCCGAGGCGCAGCCAGGCCCAGAAGGCGAAGCATCCGGCGATCTCGGCCAGCGCCGCCCCGAGGAATGCAAAGGCCGTCATCGCTGCGCCGATCGCCTAGGCGCGGCCGCGTTGCCCGAACCGCCGCCCGATCTGCGACAGCCGGTCGACCACCATGCTCTCCGGCCCCTCGGGACGGCCGACCGCGGCCCAGGAGCCGAGCAGGATCGCGCCATAGACCGCGGCGCCGAGCACGACGGTGCCGATCACCGCGACCAGCGACAGCGACTGGCGCATCGCATCGGGGAGCAGCAGGATCGCCGCGGCCATGCCGGCGGTGGCGAGCGCGATCCGCCACGGCGCGAGCAGTTGCGCGACGATGCCGAGGCCGACGAGCTTGCGGACATAGCCCATCGTCACCAGCATCAGGATCGCGTTGGTCGCCACCCGGCCGATCACCGCGCCCATCACGCCATAGTGCCAGATCAGCGCGATCAGCAGCGGCAGCTTGACGAGGATCTCGACGACGCGCTGGCGCAGGAAGATCGAGGTGCGGTCCATCGCCATCGCCATCGGGTCGAGCGGCGAGACCCAGACGACGAACACCGGCGCGAGCGCGAGCCAGCGCAGCATCGGGATCGACGAGATCCAATTGCCGCCGAGCACCACCGGCACCACCTGGTCGGCGACGAGGCTGAGCCCGATCATCCCCGGCGCGGCGATGGTGAGCAGGGTCTGCGAGATGCGCAGATAGGCGCGCGCCATCCGCTCGCGCGACTCCTTCATCGTCACGAAGCCGGCCATCAGCGGCCGCATCGCCGGCGTCACCAGCACCTGTTCGGGCACCGACGACAGGTCCGCCGCCATCGAGAAATGGCCGAGGTCGCTCTTGCTGATGAAGCGGCCGAGGATCAGCTTGTCCGACTGCCAGCTCAGCGCGGCGAGCGCCTGCGCGAGGCTCGCCCAGCCGAGGAAGCCGGCGAAGCTGCGCCATTGCGTCAGGCCGAGCCGCGGCCGGAACGGCGCGAAGCAATAGGATTGCACCATGCTGGCGACCGGGGTGATGACGGTCCCCGCGGCGATCGCCCAGTAACTGTGCGTGGTGACCGCGAGCACGACCGCGACCGAGAAGCCGAACACCTTGCTGACGATCTCGATCACCAGATCGCGGCGGAAGTCGATGCGGCGGGCATATTGCACCATCGCCGGGCTCTGCAGCCCGCGCGCGATCGGCGACAGCGCGAGGAACAGGATCAGCGGCACCAGCCGCGGATCGGCATAGGCCCAGGAGAAGGGCCAGGCGGCACCGGCGATGACGATCGCGAGGATCGCACCGCGGAGCACGCCGATGGTGAAGGCGGTGTCGAGATGGCTGCGGCCGATCTGGTCGAGCCGGACCAGCGACTGGACGATCGGCAGTTCGGACACCGCCTCGACGATGAAGATCAGCGTCATCGCCACCGAGATCAGCCCGAAATCCTGCGGCGACAGCGTCCGCGCGAGCACGATCAGCGTGGTGAAATCGATGCCGCGCGCCATCAGCCGCGAGGCCATCAGCCACGCCACGCTGCCCGCCGTCCGGCTGCCGACCCCCGGCCCGCCCTCTGGCCCGGCCTCCGGCCCGACCCCCGACCCGGTCCCTGACCCACCCCCTGACTTGTCCGTCATCGCCGCAATGCCACCCTTATCCAATGCCGGGCCGCTCCCCGCGATCCGGCGGCCGCCCGGCGATCGGGGCGGCGCATGTCGGCGCGTCTACTCAATCGCGCGGCGTGAAAAAAGTCCTGCGCAGGAACCGCTTGAGCAGCACCGCCTGCCAGCGGTGCTCGGCCGCCTCCTTGGCCGCCTTGGCCATCCGCCGCGCCCGCATCGCCAACGAACCGGTGAGATATTTCGGATCGATGTTCTTGCTGGCGTCGACCTTCAGATATTTGGCGAAATACGGATAGGCTTCCAGGAAATCGACATAGACCTGGCGGTGGCCCGGCTCCCACGGTCCGTTGGTGGTGTTCCACGGTTTGACCGGGCCGGTGAAATGGACGATCCGCGGGCCGACCGAGCGGTCGAGATCGGCGAGCCGGAACCAGGTCGTATAATTGTAGCGCGGATGCATCACCTGCCGCTGCGCCGCGACCACCGCGTTGAGCGCGCTCTGGTCGTGATGCTTGCAGCGTTCGGGGTTCTCGGCGAGGAAGCGCAGCGCCTGCGTGGTGAACGTCCGCCACGCCTCGCGCGACGCCATCATCACGCCCGCGTTGAAATAATCCGCGACCCGGTCGATGCCGATGCCCTTCAGATAGGATTGCGGATTGGCATATCGGCCGCCGTTGTCGAGCCGGTCGGT
The DNA here is from genome assembly GCF_034556155.1 of Sphingomonas sp. CD22. Classification (NCBI taxonomy): domain Bacteria; kingdom Pseudomonadati; phylum Pseudomonadota; class Alphaproteobacteria; order Sphingomonadales; family Sphingomonadaceae; genus Sphingomonas; species Sphingomonas sp. CD22. The sequence continues at coordinate 9,506 of NZ_JAYDYX010000009.1, read as the reverse complement.
CCCCGCCAGCAGGGTGCCGGGCGGACAATCGTAGCCGATCAGCGGCGCGACCGGACCGACGATCTGGACGTCGCCGTCGATATAGATGACCGTCTCATATTGCGCCGGGATCTCCGCCTCGACCGCCAGCCGGCCCAGTGTCGAGCTGGGGCAATGCAGGTCGGGCAGCCGGTCGACGCTGTCGGGAATGAAGCGGCGGCTGTCGAGGAAGCGGAAGTTGAACCGCGCGGGGGCGAGCGCGGCCTGGATCGCGCCCTGTTCCTCGTCGGGAATGTCGATCAGGTAGATGATGATGTCGGCGATTGCGACGACGTCGGGCTGGGCGGCGAGCTGCGATGCGGCGATCAGCGCCTGGCCGACATAGCCGCGGTCGCTGACGAAGGTGATGACCCGCGTGATCCCCGGCCTGTCACACTCGGGCGTCCCCAGGATTAGCGTGTTCACTGGCATACTCCTGACTGCGCGCATCGGGTCGGAGAATGGCCGACGGCCCCGCCGCGCCATATGCGCACACGACCGGCTCCGATATGCGCCGCGTTCATGTCCCCATATGACCAGCACGGGTCAATATTTAGTAACTGCCCGTTTTGGCACGGGTTACGCGGGCGAGGATAGCCTTGCGCGACAGGCGATGCTACGCTTTTGTTATGCCTGGGATCAGGTCGACGGATGGTGCGTGCCCATCACGCGAGACTGCGCCGCCACCTTTCGGGGTGGAGGGATGCAGGCGATGGCACACGTGCCCCGATAAGGGTCTGTAATGGTCGTTCTAGCAATCTTCTGGCTGTTGTTCTTCGCTGCGGCGGTGTCGGGTATCCGCTGGACGCTGTATCTGTTCTTCGCCAGCCTCGCCTTCGGCTCGCTCGCCATCCTGCCGGTCAACCTGACCGGCGGCACCACCTTCCTGCCGCACACCGCCTGTTCGGCGTTGCTCTGCATCCGCTCGTTCATCGCCTGCCGCAAACCGCATCTGCTGATCGACGGGCTGCTCGACTATAACAAGCTCGGGCTGCTCACCGCCTTCATCGTCTACGGGCTGATGGTCACCTATACCGCGCCGTTCCTGTTCCACGGCGCGCCGATCATGGGCCTCAACAACATCACGCGCAGCCCATTGGGCTTCGGTTCGGGCAACATCACCCAGCCGCTCTACCTGCTCGCCGCCTTCGCGATCACCATCTCGATCTACCAGTTGCTGCTGCAGACCGACACGCGGCGGATGGTCTATCAGGCGATCTTCGTCGGTGGCGCGATGGCGCTGCTCGCCGGGATGATCGACATGGCGACCGCGGGTTCGGGCATGCTCGCGCCGCTGCGCACCGCGACCTATGTCATCATGGACGGCGACGACGTCGGCGGCATGCGCCGCGTCATCGGCTTCAACACCGAAGCCTCGGCCTATGGCGCGCTGGTGCTGTCGTTCGGCGCGATCATCTACTTCACGCGGATCGGCGAGGCGCTGGGCGGCGTCTATGCCAAGATCCAGACGCCGATGGCGCTCGCGCTGATCGCGTTCACCGTATTGTCGACCTCGTCCGCCGCCTTCCTCGGCCTCGGCATCCTCGGCGTCTTCGCGGTCGTCGCCAACGTGATGGCGCTGCGCCATCCCGCCGACGAGAAGCGCGCGCTGATCCAGTTGCTCGTCATCGGCGCCGCGGGGCTGGTCGTCGCGGCGCTGGTGGTCGCGACGCCCAGCATGTTCAACGGCGCGGTCGAGCTCGTCGACAGCCTGATCTTCAAGAAGACGTCGAGCAGCTCCTATTCGGAGCGCAGCAGCTGGAACCTCGTCAGCCTCGAAGGCCTGGTCGCCACCGGCGGCTATGGCGTCGGCGTCGGCTCGACCCGCGCGTCGAGCTGGCCGGTCGCGGTGCTCAGCAGCACCGGCGTCATCGGCGGGCTGCTGATGGCGCTGTTCTTCCTGCGGCTGCTGACGCTCGGCCTGCGCAATGCCAGCGACGAGATCCGCCGGGTGGTGATCGGCGCGCGCTACAGCCTCGCGGTCTGCCTCGTCCCCAGCGCGGTGGCGGGCACGCTGGTCGATTTCGGCGCGTTCAACGCGACGCTGTTCGCGATCACCACCGCGCTGCCGACGCTGATCCCGGTGGCGACGCGCCGGCGACGCGTGCCGCGGACGCGGACGCCGCGCGTGCAGGCCAATGCCATGGCGCAGCGTTGAGGCCGAACCGCGCTACGGGCCGAGATGCGGGCGGCGGCACCGCGCCGGGTGGCGCCGGTGTGCATACGTGTTATCAATACCCGATCGTTAATCCTGTCCCGATCCTGGGTAACTCACCTTCGATTCCACGGCCGTAGCACAGGAAGATCCGACGCATGAGCAGGCGCATTCTGGTAACCGGCGGGGCGGGATATATCGGCAGCCATACGTGCAAGATGCTCGCGGCCGAGGGGTTCGTGCCCGTCACCTACGACAATCTCAGCCTGGGCAAACCGGCGCGGGTGCGCTGGGGACCCTTGGTCGAGGGCGACGTCCGCGACGCCGATGCGGTCGCACGCGCGATCACCGATCACGAGGCCGAGGGGGTGATCCATTTCGCCGCGGACGCCTATGTCGGCGAATCCGTCGCCGATCCGGCGCGCTATTACGACAATAACGTCGGCGGCATGATCGGCCTGCTCGCGGGCATGCGCACCGCGGGATGCGGCCGGATCGTCTTTTCGAGCACCTGCGCGGTCTATGGCGATCCGGCGACGCTGCCGATCTCCGAGGACACGCTGCCGGCGCCGGTCAATCCCTACGGCCGGACCAAGCTCATCGGCGAAGGCATGCTCGCCGATTATGCCGCCGCCTATGGCATCGACTTCGTCGGCTTACGCTATTTCAACGCGAGCGGCGCCGATCTCGACGGCGAGCTGGGCGAGGACCGCGAGTACGAACCGCATCTCATCCCGCGCGCGATCCTGCATCTGCTCGGCCACCTCCCCGATTTCCAGGTGTTCGGCAGCGACTTCCCGACCCCCGACGGCACCGCGATCCGCGACTATATCCATGTCGCCGACCTCGCCCGCGCGCACGTGCTGGCGGTGCAGCGGCTGCTCGCCGGCACCGGCGGGCGGCGCATCTTCAACCTCGGCTCGGGCGTCGGCCATTCGGTCGCCGAGGTGCTCGCCGCGATCGCCGCGGTGTCGGGCCGGCCGCTCGCCACGCCGACCGGCAACCGCCGCCCCGGCGACCCGCCGCAGCTCGTCGCCGACGTCGCGGTGGCGCGCGACGACCTCGGCTTTACCGCACGTCATTCGGCCTTGCGCGACATCATCGCCTCGGCCTGGCAATGGCACGTCAAGACCCATCGCGAAGCCGCGTCATCCTGACGCCGGCCGCCTCCATCCGCTCCTCGGGGACCGATCATGCATCTTGAGAAACGCATCCTCATCACGGGCGGCGCCGGCTTCCTCGGCTCGCATCTGTGCGACATGATGCTCGCCCGCGGCCATCGCGTCCTGTGCGTCGACAATTTCTTCACCGGCACGCAGCGCAACGTCGACCATCTGCGCGACAATTCGCGCTTCGAGCTGATGCGCCACGACGTCAGCTTCCCGCTGTTCGTCGAGGTCGACGAGATCTACAATCTCGCCTGCCCGGCCAGCCCGATCCACTATCAGCGCGATCCGGTGCAGACCACCAAGGTCAGCGTCGTCGGCGCGATCAACATGCTCGGCCTCGCCAAGCGCACCAAGGCCAAGATCTTCCAGGCGTCGACCTCGGAAGTCTATGGCGACCCCAGCGTCCATCCGCAGACCGAGGATTATTGGGGCAACGTCAACCCGATCGGCATCCGCTCCTGCTACGACGAGGGCAAGCGCTGCGCCGAGACCCTGTTCTTCGACTATCGCCGCCAGCATGGCCTGGCGATCAAGGTGGCGCGGATCTTCAACACCTACGGGCCGCGCATGCACCCCAACGACGGCCGCGTCGTGTCGAGCTTCATCGTCCAGGCGCTGCGCGGGCAGGACATCACCATCTTCGGCTCGGGCGAGCAGACCCGGTCGTTCTGCTATGTCAGCGATCTGCTCGCCGGGTTCGTCAAGCTGATGGACACGCCGAACGACGTCACCGGTCCGATCAACATCGGCAATCCGGTCGAGTTCACGATGCTGGAGCTGGCGACGCTGGTGATCGAGCTGACCGGCTCGCGTTCCAGGATCGTGCACATGCCGCTGCCCGCCGACGATCCGCGCCAGCGCCGCCCCGACATCAGCCTCGCGCGCGAGAAGCTCGACTGGGAGCCCAAGATCCAGCTGCGCGAGGGATTGCAGCTCACCATCGACTATTTCGACCGTCAGCTCGCCGGTTACGCCCAACCCGAGCCCGCTGATGCGCGATAGGACGAAATCACCGGCGCCGCGACGGCGTGGCGCTTGCTAATCCCGCACCGGCCATGCCATGGATCGTGGATTAATCTGGCGACTTGAAGGTGTTGGCAATCACGGCATTGCCACGACACGCAAAATTGCCATGATGAATAGAGGCAAACGGTTAGGACCAAAACGGGCGTGCGCACGATAGACTATGATGTATTGTGCCGGCCGCGACGCGGGACTTCCTATCCGACATGGACGGGATCGCGGACATGACTAGCGGGCTCCCGTCCATTCGGGCTACCGTCGTCGTCATCAACCACAATTACGGCGAATTCCTCGCCACCGCGATCGACAGCGCGCTGGCGCAGGATCATCCCGATGTCGAAGTGGTCGTGGTCGACGACGGCTCCAGCGACAATTCGGCCGCGATCATCGCCGGCTATGGCGACCGCATCCGGGCGGTGATGAAGGCGCAGGGCGGCCATGTCGAGGCGGTCAACGCCGGCTTCGCCGCGGCGTCGGGCGATGTTGTGCTGTTCCTCGACGCCGACGACCTGCTCCACCCCGACTGCCTGCGCCGCGCGACCGCGCTGCTGCAACCCGGCGATTCCAAGGTGCAGTTCCGGCTGGCGACGCTGGACCGCACCGGCGCCGACCAGAATATGCCGTTCCCGCATTTCCCGCCCGGTTTCTCCGCCGACGACGTGTTGCGCGGCGCGGCGCGCTCGGGCTGGTATCCCTGGACGGTATCGACCGGCAACGTCTTCGTCCGCAGCTTCCTCGACCAGGTGATGCCGATCGATGCCAAGACGGTCTATCGCTCGCCCGACGGCTATCTCAGCAAGCTCGCGCCGCTCTACGGGCCGGTGCGCTCGCTGCGCGACGTGCTCGGCGGCTATCGCGTCCATGGCCAGAACGCCTGGGCGAGTTCGCAGAAGACGTGGAGCGCCGACACCGCGCTGCGCTGGCTCGCCTTCGACCGGGTTCTCGAACGCGCCTTCCTCAGCGCGGCGCAGACGCAGGGCGTTGCGGTTCGCCAGCCGCTGCTGCGCTCGTTCCAGGCGCTCGAATATCGCATGCAGGCGCTGCGCTTCGCCGATCCCAGCAAGCGCCCGCCCGACAGCCGCCAGACGGTGATGACCGAGGCCATCCACTGGCTGGTCGAGCTTCACCCGTTCGGCTGGCCGGGCAGCGTCGCGCGGTTCGGCTGGCTGGCGTTCCTCGGCTATGCCCCGCGCCCGCTGGTCGAGCGCCAGGTCCGCAAGGCGCGCACCCAGACCAACCGCTCGCTGTTCTGGCGCTCGATGCTGTCGCTGACCCGCAAGTTCGAATAGGGGCGCCGGTCGTGCCGGACCGGCGCCTGCCGGCTTACCGCCCGATCGAGGTGTAGGCGAAGCCGAGCGCGGCGATTTCGGCGGGGCGGTAGACGTTGCGCAGGTCGACCAGCACCGGGGCCGCCATCGTCCGCTTCAGCCGCTCGAAATCGAGCGCGCGGAACGCATCCCATTCGGTGACGATCACCACCGCGTCGCTGCCCGTCGCGGCGTCATAGGCGTCGCTGCAATAGGTGATGTCGGGCAGCATCGCGCGCGCCGCGGCCATGCCCTCGGGATCGTAGGCGCGCACCGTCACGCCGGCATCGTGAAGCGCCTGGACGATCGCGATCGACGGCGCGTCGCGCATGTCGTCGGTGTTGGGCTTGAAGGTCAGGCCGAGCAGCGCGACCGTCTTGCCGCGGGGCACGTCGCCGAGCATCGCGATCACCTTGCGGCCCATCGCCCGCTTGCGGCTGTCGTTGACCTTGACCACCGCCTCGACGATCTGGATCGGGCTTCCGTGATCCTCGGCGGTCTTGAGCAGCGCCAGCGTGTCCTTGGGGAAGCACGAGCCGCCATAGCCGGGGCCGGCGTGCAGGAACTTCTTGCCGATGCGATTGTCGAGGCCGATGCCGCGGCTGACGTCCTGCACGTCGGCGCCGACCGCCTCGCAGAGATTGGCGATCTCGTTGATGAAGGTGATCTTGGTCGCCAGGAAGGCGTTCGCCGCATATTTGATCAGCTCGGACGTGCGCCGGCCGGTGAACAGGATCGGGCTCTCGTTGAGATAGAGCGGGCGGTAGACCTCGCGCATCACCTTGCGCGCGACCTCGTCGTCGGTGCCGATGACGATCCGGTCGGGGCGGGTGAAGTCGCCGATCGCGGCGCCCTCGCGCAGGAATTCGGGGTTGGAGACGACCGCCACCGCGATGTCGGGGCGCTTCTCGCGCAGGATCGCCTCGACCTTGTCGCCGGTGCCGACGGGGACGGTCGATTTGGTGACGACGACGGTCGGCCCGGTCACTGCCGCGGCGATCTCCTCGGTCGCGGCGAAGACGTAGCTGAGGTCGGCATGGCCGTCGCCGTGCCGCGCGGGCGTGCCGACCGCGATGAAGATCGCATCGGCGCCCGCCACCGCCGCGGCGAGGTCGGTGGTGAAGCGCAGCCGCCCCGCCGCGACATTGGCGGCGACCAGCGCGTCGAGCCCGGGTTCGAAGATCGGCATCCGCCCCGCCTCGAGCGCGGCGATCTTGTCGGCGGCCTTGTCGACGCAGATCACGTCATGACCGAAATTGGACAGGCAGGCACCCGAGACGAGGCCGACATAGCCCGAACCGATCATGGTAATACGCATAGAGCCTCATCGCTTGGGGGAGGACCGCGGGCAACATGCGGCACGCAACGACCTCTAACAAAAGGGGAAAGCTTAGAGAACGCGTGATCGCTGTCCTATTTTGGGCAGGGATCAGCGGATCAGCCGGCGCATCGGTGGAATCCGGTCGAGGATCAGGACGCACAACGCCGAGGCCAGCACCGCGAGAAGCGCGTTGCCGAGGCAGGCGGCGAGCGTCGCCTGACCCAGCAGGCGCGTCGCAAGGTCGAGAAACAGCAGGTGCACGACATAGAGGCCGAGGCTGAGCTGCGCGAGCCGCGCGAACAGCGGCGGCAGGTGGAAGGTCGGCGGGATCGCCAGCGCGACGAGGAAGGCGGCGATGCCATAAGGAATGGTCATCAGCGTGTCATCGGTGAAGCGCGGGAAGGGGATCGTGCCGACCGCGACCAGCGCGGCGACCTCGGCGAGCTGCAGCAGCGCGGCGACGGCGAACAGCGCCAGCGCGGTGCGCAGCGGGACGCGCAGGTCGCGAGCGCGCAGCCACGCGCCCGCGACAACGAACAGCAGGCCGAAGAAGGGACCGTTGCGCGTGTTGAACGGCGGCTTCGGCAGGTCGAGCAGCAGGCGCAGCGGGCCGAAAGCGAAGGCCAGTGCGTAGAAGACGAGCGCCAGCGCGAGCACCGCGCCCCAGCCGAACCGGCTACGCACGACGGCGAACACCACGCCAGCGACGCCCAGCGCGGGCAGGAACCAGAGATGCTGGCCGTCGAGCCCGGTGATCAGCAGCCGCACGAGCATCGCGGGCGACCGCAATTCGGCGAGCGAACCCTGGAAATAGAGGATGTAGAGCAATGCCCAGAACAGGAAGGGCGGCGCGAGCCGGACGAGCAGGCGCAGCGCGGTGCGCTCGGGCGCGCGTTGCGGCATGAAATAGCCGAAGGCGACGAAGAAGAAGGGGACGGCGAAGCGCGACAGCAGCGCGATGGCGTCGGCCGCGACCGGCGCGTCGCGGGCGCCGTTGGACACCGCATGGATCAGCACCACCGCGACGAAGGCGACCAGCCGCATCGCATCGATGCCGGCAAGGCGGATCGTGCCGACTGGCGGCGTCACCAGAGAAGCATTGATTGCCGTCGCGATGACCGATCCCTTTCCGCTCGAGCCGTGCATCGACCGCCGGCCGGACCGATCCGACAGGACGTCGGCACGATCCGGACGGGGAGATGCCCGGCAACGCCAACAGGTTGGCGGCAAAGGCTAACACAACCCGGCCGCGGACCGGCAAGCTTTCGCGAGGGATCGCGTGATAAATTGCTAAGCGACTGGGAAAGCTTCGGTAAATTTACCGAGCGGGATCAGTCCTTATAATAATTGCGATACGCGCGCCGCCTTCTGCGTCTCGACCGTCGGTTCAGCAAAACCACGATCAGAATTAATCCGACCAGCGCCGCGATTATGATGAGGGTAGGAACCGACATGCTCACGATTAATCAAAGGCTCCTTCGTGAACGCGTTGCGGCATCTAACAATGATGCGCTGCGATATGCAACGCCAAATCGCCTCCCGCCGTGTTCAACAATGGGAAAGCATTGGCCGCGATATCGGCCAATAGCGACACTTGGCCAGGCCAATGTTGGTAAATACAAAATAAACGCCAGGCGCCGCCAAAGGTCGCCGTGCCATTCAAACAGCACGACCCGGTCGAGATCATTATAGCGCGATGGCGATCCGCTCCTTGAACAATGCACGATCAATATTCGCGTCGAAGGAATACGGACAAAGCATGGCTGGCATCAATGCTGCCGTGCGGCACTGCGGCATTTCGAGGGATCATGGCCGTTTCGGATAAGGGCGGGCGACTTGGCGCGACGGGGTAGGGCAGCGCGTACAATGTCCGGCGACCTCGATCGTCTTCGCGGTCATGCGAAACCCTGCGGCACCGGCGGCAACGCTGATGATATTCGCCGCGGCATGGCCCCTGATCGGCGTGGATTGCCCGCACCTCTCGCAGACCAAAGTGATACGCGGCTGATATTGCTCGCCTTCTATCGCCCGATTGTCGGTCGGTTGGACGAGGTTGGCCTGCATCAGGATGTCGAGGATGCGATAGACGCTCGCCGCGGCGGGTTCGGCGCTCACCTTGGTCGAGGCGGTGGCGAGCGCAAAGATCTGGTCGCGCGCATCGGTATGCACCGCTTCCTGCGCGGCGGACACCGCCACGCCCTCGCCACCGCCCGCGGCGCCGGCGCGGCGACGGCGCAACTTGGCGGCGATGCCGAGCACCATCGATTCACCGCCCTGCGGCCGGCCGGCGACCTGCCAGAGCAAGAGCACCGTCGCACCGAACGCGAGCGCGCCGAGCGCGGCGAGCGCGGCGAGCGCCACCGCCAGCCACGGCCGCGACAGATCGGTCGGGAGCAGCCGCGACACCGGGAAGACGATCGCGCCCATCACCAGACAGCCGAGGATCGGCCGCAGGATCGCCTTGAGCTGCATCCAGACCGGCAGCTCGATCGCATCGCGCGCGGCACGCACCG
>NZ_JAYDYX010000008.1:0-187135 GCF_034556155.1 Sphingomonas sp. CD22 | reverse complement strand
ATCCACCCTCGGCCGGCGGTCAAGCCTTCCTCCCCGGCCCGCTGAACGAACGGCCGGTTTCTTCCGGTCGTCCGCAGAAAGCGGACAAGCCACTATCCTCCCAGAACCGGCCATCAACGGTAGGGCTGGCTTGTACGGAGGCGATTATCCGTGCCAATCCTCGCCTAACAGAGGGATAGGCAAATGTCGAAACTGATGCGAGAAGCTCGGCCTGGCTTTGCATTTGCCGGCGTCGGGTGCGGATTGCTTGGCTCGACCATCGGTCCGATTGGGCGTCATTTTGGGGGATCCGACGGTGTAACGGGGGCGATCCAGGCGCTACTAATATGCAGCGCTGTGGTCCTGGCGATCGTAGCATTTAGGCAGTTGAGGCGATCCGCCTAATTCACGTGTCGCAAAAGCGGTCGTTCTGCTTCCCACCATATTTTCATATAGCGCAGCGCAGATATTCTCACAGCTCGTACTATGCCTCTGGCAAACAGCGATGCTGCGCCCCTGCCGGTGCAACAGAAATGCGCCTGGATTGGCAGGGCTATCATCTTGGAACGGGATTAGCCCACGACCACCGCCGATTAAGAATTTGGTGAGAGTTCTGACCATAATGGGCATAGATGGCTAATTCCCGTCAGATCGAGCTCGTGCAGGAGAGCTTCGCACTTGTCCTGCCCGTCACGCAGCAAGCTGCCGAGGAATTTTATCGTAGGCTGTTCGTCATCGCGCCGCGAACTCAGGGCCTTTTTCGACATGATATGGTAGAGCAGGGCCGAAAGCTCTTCCTAACGCTTGCGACCGTTGTTGACGCGTTGGACAGGTTGGACGATATTTTGCCGGTCGCCTCTGCCTTGGCGATCAGGCATGTACCTTACGGTGTAAGTCCGAACGACTATGCAGCCGTTGGGGCTGCATTGATCGAAACCCTAGCTGCAATGTTGGGCGATCGCTTTGACGTGGAAACTGAGGCGGCATGGGTATCAGCGTATGACTTGCTTGCAGGTGCGATGATCACGGCGGCTTATGTCGCCAAGCCGGACCATGTTGAAGCATGACCCACCCGTACAATGAAACGAACCAAGCTGTATTGCGATTAGTAGAAAGCCGCGTGCCGCCCAACCCACTCGCTTTTTGTTCGTCGGCTCCATCGCTAAGCCAAGAAGCAGAGTATTTTGTCAGGCGCGCCCTGAGCATGATGTCGCGTGCCAGCATTTTGGTCAAGGCGGACCGTCAAGATGCAATCGCTTTGCTGTGCGCATCTCGTACCCGGCTTGCCAAGCATTTTCAGCGGTACCAAATATTTAAACACGGCCGCATCTTCAATCCGGTCATCGCTTCTGGCTCCGCCTCTAGCAAGGTCGTTGCAAGAGGAATGAAGGTAGATTGCATGCAGCTTGGCGAGATGTTCGGTGCCTACCATACGCGATGGCAGGGGCTTCGCTCCGAGGATTGGCTTAGCTATCGCCACGATATGTTAGCTACGGTCGAGGTTCTAAGGGTACATATTGAGTCAGAACTCCGTGCCATGCATCAGCTTTTAATGATTTCGGAACTATACGGCCGGCGTAGTGCCCATGAACACCACTGATAAGAACTAGCACTATCCGGCGGCGAGTTTCGGCCAGATAGTGCCATATGCAGCTGGCAGGCAACGCCATAAAGGCTCCGTCCGGCTGCCTACCCGGTGCCTGACCGAATCGCAGCTTACCACGCTTGGCCGCTCAAAAGCGGACTGGCGGCTTTCTGTTCGATGCGGACTATCAACTAGCGCAAGCTTCACTAACAGCATGACCGCTTTCTGATTGTCCAGCATCGTCCGACTTAGCCTTGCCTCGGCATATGTCAGATGATGCCGGAGCCTATCCCGGTTCATCATCTTCCGCCCCATGCCTAGACGCGATAATCCAGAACCAGTCAGGGATGACGTCGCATTTCGTCATAGAGATTGCGCACGCGGAGCAACCACAGCATCCTTGGCGGGTTCAGGCTCCTCATGCCGACCCAACCATGGTGAGGTATGCCCAAGAGAGGCAGAAAATGGCATCGGCTGACGAAATGACCAACGCGCTTGATGTGGCGCTCGCTACAGCGCACGCAGAATACAAAGACGCCGTCATTGAGCTTGCGACACGTGAGGCAGCCAAGGACATGGGCCCCGCTCGTGCACCCGCAGATATCGATCGTATCCATCATGCGCGCACTCGTGTGATTGGACTGGATGCCGCCCGTGAGGAACTATCGCGCATCATTAACGAAGGCTTTTCCCTCCCCAGCACGTGAGCGCCTGCCCTGGCGACCTCACGAGCTATTCAGCCACTGCAGCGTAGAGCATGGCCTGGATTATCTTTGGAGAAGAATATGTGTACAGTAGGTCGGGGCGTTTCTCCACTTAAAGCCGCCCTCGATCACTTGCGGCATGCCCTTACACATCTAGACGCGGCCGAACAGCATGCCGCTGCCGCCCAAGTTGACCACATCATTCACGATGTTCAGGCAACGATAAGTGCCGCGTCCGGCACTTGATAAACTGTCGCTAGCATGGCCTCCATTTTGTTAAGCCCCGCCTGTGTGAATTGGATGCTGCGCCCGAGATCACCGTCGAGCTGAACGACGCCGCGTTTCTGCAATACGATCATCCAACGTGCTGCGGTCGAACTGGATATCTTCGAATATGCCGCAACCTCGGCAAGGCTTATGTTACGGCCCTCTGCTTCGGCCAGATAGATGCCGACGAGTAGCGAACCAATTGGATCAGTGCTTAGCTCATCTCCAAAGAGCTTGATCCGCGCGGTATGAACATAGCGAATGCGCAGAGCGGCTTCCCACAGCCGCGCCGGCGGCAGAGCACGACCGTTGTCTTGCCAAAATAAGGTACTGATCAATCGGCCCGGATCGGCAAATCGGGTCACCAAAAGGTTTGCAGCAATCGAGCTTCCATCTGGTCGAATGTAACGCTTCTGCAGCCGTACCGGAGCAGCGCCGTCCTCCAGGGCTAGGAGCATGCGCGCGCTTCTCTCCAAATCCCTCGGATCCGTTATAGCTTTGTAGGAAAGCCCGATGACCGCATCTTCGCTTCGCTGTATGAGATCAAGAAACCCTTGATCCGCTTTAAGAATGACCCCCTCGAGTGTCGATATGCAATGACCCGATGGCATTGGACCTCAGCGTTCCTATGTTGCCTTTATAACATAGGTTAGAAAATGAGTATTGCCAAGGGATACAGTCCTAAGTGGGAGCGCGATGGCGGTTTAGGTGCGCACTGCGTGATAGATACGCCCTTATAAGAGCCATAACCTGACCGATCGTGACAGCGACTCCATTTCGGTTCACCAATGATGAGATGCAGCATAATTTCACTATGGGCATCGGTCGCAGCCATCAAAGAAGCAGGCTGAACATCGTTCGTCAGCCCGCTTCTATAATGTGCGTCACGGTAGTTAATCGGTTGCGTCCGCCCCTTTTACCTTCCGAGCAGATTTGGCCTCCTTTTTAGGGGCATTCGGCTGCCCAGGCTTCCGGCCAAGACCGATTGTCTTTGCCATGGCGCTGCGGCTTTCACTGTAAGCTGGCGCCACCATCGGGTAATCAGCCTTGAGACCATAGCGGGTGCGGTATTCGTCCGGCGTCATGCCGTTGGTCGCGAGATGACGGCGCAGCGTCTTGTAAGGCTTGCCATCAATCATCGAGATGATGTGGTCGCGCGACGCGAGCGATTTACGTACCGAGACTGCAGCAGTGTATTCCTGCGCCGGAGCAGCGTCGCCGCTGTTCGACGCATTGCCTGCAGACAGACCCAAGACGGTATCATGCATCCGCTGCAGGAATGCAGGTACGTCATCAGCATTGACCCGATTGTTCGAGTTGCTCAGCCACGCAACCGTGAGCTCAGTTGCCAGCTCGACCGTGCTCAGGCCCGTATCGAAATCGTCTTGATCAGCCATTTTTGCTCCTTTGGCGGTGATGCTCCTTCTTTAGTAGCGGCGACTTCGTAAACAAGCATATTAGATAAAGCGGACGCGCCATGCCGGGCGCTAGAGGGCGATTATTTTGATAATCAACCTGCGTGCAGCGCGAATTGACTTGGCTGCATTGGCCGGGAGGCTCTGACCTAAAATGGTTTGGACAACCTCGGCCTTTACCGAAGCCTTGCGCTCGGGCTCGCCACACCCCCAAGATGACGGCATGAACAAAACTGGCACCGAGATTCTGGGAACGAGGCTGTTTGCGGACGGCAGGGCAATAGAGAAGACGCTCAAGCGTCTGCCGGCGGACATCAGAAAGCGCTTGCCGCAGCTTCGTCGCGAATGGCCGGAGGCGGAGGCGGAGCAGCTCAGAGACACGCTTCATGCAGAATTTGCAATCGAGTCGCTAGTCATCGGCGAAGTTAGGGCGATCAAAATCGAAACCACTACGCGCAAATTCCTCAATGAATATCGTTGCTGGATGTCAGGCCACCTTCATGAGGCAGAGGTCCCGTTCACCGGACATCCGATGTATTGGCGAGCACCGCTGACGATCCCTCCGTCTTTTAGCTATTACGGTAAGATCGGACTGACGACGATGCGCCTACGCATCTTCATAGATGTCGAAGATTATTACGATTTTCGGAATAGCGTCGAGAAGGAGCTGCATCACGCTCGACAAATCCTGGCTCACAATGAGATTGTGTACCAAACCTATTCGAAGAAAGCTCGTGACATGGTCGATCAGGCTTGGGAGAGTTCGACAAGATAGACGTCATTGACGTATATGCATCTAACGTCTAACCATCGTGGACATGGACGATGCAACCTTTCTCGCCAGCTACGACCCTGCCGCCTTCCCGCCCCTGGCGGTTGCGGTGGACGTCGTCCCCCTCACCTTCACCAACGGTTCGCTTTGCGTCCTGCTGAACAAGCGCACGGAACTGCCGGCCCGCGGCCGCCTTGCTTTGCCCGGCACGTTTGTACGTGCAGACGAGGAACTTGGCGCCGCGGCGCAGCGCGCGCTGCGTGACAAGGCTGGCCTTGATGCGCCGGTGCGCCAGTTCCACGCCTTCGGCGCTGTCGCGCGTGACCCGCGCATGCGCATCGTCAGCATCGGCTACATGGCGGTTGTCGATGCTGAGATCATGGGCCGCGCCTCCACGCCGCTCGGTACGTGCGAGCTGCTGCCGATAAATGGCGGCGTTCTCCGCACGGCGGCGGGTCGCCGCACCTCACTGCCATTCGACCATGATGCCATTCTCTCGCGCGCGCTGTCTGACCTGCGCCGCGATCTCGACCGTGACGATTGGGCGTTCGGCCTGCTGCCTGAGTGCTTCTCGCTGCGCGAGCTGCAGGCGCTGCATGAGGCGATTCGCGGCCAGACGCTGAACAAGCCTGCTTTCCGCAAGCGACTCATCGAAAGCGGCCGCCTGGAAGCGACTGGCGAAATGGAAACCGGCAAGGGCTTTCGCCCTGCCGAATTGTATCGGGCGAGGAGAACTGACCATGCAGCCGACTAAGCAGATCAATGGCCGCGCGATGGGCGCGCGTACCAGTGTATCCCACCCGCTCCAGATCGCCTTCGTCGCGGCAGGTGCCGGCCTTGGCAGCGTCGGAATCACGTTTTGCCCCGGCAAGCAGCAGCATCATGCAGCAACTGGTGCATGGGCGCGCGATCTCGATCTCGACGTCAGCGTTATTGCCGATTGGGGCGCAGCCAGCGTCGTCTCGCTGGTCGAGGACCACGAACTCGCCTCGCTTGGCGTCACGAGCCTCGGCGAGGCGGTGCGTGCTGCCGCTATGGAGTGGCAGCATCTTCCCATCCGCGATGTATCTGTGCCCGACGCCGCGTTCGAGACCGCGTGGCAGAAGACAGGACCGGCGCTACGCAACCAGCTTCGTGCAGGATTCAACGTGCTCGTCCACTGTAAGGGCGGCCTTGGCCGCGCTGGGACGGTTGCTGCGCGGCTGCTGATCGATCTTGGCTGGACACCCGCAGAGGCGCTTGCCGCCGTACGTGAGGTTCGACCTGGTGCGGTCGAGACCGGGGCGCAGGAAGCCTACGTGCGTGCGCTAGTCACCACGCCGGAAGCAACGCTGGCACATTCACCTTCAGCACGCCGCGATTGCAGTCGCGGCGCGCTGCTTGGCTTGGCCATTGGTGACGCCGTCGGCACCACCTTGGAGTTCACCCGGCGCGACAGCGGCGTTGCGGTGACAGATATGGTGGGCGGCGGACCCTTTCACCTGCAACCAGGCGAATGGACCGATGATACCGCCATGGCGCTGGCGCTCGCCGACAGCCTTGCCGCTGAGCCAAAGTTTGACGCCCGTGACCTGATGGGTCGTTTCGTTAGCTGGTGGCGCAGCGGCGAGTATAGCTGCACCGGCCGCTGTTTCGATATCGGCGTGACCACACGGCAGGCACTTGCCCGCTTCGAGCGTGATCTCGATGCTTATGCCGGCAGCGATGATCCGATGAGCGCCGGCAATGGTTCGCTGATGCGCCTTGCCCCGGTCGCGGTGCGCCACTGGCGCGACCGCGAAACGCTTGCCGCCATCGCCGCGCGGCAAAGCCGCACCACCCATGCCGCACCAGAAGCAATCGCCGGCTGCGTCGCCTATGCCGAGATGCTGGCAGATGCGATCTCAGGCATGTCTGCGCATGAGGTGCTGACAGCGGCGCGCCGCAGTGATGCGCCTGCCATCGATGCGATTGTGCGGGGTAGCTGGCGCGGCAAGCTGCGCCGGGACATCCGCTCGTCAGGCTATGTCGCGCACTCACTCGAAGCGGCTCTATGGTGCGTTGGTCGCACCAGCAGCTTTGCTGCCGCGGTGCTGCTCGCCGCCAATCTCGGCGACGATGCCGACACGACGGCGGCCATCACCGGGCAACTGGCTGGCGCGCTATATGGCGCCAGCGGTATCCCTGAGGCCTGGCTGCAGCGCCTCGCCTGGCACGACCGACTGCTTGCCGCGGCTGACCGGCTCATCGATGCGAGCAACGCATGAGCAGGCCAGCCCCGGCAAAGCTGCCGGCTGTGGCGAGCGGATCGGAGAGCGCCTCCCGCTGGCAAGCGCTCTTTGGTTGTCCGGTCCCGCACCGGCTCCCCAGCCTCGTTGAACAGGCCATCGCCTGGCGTGAGCAGGTGGTGCTGCATGGCGATGTCCCCCAAGCCATTGCGCACGATCTGCAGCTCGCGACGGAGCACGCGCTCCAGCGCCGCGGGGTTTGCCAGCCGCCGAGTGCGCCGCAATCGGCTGATAGTCAGAGCAGCATCATCCCGGATGTTGCAGCCGTTGCTGACGTCCCCATCCAGACGTTGGCCGCTGGCAGTATGAATGCCACGCCCGCGCAGCGGCCGGCCGGTGGATCCAAGGCCCGCGCCGGCGTCCTGCCGCCGGCGGCAAGCCAGCTGCTGCCGGGCAGCCAGCTCATCAAGGCATACGGCGGCCGCAACCACGTCGTGGCGGTCGAGGCAGATGGCTTTCGCTATGACGGCGAGCTGTTCAGCTCGTTATCCGCGATCGCCAAGCATATCACCGGCACCCATTGGAACGGCTTGCTCTTCTTTGGCCTGAGGAAGCGGCGCATTTATCCGCCAAAGCCCCGCCGCAATGGCTGAGCTCAAGATCCGCTGTGCGGTCTATACCCGCAAGTCGAGTGAGGAAGGGCTGGAGCAGTCGTTCAACTCGCTGCACGCCCAACGTGAGGCATGCGAGGCCTATATCGCCAGCCAGAAGCACGAAGGCTGGCAGCTCATCCCCACTGCCTATGATGATGGCGGCTTCTCTGGTGGCAGCATGGAGCGGCCAGGATTGAAGGCGCTGCTCGGCGACGTCGAAGCCGGGCTCATCGATACGGTCGTCGTCTACAAGGTCGACCGGCTTACGCGCGCATTGTCCGATTTTGCCCGCATGGTCGACCGATTCGACGCCCGCAAAGTGTCATTCGTCAGCGTGACCCAGGCGTTCAACACCACGACCAGCATGGGCCGGCTCACCCTCAACGTGCTGCTGAGCTTTGCCCAGTTCGAGCGCGAGGTGACCGGGGAGCGCATTCGCGACAAGATCGCCGCGTCCAAGGCCAAGGGCATGTGGATGGGAGGGGCTGTGCCGCTCGGCTACGACGTCGTCGAGCGATTGCTCATCGTCAACGAACCCGAGGCAGCTCAGGTGCGCGACCTCTTCCGGCTCTACCTCAAACACCGCAACGTCGATGCGCTCGTCGAAGCTGCGGACAAGGCCGGGATCCGGTCGAAGTGGCGCGTCTTTGCTGATGGCCGGACGTCTGGTGGCACCAGGCTTGGCCGCGGTTCGCTGTACAGCATCCTTGCGAACCCGATCTATGCCGGCGAGATCGGCCACAAGGACAAGCGCTATCCTGGCCAGCACGAGCGCATCGTGCCGGCCAGCCTCTATGATCCGGTACAGCAATTGCTCCAAGCCAATCGCCGCAAGGCGAAGGGCTCCACGTCCGCAGGGTCCGGGCACATGCTCTCTGGGCTCGTACAGGATGCATCTGGCCAGCGGATGACCGCGACGCACACCGGCAAGGCGAACCGACGCTACTGCTATTACGCCTCGCCTGCGACGCGGGTGCCAGCGGGCGATCTCGACGCGCTCGTTCTTACCGCGCTTCAAGAGACACTCGCCTCTCCTGTCAGGCTCGTCATGGCGCTGCCCAGCCTCGATATGGTGTCTCCTGCCATCATCGCAGGCAGTGCCGCGCTGGGTCAGAGACTCGGAACGACAAACACCGATGCCGAACTCGCTCTCTTTCGGTATCTCGTAGCGCAAGTGAAGGTAACCGAGGCCGGTGTCACGACCACGCTCCAGCTGGACGCGCTAGGGCTTGCCGGCGAGATCGGCACGATTGTCACGCCAGCAAGCCTCGGCCGCGCCAAGGCGCGCCTGACCCTGGTGGTACCCGGCCATGCCGCCCCCAACCCAGACACCAGCCTTATCGCGGTTGTCGCCCAGGCGCGCGGTTGGCTTGCGGATCTTACCAGCGGCAAGCACATTTCCATCCGGGCCATCGCTAGCGCCCATGGCATCACCTCGGCCTATATCCGCCAGTTCATTGGCGCGGCCTTCCTTGCGCCTGATCTGGTGACCCGCATCGTCGAGGGCCGCCAGCCTTCCTGGCTGACGGTGGCGCGGCTCAGCGAGATGCTGCCGCTGCCGGCCGACTGGTCTGCCCAGCGCAGCCTCTTTGCAATGCAGAACTGACGCTTTTGCGTCGTTTTCGCTTGCGTCTTCTCTGACGTCAGACGATCACCGCCTCGCTCCCGAGATACGCGGGAGCGGGGCGTCGAAACCTCTTCTGAACCAGCCGGTCACCTTTTTGGGGGCCGGGTGGCATGCGCGCATGTCCAGCCGGCTTGCCGGTAAAGGCGCATGCGCCTGTACCTTTGGCCCAGGTTTCCAACATCCGGCTTCGGCCGTCGCCCCGAGAGGAACATAGGGGCGACTATCGGCGAAGCTGCACGAGGCGCCCCGCAAGAGGGGAGCTTCATATGACGAATTCAAGGAAGGTCGCTGCGCTCGTGCTGCCACTGGTGGCGAGTGCCTGTAACCCGGCAATGTCGGTCAACGGTATGCAGAAGCGCGAGCCGGTGTTTGTCGCCGACAGCGCGCGTGATGGCAACGCGGTCATCGCCTGCGTGTCTGCCGCCTGGCTGAAGCTCGGCGGCGCTACGCCGAAGTCCGTACCACGCGAGAACGGCGCCATGCTGGTGCTTGGCGATACCTTTCCAATGCTAATGATTGAAACCACGCCCACTGCGACTGGCACCCACGTCATCATGCATCAGTTCAAGACCATGAGGGCGGGCAGTGACCGTAACCGGGTCGAGGAGGTGCGCGCGTGTCTGTGAACCACGGCCACGGCGGCCGCCGCCTACCCCGCCGTCCGCAGTCGTTCGACCCTTATGAGGTCACCGCTATCTACGAGAACCCGGCTACCGGCTGGCGCGAGAGCGTACCGCGCCGCGCCTGGCTTTGGATGCTGCTGTTCGGCCTGTTCTACATGGCCGCGCGCAACCTGTGGCGACCGTTCGCCTTCACACTTGTCGTCCTGATTGGAACGCTGCTCGTTGCCTGGCCGCTGCTCTTCATCGTGGCGCCGGCTTTTTGGATCCTAGCTGCGGTTCAGGCGCAGCGAATGTTCCGTGAGCATTACATGCGGCTTGGCTGGGAGGAGATCGATCCGTGGCATCAGGACGGTGAGGCGTAATGTGAAGCTAGGCAACATGGATGCCTATCATCCCCTACGTGTTGAGGGTAAACTCATCCAAGCCGACGCCAGCGCCCTCGTTCCCAAAGATAACATCGTAGGCCAATAATATGTCTCGCCTGTCGCGTTCGACTTGGTCTTGAACAGATTGGACCGCGAATGTCCGCATCGTGCACAGCGCATCCCAATGCTCGCTCACAAAGGCGCACCATGCTTTTGCGGCCTGCCGATTATGTTCGAGAATGACACCGTGCTGCTTAGCAAGCATTTCTCGAATAGCGATGACTTCCGAGGCAATGGCATAGGGCACCATCGCCACGTCACATGCAAATGACGTGGCGGTGATGACGAGGCTGTTACCATCGATCGTGGCCTTTAGCTTCCTGCGAGCCGACCCGTGCCCCTTTGCTTGGAAAAGGTCGGGGTCACCCGTGAACGGTATCGCCGCTCTGAAGCGCGCGGCAGAGACCCGAGACTCCTTTGTGACCCTGATCACATCGTCCAGCACTATGGGAGCATCAAAGGTCGCAGCTTCGGTCAGCCGCCTGCGCACTTGAAGTTGGGAAAAGGGCTCTGCCGCTAGCGCGTGAGCCGATGCTTGCATCACGCGGGACGATGTCTTTTCATGAAGCATGTCCGCGATGGGGCGGTTGGCGAACAGCTCCGTTCCCAGCAGTCCAAAGCCGGAGTCCGGGATCTGCCGCCGGCGTCGCTCATCAACGGCCTTCATGCCACTCGCCACCCAAATGGTCGATGACGAACGAAGAGCGCGGAAGCCATTCCGCATCGATCCTGGCCTGATAGTCCCGGCTGGCACCGCGGCGCGGCTTACCACGCAGTTGAGCTAGCAGATCATCATGGCGCTGCTGCAACATCTCAAAGCGGGTCACACGCATGCCGTTAGGCCGCCCCTCCCCGATGCTCTGCTCGATATCTTCCAGCTCTTCTGTGATCCTCACTACAGGGTCGATCAGCGTAGAGCGATTAGACAGACGCAGACATGTCTTGCAAAGCCACTCAGTTCCTGCAAATAGTATCACATCTATGTGCCTGCAACATCCTTTACATACAGCAAAAGGACGCAAGTTGCTTTGCGTCGAGCCTTTGTACTCGACAGCAATTTCTACATCGCCATCGGCGCCATCTACATACGGTAAATCCTGGAGATGGAACGACATCACGATTGTATCAGGTTCTGGCGAGTCTAAGGTCGCGAAACCAACCGCGTGTCCCAGGCGATTACGCCAAAGGACATCCGGCTTGCCTACCTTTCGACCACGTAGCGCCTCGCCCATCGATACCCTGGGAAAAGCCTCGCTGTACCGCGGCGGCTGGGTTGTTCTTTGCACCATCGAGTCGCCAAGGCCATGCCAGAGAGCATCACATCGTGGCGGTATAGCATCAGATCACTCACGCTAGTGAGCCAAAAATGGGCACACCACGCTGTCAGCGGCGCTGAAATCTGAACGTAGACGCGTTGGCTTTAAAGCAGGATCTGCAGCGCCGTAAACGCGTCTATAGACGCGCCCAGCATCAGCTAAGCTGCTGCATTCACATCATAATTTAAAAGGTATCGACCGTCCCGTAGGACGTAGTGGCGGAGAGGGAGGGATTCGAACCCTCGGTGCCCGCAAAGGCACGCCGCATTTCGAGTGCGGTACAATCGACCACTCTGCCACCTCTCCGCAGAAGACGTTTCGAGGCGCGAAGGCCTGATCGGTCGGTCGAGGGCGCGCCTCTAACGGGTTCGTTTTACGCTGGCAAGCACCCTTCCGCTTGTGCGGCGCAGAAAGACCCCTAGATTGCGCGCATGCCTCGTCACGATCCTACCGGTGTGCTGCCCTTCGGCGACATCGATGTCCCCGCGATCGCCCATGCCCGCTTCTCGATCGGCGACGTGGTCCGCCACCGCCTGTTCGACTTCCGCGGCGTGATCTTCGACGTCGACCCGGTCTTTTCCAATACCGACGAATGGTATGAGGCGATTCCCGAGAGCGTGCGCCCCACCAAGGAGCAGCCGTTCTACCATCTGCTCGCCGAGAATATGGAATCGAGCTACATCGCTTATGTCAGCCAGCAGAATCTGGTGGCCGACGAAAGCGACGAGCCGATCGATCATCCGGCGATCTCCGGCCTGTTCACCGGTTTCGCCGACGGCCGCTACGCCCTGCGTCGCGAACATCGCCATTAAGTCGAACGGAATCGCTCCCCGACCGTAGAATCGCGGTACCGGGTGGTTGACAGCGCGGCGCGATTTCCTTAGCTGCGACCGCTCATCCCGCCGGGCCTACCCGAGCGGGCATATGTTTTTTGGGAAGTGACTAAGCCATGTTCGCAGTCGTGCGCACGGGCGGCAAGCAGTATCGCGTCGCCGCCGGAGACAAAATCGTCGTCGAGAAGCTGGACGGCGAAGCCGGCGCATCGATCACGCTGGGTGACGTCCTGCTCGCGGGCGAAGGCTCGGAGCTGAAGAGCGTCGAGGGCCTGACCGTCGCTGCAGAGATCGTCGCACAGGCGAAGGGCGAGAAGGTCATCGTCTTCAAGAAGCGCCGCCGTCACAATTATCGCCGCAAGAATGGCCATCGCCAGAACCACACGATCCTCAAGATCGTCTCGGTCGGCTGAGCCACAAGCGCGAACAGGAGTAGAGCAGCATGGCACATAAGAAAGCAGGCGGTTCGTCGCGCAACGGTCGCGATTCGGCCGGTCGTCGCCTCGGCGTGAAGAAGTTCGGTGGTCAGGAAGCGATCGCCGGCAACATCCTCGTGCGTCAGCGCGGCACCAAATTCTATCCAGGCGCCAACGTCGGCATCGGCAAGGATCACACCCTTTTCGCGCTCGTCGACGGCCGCGTGGCGTTCCACGAGGGCAAGCTCGGCCGTAAATTCTGCTCGGTGCAGATTATGGCGGAAGCCGCCGAATAACATCGGGTAACCTGCCGGGTTGCCCACCAGGGTGACCCGGTCGTACCGCCCAGGCGGTGCCAGCCAAATCAGGGAGACGGGTCACCCCGGCTCCCTTTTTTCTTGCTCCCCAACCTTTTGTCCCTGCCGCGTCACAGGCGCGTGGCATGGGCACGGCCAAGGAGAGAGCGAGAAATGTTCGCCAGGACCAAGAGATTGACGTTGCGGCCGGCATGGCCGGAAGATGCCGCGGCGCTGGTGCAGGCGATCGGCCATGACGCGGTCATCCGGATGCTGCTGCGCGTCCCCCACCCCTATCGCCTCGCCGACGCCGAGGCGTTCTGCGCGTCGCCGCGACGCCACGACGAGGCGCGATTCCTCATCGTCGCGCATGATCGCGGCGCGCCGGCCTTGATCGGCGGGATCGGCATTTCGGAACATGAGGGCGCGCCCCATCTCGGCTATTGGCTGACGCCGTCGGCCTGGGGGCGCGGCTATGCGACCGAGGCGGGGCGTGCGGTGGTCGACATGGCGCGCCATGCGCTGCCGCTGCAGCGGCTCGACGCCTGGCATTTCGCCGACAATCCCGCCTCGGGCGCGGTGCTGCGCAAGCTCGGCTTCCGCGCCACCGGCCGGACCGCGATGCGCCACTCGCCGGCGCGCGGCGAGGCGGCGGCGTCGCTGAGCTACGAGATCGACCTCGACGACCGATGCGAGCCGATGCCGATCGCCGCCTAGGATCTCACCGCGGCGCGATCGGCCGGCCCGAGCAGCGCCGCATAGACCGTCAGCAATGCCGCGACGCCGGCCGCCGCGGTGATGCTGACGGTGCCGAGTCGCGGATAGACGAGTGCGCCGAGCACCGCGCCGCCGACGAGGCCGCACCACAGCAACAGATAGGGCAGCCACGCCCAGCGCGGCCCGCCCATCATCGCCGCCGCCAGCCGCTGCGCGAACTTGACCAGCGCGCCGGTCATATAGGTGACGCCGACGCTGACCTCGCCATCGTGCTGGAACAAGGTGTTGGCCATCCCCATCGCCGCTGCGAGCAGAGCGGTGGTGGCGCCGACCGACACCCGGCCATCGGTCGCCGCCGCGCAGGCGAGCAGCAGCGTGACGCCGATCAACGCCGCCGGCTTGCGGCGCGCGCCCGCCGCGACGGTGACGATCGTCCCGGCCACCACCCCGCCGACGAACGCGACGATCAGCCCCGCCGCGACTCCGGCGACGGGCAGCCCCAGCGCCAGCCCGACCGCGAGTCGCGTCGAATTGCCGCTCATGAACGAGACGAACAGCCCGCCCAATTTGAGGAAGCCGACCGCGTCGACATAACCGGCGAGCCCGGCCATCGCCGCACCGAGTATCCAGAACCGCTTGCCATATCGCGTCATGCCGCGACCCTAGCGCGTTTCACCGCGGCGTTTGAAGCCCGCGGCGATCCGTCACGCCGGGCGCGGCAGCACCGCGGCTTCGTAATCGCTCTCCGCCAGCCCGATCAGCACGCGGTCGTCATGCTTCCACGGATGGAAGCCGGGCAGGAAGTAGGCGGCCCAGACGCCCGCGACCTTGCGCGCCATGCCGGGGTTGCCGAACGCATACCAGAACAACCGCGCCCACACCTTCGGCCCGCTCAACCCGTCCTGTCGCAGCAGCTCGAGCATCCCGCGCGTCCGCCCGGTGAAGAACCGCCAGGTGGTGATCAGCATCACCAGCGACTTGACCCGCCAGCGCGTGAAGCGCGGCCAGTCCTTGGTCGCGTGCAACCAGGTGTCGTAGGCGACGCCCTTATGCTCGATCTCCTCGGCGGCGTGCCACAGCCACAGCGCCTTGGGCTGTTCTTCCCCGCCGGCGAGATGCTTCGGATTGGCGATCAGCTCGTGCGCCAGCATCGCGGTGAAATGTTCGAGCGCGGTGGTCGCGGCAAGGCTGGCGATCGGCGGCCGCCCCTTGGTCAGCGCGAGCGCGTCGTCGACATCCTTGTCGAGCCGCCGCACGTCGTAACCCTGATCGGTGACATGCCGGTTGAACGCGACATGCTCGCGCGTGTGCATCACCTCCTGCTTAATGAAGGCGTTGATCTCGCCGGTCAGCTTCGGCGGCGTGCCGTCGCGGAACTTGCGCACGCTGTCGACGAAATAGCCCTCGCCCTTGGGGAACGTCACCGACAGCGCATTGTAGAAGGCGGTCGCGATCGGATCGTCGTTGAGCCACCAGCGGCCCATGCGCGTGCCGCGGCCGAAGCGGCGGTCGCGCGGGGTGATGACCAGATCGGCGGGCGTGGTTGCTTTCGCCATGGAAACCTCCAACAAAGGACTCGCGTCCTCGTACTGACATTCATGTAAATAGGCTCCCGACCTGTCGATCGCAACCCTCCGCAAGCGCCTCTCCCCCGCCGACGCCCGCGAGGCGGCGCTCGCCGCCGCGCAGGCGCTGCTGATCGAGGCCGGCCCGCAGGCGGTGACGCTGAAGGCGGTCGGCGGGCGGATCGGGCGGACCCACGCCAGTCTGCTCCACCATTTCGGCTCGGCCGCGGGGCTGCAACTCGCGCTGATCGCGCGGATGACGCAGGAGATCACCGCGACGATCCGCGACGCGCTACTGCTCGACCGGCCGGCCGAGCCCGATCCGCGCCGGCTCGTCGATCTGGTGTTCGACGCTTTCGACGGCGGTGGCGCCGGCGCGCTGGCGAGCTGGATGATCCTGACCGGCAACCGCGACGCGCTCGATCCGATCCTGTCCGCGGTGCGCGCGCTGGTCGAGGAACTCGCCGCGGGGGTCGCACCCGCCAGCCGTCCGATCCAGGACGAGACGCTGCATCTGGTGCTGATGGCGCTCGGCGACGCGCTGCTGGGCGCGGCCATGGCGCGCACTCTGGGCCTGCCGCGCGACAGGGCCCGCGCGCTCGCCGCGACGATGCTCGCCGCACCGCTCGCGGCGGACGGCTGAACCATCGCCAATGTCGCATGGCACGGCGTCAATGCCGCCGCCCCTGCACCGCTGCGCGATGACCCGGTAGGACAGCGACACGAGGCGCGGCCAGCCGACATCGCGCGACCGACAGGTCGCCCGACCGGCCGATCGCCCGCACGACGCCACGGCCGGTCGGACGGCCGACGGCGCCGGCTCGGACGAAAGAAGACGGCGGCCGCATCAAGGCACGCTGCCACGGGTGGAGGATGTACGGATAGGCGGATGCTCCAGGCATCTGCCTGACGGTGCCGTCGATCGGTGTCGCGATGGGGGTCGCGACGCCGGTCGGCGGTTACCGCTGCCTAGACCAGCGTGTGCTGCGCGCGATATTCGCCCGGCGTGATGCCATAGACCTCGCGGAACGCCCGGCCGAGATAGGCTGCGTCGCAGAACCCCCAGCGCTCGGCGAGCATCGCGATCGTCTGCCGGTCCCCCGCCGTCCGCAGGCTTTCGGCGATGCGCGCCAGCCGACGGGTGCGGATATAGGCCTGCACCCCGCCCTCCTCCTGCAACAGCCGGTACAGCGTCGACCGCGACACGCCGAGCGCACGGCTCAGCCGCGTCGTGTTGAGCGAGGGCGACCCCAATTGCCGCTCGATCGTCTCGCGCAATTCGAACGACAGGCCGCGCTCGTGCAGTTCGGTATCCGCCGGGACGGTGCCGAGGCTGGCGGAGAGTACGATGGTGAACAGGTCGAGCACGGTCTGCGCCAGCGCCGGACCGCTGGTCAGCGGCAGATGATGGGCGGTGTCGCGCAACGTCGCGAGGTGCGAGACCAGCAGCGCCGCCTGTTCCGGCGCGATGACATGGCCGTGCAGGCTGCGCACCGACCCCGGCAGCATCCGCTCCGCCATCGCGCGCGGCAGCGTGAAGCCGGTGCTGATCGACGCGTCCGATCCATGCGCCTGCGTCTGCGCGAGGTCGGCCAGCACGATCGATCCGCCCGGCGCGACGAGGTCGCGGCCCGCCATGTCGCCGCGCGCGCCGCCCTGGTGCCGGACGTTGACGACCAGATCGTCGCTCTGGTCGCGCGCGATCGTATCGCTCCGCCGCACCCAGTCCTGCGCCGTGATCCGCGCCTGCCCGATCCCGATCGTGCCGAGATCGAGCCAGTCCATCGAGACGGTGAAGGGCTCGTGCGGCTTCGTGTCGAACCGCGTCGACAGGCCGGCGATATCGGCGTCGCGCCAGCAGGCATAGCCCTGCGTCGCCGGCAGTCCGTCCGAACTGAAGACGCGCTGCCACGCCAGTCTTTCGGCGCCGGGGGCGGGCAGGGAATCGCGCGGCATCGTCACCTGCGGGGTTTTAGCGCCAGCGGAAATGCGCGCACAATGATCTTGTTGCCCGCGATCGGCGATGGCGCCGCCGCCGCGGGGGTGGCCGTTCCCGCCCGGGACGCTAAAGAGGCGGCATGCATTTTCTCGACCAGGCCAAGATCTTCGTCCGCTCCGGCTCGGGCGGCCCCGGCGCCGTCAGCTTCCGGCGCGAGAAATTCATCGAATATGGCGGTCCCGACGGCGGCAACGGCGGCAAGGGCGGCGACATCATCTTCGAAGCGGTCGCCGGCCTCAACACGCTGATCGACTTCCGCTACACGCAGCATTTCCGCGCCCCGCGCGGCTCGGGCGGCTCGGGCAGCAACCGTACCGGCGGCGGCGGCGACGATCTGGTCATCAAGGTTCCGGTCGGCACGCAGGTCCTGTCCGAGGACAAGGACGAGGTGCTGCTCGACTTCACCCGCGTCGGCCAGCGCGAGATCTTCCTGCGCGGCGGCGACGGCGGCCGCGGCAATGCCAGCTACAAGACTTCGACCAACCGCGCGCCGCGCCAGCACGGCACCGGCTGGCCGTATGAGGAGGCGTGGGTGTGGCTGCGGCTCAAGCTGCTCGCCGACGCCGGCCTCGTCGGCCTGCCCAATGCCGGCAAGTCGACCTTCATCAACGCGGTGACCAACGCCCAGGCGAAGGTCGGCGAATATGCCTTCACCACCACCCGCCCCCAGCTCGGCGTGGTGCGCCATCACGCCCGCGAATTCGTCGTCGCCGACATCCCCGGCCTGATCGAGGGCGCGGCGGACGGCGCCGGGATCGGCGACCGGTTCCTCGGCCATATCGAACGCTGCCGCGTGCTGCTGCATTTGGTCGACGCCAATGACGACGACGTCGCGGAAAGCTACCGCATCGTCCGCGAGGAGCTGGAGGCCTATGGCGGCGGGCTGGTCGACAAGCCGCACGTCGTCGCGCTCAACAAGATCGACATGCTCGACGACGAACTGATCGAGGCGCTGTCCGCCGAACTGGCGGAAGAGAGCGGCACCGACGTGATCCCGTTGTCGGGCGCGGCGGGCACCGGCGTCGACTGGGTGCTCGACAAATTGCTCGAGGCGATCGGCCCCGGCCCGGATACGGTCCCCGACAACGACGAGGGCGAAGACGAGATCACCTGGTCGCCGGTGTAAACACCGTTCAAGTCCTCCCCCGCCAGGGGGAGGTGGCAGGCCGAAGGCCTGTCGGAGGGGGAGGATACGGCGAACGTGGTCGTATGGTGCAAACACCGTCGAAGTCCTCCCCCGTCAGGGGGAGGTGGCGCCGCGAAGCGGTGACGGAGGGGGCGGATACGGTGAGCTTAGCGTTTGCGGAAACGTCCCCCTCCACCACCCGCTGACGCGGGCGGTTCCCCTCCCCCGCTAAAGCGAGGGAGGACTTGCCGGGTTAATATAAGCTAGACCCCCACCCCATGCCCCTCTTCCCTCCCGCCACCTGCCCGCGCCTGATCGTCAAGGTCGGCTCCGCGTTGCTCGTCGCGCCCGACGGCGCGGTGCGGCGCGCGTGGCTCGCGACGCTCGTCGCCGACATCGCCGCGCGCGCCCGCGAGGGCCAGCAGGTCGCGATCGTCTCGTCGGGCGCGATCGCGCTCGGCGCGCGGCGACTCGGACTCGCCAAGGGCGGTCGCGCCAGCCTCGAAGACGCGCAGGCGGCCGCGGCGACCGGCCAGATCGCGCTCAGCCAGACCTGGGCGGAGCTGCTCGGCGACCACGGCCTCACCGCCGCGCAGATGCTGGTGACGCTCGACGATCTCGAGGACCGCCGCCGCTATCTCAACGCCGCCGCCACGCTCGGCCGGCTGCTCGGGCTCGGCGTGGTGCCGGTGATCAACGAGAACGACAGCGTCGCCACCGAGGAAATCCGCTTCGGCGACAACGACCGCCTCGCCGCGCGCGTCGCGCAGGCGGCGGGGGCGCAGGGCGTCGTGCTGCTGTCGGATGTCGACGGGCTGTACGACGCCAACCCGCACACCAACCCCGATGCGCAGCATATAGCGCGGGTCGAGCGGATCGACGCGGTCGCCGGCATGGCCGATGCGGGATCGGCGTCGGGCATGGGTTCGGGTGGAATGGTATCGAAGATCGCCGCGGCGCGAATCGCCACCGGCGCCGGCGCCAATCTCGCGATCGCCAGCGGCCGGCGCGACCATCCGCTCGCCGGACCGCAGCGCCATACGCTCTTCGTCGCCGAACGCGCCGCCCCGGCCCGCAAGGCGTGGCTGGCGGGCGGGCTGACCGCGCGCGGACGCATCCACGTCGATGCGGGTGCGGCACGCGCGCTGGTGGCGGGCGGCAGCCTGCTCGCCGCTGGCGCGACGCGGGTCGAGGGGACGTTCGGCCGCGGCGACCTGGTGACGATCGAAGGGCCGGACGGCACGATCGCGCGCGGCCTGTCGGAATATGCGGCGGACGAGGCGCTACGACTGCTCGGCACGCGCTCGGAGGATCAGGCGGCGATCTTGGGCTACGCGCCGCGCGCCGCGCTGGTCCACCGCAACCATCTGGCGCTGCTGTGATATCGCCAGCCTCTTCGAGAGGCCGACCGGCGCACCGCCCATTCCAGTGTTCCTGCGAAAGCAGGAACCCAGGGCCAAGCAGACGACCGCTGTCCGTCTTCGAAACCCCTGGGCTGCTGCTTTCGCAGGAGCACGAATCGCCCTTTGTAGAGGCCGCGAGTGTAACCGGCGCGATCGCAGGAGCCGCTTCATGACGACCCTCGCCATCACCGGCGCGACGGGGTTCGTCGGCGGCGCGCTGCTCGATCAGGCCCTCGCCGCCGGTCATCACGTCCGCGCGCTCACCCGCCGACCACGGCCCGAACGCGATGGCGTCGTCTGGATCGACGGCGCGCTCGACCGGCCCGACGGCCTGATCGCCCTCGCCAGCGGCGTCGACGCGGTCGTCCATGTCGCCGGCGTGGTGAACGCGCCCGACCGCGCCGGCTTCGTCGCCGGCAATATCGACGGCACGCGCGCGATGCTCGCCGCCGCGACCGCCGCCGGCGTCCGCCGTTTCGTCCACGTCTCCTCGCTGTCAGCGCGCGAACCCGCGCTGTCCAATTACGGCTGGTCGAAAGCCGAAGCCGAATCGCTGGTCCGGGCCAGCCCGCTTGCCTGGAGCATCGTCCGCCCGAGTGGCGTCTACGGCCCCGGCGACATGGAGATGCGCGACCTGTTCCGCGCGGCGACGCTTGGCCTCGCGCTGCTGCCGCCGCGGGGCAAGGTGTCGCTGGTCGCGGTCGACGATCTCGCCCGCATGCTGCTGACGCTCGCGACTCACGATTTGCCGCCCGCGCTCTACGAGGTCGACGACGGCCACGTCCTCACCCACGCTGCCATGGCGCAGGCGATCGCCCGCGCGGTCGGTCGCCGCCGCGTGCTCGCGCTGCACCTGCCCAAGGCGGTCCTCCATCTCGGCGCGAAGCTCGACAGGATGCTGCGCGGATCGGGCGCCAAGCTCACCGCCGATCGCGCGAACTATCTCGCCCATCCCGACTGGACCGCCCGCCCCGCGCTGCGCCCCCCGCCCGATCTGTGGACGCCATCCGTCTCGCCGGAGGCGGGGCTCGCCGCAACCGCGCGATGGTATCGCGCCAACGGATTGCTATAGCGCCGCAACCCTGCCGTATTTGGCCGCCATCCAGGAAGAATGATGACCGACCGCACCCAGATCTTCGACACGATCAAGGCCCAGATCGAACCCTTCAACAAGAAAGGCGTCGCGCTGACCGAGGCGACCACCTTCCAGGGCGATCTGGAGTGGGACAGCCTCACCGTCATGGACTTCGTCGCCGCGATCGAGGACGAGTTCGAGATCATCATCACAATGAACATGCAGGCGGAAATCGAGACGATCGGCCAGCTCGCCGATGCCGTCGCCAAGCTGAAGGGCGAGTCATGACCGAGACCGGCCTGCAGTCCGAAACGCTCGACCTCGATCCCGCCCCGGTCGCGCCTGCCAATGTGTCCGGGCGCGACCTCATGAGCAAGTTCGATCCCCTGATCGCCGAACGCAAGGCGCTGATCGACACCGGCGTCACCGATCCCTTCGCGATCGTGATGGACCGGGTGAACAGCCCGACCGAGGCGGTGATCGCCGGTCGCGACACGATCCTGCTCGGTACCTACAATTACATGGGGATGACGTTCGACCCCGACGTCATCGCCGCCGGCCATGCCGCGCTCGACCAATTCGGCTCGGGCACCAACGGCAGCCGCATGCTCAACGGCACCTTCCGCGACCATATGGACGCGGAGCAGGCGCTGCGCGACTTCTACGACATGACCGGCGCGATCGTCTTCTCGACCGGCTACATGGCCAATCTCGGCATGATCTCGACGCTGGTCGGCAAGGGCGAATACGTCATCCTCGACGCCGACAGCCACGCCTCGATCTACGACGGCTGCAAGCAGGGCAATGCCGAGATCGTCCGCTTCCGCCACAACAGCGTCGAGGATCTCGACAAGCGGCTCGGCCGCCTGCCCAAGGAGGCGGGCAAGCTCGTCGTGCTCGAGGGCGTCTATTCGATGCTCGGCGACGTCGCGCCGCTGCGCGAGATGGTCGCGGTCGCCAAGAAGCACGACGCGATGGTGCTGAGCGACGAGGCGCATTCGATGGGCTTCTACGGCCCCAACGGCCGCGGCGTGTACGAGGATCAGGGCTTGGAGGCGGACGTCGATTTCGTCGTCGGCACCTTCTCGAAATCGGTCGGCACCGTCGGCGGCTTCTGCGTGTCGAACCATCCGAAGTTCGAGGCGATCCGCCTCGCCTGCCGTCCCTATATCTTCACCGCCTCGCTGCCGCCGTCGGTGGTCGCGACCGCGGCGGCGTCGATCCGCAAGTTGATGACCGCGCACGACAAGCGCGCGCAGCTCTGGGCCAACGCCCGCCAGCTGCACGGCGGCCTCAAGGCGATGGGCTTCCGGCTCGGCACCGCGGCGCCCGACAGCGCCATCGTCGCGGTGATCCTCGACGATCAGGAACAGGCGGTGACGATGTGGCAGGCGCTGCTGCACGGCGGCGTCTACGTCAACATGGCGCGCCCGCCGGCGACCCCCGCCGGCACCTTCCTGCTGCGCTGCTCTTTGTGCGCCGAGCATAGCGAAGCGCAGCTCGACGCGGTGCTGGCGGCGTTCCGCGCCGCGGGACAGGCCGTGGGCGCGATCGGCTGAGCCTGCCGCGGCGTACGCCGCGGCGGCTTTCCACGCGGCGGGAAACGGACTAGCCTCGCGACCGTGACTCGCAACGACGCCGAAACGGTCTCCGTAGGGACCCTGGAGGGCGACGCGACCTGGCGGACGATCACGCTCGTCGTGATGGGTCTGCTCGGCGCGGCGGTGCTCGTCGCGCTCATCGTGACGCTTGGCGAGGCCAACCGCCAGCGCGACCGCGCGTTGCAGGCGCAGGCGCACAGCTACGACGTGATGATCCTCGCCCGCACCGTATCGGGCACGATCGCCCGCTCCGAGGCGTCGCTCGGCCGCTACGTCATCAGCGGCAAGGCCGAGAAGGAGCTGGGCCAGCTCTATTACGACCAGTGGCGCCTCGCCGGATCGCAGCTCGGCCGGCTCGAACGGCTGACGATGGACACGCCGGAGCAGAGCGCCCGCGTCCGCCGGCTGCGCGGCGCCTACGAGCAGCGCGGCGAGGAGCTGTCGCTGACCGCGCTCAGCACCACCTACGGCCAGAACAGCCAGGCGCTCGCCCGCTATTACAAGGCGCGCCAGTCGCCGACGCTGACCGCGATCGATACCACGCTCGACCAGATCATCAGCCGCGAACGCGCGCTGCTCGACCAGCGCACCGCCGACGCGATGCGCACCGTCGACCGGTCGAGCCGCATCGCGACGGTGCTCGCGATCTTCGGCGTGCTGATCGTCGTCGGTGCGCTGGTGCTCGGCTGGTTCACGCTGCACGCGGTCGGCGAGCGCGCGCTCGCCCGCGCCGAGGCGGAGGAGGAACGCGAACGCGCCGAGGAACTCGCCGCCGCGGTGACCAAGGCGACCGACGAATTGCGCGTGCAGGAGGCCAAGGTCCGCCAGATCCAGAAGATGGATGCGGTCGGCCAGCTCACCGGCGGCATCGCCCACGATTTCAACAATATGCTCGCGGTGGTCCTCGGCGGGCTCGAACTGGCGCGGCGCGCGGTCGGTCATGACCCGGCGATCGTCGCGCGGCACCTCGACAGTGCGACCGACGGCGCCAATCGCGCCGCGGCGCTGACCCGGCGGCTGCTCGCCTTCAGCCGCGAGGAATCGCTCAAGCCCGAACCGATCGCCGCGGCGGCCCTGGTGTCGGGCATGTCCGAGCTGATCGACCGGACGCTCGGCGATGCGATCACCGTCGTCGTCCGCGACGACGCCCGCGGCTGGCAGGTTCACGCCGATCGCGTGCAGCTCGAAAATGCGGTGCTCAACCTCGCGGTCAACGCGCGCGACGCGATGAACGGCCGCGGCCGGCTGGTCATCGCGACCGGCGCGGCGACGCTCGCCGACGATCATGTCGACGATTGCTGCGCCGGCGACTATGTCACGCTCGCGGTCACCGATACCGGCACCGGCATGACGCCCGACGTGCTCGAGCGCGTCTACGAACCCTTCTTCACCACCAAGGCGGCGGGCAAGGGCACCGGCCTCGGCCTCAGCCAGATCTTCGGGCTGGTGCGGCAATTGCGCGGCGGCATCGCGATCGAGACCGCGCCGGGGCGCGGCACCACCGTCACGCTCTATCTGCCGCGCGACACCAGCGCCGGCGCCGCCGCGCCCGCCGCAGTCGCCGCGCCGGTCACCGTCGCCCCGCTCGCCGAGGCGCTGCGCGTGCTCGTCGTCGAGGACGATCCGCGCGTGCTCGCCGCGACGATGATGGCGCTGGAGGAGCTGGGCCATCGCGCCGTCGCCTGCGACGCGCCGCTCAAGGCGCCAGCCCTGCTCGCCGGGCACGACGATATCGACCTCATCATCTCGGACGTGCTGATGCCGGGGCAGACCGGGCCGGAGATGATCGCCGGTCTCGCGCCGCGTTACCCCCATATCGCGGTGCTGTTCGTCACCGGCTTTGCCGGCGAGGCGAATGCGAGCGAATTCGGCCGCCATCCGGTGCTGCGCAAGCCGTTTACCCTGAGCGGCCTGGAACGCGCGATCGGCAAGGCGCTGGCGACCGAACGCCCCGCCCCGCCGCAGCAGATAGCCGCCGAATGAGGCACGGGAATTTTAGCTGACGTTGCCGCGACCCGCGCCTATACCGGCGGTCCCCAGCCCCGGCCCGAGCCCCTGACCGCATGACTTCCCTCGACCGCTACATGGCCCGGCTGATCGCGTTGCCGCTGTTCTCGACACTGACCATCGCCGCCATGCTGCTGGTGCTCGACCGTATCCAGCGCCTGTTCGTGTTCGTCGCCACCGAAGGCGGCCCGGTCAGCGTCGTGTGGCGCATGCTCGCCAATCTGCTGCCCGAATATCTCGGCCTGGGCATCCCCATCGGCCTGCTGCTCGGCATCCTGCTCGCCTTCCGCCGGCTCGCCGCCAATTCCGAACTCGACGTGCTGCGCGCGGTCGGGGTGAGCTACACCCGGATGCTGCGCGTGCCGTTCATGTACGCGCTGATCCTGGCGGCGCTCAACATCGCGATCGTCGGCTTCGTCCAGCCCAAGGCGCGCTATTATTACGAACAGCTCCGCTTCGAGCTACGCACCGGCGCGCTGGGCGCGTCGATCAAGGTCGGCGAATTCACCCATTTCGGCGACCGCATGACGCTGCGCATCGAACAGAGCCATGACAAGGGCCGCAAGCTCGACGGCATCTTCGTCTATTACAACGACAAGGGCACCAGCTATTCGGTCACCGCGCAATCGGGCCAGTTCCTCGCCACCGACGATCCCAACACGATCATCTTCCGCCTGACCAAGGGCACGCTCGTCCACAAGGCGCCCAATTTCACCGTGCCGCGGGTGCTGACCTTCACCTCGCACGATCTGCCGATCCCGCTGCCGCGCTACGAGAACTTCCGCCAGCGCGGCGGCCGCAACCTCGAATTCACCTTGCCCGAACTCGCCAGGCTCGGCCATCGCGCGCAAAGCGTCGAGCAGCGCGACAGCAGCCGCTCCGAATTCCACTTCCGCCTGGTCGAGGTGGCGACGATGTTCCTGTTGCCGCTGCTCGCGATCGCGCTCGGCGTGCCGCCCAAACGCTCCAATTCGGGGTTCGGCGTGTTCCTCGCGATCGTGATGATCGTCGCCTATCACAAGGTGAACGAATATGCCGCCTCGATCGGCGAGCTCGGACGGATCGATCCGCTGATCGCGCTCTGGGTTCCCTTCTGCATCTTCGCCGGGATCATCCTCTGGATGTATTATCAGATCGCCTATGTCCCCGGCGGGCAACCGATCGGCGCGCTCGAACGCGCCTTCTCGAAGCTCGCCAAGCTCATCACCCGCTATCTGCCCGGCCGCGGCCGCAAGAAGGAGCGCGCGGCATGAGCAGCTTCTTCCCGTCGCGCACCGTCGCGATCTACATGGGGCGGATGTTCCTGGTGCGAACCTTCGGGCTGCTCGCCGCGCTGCTGCTGATCCTGCAGACGCTCGATCTGCTCAGCGAATCGGGACAAATCCTCGCGCATGCCGGCAATACGCAGGACCAGGTGTGGCAATATGTCGGGCTGCGCGCGCCGCAGATCGCCGCCTTCCTGCTGCCCTTCTCCGTCCTGCTCGGCACGATCCTGACGCTCATCACGATGAACCAGAACAGCGAGGTCATCGCGTTGAAGGCCGGCGGGCTGTCGGCGCATCAGGTGCTGGCGCCGCTGCTCGTCGCCAGCCTCGGCGTCGCGGCGCTCAGCTTCGCCTTCAACGAACGGATCGTCAGCCGCGCCACCGCGACGCTCGACCAGTGGAAGGACGCCGATTACGGCGCGCTGCCGATCGACCGCGGCGACCGGACCAACGTCTGGGTGCGCGACGGCGACGATCTGATCGCGGTGCAGCAGGTGCGCGGGCGCGGCGAACAGGTGCGGCTCGGCAACGTCACCGTCTACGATCGTACCGGCGGCGAGCTGGTCGCGATCATCAAGGCGCCGAGCGGCCGCCACGCCGGCAACGGCTGGGCGATCAGCCCGGCGACGCGCTTCGACGTCGCCACCGGCAAACTCAGCACCCTCGGCACGGTCAAGGTCGCGCCGGGCGTGCGTCCCGACCAGTTCACGCTCGGCACGGTCAATCCCGACGGGCTCGACTTCGCCGCGCTCCACGCCGCGATCGGCGACCTGCGCGACGCCGGCCGGCCGACCAAGGCGCTCGAAGGCACACTCTGGCACAAATTCTCCAGCCCGCTGTCCGCGGTGCTGATGCCCCTGCTCGGCGCCGTCGCGGCGTTCGGCATCGCCCGGTCGGGGCAATTGTTCGTACGTGCGGTGATCGGCATGGCGCTCGGCTTCGCCTATTTCGTCGCCGACAATTTCGCGCTCGCGATGGGCAACCTCGGCGCCTATCCGCCCTTCCTCGCCGCCTGGGCCCCCTTCCTGCTGTTCCTGCTGATCGGCGAAGCAGTCCTCATCCGCACCGAGGAATAGGCACGCTGGCGGTGCTGATTGTGGCAGTTGCCCACACCCCGACCGTCCGCCCTGAGCCTGTCGAAGGGCAAGTGAGTCTTGCGCCAAGCTTCGACAATCGGAGCATCAACGGGTGACGTGATGATTGCACGCGAAGGCGCGGAGGCGCGGAGAGGTGTCGCGTGGGCGGACGTGGTCCTATAATTGCGAGCTTTAGTAGGAGAGCCGCTGACGCGGCGAGCGCAACATCTCCGCGCCTCCGCGCCTCCGCGTGAACCAACCTTCTTCCCGTCCGACGCAGCCGTCAGGGCACCGACAACGGCCCCTCGAGCACCGCCGGCATGCGCGACACCAAGGCGCCCGCCAGCTTCGCACCGACGAC
Organism: Sphingomonas sp. CD22; assembly: GCF_034556155.1. Lineage (NCBI taxonomy): Bacteria > Pseudomonadati > Pseudomonadota > Alphaproteobacteria > Sphingomonadales > Sphingomonadaceae > Sphingomonas > Sphingomonas sp. CD22. The sequence goes on along the minus strand of NZ_JAYDYX010000008.1, from coordinate 159,822 downwards.
GGCGGGCGCATTGGCCTGTGTGCCGCCGACCTGCGCGGTCACCGCGCTGCCCGTCCACAAGGTACGACCATCGCGCCACGCGGTGAGCGTGATCGTCATGCGCGTCACGATCAGCGCGCGCAGGTCCTGCTTTTGGGTCGGCAGCGACAGCTGCACGCCAGCCCCCCAATTGGCGACGCTGGCGGCGGGTCCCTTGGTCCCGGCCGGCGCTCCGACCAGACCGCGCGTCTCGTGGACGATCGCGACCCGCGCGCGATAGCGGCTCGGGCCGGTGGCAGGCAGGACGAGGTAATTGGCGGTGTTGAACGCGTCGCCGACTGCCTCCGCGATCGCCGGAACCTCGGGCCCGTCGGTCTTGCCGTCATCCACCACGGTGAGCGTCACCGTACCCGGCGGCAAGGCTTCGACAGCCACTGCGGCGGGAACGGCGAGCAGGGCGACGATGCCAGACCATATGACCATCTATCGACCCCCGCCTTCGATAACCGCCCTGCCCCATTATAGCGCAGTCATGTGGTTACCGGGGTTGGAACGTGCTCCGGACGATCTTGTTCACCAATCCCGGCAGACCGGCATAGCTCGCCTTGTGATAGGGCGAACCGTGCTCGACCGCCGCGGTGATCCGGCGATGCGCCTCGCCGAGCGCGTGATAGGGCAGGCTCGGCAGCAGGTGGTGGAGCGCGTGATAGCGCAGCCCGACCGGCGCCCACAACGCCGGCAACAGCGCGGGCGGCGGCACGTTGACCGAATCGAGATATTGCGCGGTCACCGACATCGGCTCGCCGTCATTCTCCCACAGATGCGCGACAAGCGTGCGGACCTGATTGACCACCGCGACGCCCGACCCGATCGCCAGCGCTATCGCGACGCTCCGCAGCGGGAAGACGCCCGTCGCGGTGAGCACGACGACCGCGATCGCCCACAGGCTTGCCGCGGTCTCCACCCGGTCCCACATCGTCCGCGCCTCGCCGTCAGGTGCGCGGCGGCGGAACGACGGATTGATCGCCAGCGCCGAATAACGCTCCATCACGATGGTGCGGAACTTGGGCGACAGCAGCGACAGCGGCGACAGGATCGCATAGCGGATCAGCAGGCCGAGCGGCGCCAGCGCAGATATCACCACGAACGCCGGCAGGGTCCACGGCTTCATCAGCGCGAGCGGCAGATATTCGGGATCCTCCGACGTGCCATAGCGCGTCTTGGCGTGATGGAGGTTGTGCACGCCTTCGTACATGAAGCTCGGCACCAGCATCGGCACGCCGACCAGCGCATTCCACGCACCGCGGAAGCGGGGCACGGCACTATGCTTCATGTGACTGATTTCATGGATAAAGCTCAGCGCGCGATACAAGGCCAGCGCCGACACGACGGCAGCGAGGACCACCCATCCGGTCCCCTGTACCGTGACCGCCGCGACCAGCGCGCCATAGCCGACCATCACCGACCCGATCAGGTCGGCCCAATAGATGCCGGGACGCGGCGCGATCAGGTCGCGCGTCGCCTCCGCCGCCGCCCGCAGCATCGCCTTGTCATCGGCGATGCGCACACGCGGCGCGCGCCCGGCGGCCTCGGCGACGGGGGCGCGGGATAGGGTCAGCGAGCGTTCCATGGCTTGGTCCATTGGATGAAGATAGTGGCGGTAGCGTGGCATTTACAGGCACCGTCGACGCTGCGGCGCTGCAACATATCGATCACTGATGACGGAAACGTCACTCGCCTTGTCGCGCCGGCGTGCTAGATCGCGGGCCAAAATGGGAGGCCCGACATGAGCGACCTGACGATCACCCCCGTCACCACGAAACGCGAGCGCAAGGCGTTCGTCGACCTGCCGTTCCGGCTGTACAAGGACGATCCCGCCTGGGTGCCGCCGCTGAAGGGCGAGGCGCTCGGCCTGATCACCCCGGAAAAGAACGGCTGGTACAGCCACGCAAAAGTGCAACTGTTCCTGGCGCACGAAGCCGGCCGCGTCGTCGGCCGCATCTCCGCCCACATCGACACCCTCGCGCTGACGATGCCGGCGGATCAGGGCTTCGGGCCGGGCGTCGGCCAATGGGGATCGATGGAGGCGGAGCGCGAGGATATCTTCGTCACGCTCCTCGCCAAGGCGGAAGGCTGGCTGCGCGAACAGGGCATGACGCGGGCGCTGGGTCCGATCTCGCAGTCGGTATGGGAAGAGCCCGGTCTCCTCGTCCAGGGCTTCGATCATGCGCCGACGATCATGATGGGCCACGCCAAGCCGGAATATCAGGGCTGGATCGAGCGCGCGGGCTACCAGCAAGTCAAGCAGCTCTTCACCTATGAGCTTGACATCACGCAGGAATTCCCGCCGATCGTGAAGCGGATCATCCGGTCCGGCGAAAACAATCCCCGCATCGTCGTCCGCGAGGTCGACAAGCGCAAGTTCGAGGAGGAGGCGGCGATCATCCTGTCGATCCTCAACGATGCGTGGAGCGACAATTGGGGCTTCGTGCCGCTCACCCCGCCCGAGATCAAGGACGTCGGCGTCAAGCTCAAACCGATCGTGTTCAACGACCTGATCCGCATCGCCGAGCTCGACGGCAAGCCGGTAGCGTTCATGATCACGCTCCCCGATCTCAACGAGCCGCTGAAGCCGCTCAACGGGTCGCTGCTGCCGTTCGGCTGGGCCAAGCTGCTGCTGTGGTTACGCAAGCCCAAGGTGCGCACGATGCGCGTGCCGCTGATGGGCGTCGTCAAGGAATTGCAGGCGTCGCGGATGGCGAGCCAGCTCGCCTTCATGATGATCGAATATATCCGCGTCGCCTCGGTCCAGCATTACGGCGCGAGCCGCGGCGAGATCGGCTGGATCCTCGACGACAATCAGGGGATGCGCTCGATCGCCGAGACGATCGATAGCCGCGTCAACAAGGTCTACAACATCTACGGGCGGGATCTGTAGACCCCGCCGGCTCCTTCCCCGCGGCGCGAGGGAGGAGCTGATCGGGTCAGACCGTGAAGCTTTCCCCGCAGCCGCAGGCGCCCTTGGCATTGGGGTTGTTGAACACGAAGCCCGCGGTGAAATCGTCCTCGACCCAGTCCATCGTCGAGCCGACCAGATACAGGATCGACCCGCCGTCGACGAACAACGTGCCGCCGGGCGTCTCGATCCGCTCGTCGAACGGCTTGGCCTCGGTGACGTAGTCGACCGAATAGGCGAGCCCCGAACAGCCGCGCCGCGGCGTCGAGAGCTTGACCCCGATCGCCCCGTCCGGCGCGCGCGCCATCAGGTCAGCGATGCGCGCGTCGGCGTTGGCGGTGAGGATCAGCGGCGCGGGCCGCTGGCGCAGGATCGTGGCCATTACAGCATCCCCAGTTCGAGCTTGGCGTCGTCCGACATCTTCTGCGGATCCCATGGCGGGTCCCAGACCAGATTGACGTCGGCGAAGGCGATCCCCGGCACCGCGGCGACGCGCATCTCGACCTCGGCGGGCATCGATTCGGCGACCGGGCAATGCGGCGTGGTGAGCGTCATCGTCACCACCGCCTGACCGTTGTCCGCGACCTCGACGCCGTAGATCAGGCCGAGATCGTAGATGTTCACCGGGATCTCCGGATCGTAGATCTCCTTGAGCGCGTCGATCACCGCCTCGTACAGCGCGCCGCCCGGCTCGCCCGGCGCATCGCCCTGCGGCTGCTGCTGGAGAAAGCCGGTGAGGTAATCGCGTTCGCGCGGCGCAGTGTCCGCCACGTCCTCGACACGCGCGCGCGGCGCCGGCGTCACCGCCTCCACTTCCTCGATACGGATCGCATCGCTCATCCGAAAATCCCTACCCAAAAATACGAGTTACGCGTTCGACGCCCTTGACCAGCGCCTCGATGTCCTGCGGACCGTTGTAGACCGCGAAGCTCGCCCGCGCAGTCGCGTCGACGCCCAGCACCTCCATCAGCGGCTGTGCGCAATGATGGCCGGCGCGGATCGCCACCCGGCCCTCGTCCAAGATGGTGCCAACGTCGTGCGGATGCACCCCCTCGACCGCGAAACTGACGATGCCGGCGCTGTCCTCCGGCCCGAACAGGCGGACCGAGTTGAGCGAGCCCAGCGCCGCACGGGCATCGCGGACCAGCGCGGTTTCATGCGCGTGGATGCGATCGAGCCCGATCCCCTCGACATAATCGATCGCCGCGGCGAGGCCGAGCGCGCCGACGATATGCGGCGTCCCCGCCTCGAACCGCCCCGGCGGCGGCGCATACGTGGTGCGCGCGAAGGTGACGCGGTCGATCATCGAACCACCGCCCTGATAGGGCGGCATCTGCGACAGCAGGTCGCCGCGGCCCCAGAGCACGCCGATCCCGGTCGGGCCATAAAGCTTGTGGCCGGAGAAGACGTAGAAGTCGCAGCCGATCGCCGCGACGTCCACCGCGATCCGCGGCACCGCCTGACAGCCGTCGAGCAGGATCTTCGCGCCCACGCCATGCGCCAGATCGGTCGCGCGCTTCGCATCGAGCACCGAGCCGAGCACGTTCGAGACGTGCGCGAGCGCGACCAATTGGTGCTGCGGGGTCAGCATCCGCTCCATCGCATCGAGGTCGATGCGCTGGTCGGCGGTGAGCGGCAACACGTCGATCGCCGCGCCGACGCGCTCGGCGGCCATCTGCCACGGCACGATATTGCTGTGATGCTCCAGCATCGACAGCAGGATGCGGTCGCCCGCCTTGAGCTGCGTCGCCGCCCAGCATTGCGCGACGAGGTTGATCCCCTCGGTCGCGCCGCGGACGAAGACGATCTCGTCGGACGTGGTCGCGCCGATGAACCGCGCGACCTTGGCGCGCGCCGCCTCATAGGCGACGGTCATGTCGGCCGACCGCTGATAGACGCCGCGATGCACGGTCGCATAGGTCTCGCCATAGGCGCGCGCGATCGCGTCGATCACGACCTGCGGCTTCTGCGCGGTCGCGGCGGTGTCGAGATAGGCCCAGCCCGCCGGGATCGCCGGAAAATCGGCGACGCGATCGAGGGGGGATTCGCTCATGACGTCCGCTCCAGCCACGCGTCGGCATCCGCCGCGAACACCTCGCGCACCGTCTCGTCCGCGATCCGGTCGATCGCATCCGCGACGAACGCTCGCGTCAGCAACGCCTTGGCGCGGGCCGCGGGGATGCCGCGGCTCTGCATGTAGAAGAGCGCGCGCGCGTCGAGTTCGCCGACCGTCGCGCCGTGCGCGCACTTCACGTCGTCGGCGAAGATCTCCAGCTCGGGCTTGAGGTTCACCGTCGCGGTACGCTGGAGCAGCAGGCCGCGCAGCGATTGTTCGCCGTCGGTCTTCTGCGCATCGCGCGCCACCTCGACCGCGGCGGCGAGGCTGACCGTCGAGCGATCCGCCGCGACCGCGCGCCAAAGCTGGTGCGACTGGCCGTTGGGCTTGGCATGGCGGACGCGCACCGCGCATTCCTGCCGCTGATCGTCGCGGGTGAGCAGCGCACCGCCAAGCTCGGCATAGGCGCCGTCGCCGTTCAGCGTCAGCGCCGCGTCGAGCCGCGTCCCCGCCGCAGTGGCGCCGAGCGCGACCGAGACGAAGCTGGCGGCCCCGGATAGCGTCACCTCGTCGCGGGTCGAGACGAAGCCGGCGTCCTGCACGATGCGGACGGCGCGCATCACCCGCGCGCCCTGCCCCAGCTCGAACCGGGTCAGCGTGTTGGTCCAGCCGGCGCCGGTGAAGCTCTCGACCAGCGTCAACACGGCATCCTCGCCGAGCGTGATGACGAGCGGCGTCTGGCTGTCCTCGCCGGCATTGACGCGGGCGATCTCGATCATGGTGACGGTCCGCGGCGCGAGCGTGATCCGGTGGCCGTCGCCCGAGGCATAGCGGCCGAGCGGGTGGTCGCTGCCGACGGTTTGCGCGGTGATGGCGAGATCGCCGGGGCGGCTGGCATCACGATCGAGACAGCCGCCGACGAACACCAGTCGCGCCGCGTCGGGCAGGATCGCCGCGGGCACCGCCGCCGACTGCGGCGTCAGCGCGCGGGCGGCCTGCAACGCGGGCATGTCGGCCCAGCGGAACGCTTCCTCGCGCGCGGTGGGCAATTCGAGAACGGCGGTCATGCGGCGGCTCGCTGAATGATGTCACGCGAAGGCGCGAAGACGCGAAGCATCCCCAATTCCTCCCCCGCCAGGGAGTGTCGGGTTGGATTGCCCCCGGCAATCCAAGCACATGCCGGGGGCATGTGCGACCCGACACTGTGGCAGGCCGAAGGCCTGACGGAGGGGGAGGATACGGTAAGCTCGGCGTATGCGGAAACGCCCCCTCCACCACGCCCTGCGGGCGCGGTCCCCCTCCCCCGCTGCGCGAGGGAGGAATTTAGGGCGCCCGCGAAAGCGACCGGCAGGATCGCCCCGACAACGCAATCTCCGCGCCTCCGCGCCTCCGCGCGAACAAAAACCGAATCGAGGACACCCGACGGCATGCCAAGCGACACGCCCTCTTCGCGCCTTCGCGCCTTCGCGTGAACGAAAATCACGCCGTCACCCCCGCATAGCCCTCGCGCTCCAGCTCGTGCGCAAGCTCCGCACCGCCGGTGCGGACGATACGCCCGTCGGCGAGCACATGGACGACGTCCGGCCGCACGTAATCGAGCAGCCGCTGGTAATGGGTAATCAACAGCACCGCCTTGTCGGGCGCGCGCATGATGCGGTTGATCCCGTCGCCGACGATGCGCAGCGCGTCGATGTCGAGGCCGCTGTCCGTCTCGTCGAGGATCGCGAACTTGGGGTTCACGACGCCCATCTGGACCATTTCGTTGCGCTTCTTCTCGCCGCCCGAGAAGCCGACGTTGACCGGGCGCTTGAGCATCTCGGCATCCATGTCGAGCTTGCGCGCTTCTTCGCGCGCGAGCTTGAGGAATTCGGCGCCCGACAGCGACTTCTCGCCGCGCACGCCGCGTTGCGCGTTCAAAGCCTCGCGCAGGAACTGGACGTTGCTGACGCCAGGGATCTCGACCGGATATTGAAATCCGAGGAACACACCCGCCGCGGCACGCTCGTTGGGAGCAAGCTCCAGCAGATCCTGCCCGTCGAAGGTGATCGACCCTTCGGTCACCTCATAGCCGGGGCGGCCGCCGAGGACATAGCCGAGCGTCGACTTGCCCGCGCCGTTGGGCCCCATGATCGCATGGATCTCGCCGGCGTTCACCTCGAGGGTCAGGCCCTTGAGGATCGGCTTGCCGTCGATCTCGGCATGGAGGTTTTCAATCTTGAGCATCGTTCTGATCTTCTTCCTTAAGCCCCTCCCCTTCAGGGGAGGGGTTTGGGGGAGGGGGAAGTCTCACCGAGACCGTCACCCGCATCCCTCACCCAATCTTACCCTACCGAGCCTTCGAGGCTGATCCCGAGCAGCTTCTGCGCCTCGACGGCGAACTCCATCGGCAATTGCTGCAGCACCTCGCGCGCGAAGCCGTTGACGATCAGCGCCACCGCCGCCTCCTGATCGAGCCCGCGGCTCATCGCGTAGAAGAGCTGGTCCTCGCTGATCTTCGAGGTCGTCGCCTCATGCTCGATCTGCGCCGAGGGGTTCTTCACCTCGATATACGGCACGGTATGCGCACCGCATTGGTCGCCGAGCAGCAGCGAATCGCACTGCGTGAAGTTGCGGACGTTCTCGGCGGTCGGCCCGACGCGCACCAGCCCGCGATAGGTATTGTCCGAGCGGCCCGCCGAAATCCCCTTCGACACGATCGTCGAGCGCGATCCCTTGCCCAGGTGGATCATCTTGGTGCCGGTATCGGCCTGCTGGCGGTTGTTGGTCACCGCGACCGAATAGAATTCGCCGACGCTGTTCTCGCCCGCCAGCACGCAGCTCGGATATTTCCAGGTGATCGCCGAACCGGTCTCGACCTGCGTCCACGACACCTTGCTGTTCCTGCCCTGACAGAGCGCGCGCTTGGTGACGAAATTGTAGATGCCGCCGACGCCATTCTCGTCGCCGGGATACCAATTCTGCACGGTCGAATATTTGATCTCGGCATCGTCGAGCGCGACCAGCTCGACCACCGCGGCGTGGAGCTGGTTCTCGTCGCGCATCGGCGCGGTGCAGCCTTCGAGATAGGAGACGTAGCTCCCCTTGTCGGCGACGATCAGCGTCCGCTCGAACTGCCCGGTATTCTCGGCATTGATCCGGAAATAGGTCGACAGCTCCATCGGGCAGCGCACGCCCTCGGGAATGTAGACGAAGGTGCCGTCCGAAAAGACCGCCGAATTGAGCGTCGCGAAGTAATTGTCGCGCTGCGGCACGACCTTGCCCAGCCATTTGCGGACGAGATCGGGATATTCGCGGATCGCCTCGCTGATCGAGCGGAAGATGACGCCCGCGGCCTCCAGCTCCTTGCGGAAGGTGGTGGCGACCGACACGCTGTCGAACACCGCATCCACCGCGACGCGGCGCTTGGGATTGCCCTCGGCGTCGAGATCCTCGACCCCGGCGAGCATCTTCTGCTCGGCGATGGGAATGCCGAGCTTCTCGTAGACGCGCAGGATCTCGGGATCGACCTCGTCCAGCGACCCCAATTTGGGCTTCGCCTTGGGCTCGGCGTAATAATATGCGTCCTGATAGTCGATCGGGGGCACGTTGAGCTTCGCCCAATCCGGCGCCGCCATCGTCTGCCACAGGCGGAACGCCTTCAGCCGCCAGTCGAGCATCCATTCGGGCTCGTTCTTCTTGGCGCTGATATAGCGAACCGTGTCCTCGCTCAGCCCCTTGGGCGCGAAGTCCTGTTCGATATCGGACGAAAAGCCCCATTCGTAGGTCTTGGAGACGGCCGCATAGGCCTCTGCGTTCTTGGTCGCCATGGTTACACCTGTTCGCCCGCAAGGACGGGAATGGGGCTGGAAATCGAATCGTGGATGGGCGCGCGCGACAGTCGGGCGAGCGAGACGCCGGCGAGCGCACCGCGCACCGCCTCGTTGACGATCCCCCAATGCGGCCGGACGAGGCAATTGCCCTCCAGCCCGCATTCGTGGCGACTGCCCTCGACGCAGGAGGTCATCTGGATCGGCCCTTCGACCGCCTCGATGATATCGGCGAGGCTGATCGCCGCCGCGGGGCGCGCGAGGCGGAAACCGCCGCCGGTGCCGCGCGTGCTCTCGATCAGGCCGGCGCTCGACAACCGGCTGACCAGCTTCTGCGCGGTCGGCAGCGGCACACCGGTCTCCTCGGCGAGCAGCGTCGCATTGAGCCGCGCCGCGCCGCCGCAATGGCGCGCGGCGGCCGACATCATTACGACCGCATAATCGGCAAGGCTGGAAAGTCGCATCGGCTCCGGTCGTGTTGTTGCGAGCGTTTCGCAAATCGGATCAATTCGATCCGATTGCGAGATAGGGTTTTGTGCGCTGCGGTCAAGCGGCGACGGTGGCAGGACGATGAGGCGCCTCCAAACTCCTCCCCCGCCAGGGGGAGGTGGCGCCGCGTAGCGGTGACGGAGGGGGAGGATACGGCGAAGGTCGCCGTATGCGGCAACGCCCCCTCCACCACGGCCTTCGGCCGCGGTCCCCCTCCCCCGCTAAAGCGAGGGAGGAATTTTGACGTTCGCCCGCACCGGTGCGATGGGCCACCCCATGTCTTACGCCCTCCGCCCCTTGCTCTTCGCCCTCGATGCCGAGCGCGCGCACGCGCTCACGCTCAAGGCGCTGGCGATGCGCGCGAAACTCCCCGCCCCCGCCGCCAAGACCAATCCGCGGCTCGCCACCCGCATCGGCGGCCTCGCCTTCGCCAATCCGCTCGGCGTCGCGGCGGGGCTCGACAAGGACGGCGTGGCGATCGAGGGGCTGTTCGGGCTCGGCTTCGGCGCGGTCGAGATCGGCACGCTCACCCCCCTGCCCCAGCCGGGCAATCCGAAGCCGCGCCTGTTCCGGCTGGTCGCCGATCGCGCGGTGATCAACCGGATGGGCTTCAACAACGGCGGCCTCGCCGCCGGGCTCGCCCGCGCGCGGACCGCGCAGCGCTGCACCGGCCGCCTGGGCATCAACGTCGGCGCCAACAAGGACGCGACCGACCGCGTCGCCGATTATGTCGCCGGCGTCTCCGCCGCGGCGCCGATCGCCGATTACGTCACGATCAACATCTCCTCGCCCAACACCCCCGGCCTGCGCGATCTCCAGCACGGTGCGGCGCTCGACGCGTTGCTCGCCGCCTGCACCGCGGCGCGTGGCACGACGCCGCTGTTCCTCAAGATCGCCCCCGATCTCGACGCCGCGGCGATCGACGGCATCGCCCGCGCTGCGATCGGCCACGGGCTCGACGCGATCATCATGGGCAATACGACGATCTCGCGTCCGCCGCTGCGTGGCCGGCACGCCGGCGAGGCCGGCGGCCTGTCGGGGGCGCCGCTCGCCACGCTCGCCCGGCAGCGCCTCGCCGACCTGCGCAGCGCCACCGGCGGCGGAATCGCGCTGATCGCCGCGGGCGGCATCGACAGCGGCGCCGAGGCCTATGCGCGGATCCGTGCCGGCGCGCGCGTCGTGCAGCTCTATTCGGCCTTGGTCTACGAAGGGCCGGGCCTCGCCCGCCGCATCCTCGCCGAACTCGACGCCTGCCTCGTCCGCGACGGTTTCGCCGACATCGCCGCCGCCGCCGTGGCGTAACGGCTTGCCCTCGGCGGACCAGCCGTTAGGCTTTGCGGCGATGAAGACCGGACTCGCGCTCGCCCTCGCCGCCGTCAGTGCCCCGGCGCTGGCCAAAGCTCCGTCACCCCAGGCGCCCGGGATGGTCAGCGCCGCCGATCCGCGCGCCGCGGCGGCGGGCGTCGAGATCCTGAAAGCGGGCGGCAGCGCCACCGATGCGGCGATCGCGACGATGCTCGCGCTCAACGTCGTCGAGCCGCAGAGTTCCGGCATCGGCGGCGGCAGCTTCTGGGTCAGCCATGCCGCCAGGACCGGCAAGGTCACCACGATCGACGCGCGCGAGGCCGCCCCCGCGGCCGCGACGCCGCGCTGGTTCTACGGCGCGGACGGCGTTGCCATGAGCCACGACGAGGCGGTACCGGGCGGGCGCAGCGTCGGCGTGCCCGGCGCGCTGCGCGGCATGGCGCTGGCGCATCGCCAGTCGGGCAAGCTGCCGTGGGCGCGCTTGTTCGCACCGGCGATCCGGCTGGCGCGCGACGGCTTCCAGGCGACGCCGCGGTTCCGCCATTCGATCGCATCCTACGGCGCCTATCTGACGCCGGCGGCGCGCACGTTGTTCACCGTCCCCGCCGACGGCATCGTCCGCAACCCCGCGCAGGCGGCGCTGCTCCAGCGGATCGCGAGACAGGGTCCCGACAGCTTCTACGTCGGTCCGCAGGCGGCGAAGCTCGTCGCGACCGTCAACGGCGCCGCGCGCAATCCGTCGAAGATGACCGCCGGCGATCTGGCGACCTACGATGCCAAGCCGCGCCCCGAAGTGTGCGTGCCCTACCGGACGTACCGGATCTGCGGCATGGGGCCGCCGTCGTCGGGCGGGATAACCGTGCTGATGATCCTCAAGCAGCTCGAACGCTTCGATATGGCGAAACTGGGCAAGGATTCGCCCGTCGCCTGGCATCTGTTCGCCGAAAGCTCGCGCCTCGCTTATGCCGATCGCAACCTCTACGTCGGCGACCCCGATTACGTCCGCGTACCGGTCGACGGCCTGCTCGACCCCGCCTATCTCGCCACGCGCTCCGCACTGATCGCGCCCGACCGGACGATGGCGAGCGTCGCCGCCGGCACGCCGCGCGGCGCGCCCGCGCGCACCCCCGCGCCGGTCAGCGAGGTCGCCGGCACCACCGACCTCGCCGTCGCCGACCGCGCCGGCAACGTCGTCGAGGTGACGACGACGGTCGAGGGGCCGTTCGGCTCGGGGCTGGTCGTCGACGGAACCGTGCTCAACAACGAACTGACCGACTTCGACATCGTGCCGGTGGATGCGGGCTATCTCGTCGCCAACCGCGTCGAGGGCGGCAAGCGGCCGCGCAGCTCGATGGCGCCGACGATCGTCTACGATGCCAGCGGCAAGGTCCGTCTGGCGGTCGGCGCGGCGGGCGGATCGACGATCATCGCGCAGATCGCCAAGGCGCTGGTCGGCGTGCTCGACTGGAACCTCTCGGCGCAGGACGCGATCGCGCTCGGCCTCGTCTACGCCCCCGGCCCGGTCGCGACGCTGGAGACCGGCACCGCCGCCGCCGCGCTGCAACCCGCGCTCGCCGCCTTGGGCGAGCGCACGCAGGTCGCGCCGCTCGGGCTCAAGGCGAATGCGATCGAATGGAAACGGGGCCGCTGGGTCGGCGCCGCCGATCCGCGCAGCGAGGGCGTCGCGATCGGCGAGGACGGCAGCGTCAGCGACCCCACCCGCATGGCGCCGGTCGCCAATCGCCCTTCGGAATGACGACGACGGCGGGCCGGTGAGTCCGGCCGCGACAGGAGAGACCATGGCCCTCGAGCGTTTTCCCAATCTCGTCACGATGTTCTTCGCGCGGGCGAAGGACCGCGGCGACGCCCCCTTCCTGTGGGCGAAGCGCGACGGCCGATGGGTCGCGACGAGCTGGGCCGAAGCGGCGCGACAGGTGGCGAGCCTCGCCGCCGGGCTGAAGGCGATCGGCATGAAGCCGGGCGACCGGGTGATGCTGGTCAGCGAGAACCGCCCCGAATGGTGTATCAGCGACCTCGCGATCATGGCGGCGGGCTGCGTCACCGTCCCCGCCTACATCACCAATACCGAACGCGACCACGCGCACATCATCGCCGATTCGGGCGCGTGCGGGATCATCGTCTCGACCGACAAGCTGGCGCGCACCGTGCTCACCGCGGTGCTGCGCTCCAACCAGGGGCAGATCGTCATCGGCATCGATCCGATGCGCGCGCCCTCGGCCAGCGTCGACTTCCACGACTGGCACGCGCTGATCGCCGACCATCCGACCGACCCCGCGGTCGCCGCGGCGGCGGCGACCTTCCAGCGCGGCGACCTCGCCTGCATCATCTACACCAGCGGCACCGGCGGCGCGCCGCGCGGGGTGATGCAGCATCACGGCGCGATCCTGCACAATTGCAACGGCTGCGCGACGGTCATCGCCGAGGATTTCGGCGCGGGGGACGAGGTGTTCCTGTCGTTCCTGCCGCTCAGCCACGCCTATGAACATACCGGCGGCCAGCATCTGCCGGTCTCGCTCGGCGGCCAGATCTATTATGCCGAGGGGCTCGACAAGCTCGCCGCCAATATCGAGGAGGTGCGCCCGACGATCATGTTCGTCGTGCCGCGCTTGTTCGAGGTGCTGCGCACGCGGATCAGCAAGGCGATCGAGAAACAGGGCGGCATGTCCGCCTATCTGCTGGCGAAGGCGCTCGACGTCGGCGCGAAGGCGAATGCGGGCACGCTGCGCCTCACCGACCGGCCCGCGCAATTGCTGGTGCGCACCCTGTTCAAGCCGAAGATCGCAAAGAAGTTCGGCGGCCGGATGAAGGCGATGGTGTCGGGCGGCGCGCCGCTCAACCCGGAGGTCGGGCTGTTCTTCCAGTCGCTCGGCGTCACCTTCCTGCAAGGCTATGGCCAGACCGAGGCGGCGCCGGTGATCTCGTGCAACCGGCCGAGCGCGGGCATCCGCATGGATTCGGTCGGCCCGCCGCTGGTCGATACCGAGGTGCGCATCGCCGAGGACGGCGAGATCCTGGTGCGCGGCGAGCTGGTGATGCACGGCTATTGGCGCAACGAGGCGGAAACCGCGCGCGTGCTCAAGGACGGCTGGCTGCACACCGGCGACATCGGCGAGATCGATGCGGCGGGCCGGATCGCGATCACCGACCGCAAGAAGGACCTCATCATCAACGACAAGGGCGACAATGTCGCGCCGCAGAAGGTCGAGGGGATGCTGACGCTGCAGCCGGAGATCGTGCAGGCGATGATCGCCGGCGACCGGCGGCCTTATATGGTCGCGCTGATCGTCCCCGACCCCGAATGGACCCAGGAATGGTGCGCCGCCAACGGCACCGCCTGCAAGTTCGAGCGGCTGGCCGAGAACAGCGAATATCGCACCGCGATCGGCCATGCGGTGGAGCGGGTGAACAAGGACCTGTCGGTCACCGAACGCATCCGCCGCTTCGTGCTGGCGGACGAGCCGTTCGGCATCGAGAACGAGCAACTGACGCCAAGCCTCAAGATCCGCCGCCACGTCATCCGCACCGTCTACGGCGAGCGTCTGGACGCACTGTATCGGGGGTGAGGTGGCAGGGTCGCGCGGCTCCCACCCTGTCCTCCCCCTCCGTCAGCGCTTCGCGCTGCCACCTCCCCCTGGCGGGGGAGGAATATAAAAGTCCTCCCTCGCTTTAGCGGGGGAGGGGGACCGCCCGGCGCAGCCGGGTGGTGGAGGGGGCGTTTCCACGGGCGGCGAGCTCCGCGAGGATGAGCCGCATCACCGCATCGAGGTCTTTCAACACGTCGCGCGCCAGTGACGCCAAGCCTCAAGATCCGCCGCAACGTGATCCGCACCGTCCACGGCGACCGGCTGGACGCAATGTATCGGGGGTGAGGTGACACAGGCGCGGCTCCCACCCTGTCCTCCCCCTCCGTCACGCCTTCGGCGCGCCACCTCCCCCTGGCGGGGGAGGAATAGACGGTCTCAAGTCCTCCCTCGCTTTAGCGGGGGAGGGGGACCGCCCGCGTCAGCGGGTGGTGGAGGGGGCGTTTCCACGAGCGGCCAACTCCGCGAGGATGAGCCGGATCACCGCATCGAGGTCTTTCAATACATCCCGCGCCGGTATCCGCAGCGTCCTGATCCCCCGCTCAGCCAACCATGCGTCGCGGCTCGCATCACGTTCCGGCCGGTCGCCACGATCATGCGCCTCACCATCCACCTCGATCACCAGCTTCGCCTTGGCGCAGTAGAAGTCGAGCACATACGGATCAGCGGGCGCCTGTTTGCGAAACCGCACCGGCAATCCCCGCAGCTCCCGCCACAACAGGACTTCGGGCAACGTCAACCGGCGGCGGAGCGCCCTCGCCTGTTCCCGGTTCCGTTTAGAGCCACCCAGCTCCACCCTGCCCCCCCTCCGTCACGCCTTCGCCGCGCCACCTCCCCCATACGGGGGAGGACTTCCATCACTTCCCCTTTCGCGGCAGCACCGCCAGCGTCCAGTCCTTTGCCGGCACCAGATATTTCGCCGCGGTCGCCTGCAGCACCTCGGGCGTCACGTCGCCGAAGTCGCGGCCCAGGCGGCGCGTCGCCTCCAGCCGGCGGTCGTCATACGCCCCGCCCGACAGCTCGCGCAGCCAGAACAGGCTGCTCGTCGCGGCGCGCGCATAGACCTGCTGCAACGGCCCCTTCACGCGCGCGAGTTCGTCGGCGCTGACCGGAGTCTTCGCCAGATCCGCCGCGATCTCGCGCGACAGGCGGAAGAACAGCGCGACATTGGCCGGTGCGACCTGGCTCACCGCCATCAGGCGGCCGCCGCCGGGCAGCCCCTTGGGCCAGTTGCTCGCGACGCCAGGGCTGTAGCTCGCCCCCGCCGCCTGCCGCATCCGCTCGAACAACCGGTCGCTGAACACCTGCGCCAGCACGTCGAGGCGGCGTGCTTCGGCGATGTCGGCGACCCCGGCGCCGGTCGGCCAGGCGATCACCGCGCTCGCCTGATTGTCGGGGCCGTTGTGGTAGCGCAGCACCGGCGTCGCGACATGCGCGGGGAAGCGCACCGGCGGGGCCGCCGCGGCGGGCGCGGTGCGCGGCGGGATCGCGCCGAGGCTCTTGGCGACCGCGGCGATCGCCTCGTCGGCCTTGACGTCGCCGAACACGTCGACCTCGATCGGGCCGCTGGCGAGCAGCGGCGACCAGAACGCCTGGAACGCCTTGGGGGTCAGCGCGTCGACCGCCTTGGCGTCGGGCGTCGCCCAGCGCGGATCGCCGGCATGCAGCAATCCTTCGAGATCGCGCGACAACACGCCGTCCGCCGACGAATCGTAACCGGGGATCGCGGTCAGCGCCGCCGATTTGGCGCGCGTCACCGGTGCCGGGTCCCAGCGCGGATGCGCGAGCTTGGCGGCGATCAGCGTCAGTTCGTCGGCATAATCCTTGGGGCTGCTCAGCGCGGCGATCGAGAAGGTGTCCTCGTCGATGCCGAAATCGAGGCCGAGCTGCCGCCCCGCGGTGAGCTGGTCGAGATCGTCCTGCCCCAGCGTGCCGATGCCGCTCTCCATCAGCGCGAGATCGCCCGCCCAGGCCGGGCTCGGCCGGTTGGCGGGCAGCGCATTATAGCCGTTGCCGAAGCGCACCCGCACGAACACGCGGCCGGTATCGTCGGGGTTGGCGAACACCAGCATGCGCACGCCATTGGCGAACACCACCTTTTCCGCCGGCAATCCGACGAGCGGCTCGCGCGACGCGACCGTGCCGGCCGCGCCCAGCGCGGGCAATT
This sequence comes from Sphingomonas sp. CD22, assembly GCF_034556155.1. NCBI lineage: Bacteria > Pseudomonadati > Pseudomonadota > Alphaproteobacteria > Sphingomonadales > Sphingomonadaceae > Sphingomonas > Sphingomonas sp. CD22. Next base: position 143,462 of record NZ_JAYDYX010000008.1, on the reverse strand, counting down.
TGGTGAAGTCGACCGCCGCCTGGCTGGCGCGCTTGATCGTCAGCGTCGACACGTCCGCCTTGAGCGCGGCGGCGAGCTTCTCCGCCGTCCCCTTCTCCGCGGTGCGCGTGTTGACCAGCGCGCGGGTGGCATCGCCCTCGAACAGCTTCTTGGACGAGGCGAGCACCGCGGCGGGGTTGAACATCCCCTTCTGCTTGGCCTCGGTCAGGATCGCATAGCTGTTCTCGGGCGCGGTCACCGTCTCGCGGATGTCGAGCGCGCCGGCCATGTCGTCGGCCTGTTTGGCGCTCGCCTCGACCCGCGCGGTCTCGACGCTGTTGCGGATCGCGACCTCGTAATCGGCATATTCGCGGTCGATCTCGGCCTGCGTCGGCGCGCTGTTCTGCGCATCGGCGATCACCGCGCGCACGTCCTTCAGCGCCTGTTCCCACTGGTCGCCGACCGGCAGGATCAGCACCGACGTCATGTTCGCCGAGCGCGAGCGGTCGTCGAGGTCGACGCCCGCCTGCACGAAGCTCGCCCCCGCCCGCGCGCGCCGTTCCAGCCGGCGGCTGATCACCTTGGCGGCGATCGTGTCGACCATCCGCTTCTGGTTGAAGATCTTGGTATCGTCATTGTAATGCCAGGGGCGCACCACCCCCATCGTCACCAGCGGCGGCAGACCGGGTTCGACCATTGTCGCCGAGGTCGGCTTGCCGGGGTCGGGCTTGCCGAAATCGGGGTCGGCGGGATTGGGGCCATTGCCCTTCCAGCCGGCGAAATGGCGCGTCACCATCTGGCCGAGCGTCGCGGCATCCATGTCGCCCGAGATGATCACCACCGCCCGCTCGGGGCGGTACCAGCGATCGTGGAACGCCTTGATGCTCGCGCCGTTCGCCGCGTCGAGCGTCTCGACCGTGCCGATCGGCGAACGGTCGGCGAGCGGCTGGCCGGCGAAGAACAGCCGGTTCATCGCGTCCTGCAGCTTGACCTGCGGGCCGGGCTGTTCGCGCCGCTCGGCGAGCACGATCGGCCGCTCCGCCGACACCGCGGCGTCGGTCAGCGCCGGCGCGGCCATCATCCCCGACAGGATCTTCAGGCTCTCGTCGACGGTCTGGTCGGTCGCCGAGGGCAGGTCGAGCTTGTAGAGCGTCTGCGTCGGCGTGGTCGAGGCGTTGCTGTCCGAGCCGAAGGTCGCGCCGAACCGCTGCCACACCCGCTTCGCCTCGCCGTCGGGGACATATTCCGATCCGCGGAACGAGAGATGCTCGATGAAATGCGCATAGCCGCGCTCGCTGTCCTTTTCGTACAGCGAGCCCGCGTCGATGCGGACGCGGATCGACACCTGCCCCGGCGGGACGCCGTTCTTGCGCACCGCATAGCGCAGGCCGTTGGGCAAAGTGCCGAACACCCAGGCGGGATCGTGCGCGAGGTCGCTGCCCTTGTAGAGCCACGGCGTCGGATCGACCTTTACCGCGGCGCCGGTGGTCGTCGCGGCGGGGGCGGCGGGCGCCCTGACCTGGGCGATGGTCGCCGATGCGAGGGCGAGGACGAGTACGGGCGCGAACGCGCGGGGGAAGAACGCCATAGCCCCCATCTCTAGCGATTGCCGGGCAAGGCCGCCAGCGTGACCGTATCCTCCTCGTTTCGGTCATCATTTCGCCCCAGCCGGGGCCTAGCCGGGATCGCAGGGGCAGCCGGACCGCGCTGGGCGCGGCACGATTCGATGATGGTAAGCGTATGACGATCGGCACGAAGGACGCGGCGCCCGCAATGTGGCGAAACTCTGGCACGCCGCTGGCGGCGGAGCCCGGCCGGCCGCTGATCATCCACATCGGCAAGCATCTGCGTGGGCTCTTCGACCGGATGATCGCCGCCTCGTCGCTGGTCGCCAACGATCCGGTGCTCGACATGCGCCATTTCGGCTGGACCGCGCTGCTGCGCGACCAGTGGCACACGATCCGCGACGAGGCGGCGGCGGTGGCGCTGCAGGGCCAGCCGGCGCCGAGCCTCGCGACGATCTCCCCCGACCACCGGTCGATCGCCGAGGTCGACAAATGGCGCTCCTTCTTCTTGTGGGGCTATGGCTATCCGATCGAGGACAATCTGGCGCGCTGTCCGGCGACGCAGGCGCTGGTCGCGCGCATTCCGGGGCTCAACAGCGCCTTCTTCTCGATCCTCGCGCCCGGCACGCACATCCCGGCGCATCGCGGCGTCACCAAGGGGCTGATCACCTGCCACCTCGGCCTGTTCGTGCCGCGCGACGGCGACGTGCGGATGCGCGTCGGCGACCGCATCGTCCGCTGGGCGGAGGGCGAGACCCTGGTGTTCGACGACACCTACGACCACGAGGTGTGGAACGACAGCGCCGGCACGCGCGTGGTCCTGCTGGTCCAGTTCGCCCGGCCGCTGCGCAATCCCGGCAAGTGGATCGCGGACCTGTTCCTCGGCGTCGTGCGCCGCTCGCCCTTCGTGCAGGAGGCGCGCGCCAACATCCGCGCCTGGAACGCCGCGGTGAAGCAACTGGAAGTATGACCCTGTCCTCCCCCGCGCGGGGGAGGAATTGCGAGGCGGCGGAAACAATCCCTTTCCGCCGTTGCGCTTGATCCCCCGCCCCCCACGGTCCACATGACCCTCATGCTGATCGAGACCGAAACCACGCCCAACCCGGCGACGCTCAAGTTCCTGCCCGGCCGCATCGTCATGGATGCCGGCACGCGCGACTTCGCCACGCCCGAGGAGGCCGAGTCGAGCCCGCTCGCCGAGATGCTGTTCGCGCTGGGCGACGTCACCGGCGTCTTCTTCGGCCGCGACTTCGTGTCGGTCACCGCCGCGCCTGGCGTCGAATGGCACAGCCTCAAGCCCGACGTGCTCGCCATCCTGCTCGACCATTTCGCCGCCAACATGCCGCTGTTCCGCCAGGGCAGCGCGGGCTTCAGCGTACCGGTCGACGAGGCGGTGCTGACCGACGATCCCGCCGATGCCGACATCGTCGCGCAGATCCGCGAGCTGATCGACACCCGCGTCCGCCCCGCGGTGGCGAACGACGGCGGCGACATCGTCTATCGCGGCTTCGACAAGGGCAAGGTGTTCCTGCGCATGCAGGGCGCCTGCGCCGGCTGCCCGTCGTCGAGCGCGACGCTGAAGAGCGGCATCGAGCAGCTCCTCAAATATTACGTCCCCGAAGTCACCGAGGTGCGAGCCGTCTGATGTCCGAGCCCCTGACCGATACCGCGCTCGACCGCATCTTCCGCACCGCACGCAGCTTCAACAGCTACACCGACCGGCCGGTGGGCGAGGACCAGCTCCACGCGATCTGGGAGCTGATGAAATGGGGCCCGACCAGCGCCAATCAGTTGCCCGCGCGACTGGTCTGGTGCGTCAGCGACGCGGCGAAGGCGAAGCTCGCCGCCTGCGCCTCGGACACCAATCAGGGCAAGATCCTGAAGGCGCCGGTCAGCGTCATCATCGCCATGGACGTCGAATTCCACGAGAATCTGCCCGAGCTGTTCCCGCATGTCGACGCCAAGGCGTGGTTCGACGGCAGCACCGAATTGCGCACCGCCTCGGCCGTCCGCAATTCGACGCTGCAGGGCGCCTATTTCATCATCGCCGCGCGCGCGCTCGGGCTGGATACCGGGCCGATGTCGGGTTTCGACCAGGGCGCGGTCGACAAGGCGTTCTTCGCCGACCGGCCGGGCGTACGGACCAATTTCATCTCGACGCTGGGCTATGGCAATCCCGCCAGCCTCCACGACCGCCTGCCGCGGCCGGGCTTCGAACGGTTCAACACGATAGCATAAACCTAAGTCCTCTCCCGCCAGGGGCAGGGCTATCGGGTGTGCATTGGCACAGACATACCCCGTCATGCCGGACTTGATCCGGCATCCCGCTTCTTCGCACCGCCCGAAGAAGCGGGACCCCGGCGCAAGGCCGGGGTGACGGAGTGGCTTTGGAAACCCGTCCGGCTTACATAGACGCGCATATGCGATAGCCCTCCCCCGCCAAGGGGAGTTGGCCGGCCGGAGGCCCGACGGAGGGGGAGGATACGACGACGTTGATCGTATGCGGCGACGCCCCCCTTCCCCGCTACGCGAGGGAGGAATTGCGCCGAATCTCGTGCTTGTCCCCCGCGCCCGTGTGTCGCAAAGCATTCCAAACATGACCGACGCTTCTTCCCGCATCCTCGTCATCGATACCGCGACCGCCGCCTGCTCGGTCGCGCTGATCGAGGCCGGCGAGGTCATCGCCGCCCAGCATCGCGAGGTCGGCCGCGGCCACGCCGAGCAATTGCTGCCGATGATCGCCGATCTGCCCGACGGCGGCCGCGCCGCGCACATCATGGTCGATGTCGGCCCGGGCAGCTTTACCGGCCTGCGCGTCGGCATCGCCGCCGCCCGCGGCCTCGCGCTCGGCTGGGACGCCACCGTCGCGGGCTATTCCAGCCTGTCGCTGATCGCCGCCGCCGATTTCGCCGCCGGCCGCCGCGGCGAGATCGCGGTGATGCTGGAAGGCGGCCATGGCGAGGTGTTCGTCCAGTCCTTCGCCGCCGGCCCCGTCGCGCTCGACGCGCTCGCCTCGTCGAAGCCCGAAGCGGCGATCGCCGCGCTCGGCGATCGCTACCCCGTCGGCAACGGCATACGCTGGCTGCAACAGGTCGCGCCCGATCTCGCCGGCCGCCCCGCCCTGCCCGACGCGGCCGACGCGCTGCTGCTGCCCGAGGCGCTCGCGACGCTGCCGCCGCGCCCGCTCTACGGCCGCGCGCCCGACGCCAAGCTGCCCGGCGGAAGGACGCCCGGCTGATGGCGACCCGGCAGGTGCTGCTGCGCACCGGCGACGCGCGCGACGTCGCCGCGGTCGACGCGCTGATGACCGCGGCGTTCGAACCGCGCTTCGGCGAGGCGTGGACGCGCAACCAGTGCCTCGGCGTGCTGGCGATGCCCGGCGTCCGGCTGACGCTCGCTTATGTCGACGACACCGCCGCCGGCTTCGCGATGGTGCGCAGCGTCGCCGACGAGGCGGAATTGCTGCTGCTCGCGGTCGATCCCGCCTGGCGCCGCCGCGGCATCGCCCGCGCCCTGCTCCGCGGCGTCATCGCGGAGGCGCAGGCGAACGGCATCGCCGACCTGCATCTCGAGGTGCGTGAGGGCAATGACGCGGTCTGCCTCTACACCGAACAGGGCTTCGCCAAGGTCGGCGAGCGGCGCAATTACTATCGCGGCAAGACCGGTCAGGCGTTCGACGCGCACACCTATCGCCGCGCGATCTGACCATCTGCTTTTTGCGAGTCGGTTTCGCTTTTCGCAACAAGCCACCTGCACTACATAAGGGATATGCCCCGCAAGATCGATCTCGAAGCCCTGTGCAACCAGAAGGGCCTGCGTATCACCGAACAGCGCCGCGTCATCGCGCGCGTGCTGTCCGAAGCCGAGGACCATCCCGACGTCGAGAAGGTCTATGAGCGCGCCTCGGCGATCGATCCGGGCATCTCGATCGCCACCGTCTATCGCACGGTGCGCCTGTTCGAGGAGGCGGGCATCCTCGACCGCCACGATTTCGGCGACGGCCGCGCCCGCTACGAGCCTTCGCCCGAGGCGCATCACGACCATCTGATCGACGTCGAAACCGGCAAGGTCATCGAGTTCGTCGATCCCGAGCTGGAACAGCTGCAAAAGGCGATCGCCGAAAAGCTCGGCTTCCGCCTCGTCGACCACCGCATGGAATTGTACGGCGTCAGCCTCGACCGCAAGGTGTGATTCTGGCGGTCGTTGCGTGACCAGGGCGGGATCGACGTTCGGAATGCGCAACAAATTCCTCCCCCGCCAGGGCAGGGCTATCGCATATGACGTTCCACGCAATGTTCCACGCAACGATGGGTACGTGACCTTTCGCGAGGTTGGCATTTTCCAATTGAGCTGCGGGCCTCCGGCGCACGATCGCAACTCAAAAATTCCATATGCGATTACCCTGCCCGCCAGGGGGAGGTGGCGCGGCGAAGCCGTGACGGAGGGGGAGGTAAGCGATGTCTTGTGTTGCGTGTCCTCCCCCTCCGTCATGCCTTCGGCATGCCACCTCCCCCTGGCGGGGGAGGAATTTGCGCGAATGTTGATCGGCCCTGGCAGAACGGCCTTCCGAGCCACCTGTCACTCGTCACATCAATCACACTCAGCGGCAGGCATGAGCGCAATCGATCACCCAGAAAGGTCCGTCACCCCGGACCCGTTCGAAGCCTCCGCGAAAGTCGGTCCGTGACACACCAGGCGTGTACCCCGGCGGAGGCCGGGGCCCAGTTGGGTGAAGGTTCGTAATGACGTACAACGGCTTTCCCAACTGGGCCCCGGCCTTCGCCGGGGTACATCGGTTGTTCTGCAAAGGTCCTGGCCCGTTCCGGGGTTCACCGGGCTGCCGCCGGGCCGTCTCCCTTCAAGCCATCCTCCTCGCTGCCAAATGGACCCCGGGAAAAGCCCCGGATGACGAAGCGGTCGTGACACCGGCAATACCCCGATCGCGATGATCCCCAATCTCCGCCTCGCGGCGCGCCTGCTCGCGCTCGTCGTCGCCCTCCTCGGCGGGCTCGCGCTGCACGGCGTCTGGCGGCTGTTCCGGCGGCGCTCGCCCTGGCCGCGGCGCTTCCTCGGGCTGGTCGCAGGGATCGTCGGGGCGCGGGTGCGCGTCGTCGGCACGCCGCTCGCCACCGACGTGGTGTTCCTCAGCAACCATCTCAGCTGGATCGACATCCTCGCCATCGCCGGTGCCACCGGCAGCGCCTTCGTCGCCAAGGGCGAGTTGCGCGGCGTGCCGCTGGTCGGCTGGCTGTGCACGCTCAACCGCACCCTCTTCGTCAGCCGCGACGACCGGTTGCAGGTGACCGCCCAGATCGCGCAGCTCCGCGCCGCGATCGGCGCCGGCGGGTCGGTGACCGTCTTCCCCGAAGGCACCACCGGCGACGGCGTCACCCTGTTGCCGTTCAAGGCGGCGCTGCTCGCCGCGCTCGACCCGCCGCCGCCGGGTGTGCGCGTCCAGCCGATCCGGGTCGATTACGGGGCGGCGACGCCCGAACTCGCCTGGGTGGGCGACGAGCCCGGCGGTGCGCATGCGCTGCGCGTGCTGCGCCGGCGGGGGCGCTTCCCGGTGACGCTCCACCTGCTCGCGCCGTTCGATCCCGCCGCGGCGGGCAATCGCAAGGCGATCGCCACGCGGGCACGGGCGGCGATCGAAGACGCCGCCTGAACCCGCCGCGGCGTCAATGCACGCCGGCGCCGAACGTATAGCTCAACGCCAACCCGGCCGACGGCTGGCTGCGCGAACCGAAGGCGCGCACCACCGGCGAGCGGCCGGGATCGCCGACCAGCCGGTCGTATTTGGCATAGGCCGATACGCCCCAATGCGGGGTCAGCTGACGCAAGGCGCCCGCGGTCGCGCCCACCGCCTGCACGCCGCCGTCCGCCTTGAACGCCGGCAGCCCGGCGAAGGCCGCATCCGCAGCGGCGACGCCGAAATAGGCGCGATTGTAGCGGGCGCCCGCCAGCGTGACCCGCGGTCCGATCGAAAACAGCCAGCGGTCGGCGTCGCGCGCGATATAATCCGCGCCCACCACGCCGATCAGCCCCTTGTGACCGCCCAGCCCCTGCCGCGCCTCGACCCGCAGCCGGAACGCGTCGCTCACCGCATATTGGACGAAGCCGCCCAGTTCGAAGGTGGCGCCGACGCCCGGCAGCCGTCCGCCGACGTCGCGGCTGCGCCGCCGCCCCTCGAACCCGATCGCCGGCCCGAACTGGAACCGGTCGCCGCGCAATATGGGAAAGCCCGCGCTTTCGTCGGGCGCTTCGAAGGCGAAGGGCGTGTCGCCACGCGTCCGCGACACGTCGACGAACGGCCGCAGCGCGATCGAATCGGACCCCGGATAGCGCGGCACCAGTTGCGGCCCCAGCCCCACCCGCGTGCGCCGTGGCGCATCGGCGTCGGCGTCCTGCGCCATGGCGGTCGTGGCGCCGCAGCCGGTGGCGATCAGCAGGGTGAGGGCGAAGCGCGTCATCATCGTCATGACCCGACCGTACAGCGTTTCGGCGGAATGGCGAGCCGCATGCCACCGTCCGATGGCTGCAACATTGCCTCACATTAAGGGCGATCGGGCACAGAATTGGCCAAGTCTAGGCAAGCGAGGAACGGCTTTGACCGGCAGTCGTTGGGCAGCTTGATTCAAGGAGATAGACATGCGCAAGATATTGATCTGTATCAGTACGATCGCCCTCGCCGCGACATCTGCGGGTGCGCTGGCACAGGACGCCGGCACGATGACCCCGACCCAGGTCGGCGCGACCCCGCTCGCCGGAACGCCGGCGCAGAACTACGTCACCTGGGCGGCCGATGGCGACATGTACGAAATCCAGTCGAGCAAGATCGCGCTCACCAAGGCGAAGAGCCAGGCGACCAAGGATTTCGCGCGCGAGATGATCGCCGATCACATGCAGACCACCAAGTCGCTGATGGCGGCGCTGCCCAAGACCGAGCCCAAGGTCGCCAAGCCCGGCAAGGCGCTGTCCGAACCCAATGCGGCGAAGATCGCGGCGCTGAAATCGGCACCCGCCGACGGCTTCGACGCGCTCTACATGCAGCAGCAGGCCGAGGCGCATAAGACCGCCTGGGCCCTCCACAAGGGCTATGCCACCGACGGCCAGGACCCCGCGCTCCGCCAGGTCGCGACCAGCGCGGTGCCGATCATCGAAAAGCACCTCGCCCACGCCCAGGGCGCCGCCGCCGGCACGATGTAACCAATTCCTCCCCCGCCGGGGGGGGCAGCCGCCGGAACACTGTAAATTCCTCCCCCGCCAGGGGGAGGTGGCAGCGCAAAGCGCTGACGGAGGGGGAGGATGGGGCGGAACCCGATAATCGCGCTCCCACCCCTCCTCCCTCCACCATTCGGCTGACGCCAAACGCCCCCCGCCCGGCCGAGGAACAGGTTACCCGCTGGCGACCACCCCCCACATCCTGTATGCGCGCCGGCATGACTCCCGCGGACAAACCCGAAGCCCCGCCCAAGACCTTCCACGTCAAGTCGTTCGGCTGCCAGATGAACGTCTACGACGGCGAGCGCATGGCCGAACTGATGGCCGCGGACGGGATGACCGCGACCGACGATCCCGATGCCGCCGATCTGGTCGTGCTCAACACCTGCCACATCCGCGATCGCGCCACCGAGAAGGTCTATTCGGACATCGGCCGGCTGCGCAAGAACGCCCGGCTCAACGCGCGCACCGCGCCGATGATCGCGGTCGCCGGCTGCGTCGCGCAGGCGGAGGGCGACGAGATCGTCCGTCGCGCCAAGGTCGACGTCGTCGTCGGCCCGCAGGCTTACCACAACCTTCCCGCCTTGGTCGCGAGCGCCGCCGCCGGCACCCCCAGCCTCGACACCGACATGCCGTTGCTGTCGAAGTTCGGCGCCCTGCCCGCGCGCCGCCGCGCCGGCCCCTCCGCCTTTCTCACCGTGCAGGAAGGCTGCGACAAATTCTGCACCTATTGCGTCGTGCCCTATACGCGCGGTGCCGAGGTCAGCCGCCCCTTCGCGGCGATCGTCGACGAGGCCAGGGCGCTGGTCGACGCCGGCGCGCGCGAGATCACGCTGCTCGGGCAGAACGTCAACGCCTGGGACGATGACGGGCGCGGGCTGCACGACCTGATCCGCGTGCTCGACCGCATCCCCGGCGTCGCCCGCCTCCGCTACACGACCAGCCACCCCAACGACATGCGCCAGGGCCTGATCGACGCGCACGGCGACGTCGAAAGCCTGATGCCCTTCCTCCATCTGCCGGTGCAGGCGGGCAGCGATCGCATCCTCAAGGCGATGAACCGCAACCACGACACCGCCTCCTATCTGCGCCTGCTCGACCGGGTGCGCGCGGTGCGCCCCGATATCGCGCTGTCGGGCGACTTCATCGTCGGCTTTCCCGGTGAAACCGACGCGGAATTCGCCGAAACCCTGCGACTCGTCGAGGCGGTCGGATATGCCCAAGCCTACTCCTTCAAATACAGCCCCCGCCCCGGCACCCCCGCCGCCGACATGGCCGGCGCGATCCCCGATGCGGTGATGGACGAGCGGCTGCAACAGCTGCAGGCGGCGCTCGGCCGCGATCAGCAGGCGTTCAACCAGGCGAGCGTCGGCCGCAACTGCGAGGTGCTGGTCGAACGCCGCGGCAAGCTCCCCGGCCAGATGCTCGGCAAGTCGCCGTGGCTGCAATCGGTTCATCTGATCACCGATGCGGCGATCGGCGACATGGTGTCGGTCGACCTGCTCTCCGCCGGCCCGGTGTCGATGGCGGGCGCGGAACGGGTACGCGCGGCGGCCTGATCGACCCGCGGTGCGCGCGGCATCGCGGCTTCGCCGGAAACCCGGCTTTTGCCGCTTCCCTTTCGCCCGCCCGCATCCCACATTCCCGTCATGCCATCACGGCATGAAAGGACCGCATGAGTCGCAAGCCCGTCCCCGCCCGCTCCGGTGAACGCAGCCGGGCAGAGGTGTTGTTCGACAAGCCGCAATTGCTCGCCACGCTCTTCGGGCAATATGACCAGAATCTCGTCGCGCTCGAAAACCGGCTCGGCGTCTATATCACCGCCCGCGGCAACCGCGTCGGGCTGGAGGGCAGCGCCGAGCATGTCGCACTCGCCCGCGACGTGCTGCAGGACCTCTATCACCGCCTGCAACGCGGCGAGGAGGTCGACACCGGCCTCGTCGATGCCTCGATCGCGATGGCGTCCGAGCCGACGCTCGACGGCATCGTCAGCACCGAACGCGGCGCGATCCCCTCGGTGATGATCCGTACGCGCAAGAAGACGATCGTGCCGCGCACCCCGGCACAGGCGCATTACATGCGCGAATTGTCGACCAACGACATGATCTTCGCGCTCGGGCCGGCAGGCACCGGCAAGACCTATATCGCGGTCGCGCAGGCGGTGTCGCAGCTCATCACCGGCAGCGTCCAGCGCCTCATCCTGTCGCGCCCCGCGGTCGAGGCGGGCGAGAAGCTCGGCTTCCTGCCCGGCGACATGAAGGAGAAGGTCGATCCGTATCTGCGCCCGCTCTACGACGCATTGCACGACTGCCTGCCCGCCGAGCAGGTCGAGCGCCGCATCGCGAGCGGAGAGATCGAGATCGCCCCGATCGCCTTCATGCGCGGCCGCACGCTGGCGGATGCGTTCGTCATCCTCGACGAGGCGCAGAACACCACGCCGGCGCAGATGAAGATGTTCCTCACCCGCTTCGGCCAGAACAGTCGGATGGTGATCTGCGGCGATCCCAACCAGACCGATCTGCCCGGCGGCGTCGGTTCGTCGGGACTGGCGGATGCGACGATGCGGCTCGAAGGCGTCGAGGGCATTTCGATGACCCGCTTCACCGCCGCCGACGTCGTCCGCCATCCGATCGTGGGGCGGATCGTCGAGGCCTACGAGGGGCCGGGCGGTTGACGGGTCGGTATATCCCCGGTAAATTCTTGGGATATACCAGGACCTGAGCCATGGCATCATTGTATGTGAAGGACGAAGAGGCAAATGCGCTCGCGACGCTCCTGGCGCAGCGTCGCGGCATCTCCAAGACCGCTGCGGTGAAGCAGGCGCTCAAGCATGAGCTGGAGCGCGACACGGCGGCTCTGCCGTTGCGCGAGCGTATGCGGATCTGGCGGGAGGAGCACCCGCTCGGCGAACCGACCGGCCTGAAAGCCGACAAGGCGTTCTACGATTCGCTCAACGACGAGGATGACGATTGACCATCTTCGTCGACGCCTCCGCCATCGTCGCGATCATGGATGGCGAGCCGGAAGCGGACGCGTTTGCCGATACGATCGAGCGGCATGACGACCGCCGCTATTGCGCCCTCGGTGCATGGGAAGCGACGCGGGCCATAGCGCGGTTGCGAAAGACGGACGTGGCAGAAGCGGCAAGAGCCGTCGACAGCTTCGTCCGGGAAGCCGGGTTGCGCATGGCCCCGATCGGCGCGACGGAAGCGCAGGTCGCAATCGCGGCGCATTCCCGCTACGGTAAGGGTCGGCATCCCGCCCGCCTCAACATGGGCGATTGCTTCGCTTATGCCTGTGCCAAAGCGCACGACGCCCGCCTGCTCTATAAGGGCGACGATTTCTCCCATACGGACCTCGCATGATCCAGATCGAACTTGCCCGCGAAGAGCCCTGGCCCGCCGACACCGACTGGGATGCGCTCGCCACCCGCGCCACCCGTGCCGCGATCGAGCGTACGCCGCATGGCGAATTGCTCACCACCGCCGCCACGGTCGAGATCAGCATCCGCCTCACCTCCGATGAAGAGGTGCGCACGCTCAACGCGCAATATCGCCAGAAGGACAAGCCGACCAACGTCCTGTCCTTCCCCATGGTCCAGCCCGATCTGATCGACACGGTCAGCCAGAACAGCGACGATGGCGAACTGCTGCTCGGCGACATCGTCATGGCCTATGGCGTCTGTGAGAGCGAGGCGCGCGACAAGGGTGTCAGCGTCGCCGAACATGCCACGCACCTGCTGGTGCACGGCACGCTGCATCTGCTAGGCTATGACCATATGGGGGACGAAGAAGCCGAAGCGATGGAGGATATCGAGCGTCAGGCGCTCGCCACGCTCGGCATCGCCGACCCCTATCTGATACGAGAGGACTGATACGGCCGCCATGGCAGACGACCGAAGTAGCGCCGGCAACGGCGACCCCAGCGAATCGAACATCTGGCGCGGGTTGAAGACGTTGATCTTCGGCGGCACGCACGAAGAATCCCTCCGCGACCAGCTCGAGGAGGCGATCGACCGGCACGAGGACGATCCCGCGCCGGACGCCAAGGGCGATCTGACCCCGCTCGAGCGGCAGATGGTGCGCAACCTGCTCCATTTCGGCGAGCGCGACGCCGGCGACGTCGGCGTGCCCCGTGCGGATATCGTGGCGGTCGAGGAAGCCACCACTTTCGCGCATCTCGTCCAGATCTTCGCGGAAGCCGGCCACAGCCGCCTGCCGGTCTATCGCGGCGAGCTCGATACGATCATCGGCATGGTTCATATCAAGGACGTGTTCGCGATCCTCGCCACCGGCGCCGAGCATCCGGCCGATCTGTCGGGGCTGATCCGCGAGCCGCTGTACGTGCCGATGTCGCGCGGCGCGCTCGACCTGCTCGCCGACATGCGCGCGAGCCACGTCCATCTCGCGGTGGTGCTCGACGAATATTCGGGCACCGAAGGCCTCGTCACGATCGAGGACCTCATCGAGGAGATCGTCGGCGAGATCGAGGACGAGCATGACGAGGCACCCGAGGCGCTGCTCGTGCCGATCGACGGCGGCGCTTGGGATGCGGATGCGCGCGCCGAACTGGAGGATGCCGCGACGCTGATCGACCCGCGTTTGGGCGAGACCGATCACGATGTCGACACGCTGGGCGGGCTCGCCGCGGTGCTGGCGGGGCACGTGCCGACCGTCGGCGAATGCGTCGATCATCCCAGCGGCTGGAAGCTCGAGGTGCTCGACGCCGACGAACGCCGCATCCACCGCCTGCGCCTGCACCCACCGGTCGCGCAGGAGATCGAGGACGACTGAGGCTGCGGTCAGCCGCCGTTCAGCCGCGATGGCAATCATCAGTGCGAACGGACGGGAGGTGTGGATGCAGCGCTTGTCGAACGATCCGCGGACGATCCCGCCCATCCTCACCCTGTCGACGGCTGCGCCCTCTCTTCCCTCTCCCATTGCGAGAGGGAAGAAGGCGTGTCGTACCGAAAGGATGAGGGCGGCGCGGCACGCTCTCATGTGGCTCGCCGCGATCCTCCCCACGCCGGCGCTGGCGCAGGCGTGGACGACAATCCGCGCCACCCCACCTTCGCCCGCCGCTTATCAGGTCGCCAAGAACTACGACGACATCCGCGCCGGCCGCCGATCCGGCCAGCTCTCCAAAGCCGAAGCCCGTGACCTCCGCCGCGAAAACGCCCGCGTCGGCGATCTCGCCGCAAGCTATGCAAAGGGGGCGCCGACCGACTCGCAAGCCACTTTCGCTCAATCCGCCGCCGAAGCCACCCATGGCCTCATCGTCGCCAAACGTACGCGCGCCGGTAAGTAATCGCTCCTTTCGATCACGACCTTCGCGAATTCGCGATTCCCGATCTGTCCTGCTGGGTTAGCTATGTGCCCATATAGGCGCGTCGCAGCAAATCCGAGCGCGCGTCCCGAGCCTCCGGCCCTTGTCCCCGCCGCGGGGTGGACCCCAAACAGTCCGGGGTGACGAGATAGGTTGGCACAGTGGGCGTCTTGGCACTCCACACCTTTCCCCTTCCGCGCCGCCCCCCGCGCCCCTATCGTGCCCTTATGCTCAAGCACGTCCTGCGCGTCGCCGCGCTTCTTGTCGTGATCGCCATCGCGGTGGTCGTCTATCTCGCCTGGCCCGATACCGCGCAGGTGCCGTTCGACCGGGTGACCGGCAAACGGCCGCAGATCGTCGCGCCGCGCGAACAGACGCTGCCGACGGTCAAGGTCGCAGACGTCGTCGGCTGGCAGGGTAACGAGACCCCCACCCCCGCCGCCGGCCTGACCGTCAAAGCCTTCGCCAAGAACCTCGACCATCCGCGCTGGCTCTATCGCCTGCCCAATGGCGACGTGCTGGTCGCCGAGACCAACAGCCCGCCGCGCCGGGGCGGCGGCATCAAGGGCTGGGTGATGGGCTTGCTGCTCGGCAAGGCCGGCGCCGGCGTCCCTTCGGCCAATCGCATCACGCTGCTGCGCGACGCGGACGGCGACGGCGTCGCCGAGCAGCGCCACGTCTTCATGACCGGGCTCAACTCGCCGACCGGCATGGCGCTGCTCGACGGTCAGCTCTACGTCGCCAACACCGATTCGGTGGTGCGCGTGCCCTATACCGAAGGCGCGACGCAGATCGCCGCCAAGCCCGAACTGGTCGTCCAGCTCAACGGCGGCGGCAACCATTGGGCGCGTACCCTTGTCGCCGCGCCCGACGGCCGCACCCTGTTCGTCGGCGTCGGCTCGTCGTCGAACATCGCCGAAAACGGGCTCGACGCCGAGAAATACCGCGCCAACATCCTCGAGGTCTATCCCAAGGAGAAGACCTTCCGCGTCTACGCCTCCGGTCTGCGCAACCCGCAGGGGATGGCGATCAGCCCGTTCAACAAGCAGCTGTGGACTGTGGTCAACGAGCGCGACATGCTCGGCTCCGACCTCGCGCCCGATTATCTGACGCAGGTCGAGCTCGGCGACCAGTTCGGCTGGCCGTGGTTCTATTGGGGCGGCTATCCCGACACCCGCGTCGAGCCGGCGCGGCCCGAATTGCAGCAATATTCGAAACGCCCCGATTATGCGCTGGGGCCGCACGTCGCGGCGCTCGGCCTGACCTTCGCCGGCGACGTCAAGCTCGGCGACCGCTTCGCGCAGGGCGCCTTCATCGGCGAACATGGCTCGTGGAACCGCAAGCCGGTGTCGGGGTATAAGGTCGTGTTCGTGCCCTTCGCGGCACGCGGCTTCCCCGCGGATGGCGCCAAGCCCGTCGACGTGCTGAGCGGCTTCCTCGATGCGGATGGCAAGGCACGCGGCCGCCCCGTCGGCGTGATCGGCGACCGCACCGGCGCGCTGCTGGTCGCGGACGACGTCGGCAACACGATCTGGCGAGTGGCCGGGCGAAAGTAAGCCGAGGCCCGCAGATAGTTATCGCGACGTCATCGGCCAGGGACGACGCCCGGGCGGCCTCGTCTACGGATGACCAAATTTCTACGAAATTACCCAGTGCTCCTGCGAAAGCAGGAGCACTACGCTGATGTACCAAAGTCGGGGGCTTTCGCCGTGCCCTCGATGATCGGGGCGGCCGATGCCGCCCCTTGCGATCCTACGCCGTCCGCAGACGCAGCGGCGTGCGCTCCACCGCGCCGGACAGCACCTTGCGGCCGAACACGCGGTTCATCGTCGCGGCGCCATCGGCGTTGGTCAGCACGACCCGCGTCCCGCCCGAGGCGAGCGTCTCGATCGCGCTGATCGTCACCTTGTGCTTGCGGCACAAAGCTTCGACATCGGGCTTGGCGGCTTTGACGTTGATGGCACGCGACATGCGGGTCTCCCATAGGCAGCGGGAGCGCATATCATCTCTCAGTCGGGCCATGCGCAGAGTGGAGCAGCCCGATGCTCTCCAAATGGACCCTGCTGCGCTGCGGCGCAAGCCTTCGTGGCCCAGCTACGTCCACCCCTTGCCGAATGACGCGGCATGCGCCATATAGGGAATGCTAGAGTCGCACATCGACGGTCTACGGCGTGCTTTGCGGCTCCCTCTTCCTTCCTTCCCTGCTTCGTACGCGATTTGGCGCGTCGGTAATCGTACCGTCGTGCCGCAAGAAGAAAGGATCTGCCATGAGCAGCATCACCGGCACCGTAAAGTTCTTCAACGCCGACAAGGGCTATGGCTTCGTCGCACCCGATACGGGCGGCGCGGATGCGTTCGTCCACATCACGGCGGTGGAGCGCGCCGGCATGGCGACGCTGAACCAGAACCAGCGCATCAGCTACGACCTGGAGCAGGACCGTCGGGGCAAGACCTCGGCCGTCAACCTTCAGCCGGTCGACTGATCGGTTTCGGACGGGGCGGGTCACACCGCCTTGCCCGGCCTGAACGCAAGAGCCCGCGGGAAACCGCGGGCTTTTTTGTGTCCGGATCCGCCGCCATCGCCACGCGCTTCAGCATCGCGTTGGCTCGGATCCCTTCCGTGCAAGAACACCGCAAACGAAAACGGCGCCCGTCACCGAAGTGACAGCCGCTGGATCGACCCGATGCTTTGGAAACTCTGCCGCCACATCGGCAGAACGGAACGAATGGTGGAGCCGAGGGGGATCGAACCCCTGACCTCTGCAATGCCATTGCAGCGCTCTCCCAGCTGAGCTACGGCCCCATTCGTTCCGGGAGGCGCCCCACTAGCGGGGGCGCCGGGGCATGGCAAGCGCTGAATTGGCGCCGGCCATGCCTTTTTTCAGATCAATGTTCGTCTTCGTCGTTCGGCGCTTCCACGCCCAGGTCGTCGTCGCCGCCGAGATCGACCTCGTCATCGGCCGAAGGCTCTTCTTCTTCGCCCAGCGCTTCCAGATCCTCGTCCTCGCCTTCCAGGTCGCGATCGGCTTCCTTGGTGTCGGGCTTGGCCTGCTCGAACGGCAGCGGCTGCTTGGACTTCAGGATCGGCTCCGGATTCCACGTCGTGCCGCAGTTGATGCAGGTGACGGGATCGTCCTTTTCGAGGTCGTAGAAGCGCGTGGCGCATTTCGGGCACGTACGCTTCGTGCCCCATTCCGGCTTGATCATGCCGCGGTGTGCCTTTCGGAATTGGGTGTCGCAGGCAAAGGTTGCCCCCGCCTGTAGATTGGGCCCGTGAGTTGGTGGGCGCCTTGCCATAGCGCAAGGTGGCTGTCAAAGCCCTCGGCCCATGGCGCACCCCCTTCCCCAGGAACTGAGCGTGGCCCCGCGCGGGCCTCTCACCGGCACCCTCCAGGTTCCCGGCGACAAGTCGATCAGCCACCGCTCGCTGATGTTCTCGGCGCTCGCAATCGGCACCAGCCACATCACCGGTCTGCTCGAGGGCGAGGACGTGCTCGCCACCGCCGCGGCGCTCCGCGCGATGGGCGCGACGATCGAGCGTACCGGCGACGGCGCCTGGCGCGTGGACGGCGTCGGCGTCGGCGGCCTGCTGCAACCCGCGACCGCGCTGGAGATGGGCAACAGCGGCACCTCGACGCGGCTGCTGATGGGCCTCGTCGCCAGCCATCCGATCACCGCCACCTTCACCGGCGACGCCTCGCTGTCCGGCCGGCCGATGGGCCGCGTCATCGAACCGCTGTCGCAGATGGGTGCGGACGTCACCGCCAGCCCCGGCGGCAAGCTGCCGCTGATGCTGCGCGGTATGTGTCCGGCGGTGCCGATCACTTATACGCTTCCCGTCGCCTCGGCGCAGGTCAAGTCGGCGGTGCTGCTCGCCGGGCTCAACACGCCCGGCATCACCCGCGTCATCGAACCGGTCGCGACCCGCGACCACAGCGAGCGGATGCTGCGCGGCTTCGGCGCCGACCTGACCATCGAGGACGGTCCCGAAGGCCGCATCATAGCCATCCATGGCGAGGCCGAGCTCAAGCCGCAGACGATCACCGTCCCCGGCGACCCCTCGTCGGCCGCCTTCTGGCTGGTCGCCGCGTCGATCGTCCCCGGCTCCGATCTCGTCGTCCGCAACGTCGGGCTCAACGTCACCCGCACCGGGCTGATCGCCGCGCTGCGGCTGATGGGCGCTGATATCACCGAGATCGACCGGCGCGAGGTCGGCGGCGAGCCGGTCGCCGACCTGCGCGTCCGCCACGCCGCGCTCACCGCGATCGACGTGCCGCCCGATCTCGCACCGAGCATGATCGATGAATATCCGGTGCTCTTCGTCGCCGCCGCCTTCGCCAAGGGCCGCACCGTCGCGCGCGGCGCGCACGAGCTGCGCGTCAAGGAATCGGACCGGATCGCCGCGATGAAGGCGGCGCTGGAGGCATGCGGCGTCCCCTGCGAGGAATATGAGGACGGGCTCGCGATCACCGGCACCGGCGGCGACGCGATCCCCGGCGGCGGTCGCGTCGCCTCCCGCCTCGATCACCGTATCGCGATGAGCATGACGGTGGCCGGCCTGCATGCGGCACGTCCCGTCACGATCGACGACGTCGCTCCGGTGGCGACCAGCTATCCCGTCTTCTATAAGACATTGGAAGAAGTGTCGGAGGAAGCATGATCATCGCAGTGGACGGCCCAGCAGCGTCGGGCAAGGGCACTATCGCCAAGGCGCTCGCGCAGCATTACGGCCTCCCGCATCTCGACACCGGTCTGCTCTATCGTGCCGTCGCGTTCAACGTGCAGCGACTTGAGCTCAACCCCGCCAAAGAGGCCGATGCGGTCGCCGCCTGCGACTTCGACGAGGCGTTGCTCGACGATCCCGTGCTGCGCACCGACGATATCGGGCAGCTCGCGTCGATCGTCTCGGTCCATCCGCTGGTGCGCGCCTCGCTGCTGCAGCGCCAGAAGCGCTTCGCTCGCCAGCCCGGCGGCGCGGTGCTCGACGGCCGCGATATCGGCACGGTGATCGCGCCCGACGCCGACGCCAAATTGTTCGTCAAGGCGACCCCGCAGATCCGCGCGCAGCGCCGCCACAAGGAGTTGCTCGCCAAGGGGTTCGAGGTCACCTTCGTCAAGGTGCTGATGGACATCCGCGCCCGCGATACGCGCGACAGCGCCCGCTCCGCGGCGCCGCTCAGCATGGCCCCCGACGCCGCCCTGCTCGACACCAGCCAGATGACGATCGAGGCGAGCGTCGCCCGCGCGATCGCGATGGTCGAGGCCCGCGCCGCCACCCGCGCCCGTCAGCAGCCGAGCGCCGGCGCCAGCCCGGCCTGACGAACGCCGGGAGCGCCAGCGCGCTCACCTTGCCAAAACGCGGGCTTTGGGTTATGGCCCGCCGGTCCTGCGAGCCGATGTTCGTGGAGGTAGGCGCGTCCGGCTGGCCCGGTCGCGCCCTTTTCGCAAGCAGCGCATCGTATTCCTCCGCGTGCCGACGCCCAATGGATGCCGCGACCGGCATGGGGTCGCCGCGGCGTTTTCAGCCAAGACCAGCGGATCCAACCGCTTGGCCGGAAACAGATAAACCCGAGGACACTCTAACCCTATGGCTACCCAGCCCACTCCTACGCGCGACGATTTCGCCGCGATGCTCGATGACATGTTCGGCGGTGCCGACAGCTTCGAGGGCCGTGTCGTTCACGGCACCGTCACCGCCATCGAGAACGACCTCGCCGTCATCGACGTCGGCCTGAAGTCCGAAGGCCGTGTGCCGCTGCGCGAATTCGCCGCACCGGGCCAGAAGGCCGACCTGAAGGTCGGCGACGAAGTCGAAGTCTATGTCGACCGCGTCGAGAACATGCATGGCGAAGCGATGCTCAGCCGCGACCGCGCCCGCCGCGAAGCCGCCTGGGACAAGCTCGAGCTGGAATTCAGCAAGACCGCGCGCGTCGAGGGCGTGATCTTCGGCCGCGTCAAGGGCGGCTTCACCGTCGACCTGTCGGGCGCCGTCGCTTTCCTGCCGGGCAGCCAGGTCGATATCCGCCCCGTCCGTGACGTCACGCCGCTGATGGACATCCCGCAGCCGTTCCAGATCCTCAAGATGGACCGCAAGCGCGGCAACATCGTCGTGTCGCGTCGCGCGGTGCTGGAAGAGACCCGCGCCGAGCAGCGTTCGGGCCTGATCCAGAGCCTCGCCGAGGGTCAGATCATCGACGGCGTCGTCAAGAACATCACCGATTACGGTGCGTTCGTCGACCTCGGCGGCATCGACGGCCTGCTCCACGTCACCGATCTCAGCTACAAGCGCGTCAATCATCCGTCCGAGATGATCGCGATCGGCGACACGGTGAAGGTGCAGATCATCCGCATCAACAAGGACACGCAGCGCATCAGCCTCGGCATGAAGCAGCTCGAGTCGGATCCGTGGGACGGCGCATCGGCTAAGTATCCGATCGGCGCCAAGCTGTCGGGCCGCGTCACGAACATCACCGAATATGGTGCGTTCGTCGAGCTGGAAGCGGGCATCGAGGGCCTCGTCCACGTTTCGGAAATGTCCTGGACCAAGAAGAACGTCCATCCGGGCAAGATCGTCTCGACCTCGCAGGAAGTCGATGTCGTCGTGCTCGAGGTCGACGAGGACAAGCGTCGCATCAGCCTCGGCCTCAAGCAGGCGCAGAACAATCCGTGGGAAGCGTTCGCCGCCGCCCATCCGATCGGTTCGACCGTCGAGGGCGAAGTCAAGAACGCGACCGAATTCGGTCTGTTCATTGGTCTGGACAACGACGTCGACGGCATGGTCCACATGTCGGACATCGCCTGGGGCGTGTCGGGTGAGGATGCCCTCAACCTGCACCGCAAGGGCGAGACCGTGCAGGCGGTCGTGCTCGACATCGACGCCGAGAAGGAGCGCATCAGCCTCGGCATGAAGCAGCTCGAGCGCGGCGGCCCGTCGGCTGGCGGCATCGCGGCATCGGGCGATCGCCTGAACAAGAACGCCGTGGTCACCGTGACCGTGCTCGAAGTCCGCGACGCGGGCCTCGAAGTGCAGCAGGGCGACGATGGCGCGACCGGCTTCATCAAGCGCACGGATCTGGGTCGCGATCGCGACGAGCAGCGTCCGGAGCGTTTCCAGGTCGGCCAGAAGTTCGACGCGATGGTGACCGGCTTCGACCGTTCCAAGAAGCCGACCTTCTCGATCAAGGCGATGCAGATCTCCGAAGAGAAGCAGGCGGTTGCGCAATACGGTTCGTCCGACTCGGGCGCGACCCTGGGCAACATCCTCGGCGAGGCCCTCAAGGCCCGCGTCGCGGACGCCGACAAGAAGTAAGACGGCTCGGGCTGGAGTGGTTTCGTACCGCTCCAGCCCAAGTTTCTACGTTTAAGTTCATTTTGGCCCTATACGCAGACCCCATTGATCTCTATCAAGCCACGGTTGCATCAACCGGGGGGGAGTTTTGCGATGATCCGTTCTGAACTTGTTCAAAAATTGTGTGAGCTCAATCCGACCCTGTCGGCAGCCGAGGTCGACGCCATCGTCTCGACCTTCTTCGACGAGATCGCCCGGCGCCTCGCCTCCAACGGCCGCGTCGAACTGCGCGGCTTCGGCGCCTTTTCCACCCGTGCGCGCGATGCCCGCATCGGCCGCAACCCGCGCACCGGCGAGACCGTCGAGGTCGAGGCCAAGCGCGTTCCCTATTTCAAGCCGGGCAAGGAAATGCGCGCGCGCCTCAACGTCTGATCGCGCTTCCCGCCCGTAGCGGGTTGACGGTCGGCGCTGGTTGCGCTTGTCGTGCAGCCGTGTGCGGACGTGGCGAAATCGGTAGACGCTTCCGACTTAAAATCGGCTTCCTTTGGAGTGCGGGTTCGAGTCCCGCCGTCCGCACCATCATGCTGCTGCTCGGCGTCGGCGCGTCGGCGCTGGCCGGCTGTGGTCAGCGCCCCGATTCGGGGCCGGTGATCGTCAGCGCGATCGGTGCGCCGCCGCGCCCGGCCGATCCCGCCCGGATGCGGCTCGACACGCCATCGCGGCTGCTGCTCGACGCCACCGCGGAGGGGCTGGTGCGGTTCGACGGGGCCGGCCAGATCGAACCGGGGCTCGCCGAACGCTGGATCGTGATCGATCAGGGGATGAGCTATATCTTCCGGCTGCGCGATGCGCAGTGGAGCGACGGCAGCAAGGTCGACGCCGATCAGGTCGTCGCGCAATTGCGCCACCAGCTCGCGCGGGGATCGCGCAACCCCCTCCTCCCCTTCCTCACCGCGGTCGACGAGATCGTGACGATGACGCCGCAGGTCATCGAGGTGCGGCTGCTCCGCCCGCGTCCCGACCTGCTCAAGCTGTTCGCCCAGCCCGAGCTGGCGCTGTGGCGCAGCGGCACCGTCGGCGGCGCCGGGCCGATGCGCATCGTCCGCGGCACGCGCAGCCCGCTGCTCCGCCCCGCCTTCGATCCCGGCCGCGCCGATCCCGACGATCAGCGCCGGACGCGCCCCGAACAGGACGTCCGCCTGATCGGCGAACGCGCCGCCCGCGCCATCGTCCGCTTCGCCGCGCGCGAGTCGGATTACGTCGCCGGCGGCACCTTCCGCGACTGGCCGCTGGTCGGGCTGGCGTCCGTCGCCCCCGCCAACGTGCGCCTCGATCCCGCCGCCGGGCTGTTCGGGTTCGCGATCCTCAAGCGCGACGGGTTCCTCGCCGACCCCGCCAACCGCGCCGCACTCAGCGGGGCGATCGACCGCGCCGCGGTCACCGCCGCGGTGATGCCCAATTGGGAACCGGCCGAGCGCATCCTGCCCGACATGCTCGATTCGACCGCACCGCCCGCCTTGCCCGGCTGGTCGTTGCTCACCCCCGAACAGCGCGTCGCCGCGGCGCAGGCGCGGGTCGCCGGCTATGGCGCCCCGGTGGCGCTGCGGATCGCGCTGCCGTCCGGTCCCGGCGCGACGTTGGTCTATGCGCAGGTCGCCGCGTCGCTGCTCACCATCGGCATCACGCCGCAGCGCGTCGGCCCCGACGACGACGCCGAGTTGCGCCTGATCGATCAGGTCGCCCCCTATGACAGCGCGCGCTGGTATCTCGCCAATGCCTGTGCCTTGTGCGGCGAGGCCGCGCAGAGCGCGCTGGTCGCCGCCCGCGAAGCCCCGACGCTCGCCGAACGGTCGCGACTGATCGCCGCCGCCGATGCCGCGCTGGCGACGGATACGCCCTTCATCCCGATCGCGCGGCCGCTGCGCTGGTCGCTGGTCGCGATGCGGCTGCGCCAGTGGCGTCCCAATACCCGCGCCTGGCACCCGTTGAACCGGCTGCGCGACGACACCAATTAGAAGGTATGACCACCACCCGCCCCCGCCCGCTCGATGCGCGTCCGCTGCTCGACTCCCTGCCGGTCGGCCGCGACGCCGCCTCGGTCCGCATCCGGCTCGAGGCGATGGAGCGGGTGATGGAGGGGCTGTTCACCATCCCCGGCACCAACCGCAAGCTCGGCCTCGACGTGATCCTCGATCTCGTTCCCGTGATCGGCACCACGGTCGCCGCCCTCGTCGGGTCGTGGCTGGTGTGGGAAGCACGCAATCTCGGCATGTCGAAGCTGCAGATGGCGCGGATGTTCGGCAACGTCGGGATCGACTGGGCGCTGGGCATCATCCCCTTCGTCGGCGCGGTGCCCGATTTCTTCTTCCGGTCGAACACCCGCAACCTGCGGATCATCCGCCGCCACCTCGACAAACATCATCCGGCGACGGCGACGATCATCGGCTGACGATCAGCGCCCGCCGCGCCAGATCTTCACCGTCGCATCGCTTGGCAGGCCGCCCTGGTGCGCGGGGCAACGCTGGTAGCGGAATGCCTTGTCGAGGCAGATCCAGATCTCGTCGAGCCAGCCCTGCTTGCTCGCCGTCACCCGCATCATGTCCGGCCCGAGCCCGGGATTGCTGCGCGCGACCGCCGCCGCCAGTCCGCCGGCGGTGAGCGGCGCGCGCGACAGCGCGTCCATGTCCGGATAGCGCAGCTTGCCGTACAGGCTGGTCGAGGTGGCGAAATAACGATCGGGCCGGTAGCCGGCCATGCAGGTGCCGTGCTTCGACCATTCGTGTTGCATCAACTGCGCCGACGGGGTGCTACAGATATGCTTCTGGATCACGCCACGCGGCAGCAAGGGGGTCGCCTGGCAATATTGCGGCCAGTCCTTGCCGATGCCGTCGGGCCACAGCCCGTGCAGGGTGAAGCCGAACCGGTTGCCCGCCGCGCATTGGAAGCGCGCGCCGCCGTCGCGGTCGTGATCGCGGCAATATTGCGGTGCCCAGGTGATCGCCAGCGTATAGCCGCCGATCGGCAGCAACCGCCGCGGCTGGCTGTCGCTCGGCAGGTCGGGATGCGGCCGTTCGATGCTCGCCGGTGCGGCGCATTGATAGGCCTGCGCCTGCACCACATTGGGCACCGCCGCGAGCAACGCGGCGACCGCGACCCGCGCGATCACCATCGCGGCGCGTCCGGCGTTTCGACCACGTCGAGATCGTCGTCTTCGTCCAGCCCCTCGCCGAACCACGTTTTGGCATCGGGCTTGAACAGCATCACCGCCGCGGCGACGTAGAGGATGTTGGCGACCAGCCCCAGCGCGAGCTGCGCATTGACCGCCGACTTGCCGAGCGCGATCAGCACGACCGCGGAGACGACCGCGAGCACGCCGAAGGCGGCGAACACCACCTGCACCCATTTCGCGACCACGCTCGGCCGGCGGACGATGAAGAACCAGACCAGCACCGCGATCGCCAGCCCCAGCACCTGCATCGCCGGCAACAGCCACGACATGCTCGCAAGCATCGGATTGGACGCCAGCGCCGCCTGCGACGTGCGCCAGTTGAGCGCGGTGTTGATCAGGCCGAGTATCACCGACGCCCAGTAGAATTGCTCGAACCGGGCAATGGATGGCGGTTTGGTCACGACAAATCCCCTTGCTGCTTCATGTCAGCCTAGCCGCCCCGCCGGGGCGTGCAAGCCGCCGCTCATATCACCGTGAAATCCAGGCCGATATCCGCCGCGGGCGCCGATTGGGTCAGCCGCCCGACCGAGACGTAGGTGACGCCACTCTCCGCGATCGCCCGCACCGTGTCGAGCCGCACCCCGCCCGATGCCTCGGTCGGCACGCGCCCGCCGACCAACGCCACCGCCTCGCGCAGCAGCGCCGGCGGCATGTTGTCGAGCAGCAGATGCGTCGCCCCCGCATCGAGCGCCGGCGCGATCTGGTCGAGCCGGTCGACCTCGACGATGATCCGCGCGATCCCCGCCGCGACCGCACGCTGCACCGCCGGGGCGATGCCGCCGGCGACCGCGATGTGATTGTCCTTGATCATCGCCGCATCCCACAGCCCGAGCCGGTGGTTCTGTGCGCCGCCGGTGCGGGTCGCATATTTCTCCAGCCGGCGCAGCCCCGGGATCGTCTTGCGCGTGTCGAGCAGCACCGCGCCGGTATCCGCGATCGCATCGACATAGGCGCGGGTCAGCGTCGCGATCCCCGACAGATGCTGCACCGTGTTGAGCGCCGAGCGTTCGGCGGTGAGCAGCGCCCGCGCCGAGCCCTCCAGCCGCATCAGCTCGCTATGCGCCGGCACCCGGGCGCCGTCCTCGACCAGCCGGGTGATCCGCACCTCGGGGTCGAGCGCCCGGAAAAAGGCTTCCGCGATGCCGAGTCCGGCGACGACGATCGCATCGCGCGTGTCCATTACCCCGGTGAAGCGCGCCTCTGCCGGGATCACCGCGGCGGAGGTGATGTCGCCGCGATCGCCCAGATCTTCCGCCAAAGTGGCGGCGACGAAGCCGTCGAGGTCGAAACCGTCTAGAGTAAAGCGCGTCATACGTATACGATCCTGTCGTATGGCGTAGCGGACCATAACATCATGGGTCCGCAGCCGAATCACGGGGAAGCAAGGCGATGACCGAACGCGAGGCCCTGGAGGAACTGCACCAGTTGCTCGCCGCCGCGTTGCAGAAGGCGGACGAGCTGGAGCTGATCCTGGTCGGCATCCATATCAACGAAGCCCGCAACCTGCTCGCCCCGACGACCGCGACCTCGCACTGACGATCAGTCGCCGGTCACCGGCACCACGCGGAACGGCGTCGGGCCGAGATCGCCCTGCCCGACCGTCGCCGAGGCCATCGACAGCATCGCGTCGAGGCTCTTCTTCGCCTTGACGCGCAGCCCCTCCTCGATGTCGATGCGCGGCGTCAGGTCGCGCAGCGCGACGTAGAGCTTCTCCATCGTGTTGAGCGCCATATACGGGCAGATGTTGCAGTTGCAGTTGCCGTCCGCACCCGGTGCGCCGATGAAATTCTTCAGCGGCATCGCCTTTTCCATCTGGTGGATGATGTGCGGCTCGGTCGCGACGATCAGCGTATCGCCCGGCATCGCATTGGCGAATTCGAGGATGCCGCGCGTCGACCCGACGTAATCGGCATGGTCGAGGATCACCGCCGGGCATTCGGGATGCGCGGCGACGGGCGCGCCGGGATTCTGCGCCTTGAGCTTCATCAGCTCGGTTTCGCTGAACGCCTCGTGGACGATGCAAACGCCCGGCCACAGCAGCATCTCGCGCCCGGTCTTGCGCTGGAGGTAGCCGCCGAGGTTGCGGTCGGGACCGAAGATGATCTTCTGGTCGCGCGGCAATTGCGCCAGGATCGTCTCCGCCGACGACGAGGTGACGATGACGTCGCTCAGCGCCTTCACCTCGGTCGAGCAGTTGATGTAGGTCAGCGCGATATGATCGGGATGCGCGGCGCGGAACGCGGCGAACTGGTCGGGCGGGCAACTGTCCTCCAGCGAACAGCCGGCATCCATGTCGGGCAGCACGACGATCTTGTCGGGGCTCAGGATCTTCGCGGTCTCCGCCATGAAGCGCACCCCGCAGAAGGCGATGACGTCGGCATCGGTCGCCTGCGCCTTGCGGCTGAGGTCGAGGCTGTCGCCGACGAAATCGGCGAGGTCCTGCAACTCCGGCTTCTGGTAATAATGCGCGAGGATCACCGCGTTGCGCTCCTTGCGGAGGCGCTCGATCTCGGCGCGGAGGTCGAGTCCGGCGAAGCTGTTGGTCAGTTCCATAACGCCCTCGTTAGGCGATTGCGCGCCGCCCCTCAACGGCCGCCGTCACCGAGAATTGCCAAGCACTTCCGCCAGCGACCGGCTGGCATCCCACCGCTCGGTCGCCGCCGTGGGATCGTCGATGAAACTGACCTTGACGGTGGCGTCGATCCCCGCGGCGCGCAGCGGCATGACGAAGCTGTTCTCGACCGCGCGCCGTGTCGCGTCGCGCGCCAGCTTCATCGGCGTCGCGTCGCGCGCCTGCCGCACCAGCTCGGCCTGCCCGGCCCGGCGATTCGCGGTGTCGAGCGCGGTGTCGGCATCGGTCAGCCGCGACAGGATGCCGCCGCTGCCATATTCGCGGATCGCGTTGAGATCGACCTGCGGCCCGTCGAGTTCGATCGGCGGCAGCCGTACCGACAAGGTGCGGCTGTCCGCATCCCAGGCGACGTCGCGCTGGGTCAGCTTGCCGAGATCGACCTCGTAGCGGACCAGGCCGGGCATGATCAGCGTCTTCTCGGTCGACAGGCCGAGCTGCGACTGGCGCGAGGTGCTCACCGCGACGAAGCGCGCGGCGAAGGCGGACAGGCGGTTCTGCTCGCGCAGCCCCTGCAGGCTGGCGCTGGCGACGGTGGTCGGATCGGGCGACAGCCGGCGTTCGACGTAGCGTTGCACGCCCCACAGGCCGATCAGCACGGCGAGGGCGAGCAGCACGATGATCCCCGCCGCCTTGCCGAGGAACGATCCGGTCGACGATCGGACCGCGGGTGCCGCGGCGTCGGGCATTGGATCGCTCATTCGCTGCTCCGCCATAGGTCGCCCTCCTCGCTCACCCGCTGCCGTTTGTTGAGATCGTAGAGGTGCGCGAGCACCGATCGCTGCGCCGCCGGGATCAGGCGCGGATCGAGCCCGACGTACATCCGCCGGGTCATCTCCTCCAGCGCCAGCGGCGTCTCGCGCAGCAGCCGCAGGATCTGTCCCTCGCGCTGCTTGCGATGCCCCAGCATGCCGCGCACCAGCCGCTGCGGCTGGTCCACCGCCTCGCCATGCCCGGGATAATAGATGCGATCGTCACGGCCGAGCAGCTTGTCGAGGCTCGCCATATATTGCCCCATGTCGCCGTCGGGCGGTGAGATCACGCTGGTCGCCCAGCCCATCACGTGATCGCCTGAGAACAACGCCCCCGTCTCGGGCAGCGCGAAGGCGAGATGGTTCGACGTATGGCCGGGGGTCGCGATCGCGCTCAACGTCCAGCCGTCGCCGGCGACGCTCTCGCCCTCGGCGAGCACGCGGTCGGGCGCGTAAGCGGCATCGAACGCCGCATCGAGCCCGGGCGTCTCGCTCGCGACATGCACCGGCGCGGCGCCGACGACCGGCGCCCCGGTCGCGGCGGCGAGCGGCCGGCTGGCGGGGCTGTGGTCGCGGTGATGATGGGTGATGACGATCGCACGCACCGGCCGCCCGGCGATCACCCGCAGCAGCGTCTCGACATGCGCGGGATCGTCCGGTCCCGGATCGATCACCGCCAGGTCGCTGCCGCCGACGACATGCGTCTGCGTGCCGCCATAGGTATAAGGCGACGGATTGGGCGCGAGCACACGGGTGACGAGCGGCTCGAGCTGGATCGGGATACCGGTCGGATGCTCGGCCATTGTGTCGGATGTGGCGCGATGCGCGACGGAGCGCAAGAGGCGATGGGCGGCGGGAGCGGCGTCCGCCATCGGCGATCCCCTCGAACGGGACGGCACGCGCCGCGCAAATCCGGCTGCCCAGTGATGGCAAAACCTTCGCGGAAAGCCGAATGTACCCCGGCGAAGGCCGGGGCCCAGTTGGGAAAGCCGCGGTAAGTCATCACCAACCTCCGCCCAACTGGGCCCCGGCCTCCGCCGGGGTATATCAGGATTTTCCCAGATACGTCACGCAACCGACCTCCCTCCGGACGCCCGGATGCAATCGCCCGTCGCTTTCGCCGAAGCATCGAACGCCGAAAGCCCGCGCCCCCCGCCTCTGCGAGCAATCCGTCGCAGCGATACCGCCTCAATCCTTGTCGGGCGAAGCCATTTCCGCGCGTAACTCCGCCAGCGCCGAATCCATCTCGGCCAGCGCCTCCTTGCGGCCGCTCGCGGGCATGAACTGGTTGGCGGCGATGCTGGCGCGCGAGGCCTCCACGCTCGCCACCGCGGTCATCATCGCATTCCGGCGTATGGCCGCGGCATCCACCGTCGCGGCGGTGCCCGCGGCGGCAGCGGCCTGGATGCGGTTGGTGCAGATCACCATCGTCCGCTTGTCGCCGTTGCGCCCCTGCACGACGAAGCGCTGCGCCTCGCCATCGCGACCGACGCTGCAATTGCGCTCGCTGACCTCGGGCACGCTCCGCATCGACCGGTAGACCATAGACCGGACCTCGCGGCGGTCGGAACGGCCATCCTGCGCTGTTGCATAGGTGTCGGCCCCGTCGTCGCCGGCGCCATCCTTGGCGATCCGCTTGACGGCGACGCGGCGGACGCTCGGCGCCGGCTTGGCGGCATCCGCCATCTCCGGCATCTCCCGCATTTCGGGCATCTCCCGCATCTCGGGCATCTCCATCGCGGCGGACGCCGCTTGCAGATCGATCCCCATCGTATCGCCCACCCGGTTGCTGATCGCGGCGGCGGCGCTGGTGCCCGAGGCGGTGACGCCGAGCCCGCCGAGGACGAGGGTCGAGACCAGCGCACCACCCAAAGCGAGACGGCGGCGCGATCGTGGCGACGTGGACAGCATGCGGATTCTCCCTTTCAGATCGTCGATGGTGTGCAGATGGCACGCAGCGGAAACCGCCCCGCCATGCGCCGCCTTGACGATGGCGCAGGCATAAGCGTGGCGGTCGATCGTCGACCGGCCGGTGAGCACGCGGGCGTCGTTGGCGAGTTCCTGATCGGCGCGGAAGGCGCGGAAGGCGCGCCAGGCGACCGGATTGAACCAATGCAGCGCCAGCACGCCGAGCGCGATCCAATTGGCGATCAGGTCGCCGCGCTGGTGATGCCCGATCTCATGCTCAAGCGCCAATTCCCGCTCGTCGGCGTCGTAGCGGTCGGCAAAGTCGAGCGGAAAGGCGACGTAGCGGCGCATGACGCCGAAGGCGAGCGGCCCCGCCGCCGCCTCGCTGGCGATGATGCGCACCCCGCGCACCTCCTCAATGCTCGCCGCGGTGCCGAGCAGCCGGCGGCAGTGGCGCCGATGGCTGGTCAGGTGCCAGACGAGGAAGCCGAGCGCCCCGATCGCCCAGAGCACGCCGATGACCAGGCCGATCGCCGGCGCCGCGACCGCCACCGGCGCCACCGTGTCGTGCACGGCGCCGTCGGCGACCAGGACGGTGAGCGTATCGCTGGCGCGGCTGATCGGCGTCACCGCCATTTCCTGCCACGATGCGGGCAGCGGCGGCAGCAGCAGGCGCAGCAGCGGCAAGGCCCATAGCGCATAAGCGACCTGCGGCCCGAACGCATTGCGCACCGGCGCGCGCACCAGCATCACCAGCGCCATCAGGATCGTGGAGGCGATTAGCGCCTCGACCAGCCAGCCGATCACTGCTTGAGGTCCTTCAGCAGCGCCTCGATCTCGGCGATATCTTGTGCGGTGAGTTCGTCGCGCTCGGCGAGATGCGCGACCAGTGGGGTCAATTTGCCGCCGAACAGCCGGTCGATCAACCGCTTCGATTCGCCCGACACATAGTCACCGCGCGCGACCAACGGGCGATAGAGATAGCGGCGGCCATCCTCCTCATGCGCGATCGCGGTCTTGGCGAGCAGCCGGCCGAGCAGCGTCTTGACGGTATTGGCGCTCCAGCCGCGGGCAGGATCGACACGCTCGGCCACGTCCTGCGCGGTGAGCGGCGCCTCGTCCCACAGCACCTCCATCACCGCATGTTCGGCATCGCTGATTCGTTCGACCACGGTTACGCTCCTGCTGGACTACAGGTGTAATCGTACCGTTTACGGTCGTAGTCAAGTGCGGGCCGTCGGAGTCGGGATCGCTTACAGATCGGGAGGGCATACGACCCTCGTTAACCCTAAAAGAAACAGAAATCCGCGCGCGGGGACGTTTGGCATAGCGTCTGCATATCGCATGCTAGCCGAGCGTCACGACGCTTCAGCAGGGTGGGGTCATCGCTTTTCCGCGTCTCGCGACCCCACCCGCACCCGGCCGCCGCCGATCCGCCGCTGGCAGTCCCGCCGAAAGCGACACCGCCCCGCATTCCTTCGCGCGAGGCCGGACGCCGTCACGCAGCGGCGGCGTCGCCCTTCAGCAGCGTCGCGAGCTCGCCGCTCTCGTACATCTCCATCATGATGTCCGATCCGCCGACGAATTCGCCGCCGACGTAGAGCTGCGGGATCGTCGGCCAGTCCGAATAGGCCTTGATGCCCTGCCGGATACCCTGGTCCTGCAGCACGTCGACGCTCTCATATTCGACGTTGAGGTGGTCGAGGATTGCGACGGCGCGGCTCGAAAAGCCGCATTGCGGGAACAGCGGGCTGCCCTTCATGAACAGCACTACGGCATTGTTCTTCACGACGGCGTCGATGCGGGCGTTGGTATCGTCAGTCATGGTCATCATCCTCAGGCGGCGGCGGTCTTGAGCTGCAGGGCGTGGAGTTCGCCGCCCATTCGCTCGCCGAGCGCCGCATAAACGGCTTGGTGTTGCTTGCGGAGCGGCAGACCGGCGAAGCTCGCCGATACGACGCGGGCGGCATAATGGTCGCCGTCCCCGGCAAGATCGGTGATCTCGACCTCCGCATCGGGGATGGCGGTGCGGATCAGCGCGGCGATGTCGTCGGCGGCCATCGGCATCAGCCCTGCTCCGCCTGCATCAGCTGCCGGCGCGCCTCGATCATCTTCTCGGCGAGGGCGCGGCGCACCGCGGCATCGTCGGTCTCGACACCGGCGGCGGTCAGGTCGCCGAACAGCTTGCGAACGACGTCCTCCTCGCCCGATTCCTCGAAATCCGCCTGGACCACCGCCTTGGCATAAGCATCGGTCTCTTCCGGCGTCAGCCCCATCTGCGCGGCGGCCCATTGCCCGAGCAGGCGATTGCGGCGCGCGGTGATGCGAAATGCCATCTCTTCCTCGCGCGCGAACGCCGCCTCATGGGCGTGCTCACAGTCGTCGAACATGGACATCGTCACTCACCCCATTTTTTGGTCCTCCGCACATAGGGGCGCGCCTGCGCACGCGCAACGGATGCCCGGGGAGACCGTCCCATGTCGGGCCTAAGTGGTTCGGAACAAATAGGTTAACGATGCGATAAACATAAGACGGCGGGCGCTTCGCCCGACCGCAGGAGAAGGATCATGATCAAGAGGCCCATTCCCGCTGGAGGCCACGCGCACGGATCGACCCGCGCCGCGCCGCTCACCGGCATCGTCGTCGGATCGGCGATCTCGCTGATCCTGTGGGCGCTGATGCTCGCGATCGTCTTCGCGATCCGCTGACCGGTCAGTCGACCGCGACCACCAATTTGCCGATCGCGTCCCGCGCCGCCATCTTGGCGATGGCGTCGCCGCCGCGCTCGAACGGAAAGGTCTCGGTCACGTTCGGCGCGATCTTCCCGTCGCGCCACAGATCGAACAACCGCGCGACATGCGCCGCATTGGCCTGCGGATCGCGCGCGGCGAAGGCTCCCCAGAACACGCCGCAGACGTCGCAGCTCTTGAGCAACGTGAGGTTGAGCGGCAATTTGGGGATGCCGGCGGGAAAGCCCACCACCAGATAGCGCCCTTCCCAGCCGATCGACCGCAATGCGGGTTCGGCGTAATCGCCCCCGACCGGATCGTAGATCACGTCGAAGCCGCCGCGCCCCCCCGCCGTCTTGAACCGTTCGGCGAGCACCTTGGACTGCTCCTTGTCGAAGGGCGCGCGTCCGTAGAGGATCGTCTCGTCGGCGCCCGCCGCTTTGGCCGCCGCCGCTTTCTCCTCGGACGACACCGCCGCGACGACGCGCGCGCCATAGGCCTTGCCCAGTTCGATCGCCGCCAGCCCTACCCCGCCCGCCGCGCCGAGCACGAGCAGCGACTGCCCAGCGGTCAGCCGGCCGCGATCGAGCAGCGCATGGATGGTGGTGGCATAGGTGAGGATCAGCGCCGCGCCCTCGGCAAAGCTGCGCTCGTCGGGCAGGCGGTACAGGCGCTGCGGCTCGGTGACGATGCTGGTCGCGAGGCCGCCATGGCCGATCACCCCCATCACCCGGTCGCCGACCTGCCAGTCGCTGACGCCCTCGCCGAGCGCGTCGATCACACCGGCGATCTCGCCACCCGGTGCGAACGGCCGCGACGGCTTGAACTGATATCGGTCCTCGATGATCAGGACGTCGGGATAGTTGATCGCGCACGCCTTGACCGCGATCCGCACCTGCCCCTGGGCCGGCGCCGGATCGGGTAGCTCGGTTAGTTCTAGAGTGTCAGGTCCGCCCGGCGCCGTCGATAGCAATGCCCGCATAACCGCTCCTGCTCCCGATCCAGGGGCGATGCTGATCCACCGCACCCTCGAATTTCGAAATCGCGGTATCTCTTGCCATCGTCAGACCGATCTCGTCCAGCCCCTCCATCAGGCACTGGCGGCGGAACGGGTCGAGGTCGAAGGAAAAGCGGTCCTGATACGGCGTCGTCACCGTCATCGTCTCGAGGTCGACGGTGACCGGCTGGTCCTTCGCCACCTCGACCAGCCGGTCCACCGCCTCCTGCGGCAGCACCACCGGCACGATGCCGTTCTTGAACGCGTTCCCCGAGAAGATGTCGGAGAAGCTGGGCGCGATCACCGCGCGCACCCCCATGTCGGCAAGCGCCCAGGCGGCATGTTCGCGGCTCGACCCGCAGCCGAAATTGTCGCCGGCGATCAGGATCGGCGCACCGGCATAGCGCGGGTCGTCGAACACGTTCCCCGGCTGCGCGCGCACCGTCTCGAACGCGCCGCGCGCCAGTCCCGAGCGCGAAATGGTCTTGAGCCAATGCGCCGGGATGATGATATCGGTGTCGATATTCTTGGCGCCCCAGGGATATGCGATCCCGGAGACGGTGGTGACGGCCTGCATGCGATATCGAGCCCTTAGCGTTCGGTCTTGACCGGATGCGCGAGCACGCGCGCCCCCGCCACATAAGCGGCGACGCCGCTCATCATCGCACCGGCCACCAGCAGCACCAGAACCTTCTTCATCGTGTCGCTCCCATCACGTCGCGGACGTCGGCGAGCCGCCCGGTCACCGCCGCTGCCGCCGCCATTGCTGGCGACAGCAAATGTGTGCGTGCGCCAGGCCCCTGTCGACCCACGAAATTCCGGTTCGACGTGGACGCACACCGTTCCCCCGCAGGCACCTTGTCGGGGTTCATCGCCAGGCACATCGAACAGCCCGGCTCGCGCCATTCGAAGCCCGCCTGCACGAACACGCGGTCGAGGCCCTCGGCCTCCGCCTGTCGCTTGACCAGCCCCGATCCGGGCACGACCATCGCGCGCACGCCATCGGCGACATGGCGCCCCTCGGCGACCGCGGCGGCGGCGCGCAGATCCTCGATCCGGCTGTTGGTGCAACTGCCGATGAAGACGTGCTGGACCGCGACGTCCTGCATCGCCGTCCCCGGCGTCAGCCCCATATAATCGAGGCTACGCTGTGCCGCGGCGCGCTTGGCGGGATCGGCGAAACTGTCGGGCTCCGGCACGACGCCGGTGATCGGCACGACGTCTTCGGGGCTCGTCCCCCAGGTCAGCGCCGGCGCGATGTCGGTCGCATCGAGCGCGACGCTCTTGTCATAGGTCGCGGCAGGATCGGTGGCGAGGCTGCGCCACCAGGCGACGGCCTTGTCCCACGCCTCGCCCTGCGGCGCCATCGGCCGCCCCTTCAGATAGGCGAAGGTCAGATCGTCGGGCGCGACCAGCCCGGCGCGCGCGCCGCCCTCGATCGACATGTTGGCGACGGTCATCCGCCCCTCGATCGACATCGCGCGGATCACCTCGCCGGTATATTCGATGACGTGGCCGGTGCCGCCCGCCGCGCCGATCCTGCCCATGATCGCGAGGATCACGTCCTTGGGGCTGACACCGAAACCGAGCGTGCCGTCGACGCGCACCTCCATCGTCTTCGACTGGCTGAGCAGCAGCGTCTGCGTCGCGAGCACATGCTCGACCTCGCTGGTGCCGATGCCGAAGGCCAGCGCGCCCAGCGCGCCGTGCGTCGAGGTATGGCTGTCGCCGCACACCAGGGTCGTGCCGGGCAAGGTGAAGCCCAGTTCCGGCCCGACGACATGGACGATGCCCTGCTCCGCCGCGGTCGCATCGATATAGTCGACGCCGAACTCGGCGGTGTTGCGGCGCAGCGCATCGAGCTGTTGCGCGCTCTCGGGATCGGCGATCGGCAGCATCCGCCCGGCGGCATCGACGCGCGGCGTCGTCGGCAGATTGTGATCGGGCACCGCGAGCGTCAGCTCGGGCCGCCGGACGCGCCGCCCGGCGACGCGAAGCCCCTCGAACGCCTGCGGGCTGGTCACCTCATGGACGAGGTGCCGGTCGATATAGATGAGGCAGGTGCCGTCGTCGCGCCGTTCGACGACATGAGCAGCCCAGATCTTTTCGTACAGCGTTTGCGGTCGGGAAGCCATGATGGCGGCCAGTTAACGCAAATGATGCGCCGGCGAAAGCCTCCACGACAGAATGTTGCCCGCGACGTTAAGTGGCGCGATTGTCTTCGATGATCGTACCACAGGCGCGCATCTCCTCTTCGTGCGCGTCTTCACGCCACGTTTCCGCCAGCGCCGCCGCCTCCCAAGCCTTGATCGCAGGATGCGCGAAAAGGCTTTCGCACCAACGTCTTCCCGCCTCGCCTACGTCGATGCCGAAGGTCCGAACGCGAAACGCGACCGGCGCATAGAAGGCATCGACCGCGGTGAAGCGATCGCCTGCCAGCCATGGACCGCCGAAGCGATCCAGCCCCTCCGCCCACAATTCGGCGATCCTCGCGATATCGCGATCCAGTGCGGTCGACGCCGGATGCGGTGTCGCGCGGACGCCGATGTTCATCATCCGCTCGTTGCGCAGCGCTGCAAATCCCCCGTGCATCTCGGTCACCGCGCACATCGCCCATGCCCGCGCCGCCTCGTCCTGCGGCCAGACGCCCGCATGCCGCTCGGCGAGATACAGTGCGATGCCCAGCGAGTCCCAGATCGTGCGATCGCCATCGATCAGCACCGGCACCTGCCCGCTCGGCGAAAAGGCGCGGAACGCCGTCCAGTTGTTCGCCGCCGTAAAGGGTTCGATCCGGTCCTCGAACGCAATGCCGAGCGCCGTCATCAACGCCCACGGCCGCAGCGACCAACTGGAATAATTGCGATTGGCGGTGATCAGCACGTAACCCATGGCTTACGCCTCGTACGCCGCCGTCGTCTTCGCCGCGACCTCGTCCGCGGTCACGCCCGGCGCCAGCTCGACCAGCCGGAACCGCGACTGGTGATCCGCCCGCTGGAACACCGCGAGGTCGGTGACGATCATGTCGACCACGTTCTTGCCAGTCAGCGGCAGCGTGCAGGACGGGATGAACTTGGGGCTGCCGTCCTTGGCATTGTGGTCCATCACGACGATGATCTGCTTGACCCCGGCGACGAGGTCCATCGCGCCGCCCATGCCCTTGATCATCTTGCCGGGGATCATCCAGTTGGCGATGTCGCCGCCCTCGCTGACCTCCATCGCGCCGAGCACCGTCAGGTCGATATGGCCGCCGCGGATCATCGCGAAGCTCTGTTCGCTGCCGAAATAGGCGCTTTGCGGCAATTCGCTGATCGTCTGCTTGCCGGCGTTGATCAGGTCGGGATCGACCTCGTCGTCATAGGGGAACGGCCCGATGCCGAGCATGCCGTTCTCCGACTGCAAGGTCACCGTGATCCCGGCGGGGATGTTGTTCGCGACCAAGGTCGGGATGCCGATGCCGAGATTGACGTAATAGCCGTCGCGCAGCTCCTGCGCGGCGCGCGCCGCCATCTGGTTGCGATCCCAGCCCTTCATCTGCGTGGCCATCAGTTCAGTCCTCCGGGATGGTTGGCGATCTCAGCGACGGCGTCGGGATCGAGTTCGGGGCGGGCGCCGTCGAGGCCGCGCCAGATCAGCGCCGCCGCTTCCTCTTCGGTCATGCCGAGCGCCTGCGCGTGCGCCTTGGCGGCATGGCCGATCGTGTCGGCCATCAGCACGCCGAACATCTCGGCATCGGCCAGCACGCCGGCATCGATCACCACGGTCGAGCCCGACCGGTCGGTGATCCAAATCCGCGCGACCTCGGCCGATTTGGCGCCGAGATTGGGAATGGCGGACAAAGGGATGGCACGGGGTTTCGACAGCTTCACGGCGTATCGCTCCAGCGTTTGTCGGCGGGGAACACCTCGTCGAACCCGCCCTTCAGCCCGGTGCCGTAGACCGGGTTGGGCAGCACGAACCAGCCATTGCCCCACAGATCGGCGACCGCGCCGCTGTCGGCGACGCGGCGGCGCTCCGCGGCGGAGGGGATCGCGTTGAACAGGTCGCTGAAATCGCCGAGCTGGTCACCCGCCATCGCGACGACGCAATAGCGCGCCGCGATCGCGCTGCGGCGCGCGTCCTTGCCGCTCGGCCCGTCGCGCAGGAACAGGTCGGTGCCGGGCGTGAAATCGCCCAGTCCCACCGCCTTCAGCCCGGCGATCGTACCGGCGGCGGTGGCGGCTCCGCGGTTGCTGTTGATGATGACCGTGATGTCTGCGGCGCGCAGCGCGGCGAACGCCTCGACCGCGCCCGGCACCGGCGCGACCGCCTTGGCGCCGGTCCGCTCCCAGCGCGCCCATTGCGCCGGATCGAACGGCGCGGCGGGATCGCGCGCCGCCAGCGCCTCGATACCGAGGTTGAGCACCACCGTCTCGTCGGCGTCGAATACCGCCGCGCGCGGCTTGCCCTCGCACGACTGCCATTGCGGCGCGGCGAGCGTCGCGCCCGGCCTGAGCACGACACTGTCGCCCGCCGCGCGGCGATAGCTGGCGTAGGACACGAGCGCGCGGAACGCCTGCCGGCTGAGCGCCGCCGCCTCCGCCGAGCCGTAGAGATATTGATATTGCGGCGGCACCGCCCGCGTATCCGCAGCCGCACCAGCAACCGCCCCGCTCGGCGGCGGCAGCGCGGTCAGGCCGGTGATCCGCACCAGCTTGCCGTCGGCGGTATAGGTCTGGCCCGGCGCCGGCAGCGTCGCGACATGCGTCCGCTTGCCGCCGCATCCCGCGAGCAGCGCCGCCGCCGCCAGCGCGAACCCCGCCCGCCGCATCACGCCGCCTCGCGCTCCCGCACCGTGCGGAACTCGATCTTCTTGTCGTAAGGGCTGCCGACGATCATCCGCTTCACATAGATGCCGGGCAGATGGATGTGATCGGGATCGAGGCTGCCGACCGGCACCACCTCCTCGACCTCGGCGACGCAGACCTTGCCCGCGGTCGCCATCGGCTGGTTGAAGTTGCGCGCGGTCTTGCGGAAGATGAGGTTGCCGCTCTCGTCCGCCTTCCAGCCCTTGATGATGCTGAGGTCGGCGCGGATGCCGCGTTCGAGGATATAATCCTCGCCATCGAAGCTCTTCACCTCCTTGCCCTCGGCCACCAACGTGCCGACGCCGGTCTTCGTATAGAAGCCGGGGATGCCCGCGCCGCCGGCGCGGCAGCGCTCGGCGAGCGTCCCCTGCGGGCAGAATTCCACCTCAAGCTCGCCGCTCAGATATTGCCGCTCGAATTCCTTGTTCTCGCCGACATAGCTGGAGATCATCTTCTTGACCTGCCGCGTGCGCAGCAGCTTGCCGAGCCCTTCGCCGTCGATCCCGGCATTGTTGCTGGCGATGGTCAGGCCCGTGACGCCCGATGCCTGGATCGCGTCGATCAGCCGTTCGGGGATGCCGCACAGGCCGAAGCCGCCCGCGCAGATCGTCATGCCGTCGTGCAGCAGGCCGTCGAGCGCCGCCGCCGCATCGGGATAGAGCTTGTTCATCGCCCGTGACTCTCCTGTCTTTGCCGCGGCGATAGCGGGACGGGCGCCGCAGCGTCAAATGGAAGTGCCCCGCCGGTCCGCCCCATCCGCACCGTCACCCCGGACTTGATCCGGGGTCCCGCTTTTACGCGGAATCGACGGGCGGTCAGAGAAGCGGGACCCCGGCTCGAGGCCGGGGTGACGAGCCTTACTTCAGCGCCGCCTGCGCCGCCGCCAGCCGCGCGATCGGCACGCGGTACGGCGAGGCCGAGACGTAATCGAGGCCGACCTTCTCGCAGAAGGCGATGCTCGCGGGATCGCCGCCATGTTCGCCGCAGATGCCGAGCTTGATGTCCGGCCGGGTCGCGCGGCCGCGATCCGCCGCCATCTGCACCAGCTCGCCGACGCCCTCGATATCGAGGCTGACGAACGGGTCCTTGGCGTAGATGCCCTGTTCGACATAGGCGCCCAGGAAGCGCGCCGCATCGTCGCGGCTGACGCCCAAGGTCGTCTGGGTCAGGTCGTTGGTGCCGAACGAGAAGAACTCGCCCGTCTCGGCGATCTCGCCCGCCTTCAGCGCCGCGCGCGGCAGCTCGATCATCGTCCCGACCAGATAGTCGATCGTCTTGCCACGC
This sequence comes from Sphingomonas sp. CD22, assembly GCF_034556155.1. Lineage (NCBI taxonomy): Bacteria > Pseudomonadati > Pseudomonadota > Alphaproteobacteria > Sphingomonadales > Sphingomonadaceae > Sphingomonas > Sphingomonas sp. CD22. The sequence continues at coordinate 103,712 of NZ_JAYDYX010000008.1, read as the reverse complement.
TCGGCGAACACCACCTGCGCCGCCTTGTCGACCACCGCCTTCATCAGGTCGAGCTCGCGCTTGGTCGCGACCAGCGGGATCATCACCTCGGGGATCGGTGCCTTCCCCGATTTCTCCGCGACGTCGAGCGCCGCCTCGAAGATCGCCCGCGCCTGCGTCTCGTAGATCTCCGGATAGGTCACGCCCAGCCGGCAGCCGCGATGACCCAGCATCGGGTTGAATTCGTGCAGCTCGGTGGCGCGGCGCTTCAATTCGTCGATATCGACCCCCGCCGCCGCGGCGACCTCGGCGAATTCATTCTCCTCGTGCGGCAGGAATTCGTGTAGCGGCGGATCGAGCAGCCGCACCGTCACCGGCAGGCCCGCCATCACCTCGAAGATCGCGGTGAAGTCGCTGCGCTGCGCCGGCAGCAGCTTGTCGAGCGCAGCGCGGCGGCCCTTCTCGTCCTGCGCGAGGATCATCTGGCGCACCGCGGTGATCCGGTCGGCGTCGAAGAACATATGTTCGGTGCGGCACAGGCCGACGCCCTCGGCGCCGAAATCGCGCGCGGTCTGGCAGTCGAGCGGCGTCTCGGCATTGGCGCGGACCTTGAGCCGGCGGACGCCGTCGGCCCATTCCATCAGCACGCCGAAATCGCCGGCGAGCTCGGGCTGCACGGTCGCGACCGATCCGAACATCACCTCGCCGCTGGTGCCGTCGATCGTGATCGTATCGCCCTCGCGCACCTCGCGGCCCGCGACCTTCATCACCTTGTCCTTGGCCGAGATCGACAGCGACCCCGCGCCCGAGACGCACGGCCGGCCCATGCCGCGCGCCACCACCGCGGCGTGGCTGGTCATGCCGCCGCGCGCGGTGAGGATGCCGGTCGCGGCATGCATGCCGTGGATGTCCTCCGGGCTGGTCTCGACGCGGACGAGGATGACCGATTCGCCCGCCGCCTTGCGCTTCTCGGCAGTGTCGGCGTCGAACACGACGGTGCCCGAGGCGGCACCCGGCGAGGCGGGCAGGCCCTTGGCGATGACGTCGCGCGGCGCTTCGGGGTCGAGCGTCGGGTGGAGGAGCTGGTCAAGCGCCATCGGATCGACGCGCAGGATCGCCTCGTTGCGGGTGATGAGCCCCTCGTTCGCCATATCAACCGCGATCTTCAGCGCCGCCTTGGCGGTCCGCTTGCCCGAGCGCGTCTGGAGCATCCAGAGCTTGCCCTGCTCGACGGTGAACTCGATGTCCTGCATGTCGCGATAATGCGTTTCGAGCCGGTCGAACACCGCCGCCAGCTCGGCATAGACTTCGGGCATCGCCTCTTCCATCGACGCGGGCTTGGCGCCCGCCTCCTCGCGCGCTGCCTTGGTCAGATATTGCGGCGTGCGGATCCCTGCGACGACATCCTCGCCCTGCGCGTTGATCAGGAACTCGCCGTAATAAGCGCGGTCGCCCTTCGACGGATCGCGCGTGAAGGCGACGCCGGTCGCCGACGTCTCGCCCATATTGCCGAACACCATCGCCTGGACGTTGACCGCGGTTCCCCAGTCGGCGGGAATGTCGTTCAGGCGGCGATAGACCTTCGCCCGCTCCGATTGCCACGAGCCGAACACCGCGCCCACCGCGCCCCATAATTGGTCGTGGACGTCCTGCGGGAAGGGCTTGCCCCATTCCTTCTCGACCAGCCCCTTATATTCGGCGACCAGCGCCTTGAGGTCGGTCGCGCTCAGCTCGGTATCCAGCGTGAAGCCGTTGTCTTCCTTGGCGATCTCCAGCGCTTCCTCGAACGCGCCGTGATCGAGTTCGAGCACCACGTCGGCATACATCTGGATGAAGCGGCGATAGCTGTCCCACGCGAACCGCTCGTCGCCCGATTTGGCGGCGAGCCCCTCGACCGTCGCATCGTTGAGCCCGAGGTTGAGGACGGTGTCCATCATCCCCGGCATCGACACGCGCGCGCCCGAGCGCACCGAGACGAGCAACGGATTGCCCGCATCGCCGAAGGTCTTGCCGGTGATCCCCTCGATATGCGCGATCCCCTGCGCCACCTCGTCGCGCAGGCTCTGTGGGAATTGCTCGCCCTCGTCGTAATAGGTCGTGCACATCGCGGTCGAGATGGTGAAGCCCGGCGGCACCGGCAGCCCGATCGACGCCATCTCGGCAAGGTTCGAGCCCTTGCCGCCGAGCAGATTCTTGTCGCCCTTCCCGCCGTCCGAAACGCCGCCACCGAAACGGTACACGTATTGGGTCATCGCTGGTCCTTAGCTACGGTATGATGCCTGCCCCGGGGAGGATGGTAAGCTATCGTACGCCTGAGAAAGGTGTCGCTATCCCTCGATCTTCGAAAAATCGGCGACGGCATGCACCGCCGCACGCACCCGGTCGAGCAAAGCGAGCCGGGCGGCGCGCTTGGCGGGATCGGGATCGTTGACGATCACGCCCTCGAAGAACGCATCGATCGGCGCACGCAGCGACGCGAGCGCCGCCATCGCCCCCGCGAAATTCTCCGCCGCCACCGCCGCGGCGGCGGCAGGCTCGGCCGCATCGAGCGCGGCGATCAGCGCCGCCTCGGCGGGTTCGGGGGTGTAGGCGAGCGGTTGCGCGACGCCATCGCCGCCGGCCGCATAGCCTTCCTTCTTGAGGATATTGGCCGCACGCTTGTAGCCGGCGAGCAAATTGGCGCCGTCCTCGGTCGCGACGAACGCCTGCAACGCGTGAACGCGCGCCAGCAGCCGGACGAGATCGTCCTCGCCACCGAGCGCGAACACCGCGTCGATCAGATCGTGACGGACGCCCGCCTCGCGCTGCTGGACCTTGAGGCGATCGGCGAAGAAGTCGAGCACCGCACGATCCGCCACGCGGCCGAGTGGAAAGCGCAGACCATTGTCGAGGATCAGCGCGACCACGCCGAGCGCCGACCGCCGTAGCGCGAACGGATCCTTCGACCCGCTCGGCCGCAGGTCGGCGGCGAAGAATTGCGTGATGCTGTCGAGCTTGTCCGCCAGCGACACCGCCACCGTTACCGGCGCGGTCGGCACGTCGTCGCCCTGCCCGACCGGCTTGTAATGATCACGCACCGCCTCGGCGACCGCACGCGGCTCGCCCTGCGCGGCGGCGTAATAGCCGCCGATCAGCCCCTGCAATTCCGGAAATTCGCCGACCATGCCGGTGACGAGGTCCGCCTTGGCGAGCCGCGCCGCCCGCTCCGCCATATCGGCGAGCGTCATTCCCTCTCCCCTTGTGGGAGAGGGAGGGAGCGCCGAAGGCGCGGAAGGGTGAGGGGCAGTGGTCAGGGATGCGCTATCCCCCTCACCCTTCCCACTCGCTGACGCGAGCGGGCCCCTTCCCTCTCCCACAAGGGGAGAGGGAGATGGGATTATTCCCTCCTCCACCAGCCATCGCGCCAGCTTCGCCACGCGGTCGACCTTGTCGGCCACCGTGCCGAGCTTCTCGTGGAAGACGATGTTCGCCAGCTTACCCGCCTGCGCTTCGAGCGGCGTCTTGAGATCGGTCTCGTAGAAGAAGCGCGCATCGGACAGCCGCGCCGCGAGCACCTTGCGATTGCCCTCGACGATCTGCGCGCCGCCGTCGGTCGCCGCGATATTGGCGGTGCAGACGAAGGCATTGGCCAGCGCCCCGTCCGCATCGCGGCAGACGAAATATTTCTGGTTCACCCGCGCGGTGAGCTGGATCACCTCGGGCGGCACGGTGAGGAAGTCCGCATCGAAGCGGCCGAGCAACGGCACCGGCCATTCGGTCAGCCCGGCATTCTCCGCAACCAGCCCCTCGTCCTCGACCAGCACCAGCCCCGCCTCGGCGGCGAGCGCGGTGGCGCGTTCGCGGATCAGCGCGCGGCGCTCGTCCTGATCGACGATGACGTGGCAGGCGCGCAATTTCTCGACGTAATCCGCCGCCGAGCCGATCGTGATCTGCCCCGGATGGTGGAAGCGATGCCCGAAGGTCGCGAAGCCCGAGCGGATCCCGGCGATCTCGACCTCGACCAGTTCCTCGCCGAACAACGCGACGATGCCGTGCAGCGGCCGCACCCAGCGCAGCGATTCGGTCGAGGCGGAGGCAGCCCCCCAGCGCATCGATTTGGGCCACGGAAAGCCGCGGATGATCGCCGGGATCGCCTCGCCGAGCACCGCGGTCGTCGCGCGTCCGGGCTTGTCGGTCACCGCATAGAGCACGCCGTCGCGCTCGACGAGCTGCTCGCGGGTCAGCCCCGTCTTGCGCAGGAAGCCATCCAGCGCCTGCGGCGGTGCGCTCGCCTTGGGGCCTTTCAGCTCCTCGGACACCGCCTGCGTCTCGGCGGGCAGGTCGCGCGCGATCAGCACCAGCCGCCGCGGCGTCGCATAGGTGACGAGCGATCCGGCGGCGAGCCCCGCCTTGCCCAGCTCGGCAGCGAACAGCCGCGCGAGATCGTCACGCGCCTTGTCCTGCATCCGCGCAGGGATTTCTTCGGAACGAAGTTCGAGCAGGAAATCGGTCATGATCTTCTCATTCCTCCCCCGCCAGGGGGAGGTGGCAGCCGTCAGGCTGACGGAGGGGGAGGAAAGGGTGGAGCGCAGTTGGAGAAGACACCGTCGTCCTCCCCCTCCACCACCACGCTGACGCGTGGCGGTCCCCCTCCCCCTTGCGGGGGAGGAATGCGACAAACCCGCTCACGCCGCCCATCCGTTCTTGTCCATCCACGCCGCGCAGGCGCCCTTGGCGAGGTCGCGGACGCGGCCGATGTACGCCTGCCGCTCGGCGACCGAGATCACGCCGCGCGCCTGCAACAGGTTGAACGTGTGGCTCGCCTTGATCGCCTGTTCATAGGCCGGGATCGGCAGCCCGGCGGCGAGGCTGTTCTCGCATTCCGCCGCGGCCTTCTTGAACAGGTCGAACAGCGCCGCGGTATCGGCGACCTCGAAATTCCATTTCGACATCTGCCGCTCGTTCTCGAGGAAGACGTCGCCATAGCTCACGCCGCTGTCGTTGAACGCCAGGTCGTAGACGTTGTCGACGTCCTGGATATACATCGCCAGCCGTTCGAGCCCGTAGGTCAGCTCGCCCGCGACCGGCTTCATGTCGAACCCGCCCATCTGCTGGAAATAGGTGAATTGCGTCACCTCCATCCCGTCGCACCAGACCTCCCAGCCCAGCCCCCAGGCGCCCAGCGTCGGCGATTCCCAATCATCCTCGACGAAGCGGATGTCGTGGCGCGTCATGTCGACGCCGATCGCCGCGAGGCTGCCGAGGTACAGCTCCTGCAGGTCGGGCGGCGACGGCTTCATAATCACCTGATATTGGTAATAATGCTGCAGCCGGTTGGGGTTCTCGCCGTAGCGGCCGTCGGTCGGCCGGCGGCTGGGCTGGACGAAGGCGGCGTTCCACGTATCGGGACCGAGCGCGCGCAGCGTCGTCGCCGGGTGGAACGTCCCCGCGCCCATTTCCATGTCATACGGTTGCAGGATCAGACATCCCCGGTCGCTCCAGTAATCGTGGAGCGTCAGGATCATCTTCTGGAAGGAAAGCGGTGTGGCGGCCATCGTCCCGAGGCTTTGGCCGATGAGGCCGCGTCTAGCAAGTGGTGCGGCGCGGCATTAGCTAGGCCCTCACCTTAGTCATGGATGAGCGTCCCCGCATGATACCAATTCTTCGGCAGGCCCTTCGACCCGCGCTGTCGGCGCTCGCGCTCTGCCTGTCGCTCCCCGCCTGCGCGCAGCAGCCCGCCCAGCCGGCGCGCGCCGCCAACGACGCCGATCCGGCGCTCTGGGTGGTCAGGGACAAGGACACGACCGTCTATCTGTTCGGGACGATCCACGTGCTCAAGCCGGGCCTCACCTGGTTCGACGAGGCGGTGAAGACCGCGTTCGACCGGTCGGACGAGGTCAAGCTGGAGATCGTCATGCCCGACGCCGCCGCGATGCAGGGGCTGGTGCAGGCGACCGGCGTCGCCGCGCCCGGCACCCCGCCGCTGACGCAGCGCCTGCCCGAGGCCAAGCGCGCCGCCTTCACCAAGGCGGTGACCGACCTCGGCCTGCCCGCGAACGCGCTCGACAAGTTCAAGCCGTGGCTGGCGGCGACGCAGCTCTCGGTCGCGCCTTTGTCGAAGCTCGGCTACGACAGCGACAACGGCCCCGAACAGGTCATCACCGCCGCCGCGAAACAGGCCAACAAGCCGCTCACCGGACTGGAGACGCCCGAACAGCAATTGGGCTTCTTCGGCAGCCTGTCGGACAAGGCGCAGCTCGACTTCCTCGTCAGCACGGTCGACGAACTGCCCAAGCTCGACGACCAGATGGCCTCGATGGTCGACGATTGGGCGAAGGGCGACCCCGACGCCTTGGCACGCGAGATGAACGACGAACTGAAAAGCTCGCCCGAGGTCGCCAAGGTCCTCCTCACCGACCGCAACGCGCGCTGGGCGACGTGGATCAAGCAACGCATGGCGCGGCCGGGGACGGTGTTCATCGCGGTCGGCGCGGGGCACCTCGCGGGACCGGAGTCGGTGCAGGCGCAATTGGCGAAACTGGGCGTGAAGGCCGAACGGGTGAAATACTGATACCACAATTCCTCCCCCGCCAGGGAGTGCCGGGTTGAACGGCCCCCCGGCCGTTCAAGGTCATGCCGGGGGCATGACCGACCCGGCACTGTGGCAGTGCGAAGCACTGACGGAGGGGGAGGATACGGCGAACTTGGTCGTTCGCGGAGACGCCCCCTCCACCACCGGCCTGCGGCCGGCGGTCCCCAGCGCAGGGTCGATCATGCCCCCGGCATGATCTTGGATTGCCGGGGGCAATCCAACCCTGCGCTCCCGCTGCGCGAGGGAGGAATTTACCCCACCTTGTCTTTCCCACCCTCATCGGCTAAGCGCCGCCGCTTCCAGCCATGGTCATCCCTGGAGGCGTGGCGCGGAAAAGACACTTTAGCACGTTTCGGAAGGTTATCTGCATGAGCGACTCCATTACGCTCGCAGCCGAGACGCGCGACCGGGTTGGCAAGGGAGCCTCCCGGGCGCTGCGTCGTGACGGCCGCGTCCCCGCTGTAATTTACGGCCAGAACAAAGAACCCACCTCGATCCACCTCGAGGAAAAGGCGCTGATGAAGGCGCTGATGACCGGTCATTTCATGACCTCGGTGATCATGATCGACGGCCAGCGCACGCTGCCCAAGGACGTGACCTTCCACCCCGTCACCGATCGCCCGATCCACGTCGATTTCCTGCGCATCGGCGAGCACACCGAAGTCACCGTCGCGGTGCCGATCGTGTTCACCGACGAAGACGATGCCCCCGGCATCAAGCGCGGTAACGGCGTGCTCAACATCACGCGCCACGAGATCGAGCTGGTCGTCGACGCCGCCGACATCCCCAGCGAGATCACCATCTCGCTGAAGGGCCTCGAGATCGGCGATTCGATCCACATCAGCGACGTGAAGCTGCCCAAGGGCGCGACGCCGGCGATCGACGACCGCGATTTCGCGATCGCCACGATCGTGCCGCCGACCGTCCCGACCGCGCAGGACGAGGCGCTCGACGCCGAGGTCGCCGAGACCCAGGCCGCCGAGGCTGCTGCCGAAGCCGAGCCGAACGACGACGACAACGACGACGACAAGATCACCACCCAGAAGAACTAAGCTGGGTGCCGCTCCGGCGGCGTCGGAACCGGGGCAGGTGGGCGGCAACGCTCCCCTGCCCTTTTTCGTGTGGCCGCCCGAGATGCCCCCTGCCCCCCATTTCGTCATCCCGGCGAACGCCGGGACCCACGGACGCGGGCGGCTGATGGTATCCGCACCACCAGCGTCCCGAAATTAGCGTCCCGGCGTTCGCCGGGATGACGAGGGTGGGGTAGCCGCCTATCTCCGCCAAGAGCGAACAAGGACCACACGTCATGCAGATCTGGGCCGGGCTCGGCAATCCGGGGCCGCAATATGCGATGCACCGGCACAATGTCGGCTTCATGGCGGTCGACCTGATCGCCGACATGCACGGCTTCGCGCCGGTCCGGAAGCAGTTCCAGGGCTGGACGCAGGAAGGCCGCGTCGGCAACCAGAAGGTGCTCCTCCTCAAGCCCGCCACCTTCATGAACGAGAGCGGCCGCGCGATCGGCGAGGCGCTGCGCTTCTACAAGCTCGGCCCCGACGCGCTCACCGTCTTCCACGACGAGCTCGACCTCGCGCCGTTCAAGGTCAAGGTGAAGCGCGGCGGCGGCACCGCCGGGCATAACGGGCTGCGCTCGACCGACCAGCATCTCGGCCCCGATTTCCGCCGCGTGCGGATCGGCATCGGCCATCCCGGCCACAAGGACCGCGTCACCGGCTATGTGCTGGGCAATTACGCCAAGGCCGAACTCGATCCGCTCGCCGACATGCTCGGCGCGATCGGGGCCGAGGCGCCGTGGCTCGCCGCGGACGACGACGTCCGCTTCATGAACGACGTCGCCCTAAGACTAGTATAGCAAGGCTCGCACAATGACCGTCCGCACCCTGTTCGCCACCCGCTTCTACGAGGACGATCTCGGCGACGCCGCGCTGCTCGAAGAGCTGGAGGACGCCTGCCTCGACCTCGCGCGCGAGGATCGCGCCGGCGTCGCCTGGTCGAAGGCGCATGGCTATCGCGGCTATACCTCCTACGCCTCGCTCAACGATCTGCCGTCGCGCGACCCGCGCTTCGCCGACCTCGTCAAGCTGCTCAACAAGCATGTCGCGCGCTTCGCCGATGCCTGCGCCTTCGATCTCGGCGGCCGCAAGCTCAAGCTCGACAGCCTGTGGGTCAACGTCCTCAAGCCCGGCGGCACTCATTCGGGCCATATCCATCCGCACAGCGCGGTCAGCGGCACGATCTATGTCGCGACGCCGCCGGGCGCGGGCGCGCTCAAGCTGGAGGATCCGCGGCTGCCGATGATGATGGCCGCCCCCACCCGCCGCGCCGATGCCGACGAGAGCCACGCCACCTTCGTCTATGCCGAGCCCAGGCCGGGCAGCGTCTTCCTGTGGGAAAGCTGGCTGCGCCACGAGGTCGTCCCCAATGCCGCCAAGGGCGAGCGGATCAGCATCAGCTTCAATTATCGCTGAGCCGTCACGCGGCTGCCGCAATTGCCCGGCAGCTTCGCCGCATCGGGAGGCGACACGATGCGGCTGGCGATCATGATGGCTTTGCAGGCGGCACCGGTAGCGGGACCGCCGCTGCCCGCCGAGCTCCGCCCGGTCAAACCCGCATCGACGCCGGATGCCGTTCCCTGCGGCACCCCCGACCGGCGTGGCGACATCGTCGTCTGCGGCCGTGCGGCGGGCGCCGACCGCCTGCAACGGCTCGACGAAACCCGCTACGCCGAACGCCCGATCCGCGCCGCCACGACGCTCGGCAAGACCCGCCTCTCGGCCGAAGCGGAACAAGGCAGCCTGCCCGGCGGCCAGAGCGCGCCGCGGGCGATGCTCCGCCTCAAGATGCCGTTCTGACGGCGCGCGCGTTCGCGCCCTCATTCACCGTTCATCTCCTGCCGCTACCATCGTCCCCATGCGGTTCACCAAACAGCAGATCGGCCTCGCTGCCGTCGTCCTGCTCGCCCCCGGCGGCTTCGTCCTGGGCGCGACGCTTATCGCCAACCGCTACCGCAAGCGTCTGGCGGCGAAGGCGGGCGAGCCCCCCGAACCCCCGATCGTTTCCTGAACGGAACGTTGTTTCAGGTTCATGCAACCGCGCCTAACAAGATGACGTTGATGCAACACGATTTTCACAGAACGGGAGTGTAACAATGCGGAATCTGATGCTTGCGATGGGCTGTGCGGCGATGGTGGTGCCGGCGACGATGATCGTGCCGGTGTCGAAGGCCGATGCGCAGCGGCATAAGTATCGCGAATGGCGCGACGATCGCGGCCGCATCCGCTGCCGCAAGCCCGACGGCACCACCGGTGCCGTGGTCGGCGCGGTCGGCGGTGCATTGCTCGGCCGGACGATCGACACCCGCGGCGACCGGACGGTCGGCACGCTGGGTGGCGCGGTCGCCGGTGGCCTGCTCGGTCGCGAGATCGATCGCGGCGGCAAGCGTCGCTGCCGCTGAGCCGAGACCTTTTTAGGTCGACGGGGGCGTCGCGAGGCAACTCGCGGCGCCCCTTTTGCGTATCCCCTGCGACCTACCCCGATATGGAGATCGATCAGATGGTAACGCGCAGCGCTTCGGCGAGCTACGATGGCCTCGGCAAGGACGGCAAGGGCAAGATCACGACCCAGTCGGGCGTGCTGTCCGATTCGCAATACGGCTTCAACACCCGCTTCGAGGATGGCGCCGGCACCAATCCGGAAGAACTGATCGCCGCCGCGCATGCCGGCTGCTTCACGATGGCGCTCGCCTTCGCGCTGGCGGGTGCGGGCCACAGCCAGGGCAATCTCAAGACCGACGCCAAGGTGACGCTCGACAAGGACGGCGACGGCTTCACCATCACCAGATCGGCGCTGACCCTCACCGGCCACGTCGAGGGCATCGACCAGGCCGAGTTCGAGCGGATCGCCAACGAGGCCAAGGCCGGCTGCCCCGTCTCCAAGGTGCTGACCTGCGAGATCACGCTCGCCACCACCTTCGGCTGATCCCGGCCCGTCCCCCGGCTACGGCCGGGGGACGCGGCGACCGTGGCAAGGGCTAGGCGCCGGTCAGAAGATCCCGCCGCCCAGGCTCAGCCGGATCGCGAAGATCACGATCAACACCAGATTGAGGTTGCGCCCGCCGTTCGACGACGACAGCGCGCCGAACGCGGCGCCGACGATGCCGATCGGAATGACGAGCCAGTTCATCCAGCCGAGCAGCGGGATGAACGCGACCAGCCCGAGCACCAAAGTGACGAACCCGATCGCGATGGAGACGATATTGAGCATCGCCCGGATATGGCCCCCGTCCCCGCACGGGACAAGCCGGGCCGGCGTGACGTAGTGTTAACCAGAATCGCCGGTGGCGCCTTAACGGCACCTGCGCCATGTCATTGCGGTGACTGCGATTCGCCCCCTTCTCCTGCTCGCTTTGGCGCTGACCGCGTGTAGCAAGCAGCCTGCCTCGCAGCAGGATCTCGACAGCCTCGACCAGGAACTCACCGCCGCCGGCCCCGGCAACCAGCGCGATCCCGCGCTGACCGCGGCGTTGCGCGACCAGATCATGGTCGATCCGGCGCTGACGCAGAGCGCCAACACCAACGTCGTCCGCCCGCCGAGCCGCCCCGATCCGCTGTCCGCGCCGCCCGAACCGGTGATCGCCACCCCCGACCATGTCGCCGCCGCCGACCTCAAGCCGACCCCCGCCGCCAAGGCCGACTGCCCCGCCTGCCGCAAGGCGGATGGCGCGCTGACGCTCGGCGAACTCGCCAGGCGGCAATCGGTGGCCGGCGCGCCCTGCGCCGCACGCTTCACCTATTCGGCGGGCTGGGCCAACCGCCTGCCCGCGGCGGTGCCGCTCTACCCCGACGCCCGCGTCCGCGAGGCGGCGGGCAACGACGCCTGCGGCCTGCGCGTCGTCAGCTTCGCAAGCAGCGCCCCGGTCGGCCGTATCCTCGACTGGTATAACGCGCGCGTCACCCGCGCCGGCTATTCGGCCGAGCATCAGGCATCGGGCGCGCAACACGTCCTCGGCGGCACCCGCGGCGACGCCGCCTATGTCGTCTACGTCAGCCCCGACCCCGCCGGCGGCAGCCAGGTCGACCTCATCGTCCGGTAGGCGTGATCGACATTCTGCCTAGGCGGGATCGACCTTCATCGTCGTAATGTAAGTCCTCCCCCGCCAGGGGAAGGAATTGTCATCGTCCGCGAGCTGAACGTCGATCCCGCCTAGATCGCCCCTCCTCCGACAGGAGCGGCCGAGGATGGGACGGCAACGCACCTGCCGGCTTGCTATCCCACCCCGCCCGACCATATTGTGCAATGCAGCATCACACGCTTGGTGGCGGTCCTGTCCCTTTCGGAGTGCGCGCATGCGACGTTTGTCAGACACGATCAGCCGGCTCGCCGCGGCGCAGGGCCAGCAGCAGCCGTGGACGGGCGGCGGCGATCGCCTCGGCCAGCTCACCGGCTTCGGCCGCAATCCCGGCAATCTGCTCGCGCGCACCTATGTCCCCGGATCGGTGACGGCGAAGCCGGCATTGGTCGTCGTGCTGCACGGCTGCACGCAGACCGCCGCGGGTTACGACGCCGGTGCCGGCTGGTCGCAGCTCGCCGACGAACACGGCTTCGTCCTGCTCTTCCCGGAACAGCAGCGCGCCAACAACCCCAATCTCTGCTTCAACTGGTTCGCGCCCGAGGATGTCAGCCACGACCATGGCGAGGCCTTCTCGATCCGCGAGATGATCGCGGCGATGATCGACGCGCACGACGTCGACCCCGCCCGCGTCTTCGTCAACGGCCTGTCCGCGGGCGGCGCGATGACCGCGGTGATGCTGGCGACCTATCCTGAGCTGTTCGCCGGTGGCGCGATCCTCGGCGGCCTGCCTTATGGCACCGCGAGCGGCGTGATGCAGGCGCTCGACCGGATGCGCGGCCACAACATGCCAGACGCCGCCGCGCTCGGCACGCTGGCGCGCGACGCCTCGGCGCATCGCGGCGCCTGGCCGACGCTATCGATCTGGCACGGCGACGCCGACGCGACGGTCGACCAGACCAATGCCGAGGCGCTGCTGACGCAATGGCGCGCGCTGCATCAGGTCGCCGCGCGGCCCGACGTCGAGGCGACGCAGGACAACCACGCCTATCGCGGCTGGCAGGACGGCGCCGGCCGGGTGGTGATCGAGGATCACCGCATCCACGGCATGGGCCACGGCACCCCGATCGCCGCCCACGGGCCGGAGGCGTGCGGCACGCCGGGTCCGTTCATGCTCGACGTCGGCCTGTCCTCGACCCGCCGCATCGCCGCCTTCTGGGGCATCGCCCCGGCGATCGCAGCCCCGTCGCGCGGCAACGCCAGACTGACCCGGATCGCCACGCCGTCGCGCGAACCGGCCGGCGTCGCCGGCGTCATCAACGACGCGCTCCGCGCCGCCGGATTGCTGCGCTAGGGCGCCCCCACGCCCCACAGCGCGCGACACCAAACCCCCGCATTCCCTTGTACCCAATAGTCCTCTAGGGCTGGCATCATGCCTCTTCTGTTCGTCATGATCGGCGGTGCCCTCGGCTCCGCCGCGCGTTATCTCACCGGCCGCGCCGCGCTCACCGCGCTTGGGCCGGACTTTCCCTACGGCACATTGGCCGTCAATCTCGTCGGCGGACTGCTGATGGGCGTGCTCACCGCGATCCTCGCCCGCGCCGGCGGCCTCGCCGAGCCGTGGCGCCTGTTCCTCGGCGTCGGCGTGCTCGGCGGCTTCACCACCTTCTCCAGCTTCAGCCTCGACGCCGTGACGATGATCGAGCGTGGCGCGCTCGCCCCCGCCTTCGGCTATGTGCTGGTGTCGGTGATCGGTTCGATCGTCGCGCTGTTCGCCGGCCTCGCCGCGACCCGCGCCCTGCTCGCCGGAGCCAGCGCATGAGCGACGCCAAGAACGACACTCGCGACGGTGTCCGCCAGTTCAACGTCGGCTATGACGACGACGGCATCCGCCTCGACCGCTGGTTCAAGCGCCACCTGCCCGAAACGAGCTTCACCACCGTCGCCAAATGGGCGCGCACCGGCCAGCTGCGCGTCGACGGCTCGCGCGTCACGCCGGGCGACCGGATCAAGGCCGGCCAGACGCTGCGCGTGCCGCCGCCCGAACCGGTGATCGAGGATACGCCCGACGCCCCCCGTCCCAAGCGCGAACGCCCGCCGCTGAGCGAGGAGCAGATCGCCTATGCGCGCGAGATGGTGATCCACAAGGATCTCCAGGCGCTCGTGCTGAACAAGCCGCCCGGCCTCGCGACGCAGGGCGGCACCAAGACGTCCGAGCATGTCGACGGCCTGCTCGACGCGCTGCAATATGATGCGGAGGGGCGGCCGAAGCTCGTCCACCGGCTCGACAAGGATACGTCGGGCGCGCTTCTCGTCGCGCGCACCAGCCGCGCCGCCGCCTTCTTCGCCAAGGCCTTCTCGGGCCGCACCGCGCGGAAGGTCTATTGGGCGCTGGTCGTCGGCGTGCCGTCGATCGACGACGGCATGGTCGACCTGCCGATCGGCAAGCAGCCCGGCACCGGCGGCGAGAAGATGCACGTCGACGAGGAGAACGGCCAGGCCGCGCGCAGCCGCTATCGCGTCGTCGAGCGCGCCGGCAACCGCTGCGCCTGGGTCGAGCTGCAACCCTTCACCGGCCGCACCCACCAGCTTCGCGTCCATATGGCGGCGATCGGCCATCCGATCGTCGGCGACGGCAAATACGGCGGCGCCGCGGCGTTCCTGACCGGCGGCGTCAGCCGCAAGATGCACCTGCACAGCCGCCGCATCCGCGTCGACCACCCCGACGGCGGCAGCATCGACGAGACCGCGGACCTGCCGACGCATTTTGCCGAAAGCCTCGCCACGCTGGGTTTCGACATCGCCAAGGGCGACGCCATGCCCTTCGAGGAACCGAAAAAAGGCCCGCCCCCCAAGGCGGTGCTCAAGCAGCGCGCCAAGGCGCATGCCAAATCGATGCGCAAGGAACACCGCGGCGAACGCCGCCGCCGCGGCAGCCCGGACTAAGCCGGGGCGCGCTACCGACGAAGCGCGCCCCCTCACCCCGTCACCGGTGACGAGTCGGGACACCTGCGATCGTCATCCCATTACCCGTAAGCCTGTACCCCGGCGAAGGCCGGGGCCCAGTTGGGAGGGCCGTCGTACGTGTCGGACACCGTTCCAAATGTCCACGGCCTACCAAGCCGCTCGCATAGAACGATAAACACGAACGTCTGTCCTACACCCCGTCGACCGGCGTATGCCCGAACCATGCACGCCCCGCCCGCCCTCATCGTCCCGCCCGCGTGGCAGCACGAAGGCCCCGTCACGCCTCTGGGATATCCCGCCCCCTTCATATCAAAAACGGAAACGATACCCCTCGATCGTTTCCGTTAAGGTGTCCATGTTGTCCATGTCGCCCAACACCCTCTTCACCGCTCCACCGGCGCCCGCTACGGCGATGCGATGACCAAACTCGCCGTATTCGACTGCGACGGCACGCTCGTCGATAGCCAGGCCAACATCTGCCAGGCTATGGAGGCGACGTTCCGCATCGCCGACCTGCCCGCGCCGCCGCGCGCGGCGATCCGCCGCATCGTCGGGCTGAGCCTGGTCGAGGCGGTCCGCGCCTTGCTGCCCGACGCCGACGACGCACTCCACCGCAAGATGGCGGCCGATTACAAGGAGGCGTTCTTCGAGCTGCGCACCAGCGGCGCGATGACCGAAGAGCCGCTGTTCGAGGGCATCGCCGCGGTGATCGAGACGCTGGCGGCGCGCGGCTGGCAGCTCGGCGTGGCGACCGGCAAGTCGGATCGCGGCCTCGCCCGCGTGCTCGACCACCACGGCCTCACCGATCGCTTCGTCACCCTCCAGACCGCCGACCGCCACCCCTCCAAGCCCGATCCGGCGATGCTGCTCGCCGCGATGGCGGAGGTCGACGCGACGCCCGCGCAGACCGCGATGATCGGCGACACCAGCTTCGACATGGCGATGGCCAAGGCCGCCGGCGCGCGCGCGGTCGGCGTCGCCTGGGGCTATCACGACGTCCACGATCTGGTCCGCGGCGGCGCGCAGGTCGTCGCGACGCGCACCGCGGCGCTGCTGGAGATCCTGGCGTGACCCCCGACGACACGCGCGCGCGCAAGCGCTGGCTGGCGATGGTCGGCAGCCGGCTGGCGGGCAGCGCCGGCGCGGTGTTCGGGCTGGTGCTCGCCGCCCGCTCGCACGACTGGCCGATCAAGGTGCTCGGCGTCGCGATCACGCTGTCCGCGCTCGCGGTGATCGCGATCGTGCCGGCGAGCCTCGCCCACCGCTGGCGGACGCCCAGGCCATGAAGCGCTTCTGGACCGAAGTGACGATCGATGCCGACCGCGTCGTCACGCTCGACGGCCGGCCTGTGCGCACCCCCGGCCGCGTGCCGCTCGCGTTGCCGACCGATGCGCTCGCCGCCGCGGTCGCCGACGAATGGCGCGCGGTGGCGGAGACGATCGATCCGCGCGCGATGCCGTTGACCGGCCTCGCCAACGCCGCGATCGACCGGGTCGCGCCCGATCCCGCCAGCTTCGCCGCCGGCCTCGCCGCCTATGGCGAGAGCGACCTGCTCTATTATCGTGCGCTGTCGCCCGATGCGCTGATCGCGCGGCAGCAGGCGGCGTGGGACCCGTGGCTGGACTGGGCGCGCGCGCGCTACGACGTGCATTTCGAGACGACCGCCGGCGTCATGCACCGGGCACAGCCGCCCGCGACGCTGGCCCGGCTCGGCGAGGCGGTGGCGGCGCTCGATCCCTTCCGCCTCGCCGGCCTGTCGCCGGTGGTGACGATCACCGGATCGCTCATCCTCGCGCTGGCGCTGGTCGAGCAGGCCGGCGACCCCGACACCTTGTGGACCGCGGCGAATATCGACGAGGATTTCCAGGCCGAACTCTGGGGCGCGGATTCGCTCGCGGTCCAGGCTCTGGCCAACAAGCGGCGCGACTATGACGCCGCGGTCGCCTTTCTCGCCGCGCTCAGGCCGTCCGGGTGAGCTTGCGGATGAAGCCGATCAGCCCGGTCTGCCGCGACCGCTTCAGCCGCTCGGCGGCCAGGATCGTCTTCACCCCCTGGAAGCATTGCTCGACATCGTCGTTGACCAGCACGTAATCGTAGCCGTCCCAATGGCTTACCTCATTGGCGGCGCGCGCCATCCGCGCCTCGATCACCTGGGCGGTATCCGTGTTGCGGTTGGTCAGCCGCGCGCGCAGCTCCTCCATCGAGGGCGGGAAGATGAACACCCGCACCACGTCGCCGCCGGCGATCTGGAACAATTGCTGCGCGCCCTGCCAGTCGATGTCGAACAGCACGTCCTTGCCCGCGGCGAGCAGCGTCTCGATCTGCGCCCGCGGCGTGCCGTAGCGGTGGTCGAAGACGTGCGCCCATTCCAGGAACTCGTCCGCCGCGACCATGCGGCGGAATTCCTCGATATCGACGAAATGATAATCCTTGCCGTCGACCTCGCCGGGCCGCATCGCGCGCGTCGTCACCGACACCGACATGCCGAGTTCGGGTTCGTCGGCGAGCAATTTGCGCGCGATGGTCGACTTGCCCGCACCCGATGGCGAGGACAGCACGAACAGGACGCCACGACGGCGAAAATGGTGCGGGTCGGCGGAATGGGTCGTCGGCATGCGCGCTAGTGGCGTCTGCCGGGGCCGGGCGTCAAGCGCAGCCGGCTGAAAAGTCGAGAAAGCGGACGTCCCCCCGCGCCGGGCGCGGGAGGATCACCGATCAGATGTCGCGCGACTGACGGCGCCGGTCATAGGCCTTCTTGGCGACATAGCCGCCGCCGATCAGCAGGCCGAGCGGCCCCATGCGCCGCATCGCACCCATCGACAATGCGCCGATCGCCGCACCCTTCAGGCCGTTCTGGCCCTCGCGCCGACCCATTTCACGCCCGACGAGCGCACCGATAATCTTGCCGATCATGCTTCCACCTTTCCGAAAATCTGGTCTTTCAGTTCCGCTGCGCCGCGCAGCACGGCCCAGCCCACCGCGTAAGTGACGGCGAGCGGCAGCACGACCTTCAGCACATTGGCGGTCACCGCACCGATGATCGCGCCGTCGGCGACGCCATCGTCGTCACCAGACATCGAATCGATCGCGGCGCCAATCAGCGCGCCCGTGGTGGTGGTGCTCACGTCCGTCCCCTCTTAGCGTTGCGGCCATGGAAGCGCGCGAACGCCGGGGAAGTTCCTCGTAACGGGACCGTTCCGGTACTTACCCGCGGACGGGGTCAGCACCCGATCATCGTCTCCGGTCGCACCAGCCGATCGAACGTCGCCTCGTCGACCAGCCCCAGTTCGAGCCCCGCCTGTTTCAGCGTCTGCCCCTTCTGATGCGCATGCTTGGCGATCTTGGCGGCATTGTCATAGCCGACCTCGGGCGCGAGCGCGGTGACGAGCATCAGCGATTGCTCGACCAATTGCCCGATCCGCTCGCGATTCGCCTTCAGCCCGTCGACGGTCCGCTCGGCGAAGCTCTGCATCCCGACGCTGAGCAGCGCGATCGACCGCAACACGTTGGCGCCGATCAGCGGCTTGAAGACGTTGAGCTCCATATGCCCCTGCAACCCGCCGACGGTGACCGCGACGTTGTTGCCCATCACCTGCGCGGCGACCATCGTCAGCATCTCGGCCTGCGTCGGATTGACCTTGCCCGGCATGATCGAGCTACCCGGCTCGTTGGCTGGCAATTCCAATTCGCCCAGGCCCGATCGCGGCCCCGAACCAAGCAGGCGGATATCGTTGGCGATCTTGGTCAGCGCCACCGCGAGCACGTTGAGCGTGCCATGCAGATCGACCAGCCCGTCGTTCGATGCCAGCGCCTCGAACTTGTTGGGCGCGGTGATGAACGGCAGGCCGGTGAGCGCCGCGATCTCCGCCGCCACGTCTTCGGCGAAGCCCTCGGGGGCGTTCAGCCCGGTCCCGACCGCGGTGCCCCCCTGCGCAAGCGGCATGATGTTGCGCTCCAGCGTGCCCGCGATTCGGTCGCGGGCGTTGGCGAGCTGCTGGACATAGCCGGAGAATTCCTGCCCCAGCGTCAGCGGCGTCGCATCCTGAAGATGCGTGCGGCCGATCTTGACCAGATCGTTCCATTCCCGTGCCTTGGCGGCCAGCGCAGCGTGCAACCGGTCGAGCGCGGGATAAAGCTGCCGCGTTACCGCCAGCGCCGCTGCGACGTGGAGCGCCGTGGGGAAACTGTCGTTGGACGACTGGCCGCGATTGACGTCGTCATTGGGATGAACCGGCGTCTTGCCGCCGCGCGTGCCGGCGAGCTGCTCGTTGGCGCGGCCGGCGATCACCTCGTTGACGTTCATGTTCGACTGCGTGCCGCTGCCGGTCTGCCAGATGACCAGCGGGAATTGGTCGTCGAGCCTGCCCGCGGCGATCTCCTCGGCCGCATCCTCGATCGCGTCCGCCTTCTCGGCGGCGAGGCCATGCCGCCGGTTCACCCGCGCCGCCGCCTGCTTCACGATCGCCAGCGCATGGACGATCTCGACCGGCATCCGCTCGCGCGGCCCGAACGGGAAGTTCTCGAGACTACGCTCGGTCTGTGCGCCCCAATAGGCGTCGGCGGGAACGTCGATCGGGCCGATCGAATCGGTTTCGGTGCGGGTGCTCATGCGACGTAATATCAAATGCGGGGTCGCTCGATTCAAGGGCGTGTGACACGCCTCTGGCAAGTACACCGATGCCGGGTCAGGCGATCCGCTTCGACAGGAAGAACCGTGCCTCACCGGGCGGATAGTCGTCGATCTGACCGAAGCAGCGATAGCCCAACTTCTCGTAAAAGCCCCGCGCCTGAAAACTGAACGTGTCGAGCCACAGGCCGACGCAATCGAGCCGCTTCGCCTCGGACTCGGCGGCGAGCATCAACGCGCTGCCGTGCCCGTGCCCCCGCATCGATGCCGGCACCACTAGATATTGCACGAACAGCCAGCGATAGCTCGCCATGCCCCATAGGCCGCCAGCGATCGCGCCATCGTCGCTGCGGATGACGATCGCGACAGGATGGCGTTCGGTAGGGCCGACCGCGGCATCGTTGAACGCGACCAGCGGCGCGAGGATCGCGTCGCGCTCCGTATCTCCGGGCACGGCGACGACCTCGATCATGCTCACTTCTTCCGCTTGAAGTCCACGCTCACCACGTTCGAGCCGTCCGCCGCCGGCGTCGCGGTGGGGCCGTCGTTCTCGGCCTCGTCATGTGGTTCCGGCCCGTCGCTCGGGTCTTCGGTCGCCTGGAAGCGCAGCTCGAAATTGACCGCCGGATCGTGGAAGCCGGTAATCGCCGAATAGGGAATGACCAGCTTCGAGGGCACCTGGTTGAAGCTCAGGCCGACCGAGAACTTCCGTTCGTCGACCAGCAGGTCCCAATAGCGGTTCTGCAGGACGATCGTCATCTCGTCCGGGAAGCGTTCGATCAGCCGCTGCGGGATGTCGACGCCGGGCGCCTGCGTCTTGAAGGTGATGTAGAAATGATGCTCGCCGGGCAGGCCGCCCGATTCGGCGACGGAGCCGAGCACGCGGCCCACCACGGCACGCAGCGCCTCCTGGACGATCTCGTCATACGGGATAAGGCTATCGGGAAGGCCGTCGGTCATGCCCCTTGGGTAGCGTATCGCCCGGTCGGGTCAAGATTGTGCGTGACGACGCACGCTCCTATGGGACGAGCCGACATGCGCATCGCCACGATCAACCGCTCCACCGCCGAAACGCGGATCGACGTCACCGTCAACCTCGACGGAACCGGCGTCTATTCGATCAAGACCGGCATCGGCTTCCTCGACCATATGGTCGAACAGCTCAGCCGCCACGGCCTGATCGACATCGACCTCAAGGTCGACGGCGACCTCCACATCGACGGCCACCACACCGTCGAGGATTCGGCGCTGGCGCTGGGGCAGGCGGTGGCGCAGGCGCTCGGCGACAAGCGCGGCATCCGCCGCTACGGCGACGCGCTTTCGCCGATGGACGAGACGCTGACCCGGGTGGCGCTCGACATTTCGGGGCGGCCGTGGCTGGTATGGAAGACCGCCTTCACCGTCTCGCGGCTCGGCGAGCTCGACACCGAGCTGATCGAACATTGGTTCCACAGCTTCGCGCAGACGGCGGGGATCACGCTCCACGTCGAGACGCTGTACGGCAGCAACAACCATCATATCGTCGAGGCGGCATACAAGGGCCTCGCCCGCGCGCTGCGTACCGCGGTCGAGATCGACCCGCGCAAGGCGGATGCTATCCCCTCGACCAAGGGCGTGTTGTGAGCGAGCCCTTCGTCCGCCCCGGCACCAGCATGTGCGTCGTGTCGCTGACCTATGGCGACGATCTCGACGCGATCGACGCGGCGATGAGCGATCACGTCGACTGGCTTTCGGATGCCTACGCCAATGGCCTGCTGCTCGCTTCCGGCCGCAAACAGCCGCGCACCGGCGGCATCATCATCGCGATCGGCGGGAAGAAAGTGACCGAGGAGCTGATCGCCAAGGACCCGTTCGTATCGCGCGGGCTCGCGACGGCGGAGATCATCCCCTTCACCGCCAGCATGGCGGCGACGCCGCTCGCCGACCTGCTGTCATGACCATCGCGCTGATCGATTACGGCGCGGGCAATCTCCATTCGGTCGAGAATGCGCTGCGCGCAGCGGGGGCGATTGATCTGACCGTCACCGCGGATGCCGATGTGGTGGCGAAGGCCGACCGTATCGTGCTGCCCGGCGTCGGCGCGTTCGGCGCCTGCGCCACTGCGTTGCGCGGCGTACCCGGCATGGTCGAGGCGATGGAGCGCCGCGTCCGGCAGGAGGGCGTGCCGTTCCTCGGCGTCTGCGTCGGGATGCAGCTGATGGCGGACGTGGGCGAAGAGATGGGCCAGCATCGCGGGCTCGGCTGGGTGCGCGGGCGCGTGCGACGGCTCGAACCCGGCACGATGGACGCCAAGGTGCCGCATATGGGCTGGAACGATGTCGTGCCGACCGGCGAGCATCCGCTAGTGCCGGCGGGCGAGGCCTATTTCCTGCACAGCTATGCCTATGAGGGCGAGGACGTGATCGCGACCAGCGACCATGCCGGTCCGGTTACCGCGGCGATCGCGCGCGACACGATGCTCGGCGTGCAGTTCCACCCCGAAAAGAGCCAGCGTTACGGGCTGGCGATGCTTGAAAGGTTTCTCGCATGGCGGCCATGACTTCAGTCCTCCCCCGCCAGGGGGAGGTGGCAGCGAAGCTGACGGAGGGGGAGGATACGGTAAGGTCCGCGGTTGCGGAAACGCCCCCTCCACCACCGGCCTACGGCCGGCGGTCCCCCTCCCCCGCTAAAGCGAGGGAGGAATGATATGAGCCTCATCGTCTTCCCCGCCATTGACCTCAAGGGCGGTCAGGTCGTGCGCCTCGCCGAGGGCGATATGGATCGTGCCACCGTCTATGGCGACGATCCCGCCGCACAGGCGATGCTGTTCGCCGAAGCCGGTGCGCAGCATCTCCACGTCGTCGACCTCGACGGCGCCTTCGCCGGCGAATCGATCAACGGCGAGGCGGTACGCGGCATCGTCGAGCGCTTCCCCGGCCACGTCCAGCTCGGCGGCGGCATCCGCAACCGCGCCAGCGTCGAACGCTGGTTCGACCTCGGCGTGTCGCGCGTCGTGATCGGCACCGCGGCGCTCGAGGACCCCGAGTTCGTCCGCGGCGCGGCACGCGACTTCCCCGGCGGCGTCGTCGTCGCGGTCGATGCGCGCGACGGCATGGTCGCGACCAAGGGCTGGGCGGACGTCTCGACAACCAGCGTCGTCGATCTCGCGCGGCGGTTCGAGGATGCGGGGGTGGCGTCGCTCCTGTTCACCGACGTCGGCCGCGACGGGCTGCTCAAGGGCTGCAACGTCGAGGCGACGGTCGATCTCGCCCGCTCAGTGTCGATCCCGGTGATCGCCAGCGGCGGCGTCAAGGGCATCGCCGAAATCCACGTCCTCGCGCTCCACGTCCGCGACGGCGTCGAGGGCGTCATCACCGGCCGCGCGCTCTACGACGGGCGGCTCGATCTCGCCGCCGCGCTGAGCGTCGCGCAGGGAGCGGAATGATGATCGCGCGAAGACGCGAAGACGCGACGATGTCCGGTGTACGGAAGCGCTGGCCTGCCATCGCCGAAGGCAGAATATGGTCTGCCGACCGCCAGCGCCTGCTTGGGGTACGCCCTCTTCGCGTCTTCGCGTCTTCGCGTGAACCAACCTACTCGAGGGCTGCCGCATGACCGTTCGCGCCCGCGTGATCCCCTGTCTCGACGTCGCCAACGGTCGCGTCGTCAAGGGCGTCAATTTCGTCGAGCTGCGCGACGCCGGCGATCCGGTCGAACAGGCGCGCGCCTATGACGCCGCCGGTGCCGACGAACTCTGCTTCCTCGACATCACCGCCAGCCACGAGGATCGCGGGACGATCCTCGACGTCGTGCGGCGCACCGCGGCGGTATGCTTCATGCCGCTGACCGTCGGAGGCGGCGTGCGCAGCGCCGAGGATGCGCGCGCGCTGCTGCTCGCCGGTGCGGACAAGGTCGCGGTCAATTCCGCCGCGGTCGCGCGGCCCGAGGTCGTCGCCGACATCGCCGAGCGGTTCGGCAGCCAATGCTGCGTCGCCTCGGTCGACGCACGCCGCGTCGGGGAGCGCTGGGAGGTGTTCACCCACGGCGGCCGTCGGCCGACCGGGCTCGACGCGATCGACCATGCGCTGCACCTCGCCGAGCTGGGTGCGGGCGAGTTGCTGGTCACCTCGATGGACCGCGACGGCACGCGCAGCGGTTACGACCTCGCCTTGGTCCGCGCGATCGCCGACCGGGTCAGCGTACCGGTGGTGGCGAGCGGCGGCGTCGGCGGGCTCGACGATCTCGTCGCCGGCATCCGCGACGGCCATGCCAGCGCGGTGCTCGCCGCGTCGATCTTCCACTTCGGCGAGGCGAGCGTCGCCGATGCGCACGACGCGCTGGCGGCGGCGGGGATTCCGGTGCGCCGCCCGCTCGCGGCATGATCCCGCTCCTCTCGGTCGCGGGCGGCCATTCCGGCATCGTCCATCGCAAGACCGGTCCCGAATGGTCGGACCTCGCGCTGTTCGTCGTCGCGGCGGTCGGCGTTTGGCTCGTCCGGCGGGCGTTGCGGCGACGGTTCACCAGGAAGGATTGACCCGGACCCTCCTCCCGCGCCAAGCGGGGGCCATGGACCCGCTCGACCGCCTGGAAGCCACCATCCGCGCCCGCCGCGACGCCGCCGAACCCGGCAGCTCCTATGTCGCCAGCCTGTTCGCCAAGGGACGGCCGAAGATCGCGCAGAAGGTCGGCGAGGAAGCCACCGAGACGGTGATCGCGGCGCTCGCCGAACCCGATACACTCGCGTCGGAAGCCGCGGACCTCGTCTTCCATCTGCTGGTCCTGCTCGCCGATGCCGGACTGGGGCTGGACGACGTCCGCGCCGAACTCGCCCGCCGCGAAGGCGTGTCGGGCCATGACGAGAAAGCCTCGCGCTAGGAGGATCTATGCCGATCGACGCTACCCTGCCCTATGACGACCAGAACGTCTTCGCCAAGATCCTGCGCGACGAGATTCCGTCGAAGCGGGTGTATGAGGACGATAATGCGGTGGCCTTCCACGACATCGCGCCGGTCGCGCCGGTCCATATCCTGGTGATCCCGCGCGGGCCGTACGTGTCGTGGGACGATTTCGGCGCACGCGCATCGGAGGCGGAAATCGCCGGCTTCGTCCGCGCGATCGGTCATGTCGCGCGCGAACACGGTCTCGTCGCGCCGGGCTATCGCTTGCTCGCCAATATCGGCGGCGACGCCGGGCAGGAAGTGCCGCACCTCCACGTCCATCTGTTCGGCGGCAAGCCGCTGGGACCGATGCTGGCGGGTTGAGCCCGCCGCGCGCCCGTCCCCGCCACGGACGCCTTCCGGGGTGCCTTGCCGAGATAAGGGATTGCACCTGTCCCATTTGGGGTTAGCATCGGCTGCTTCACCATGCGGCGGCGATCAACGACCGTGCGCATATGGGGGGAAGAGCTGCATGATTTTCGGGCGCGTCAAACCACTCGACGCCATTCTCGCCACCGCCGAAAAACGCGGGCTGCACCGCTCGCTCGGCGCGTTCCAGTTGACCATGTTGGGGATCGGCGCCGTCATCGGCACCGGTATCTTCGTTCTCACCTCGGAAGCCGCGCAGAAGGCCGGCCCGGGCATGTTGCTGTCGTTCGTCGTCGCCGGCTTCGTCTGCGCGGTCGCGGCGCTCTGCTATTCCGAGCTCGCCTCGATGGTGCCGGTGTCGGGATCGGCCTATACCTATTCCTATGCGGTCGTCGGTGAATTGCTCGCCTGGATGGTCGGCTGGGCGCTGATCCTCGAATATGCGGTCGGCGCGAGCGCGGTCGCGGTCGGCTGGTCGAACCATGCGGTCGGCCTGTTGCGGGGTCTCGGCGTCGCCTTCCCCGCATCGATCAGCAATGCCGATGCGCTGATGGCGCACATGCAGGTCGCGTTCGGCGCGACGCCGAACGTCGATCTGCAGACCGCGATGGCGGTCGGCGGCTGGGTCAACGTGCCCGCGGTGATCGTCGTCGGCTTCGTCACCTGGCTGCTGATCATCGGCACGACCGAGAGCGCGCGGGTCAATTCGGTGCTGGTGCTGATCAAGATCGCCGCGCTCACCGCCTTCGTCGCCCTGACCATCCCGGTCGCCAAGGCGACCAACTTCGATCCGTTCCTGCCGACCGGTGGCGTCGGCGTGTTCGGCGCCGCGGCGTCGATCTTCTTCGCGTATGTCGGCTTCGACGCGGTCTCGACTGCCGCCGAGGAAACCAAGAACCCGCAGCGCAACGTGCCGATCGGCCTGATCGGCAGCCTCATCATCTGCACCATCTTCTATCTGCTCGTCGCCAGCGGCGCGATCGGCGCGATCGGCGCGCAGCCGGTGATGACCGCCGGCCAGGTGCTCGCCCCCGGATCGGCCGAGATGGCCGGCCGTTGCGCATCGATCGTCGCCACCGGCGCGATCGAGCCGCTGGTCTGTTCGAAGGAGGCGCTGGTCCATGTCCTCGACACGATCGGCTGGCCGGCGATCGGCCGGCTCGTCGGCCTCGCCGCGGTGCTGGCGTTGCCGTCGGTGGTGTTGATGATGATGTTCGGCCAGACGCGCATCTTCTTCACCATGGCGCGCGACGGCCTGCTGCCCGAGAAACTGGCGTCGGTGCACCCCAAGTTCCGCACGCCCCACGTCGTCACGGTCGTCACCGGCATCGCCGCGGCGGTCGCGGCGGCGGTGCTGCCGGTCGGTAAGCTCGCCGATTATTCCAACGCGGGGACGCTGTTCGCGTTCTTCATGGTGGCGGTGTCGGTGATGGTGCTGCGCCGGACCGATCCGGGTCGCAAGCGGCCGTTCCGCACGCCGGCGGTGTTCATCGTCGCGCCGCTGGCGATCATCGGCTGCGTCGGCCTCTATCTGTCGCTGCCGCTGACCGCCAAGCTGGTCCTGCCCTGCTGGGGGCTGATCGGGCTGGTGATCTATTTCGGGTACAGCCGCAGCCGGTCGTACGTCGGCCGCGGGATCTTCGACACGGTCGACGATCCGGCGATGCAGCCGGAGCTGGCCAAGCCGGTCGACTGATCGGGGTCGCTTTCACATACCGGGCCGGGGGAGCGATCCCCCGGCCTTTTTCATGCGCGCGAAGGCGCGGAAGCGCGCCGTCCGCTCCCCCTCCCGTCGGAAGAAGGAGCGCGGGCCTCAGCCGAGCTTGGCGGCGGCGAGGGCTTTCATGTCGACGTTGGGGCGGGCGCCGAAGTGGCTGATGATCTCCGCCGCGCAGATCGCGCCGAGCTTGAGCGACTGTTCCAGCCCCTTGCCCTGCGCCTGGCCGTGGAGGAAGCCCGCCGCGAACAGGTCGCCCGCGCCGGTCGTGTCGACCACCTTGGCGATCGGCTCCGCGGTCACCTCGGCGCGGGTGCCGTGCTGGATCGCGCAGGCGCCCGCCTCGCCGCGGGTCACGACCAGGGTCGGCACCTGCGCCGAGAGCCTGGCGACCGCCGCGTCGAAATCCTCGGTCTCGGCGAGCGCGGTCAGTTCGCCCTCGTTGGCGAACAGGATGTCGATCAGGCCGTCGGCGATCAGCTGGCGGAAGTCGCCGCCGTGACGGCCGATGCAGAACACGTCGGACAGCGTGAAGGCGACCTTGCGGCCCGCCTTGCGCGCCGCCTCGATCGCCGCCCGCATCGCGGCGCGGGGCTCCTCGGGGTCCCAGAGATAGCCTTCGAGATACAGGATCGCCGCATCCTCGATCACCGACAGGTCGAGCGCGCTCTCGGGCAGGAATTGCGAGGCGCCGAGATAGGTGTTCATCGTCCGCTGGCCGTCGGGCGTGACGAAGATCAGGCAGCGCGCGGTGGTCGGCTGGCCGGGGCGGACCGCGGTGGCGAAATCGACGCCGGCGGCGCGGATGTCGTGCGCGAAGACCTCGCCGAGCTGGTCGTCGGCGACCTGACCGATGAACGCGGTGCGGCCGCCGAGTGCCGCGATCCCCGCGACGGTGTTCGCCGCCGATCCACCCGACACCTCGCGCCCCGGCCCCATCTTGGCGTAGAGCGCGTCGGCATCCTCGGGCGAGAACATCAATTGCATCGAGCCCTTGGCGACGCCGATCGAATCGATGAAGGCGTCGTCGGCCTGGGAAAGCACGTCGACGATCGCATTGCCGATCGCGACCACGTCATATTTGGGCTGGGACAAGGATAGGGCTCCGGGGAAAACGTAAAGGCCGTCCCTAGGGCCAGCCGCCCCCCCACGCAACGTGGCGGTGGTTGACGCGCGCGCCGCCGCCCGCCACCCCGGCGCGATGCTGCGCGCCCTCACCCTCTCGATCGGCCAGCTCGGCCAGCCCGCCATATTGCGCGTGCTCGGCAAGTCGCTGCTGGTGACGCTGGCGATCTTCGCCGCGCTGGGCGCCGCGCTCTATGCGGGGCTGCGGACGCTGTTCGCGGCGTGGGTCGGCGACGGATATGGCGGTGGCCTCGCCGGTGCGGCGGTGGTGGTGCTGCTGGTGCTCGGCGCATGGCTGCTGTTCCGGGTGATCGCGGTGGCGGTGCTCGGCGTGTTCGGCGACGAGGTGGTCGCCGCGGTCGAGGCGCGCCATTATCCCGCCGCGCATGCCGCGGCGCGGCCGGTACGCCTCGCGCGGTCGCTGCGCATGGGGCTCGGCTCGGCAGGGCGCGCGGTGGCGCTCAACCTGCTGATGGTGCCGGTCTATCTCGCGCTGCTGTTCACCGCGATCGGGCCGGCGATCGCCTTCTTCCTGGTCAATGCGGTGCTGCTCGGCCGCGACCTCGGCGAGATGGTGGCGAGCCGGCATATGGACGATGCGACGATGCGGGGCTGGCGCGGGGCGACGCGCGCGCAGCGTTTCGTGCTGGGGCTTGTCGGCACCGGGCTGTTCGTGGTTCCGCTCGTCAATCTGGTCGCGCCGATCCTCGGCGCGGCGATGGCGACGCATCTGTTCCACGCGTCGCAACGGGGGACGCGCGCATGAAGGCACTGGCGGCATTGGGACTGGCGCTGTTCGCGGCCGCCTGCGCCGCGCCGGGCGCGGTCGCACCGGCGGTGGTGAGCCGCCCCGTCGTCCCCTACACCAGCGCCGGGCTGGAACGCGTGATCGGCCAGGACGAGGCGGGGCTGGTGACGCTGTTCGGCAAGCCCGACGCCGACATCCGCGAGGGCGCCGCGCGCAAGCTCCAGTTCGCCGGGCCGATCTGCGTGCTCGACGCCTATCTCTACCCCGAGGGATCGGAAGCGCCGCGCGTCACCTATCTCGACGCGCGCGAGCCCGACGGCAGCACGATCGACCGCGCGAGCTGCGTCGCCGCACTGACCCGCCGCGACGGCGGAAAATAGGTCAGCCTGCGTTCGACTTGGACAAGATGGACACCTTAATGGAAACGATCACCCCCTGATCGTTTCCGTTTCTGCACCGATGAGACAGAGCGGGTTTCCGATTCGCCGATAGCATGTCGAAGCACTGTAGGACAGGACGGCCAACATGATCGGGGGCCGTCAGCATGTTACCACCGATATCGCACGCTTTCGCTGCGTCGGTACGGCATCCGCATCTACTTCAATCCTGCCGCGATATCGTCGCGATGGCGATGTGCGTCTTGATACAGGCCGCCCCGTCATTCGGGTAGCCAGTCGATCCGGCCCCGATGGCAGACCTTCCGGATACCATTGAAATGGCGGCAAATGACGGTGAGGATCGTCGCTGCGTCATGGGCGTGGCACTGCCGAATTAATCGCTGTCGTCGAAATGATCGTCGGCGAAAACTTCACCGGCTATAATCGATGTGCGATACCATTGCCTTCCCGAGTCGGAACCACGTCGCGGTTCCAGCGTCCTGTATCTGTCGGATCGGAGAACGATGATGAAACGGATCGTCACCCTGCTTGGCCTTCTTGTCGCGATGCCCGTCGCGGCGCAGACCCAGCCCAATCCCGGAGTGGCCGGCGCCGCCGGCAACATGCAGTTCGGCGGCGTTTCGCGGATCATTGATAACGGTGTGTTCGGCTCGTGGAACGCGGATGACACGCCGACGATGCGCCGGCAACGCATCGCCTGGGCCACGGCGATCCGCGATCAGGCACGCCAATTCCAGGCGGAGGACGGCGGAACCCTGTCCGACCATCACGCGCGCTATCTCCGCCGCCGGATCAACCGCCTCCTTCTTCGCTGATTCAGGTTACCCCAGCGTACGCAGTCGATCCGCCGCCCAGCCCGCGGCTTCCGCCACCACCGGGTCGTCGTCGCCGCACAGTCGCTCCAGCACCGGCAGCAATGCCGGCTCACCGCTGTTACCGGCGGCGATCGCGGCGTTGCGGACCATGCGGCCCCGGCCGATGCGCTTGATCGGGGAGCCGGCGAAGACCTGGCGGAAGTCGGCGTCGTCGAGCGCGAGCAGGTCGGCGAGCGCGGGGGTGGTGAGTTCGGCGCGGGGGTGGAAGGCGATGTTCGCCGCCGCGGTCGCCGCGAACTTGTTCCACGGGCAGACCGCGAGGCAATCGTCGCAGCCGTAGATGCGGTTGCCGATCGCGGCGCGGAATTCGTGCGGGATCGGGCCGGCATGCTCGATCGTCAGGTAGGAGATGCAGCGGCGCGCATCGAGCCGATAGGGCGTCGGAAAGGCGTCGGTCGGGCAGGCGCGCTGGCAGGCGTCGCACGAGCCGCAACTGTCGCGGCCGGGCACGTCGGGCACGAGGTCGAGCGTCGTGTAGATCGCGCCGAGGAACAGCCAGCTGCCATGCGCGCGGCTGACCAGATTGGTGTGCTTGCCCTGCCAGCCGAGCCCGGCCGCCTCCGACAAAGGCTTTTCCATCACCGGCGCGGTGTCGACGAAGACCTTGAGGTCGCAGCCCGCCTCCTGCGCCAGCCAGCGGCCGAGCGCCTTCAGCGCCTTCTTGATGACGTCGTGATAATCGCCGCCCTGCGCATAGACCGAGATGCGGCCACGCTCGCCCTCCCCGGCCAGCCGCAGCGGGTCGGCGGCGGGGGCGTAGCTCATGCCGAGCGCGACGATGCTGCGCACCTCGGGCCATAGCCCGGCGGGCGAGCCGCGGTGATGCGCGCGCTCCTCCATCCAGATCATGTCGCCGTGGCGCCCTTCGTCCAGCCATTCGCGTAAGCGCCCGGCGGTCCGCGGCGCGGCATCGGCGCGCGCGATGCCGCAGGCGACGAAGCCGAGTTCGGCCGCCTTCGCCTTGATCCGGCGTTCGATTTCGGCTTGCTGCTTGTGTTGGGACACCTCCGCCCGCTACCACAAGCGCCACGGCAACACACGCATCGCGTTCGGGATGCGTGGCGCAGCCTGGGGTCGGACGGGGGACGGGTGTTTGGCTGACGATCTGGCGGTGTTCGCCGAGCATCTGGTGAAGCGCTTCGGCGAGCGGCGCGTCGTCGACGGTATCGATCTGGCGGTGCCGCGCGGCGCGATCTACGGCGTGCTCGGCCCCAATGGCGCGGGCAAGACGACGACGCTGCGCACTTTGCTCGGCATCATCGAGCCCGACGAGGGACGGCGTTCGGTGCTCGGCCATTTTGCGCCGCGCGAGGCGAGCGACCGGGTGGGCTATCTGCCCGAGGAGCGCGGCCTGTATCCGTCGATGAAGGCGCGCGACGCGATCGCTTTCATGGGCGCGTTGCGCGGACTCGACCGGCGGACGGGGCGTGCGCGCGCCGCCGAGCTGATGGAGGCGGCGGGGCTCGGCCATGCGGTCGACGAGAAGATCAAGAAATTGTCCAAGGGCATGGCGCAGCTAGTGCAATTGCTCGGCTCGGTGGTGCATCGGCCCGATCTGCTGGTGCTCGACGAGCCGTTTTCGGGGCTCGATCCGGTCAATCAGGAAAAGCTGGAGGCGCTGATCCTCGCCGAGCGCGACCGCGGCGCGACGGTGCTGTTCTCGACGCATATCATGGCGCATGCCGAGCGCGTCTGCGACCGGCTGGCGATCATCGCCGGCGGCAAGCGGCGGTTCGAGGGGACAGTGGACGACGCGCGCGGCACGCTGCCGAGCCGGGTACGCTATCTGCCGACGCACCCCGATGCGGCCATCGCCGAGGTGCTGCCGCATGACGCGGTGGCGGACGCTGGGGTGCAGGGCGGGGCCGGCTGGCGTTTCCAGCTTCCGGCGGAGGGGATCGAGGGGTTGCTGGTGACGCTGATCGATCGCGGTTACGGTATCGGCGGACTGTCGATCGAGCGACCCGGGCTGCACGACGCCTTCGTCCGCATCGTCGGCAAGGCGACCGACGCGGGAGAGGCGGCATGAGCAATGCGGTTCGCACCTTCCGCCAGGCGCTGACGATCGCGCGGCGCGATTTCGTCGCGACCGTGTTCACGCCCGTCTTCCTGCTGTTCCTGCTCGCGCCGGTGCTGCTCGGTTCGTTCTCGGCGATCGGCGGCATCGGCGCGGCGAGCGTCGCGAACAGCCGCGCCGACAAGTCGCGGATCGTCGCGATTCTGCCCGATGCCACGGCGCGGACGATGGCGGCGGCGGACACGCGGCTGCGCACCGCCTTCCGCCGCGACGACGAGGCGCCGCCGGTGCTCGTCACGCAGCGGCCCGATCGCGATCCCGCCGCACAGGCGCACGCCGCCTTCGCCAGCGACGCGTTCGAGGCGAGCGCGGTGCTTTACGGCCCGCTCGACCGGCCGCAGGTGCTGTACGGGCCGCGCGGCGGGCGCGCCGCGGATTATCTCGCGCTGCTCGCCGCCGAGACGATCGCGGCGGAGCGGCTGGGCGGCACGCCGACGCGGATCACCGCGACCAAGACGCCGACCGAACGGCCGCGGGGATCGGCGGGCAATCGCCGCCAGTCCGCCTCGTTCGCGGTGTTCGGCGTGTTCCTGCTCAACCTCTTCCTCGCCAGCCAGGTGGTCGGCACGATGGCCGAGGAGCGCAACAACAAGGTGATCGAGGTGCTCGCCGCCGCGGTGCCGCTGGAGAGCGTGTTCCTCGGCAAGCTGCTCGGCATGTTCGGGGTCGCGGTGCTGTTCGTCGTGTTCTGGGGGACGATCATCTCGCGGCTCGGCATGCTGCTGCCGCCCGAGGTGGCGTCGTCGCTGGCGATCCAGGCGGCGGTCGGCATGCCGGCGTTCGTCGCGCTGTTCCTCGTCTATTTCACGATGGCCTATCTGCTGCTCGGTTCGGCCTTTCTGGTGGTCGGCGCGCAGGCCTCGACGCCGCGCGAGATCCAGATGCTCGCGCTGCCGATCTCGATCGTGCAGATGGGGATGCTGGCGCTGGCGCTCGCCGGCACCAGCCGGCCGGACAGTTGGGTCGCCACCGCGGCGCAGCTGTTCCCGCTGTCGTCGCCGTTCGCGATGGCCGGGCGTGCCGCGACCTCGCCGGACTGGTGGCCGCATGTCGCGGCGATCGCGTGGCAATTGCTGTGGGTGACGATCTTCATCACCCTCGGCGCGCGCCTGTTCCGCCGCGGCGTGCTGCAATCGGGCAGCGCCAAGCCGTTCTGGAAGCGCCGGGCGGGCTGATCGCGTCGCCCCGGAACGGGTATCGACGGGGCTCGCGAACGAACGGTCGGGAGCGACGCCGCAAGAATAATTCCGCAGATGACGCGCTTGTCATCGCGCCTACGTCACCGCGTCACACGCTCGAGCCTAGATAAGGTTCCAGCATGAGGGGAGTGGCGACGATGCGGCGGATACCTGGGGTGGTGATGTTGGCGACGGTGCTGCTCGTCACCGGTCTCGCCGAGCCCAGGCCGGTGATGGCGGTGGAGCGTAACGTGCTCCACGCCGCCCCCGCCGCCGGACCGGTCACCTTGCTGTCCTACAATGTCGAGGGCCTGCCCTGGCCGCTGACCCACGGCCGCGGCGCCGCCGCCGCGTCGATCGCCGCCGAGCTGCGCGCGATGCACGATCGCGGCGACGGGCCGCAGGTGGTCGCGGTGCAGGAGGCGTTCGGCGACGCGCAGAAGGCGATCGGCACCAACGCCGGTTACCGCTACGTCGCCTACGGCCCCAGCGCCGACGAAGCGGGCGCCCCGGCGACGACCCCGGCCGAACGCGCCTTCGTCGCCAGGGCCAGCCTGTGGCATGGCGAGACCGAGGGCGCGCGCGAGGACAGCGGCCTCGCCATCTTCTCCGACTATCCGATCCTCTGGGCCAAGCGCGTCGCCTATCCGCGCTTCGCCTGCGCGGGCTACGACTGCCTCGCCAACAAGGGGATGCTGGCGGTGGCGCTGCGCGTGCCCGGCCGCGCCGCGCCGCTGGTGGTGGTCGACACGCATCTCAACGCGCGCGCCGCCTCGGGCGTCGGCAACGACCGCAGCCTGTTCGCCTATCAGCGCCAGGCCGATGCGCTGCGCGCGTTCATCGGCGCGGTCGGCGGCGGTGGCGCATCGGTGGTGCTCGCCGGCGACTTCAACGTCGGCAACGATCCCGCGCGTCAGGCCTATCTGGCGCAGGCGCTGGTCGCCGGCGACGGCCTGACGATCGCCGCGTCGGAAACCGCCTGTGGCGCGTCGTGCCGGGCGATCGCGCCGACGCCGACGCTCGCGCATGCCAAGACCGTCGTCGCCTATCGCGGCACGATCGCCGCCGAGGGCCAGACGCGCAGCTTCGGAACGCTCGCCGATGGCGACCGGCTGTCGGACCATATCGGCGTGATGCGCAGCTTCGGCCTCGGCGCCTGATTCCGACCCCGGTCGGGTGGGGTCCGGGCGGTTAGCCACAGCGCTTCGTCACCCCGGACCCGTTCCGGGGTCCACCGGGCCACAGGTCCGCGGCCGGAGCCTCGGGCCGCCCTCCCCGCCGCAAAGTGGACCTCCGAACCAGTCCGGGGTGACGGAACGGGGGTAATGGCTCCCGCGCCCCACTGTCCCGCCCGTGCGGGGGATGCGGGGGACCGTGCGGATATCTATATCACGGTAATGGTTCACGATCCTTCCCGCCGCTCGCTTCTGTCGTTCGCTGCCGCCGGTATCGCCGGGGCGGCCTTATGGGGCTGCCGCAGCGCGCCTGCCGCCGCGGCCGAGCGCTTCCCCGTCGCGATGAGCGATGCCGCGTGGCGCAAGAAGCTCGGCGATCAGGCATGGGCGGTGCTGCGTCACGAGAGCACCGAGCGTCCGTTCAGCAGCCCGCTCAACGACGAGCATCGCGCCGGGCGCTTCGCGTGCAAGGGCTGTGCGCTGCCGCTGTTCGCCTCGCAGACCAAGTTCGACAGCGGTACGGGCTGGCCGAGTTTCTACGCACCACTGCCGCATGCGGTGGCGACGCGCACCGACGGGTCGCTGATGATGCAACGGGTCGAGGTGCATTGCCGCCAGTGCGGCGGGCATCTGGGCCATGTCTTCGACGACGGGCCGAAGCCGACCGGCAAACGCTATTGCATGAACGGCGTGGCGATGACGTTCCGCGCGGGTTGAGGGAGCCGCCGGCCCCTCGTCATCCCGGCGGATGCCGGGACTCATGGTTGCGGTGATCGCCGTTGTTTCGCGCTCCGTCGCGCCGACCGTGTCCGTGGGTCCCGGCATTCGCCGGGATGACGATCGGAGGGGCGTTGCGCTTACTGCCCCGAGACGGGCACCACCGGAACGGCGGCGGCGGTGGCGATGATGCTGGTGTCGATGGCGGGGGCGGCTGCCGGTGCGGCGTCCGTATCGGCGGCGGGGGCGTGGCCCGAATAAATGAAGCCGTTGGTCGGATAGCTCGACGTGCCGAGGCCGCCGTTGGGACCGTACCAGACCTTGACTTCGCTCCAGTCGCCGGCGGCGGAGACGTCGACGGCGCGGACGTTGCGCTCGATGCCGCCGGGGCGCGACCAATTGGCGTGGGTGAGCAGCACTTCGCGGTCGCTGACGACCTGCGACACCATCGCGACATGGCCGACGCGCATGCGGTGGGTGGACTGGAAGGCGAGCACCGCGCCGACCTTGGGCGCATGGCCCCGCTCGTAGCGGCCGGCGGCCTGGCCCCACCAGGTATTGGCATTGCCGTGCAAATCGATGCCGGAGATCTCACGGGCATAAGGCGCGCACTGCCAGAATTGTGCCATCGCCGGGGTGGCAGTCATCAGGCCGCACGAAATCACCAGCGCAACACGCGCTGCCCACGTCTTTACAGTCATTTGCTGACCCCCCGGTCGAAAACCCGTTTGTCGAGGATGTCGCTACAAGCGACTTTGCTTTTCTCCAATGGCCGCGGGAACCATAAGAGACGAACGGTGTTGCGGCGCCGACGAGACGACGAACCGTGTCCGCAGCCCTGTCCCTTTCTGGCGGATGAACGACCTAAAGACGCGGAATCGGGGTGGTTTCCTGTCGTTCTCGCTGCTGGTGACAGCGCGGCGCAAGAGCGGCGGCCCTGGGGCGCGATCGATCGCTTCTACTGCCCCGTCACCCCGGACTGGTTCCGGGGTCCACCCCGCGGCGAGGAGAATGGCTGGAGGCACGGGCCATATGCCCGCGGCCCGGTGTACCCCGGAACCAGTCCAGGGTGACGGGGTAGGCTGGATCACTCGCAACCATTCCAGTATGGCCTCTATCAAGAGTGTGCGTGCGACTTTTAGAATTTCGGGTTTGCAGCGTCCGTCGCATCGCATTACCTCTCGGCCGATCAAATGGCAGTGGAAGCGACATGGCCCTCGACCCCGATACCTTCGAAGCGCTGATCGACACCGTCCGGCGGTTCGTCGCCGAACGGCTCCGCCCGCTGGAGGCGGAGGTCGAGGCGGCGGATGCGATTCCGGAGGGGATCGTCGCCGAGATGAAGGACATGGGCCTGTTCGGCCTGTCGATCGCCGAGGACTATGGCGGGCTCGGCCTCGACATGGTCGAGGAATGCCGCGTCGCGATCGAGATGGGGCGGACGACCCCCGCCTTCCGCTCGACCTTCGGCACCAACGTCGGCATCGGCAGCCAGGGGCTGGTGATGGCCGGCACCCCCGAACAGAAGGCGCTGTGGCTGCCGAAGATTGCCAGCGGCGAGATCGTCACCAGCTTCGCGCTGACCGAACCCGATGTCGGCAGCGATTCGGGATCGGTGAAGACGCGCGCGGTCAAGGACGGCGACGTCTACCGGCTGACCGGCACCAAGCGCTACATCACCAATGCCGATCGCGCGCAGCTGTTCACGGTGATGGCGCGCACCGGCGAAGAGAAAGGCGGTCGCGGTGTCTCGGCCTTTCTGGTGCCCAAGGACCTGCCCGGCATCAGCATCGGCGAACCCGAGAAGAAGATGGGGCAGAAAGGCGCGAAGGTCGCCGACGTGCATTTCGACGACGTCCCCGTCCCCGCCGCCAACCGATTGGGCGCCGAGGGCGAGGGCTTCAAGATCGCGATGCGCGTGCTCGATCGCGGCCGGCTCCACATCAGCGCGGTGTGCGTCGGCGTCGCCGAGCGGCTGATCGCCGACAGCGTCGCTTATGCCGGCAGCCGCACGCAATTCGGCCAGCCGATCGCCAGCCACCAGCTCATCCAGGGCATGATCGCCGACATGAAGACCGAGGCGCTGGTCGCTCGGGCGATGGTGATGGAGACCGCCGCGGCGAAGGATCGCGGCGACGATGTCGTGCTCGAATCGGCGGCGGCGAAATATTTCGCCAGCGAGATGGTCGGCCGCGTCGCCGACAAGGCGGTGCAGATCTACGGCGGCGCCGGCTATATCGCCGATTACGGTATCGAGCGGCTGTATCGCGACGTCCGCCTGTTCCGCATCTACGAAGGCACCAGCCAGATCCAGCAGGTCATCATCGCCCGCGAGACGATGAAGCGCGGCGGGTGAACATCCGTCACCCCGGCCTCGAGCCGGGGTGACGACAAAGGAGAGAGACATATGGACACCAACACCCTCTTCCGGCTCGACGGCCGGGTCGCGCTCGTCACCGGCGGCAGTCGCGGTATCGGCAAGATGATCGCGGCGGGCTTCGTCGCGCAGGGGGCGAAGGTCTATATCTCCTCGCGCAAGGCCGACATCTGCGAGGCCGCCGCCGCCGAACTCGGACCGGATTGCATCGCGCTGCCGCAGGACGTCAGCACCGTTGCCGGCTGCAAGGCGCTTGCCGCACAGCTCGGCGAGCGGGAGGAGCGGCTCGACATCCTCGTCAACAATGCCGGCGCCGCCTGGGGCGTGCCGTTCGAGGAATTTCCCGAGGCCGGCTGGGACAAGGTGATGGACCTCAACGTCAAATCCCCCTTCTTCCTGACGCAGGCGCTGTACGGGCTGCTCAAGGCGGCGGGAACGCCGGCGCGGCCCGCCAAGGTGATCAACATCACCTCGATCGACGGCCAGCGGCTCAATCCGTGGGAGACGTACAGCTATCACGCGTCGAAATCGGCGCTGATCTATCTCACCAAGCGGATGGCGGCGCGACTGGTGCGCGATGCGATCAACGTCACCTCGATCGCGCCGGGCGCCTTCCCAAGTGACATGAACAAGGCCGCCCGCGACCACGGCGACACGATCGCGCGCGGTATTCCCGCCGGCCGCATCGGGGTGGACGAGGATATGGCGGGCGCGGCGATCTATCTCGCCAGCCGCGCGGGCGATTATGTCGTCGGCGAGACGATCACCGTCGACGGCGGGCTGGTCCACGCCGCGGTGGGGACCAGCATCGACGCCTAGGCGCGACCAACGCGCATCACCCTCACCCTCCCGGCGCTTCGCGCCTCCTTCCCTCTCCCGGCGGGAGAGGGAAAAGACGCCGAAGGGGCGAAGGGTGAGGCCGAGCCGCACCCCGCCCCCGGACTAGCGCGCGATGCCGCCCGCCGCCAGCACCGCGAGCGTCACCAGCTCGCTGGCGGTCGAGGTCATCGGCGCGATCTGCACCGGCTTTTCCATGCCGATCAGCATCGGGCCGATGACGCTGTCGCCGCCCAGCTCGCGGAGCAATTTGGCGGAGATATGCGCCGATTGCAGCCCCGGCATGATCAGGATGTTGGCCGGCCCGGACAGGCGCGCGAACGGATAATTGGCGAGCTGGCGCGGGTTGAGCGCGACGTCGGGCGGCATCTCGCCTTCGTATTCGAAGCCGACCTTGCGCTGGTCGAGCACGCCCACCGCCTCGCGGATATTGTCGACCCAGGCGCCCTTGGGATTGCCGAAGGTCGAATAGCTCAGCATCGCGACGCGCGGTTCGTGGCCCATGCGGCGCGCGACCTGCGCGGTCTGTTCGGCGAAGTCGGCGAGCTGTTCGCCGGTCGGCCGCTCGTTGACCGTAGTGTCGGCGATGAACACCGTGTGGCTCTGGCCGACGAGGACGTGGATGCCGAACGGGGTACGCCCCGCCTCGGGATCGATCACGCGCTTCACCTGGCGCATCGATTCGGCCCAGGTGCGGGTGATGCCGGTGATCATCACGTCGGCCTCGCCCAATTGCAGCAGCGCCGCACCGAAGACGTTGCGATC
Organism: Sphingomonas sp. CD22; assembly: GCF_034556155.1. NCBI lineage: Bacteria > Pseudomonadati > Pseudomonadota > Alphaproteobacteria > Sphingomonadales > Sphingomonadaceae > Sphingomonas > Sphingomonas sp. CD22. Next base: position 65,205 of record NZ_JAYDYX010000008.1, on the reverse strand, counting down.
CTGGTTGATCATCCGCTCGACGTCGCGGCGCAGATAGCCGCGGCGCTGCAACCGGCCGTAGACGAAGTCGACCATCTTCGGGACCAGCGGCGAATGCCGGCTGTTGTGAACCTCATACTCCTGCGGATTGGCGACGCCGAGCGCCTTCAACCGGTCGTAGACGTCGTCGCGGCCGACCAGCACCGGCGTGCCATAGCCGCCTTCCTTGAACGAGATCGCGGCGCGCAGCACCACCTCTTCCTCGCCCTCGGCGAACAGCACGCGCTTCGGCCGCGCCCGTGCACCCTCATAAGCGAGGCTGAGCACCGAGGTGGTCGGGTTGAGCCGCGCGCGCAGCGTCTGGCGATAGGCGTCCATGTCGAGGATCGGCTTGATCGCCACGCCCGAATCCATCGCCGCCTTGGCGACCGCGGACGGCACCAATTCCATCAGCCGCGGGTCGAACGGGGACGGGATGATATATTCGGGGCCGAAGCTGTGCTGCACGCCGTAAGCGACCGCCACTTCCTCGGGCACGCGCTGGCGCGCCAGTTCGGCGATCGCATTGGCGGCGGCGATCTTCATCGCATCGTTGATGCCGGTCGCCCGCACGTCGAGCGCGCCGCGGAAGATGAAGGGAAAACAGATCACGTTGTTGACCTGGTTCGGATAGTCCGACCGGCCGGTGGCGACGATCGCATCGGGGCGCGCCGCCTTGGCGAGTTCGGGGCGGATCTCCGGCTCAGGATTGGCCATCGCGAAGATGATCGGCGACGGCGCCATATGCGTGACCATCTCGGGCTTGAGCGCGCCTGCGGCGGACAGGCCGAGGAACACGTCCGCGCCCTCCAGCGCCTCGGTCAGCGTGCGCTTGGTGGTGTTGGCGGCATGCGCCGACTGCCATTGGTTCACGTCCTCGCGGCCCTGGTAGATGACGCCGGTCTTGTCGCACATGATGACGTTGTCGTGGCGCACGCCCATCGCCTTCATCAGCTCGGTACAGGCGATCGCCGCCGCACCCGCGCCGTTGACGACGAGCTTGACGTCCGACAGCCGGCGCCCGGTGAGCAGGCAGGCGTTGATCAGCCCCGCCGAAGCGATGATCGCGGTGCCGTGCTGGTCGTCATGGAAGACCGGGATGTTCATCCGCTCGCGCAGCGTCTGCTCGATGATGAAACATTCGGGCGCCTTGATATCCTCGAGGTTGATGCCGCCGAAGGTCGGCTCCATCAGCTCGACCGCGTCGATGAAGCGGTTGACGTCCTCGGTCTTCAGCTCGATGTCGATCGAATCGACGTCGGCGAAGCGCTTGAACAGCACCGCCTTGCCTTCCATCACCGGCTTCGACGCGAGCGCGCCGAGATTGCCCATGCCGAGGATCGCGGTGCCGTTCGAGATCACCGCGACCAGATTGCCCTTGGCGGTATAGTCATAGGCCATCGCGGGATCGTCGGCGATCGCCTGCACCGGCACCGCGACGCCGGGCGAATAGGCGAGCGCGAGGTCGCGCTGCGTCGCCATCGGTTTGGAGGCGATGATCTCGATCTTGCCGGGACGCCCCTCCGAATGGAACAGCAGCGCCTCGCGCTCGGAGAATTGGACGGACGCTTCGTCGGACATGGGGACCTCTCTGACGGGCTGACGCTACGGCTCTTGACCGGTTCGGGCCGGGCTTTCAACCCGCGGCGGTAGGGGTTATGATATCAGGATGAGGTCCGAGGCTCACATCCTGCCGCGCCGTCCGCGTCTACCGACGCGCGAAGATTTCGCTGAAGCGAAGGCTGGTTACGCGTCGGGATATGGCGTGGACCATATCGTTGTCGGTCGATGGCTGCTGACCTGGGGCACGCCCGGGTTCAAGGATTTTCCGGAGTGGCTCGCCGAGCAGGATAGCTAGGCCCGATGGTTAACGTGGTCTGGGGAACCGGAGCCATTGACGATATTCGGGGGATCATCCGCTACATCAACGATCACGATCCCATCGCCGCCCAAGACATTGCCATCCGACTGTTCAATCTGGGCGATAGCCTCGCCACCTTCCCACGGCGTGGCCGCCCCAAAGGCGGCATCCGTGAGATGACATCCGTTCCGCCATATATCCTACGCTACGCCGTCGAAGGCGACACCGTCTTCATCCTGTCGGTTCACCACGGCGCTCGCCATCTGGAATAATATCACCTGCCATGACCACCCCCACCCCGATGATGGCGCAATATCTCGCGCTGAAGGCCGAGGCGGAGGATTGCCTCCTCTTCTATCGCATGGGCGATTTCTTCGAATTGTTCTTCGACGATGCGCGCATCGCCAGCGGCGTGCTCGACATCGCGCTGACCTCGCGCGGCGAGCATGACGGCGAGAAGATCCCGATGTGCGGCGTGCCGATCCATGCCGCGACCGCCTATCTGCAACGCCTCATCAAGGCGGGCCATCGTGTCGCGATCGCCGAACAGACCGAGACGCCCGCCGAGGCCAAGGCGCGCGGCGGCTACAAGGCCTTGGTATCGCGCGGTATCGTCCGCGTCGTCACCGCCGGCACGCTGACCGAGGAGGCATTGCTCGATTCGCGCAGCGACAATTGGTGCGTCGCGATCGGCGAAGCGGCGGGGGCGGTGGCGCTCGCCGCCGCCGATGTCTCGACCGGACGGTTCGAGGTGATCGATTGCTCGCTCGATGCGCTCGGTGCCGAGCTGGCACGGCTCGGTGCGGCGGAGGTGGTCGCATCGGAGGCGGCCGAACAGGCGGAGGCGGCGACGACGTTGCGGCCGAAGCAGACGTTCGACAGCGGCAGCGGCGAGACGCGGCTGAAGACGCTGTTCGGCGTCGCGACGCTCGACGGCTTCGGCCAGTTCAGCCGCGCCGGGCTCGCCGCGGCGGGCGGGCTGATCGCCTATCTGGAGCATACCGCCAAGGGCGCCCTGCCCTTCCTGCGCCCGCCGCGCCTCAGCCAGGCCGCCGAGACGATGGCGATCGACGCCGCGACGCGCGAAAGCCTCGAACTGACCTGCACCACCGGCGGCCAGCGCAAGGGCAGCCTGCTCGACTGTATCGACCGGACGGTGACGGGCGCCGGCGCGCGGCTGCTGGCGAGCGACCTCGGCGCGCCGCTGATGGACAAGGCCGCGATCGATGCGCGGCTCGACCTCGTCCAGCATTTCCACGACGCCACCGGCCAGCGCGAGCAGGTCCGTGCGGCGCTGCGGGCGCTCCCCGATATCGGTCGCGCGCTCGGCCGGCTCGCGGCGGGGCGCGGGTCACCGCGTGATCTGGGGCAGCTTCGCGACGGGCTCGACGGCGCATGGCATCTCGGCGAACGGCTGGCGCAGATCGACGCGCCGCTGGCGCTGCTGGAGCGGGTGATGCCGCGGCTGCGTGGCCACGGCGCGATGATCGACCTGCTCAAGCGGGCGCTCGTCGCCGCGCCGCCGATCGAGGCGAGCGACGGCGGCTATATCGCCGCGGGCTATGACGTCGCGCTCGACGAACTGCGCGATACCGGCGCCGGCGGCCGCCGCGCGATCGCCGCGCTGGAGGCCGAGATGAAGGCGGCGACCGGCATCGCGACGCTCAAGATCCGCCACAACAACGTGCTCGGCTATCACGTCGAGGTGCCGGCGCGGTCCGCCGATCCGCTGATGAAGCCCGACAGCGGTTTCACCCATCGCCAGACGCTGGCCGGCGTCGTCCGCTTCAACACGCCCGCGCTGCACGAGGTCGCCGCGCGCGTGTCGCAGGCGGGTGCGCATGCGCTCGCCGCCGAGGCCGCGCACCTCGAGGAGCTGACCGCCGCCGCACTCGCCCACCGCGAGGCGATCGCCGCCACCGCCGATGCGCTCGCCCGGATCGACGTCGCCGCGGCGCTCGCCGAGCGTGCCGCGGAAGGGCAATGGGCGCGGCCGGCGCTCGCCGACCATCCCTGTTTCGACGTCGTCGGCGGACGGCATCCGGTGGTCGAGGCGGCGGTGGCGAAATCGGGCGACCGGTTCGTCGCCAACGACTGTACGCTCACCCCCGATTCGCGGCTGTGGCTGGTGACGGGGCCGAACATGGGCGGCAAGTCGACCTTCCTGCGCCAGAATGCGCTGATCGCGGTGCTCGCGCAGACCGGCAGCTACGTTCCCGCCACGAAGGCGACGCTGGGCATGGTCGACCGGTTGTTCAGCCGCGTCGGCGCGTCGGACAATCTTGCGCGCGGCCGGTCGACCTTCATGGTCGAGATGGTCGAGACCGCGGCGATCCTTGCGCAGGCGACGCCCAACAGCTTCGTCATCCTCGACGAGGTCGGTCGCGGCACCTCGACCTACGACGGACTCGCCATCGCCTGGGCGGTGGTCGAGGCGATCCATGAGGACAATCGCTGCCGCTGCCTGTTCGCGACGCATTACCACGAGCTGACCCGGCTGGCGGAGCGCTGCGAGGCGCTGACGCTGCACCACGTCCGCGCACGCGAGTGGAAGGGCGAGCTGGTGCTGCTCCACGAGCTCAGCACCGGGCCGGCGGACCGGAGCTACGGCCTAGCCGTCGCGCGGCTGGCGGGGATGCCGCCGGCGACGGTGGCGCGCGCGAAGGCGGTGCTGGCCAAGCTGGAGGCGGGCCGCGCCAAGACCGGCGGGCTGGCGGCGGGGCTCGACGACCTGCCGCTGTTCGCCGCGGCGCAGGTGGCGGAGGAGCAGACGTGCGACGCGATCCGCGCGGAGGTGGAATCGCTCGACGTCGACGCGCTGACCCCGCGCGAGGCGCTCGACACGCTGTATCGGCTGAAGGCACTGGCGCGGGAGGGGTAAGCCCAAGTCCTCCCCCGCAAGGGGGAGGGGGACCGCTCGGCGTAAGCCGAGTGGTGGAGGGGGAGGATGGGGCGGGAGCCTGATTATGACTCTCCCGCCCTGTCCTCCCCCTCCGTCACGCCTTCGGCGTGCCACCTCCCCCTGGCGGGGGAGGACTTTGGGTTCCCTCCCCCAAACCCCATGTCCCCTTAACCCTCTCGCCGTTATACCCCCCCGCCATGCAGCGCCGTTTCGACCACCTCCCCAACCGCCGCGCGATCGTCGATCGTCGCGCGCTCGCCGAACGGATCGCCGCGATCGAGGGCGGCGGCATCGGTCTGCGCACCCAGGCAACCGCGATCCTCAAGGAGGCGCTCGCCGAGGGACGCGCCGAGATCCAGCGCCGGCTCGCGACGCATCCGTCGCGCGGGCTGGAGGCGTCGAACGCGCAGGCCTATCTCACCGACCAGTTGCTGCGCCTGCTGTTCGATCTCGCGACGCAGCGCCTCCACCCGCTGCCCAATCCCACGACGGGCGAGCGGCTGACGCTGATCGCGGTCGGCGGCTACGGCCGGGCCGAGATGGCGCCCTTTTCCGATATCGACATCGGCTTCCTGACCCCGGGCAAGCAGACGCCATGGGCGGAGCAGGTCATCGAATCGATGTTGTACGCCTTGTGGGACCTCGCGCTGAAGGTCGGCCATTCCAGCCGTTCGCTCGACGAGATGGTGCGGCAGGCGAAGGGCGACGTGACGATCCGCACCGCCCTGCTCGAGGCCCGCTACGTCACCGGCGACGTCACGCTCTACGACGAGGCGGCGAAGCGCTTCAAGGCGGAGGTGCAGCATGGCACCGAACGCCAGTTCATCGCCGACAAGCTCGCCGAGCGCGACGCGCGCCACCGCAAGATGGGCGACACCCGCTATGTCGTCGAACCCAACGTCAAAGAGGGCAAGGGCGGGCTGCGCGACCTCCACACCTTGTTCTGGATCGGCAAGTACATCCACGACGTCCAGCGCGGGGCCGATCTGGTCGAGGTCGGCCTGCTGACCAAGGCGGAATATCGCCTGTTCCACCGTGCCGACAATTTCCTGCAGGCGGTGCGCTGCCATTTGCACAGCGTCTCGCGCCGCGCCGAGGACCGGCTGACCTTCGACGTCCAGCGCGAGATCGCGACGCGGATGCGCTTCTCGGACCGGCCCGGCAAGCCGGCGGTCGAGCGCTTCATGCAATATTACTTCCTCCAGGCGAAGACGGTCGGCAACCTCACCGGCGTGTTCCTCGCGCATCTCGACGAGCGGTTCGCGGCGCGCGGGCGGCGGTTCGGGCTGCCGACGATCCGGCGGCGGCCGGACAAATTGCACGGCTTCGTGCTCGACCGCGGCCGGCTGGCGTTGCCGCGCGACGACTATTTCAGCGAAGACCCGGTGCGGCTGATCGAGATCTTCCAGCTCGCCGACCTGCACGGCGTCGAGATCCATCCGCTCGCCATGCGCGCCGCGGCGCGCGACGCCAAGCTGATCGCGCGCCACCGCCGCGATCCCCGCGCCAATGCGCTGTTCCTCGACGTGCTGACGTCCCCACGCGATCCCGAACTGGTGCTGCGCTGGATGAACGAGGCGGGCGTGTTCGGCCGGTTCGTGCCCGATTTCGGCCGCGTCGTCGCGCAGATGCAGTTCGACATGTACCACCATTACACCGTCGACGAACACACGATCCGCGCGATCGGGCTGCTGGCGCGGATCGACCAGGGCGAGCTCAGGGACGACCACCCGCTCGCCTCGGCGATCATCAAGCATATCGTGTCGCGGCGCGTGCTCTATGTCGCGGTGCTGCTGCACGACATCGCCAAGGGGCGCGACGGCGACCATTCGATCCTCGGCGCCGAGGTGGCGGAACGGCTCTGCCCGCGCTTCGGCCTGTCGCCCGCCGAGACCGAGACGGTGGCGTGGCTGGTGCGCTGGCATTTGCTGATGTCGGCGACCGCGTTCAAGCGCGATCTGTCGGATTTCAAGACGATCCTCGACTTCTGCGAGGTGGTGCAGAGCCCCGAGCGGCTGCGGCTGCTGCTGGTGCTGACCATCGTCGATATCCGCGCGGTCGGGCCGGGCACCTGGAACGGCTGGAAGCGCCAGTTGCTCGCCGACCTCTACGAGGGCGCGGAGGAGGTGCTGCGGCTCGGCCACAAGCAGCGCGGGCGCGCCGAGCGGATCGCGACGCGGCAGGAGACGCTACAGGCGACGCTGGGCTGGGAGCCGGAGCGGTTCGCAGCCTTCGTCCGCCGCTTCCCCGAGGCCTATTGGATCGCCGAGCCCGACGACGTGCTCGCGCACAACGCGCGTTTCATCGCCGCCGCGGGCGAGGCGCAATTGTCGATCGACGCGCAGGTCTATGCGACGCGCGGCGCAACGCTGGTGACGATCTACGCCGCCGATCATCCCGGCCTGTTCTACCGGATCGCCGGCGCGATCCATGTCGCGGGCGGCAACATCATCGACGCGCGCATCCACACCACGCGCGACGGCATGGCGATCGACAATTTCCTCGTCCAGGACCCGTTCGGGCGGCCGTTCGACGATCTCGACCAGCTGAAACGGCTCAAGATGGCGATCGAGGATGCGCTCGCCAATCGCGGCAAGCTGACCGACCGGCTCGTCGCCAAGCCGGCGGCGCGGACGCGCGCGGATGCGTTCGAGATCGAGCCCAACGTGCTGATCGACAATCACGCCTCGAACCGCTTCACGGTGATCGAGGTCAATGCGCGCGACCGGCCGGCGCTGCTCAACCAGCTCGCGCAGGCGCTGTTCCAATCGAAGGTGACGCTGCATTCGGCGCATGTCGCCACTTATGGCGAGCGCGCGGTCGACACGTTCTACGTCACCGACCTGACCGGCGACCGGATCACCGCCGCGGCGCGGTTGAAGACGCTGGAACGCCGGCTGCGCACCGCGGCGATCGGCGAGATGGTCGAGATGGCGGCGTAAAAAGGGCCGGCGCGCATCGCTGCGGCCGGCCCCCCCCGATAATGCGGGCGGCAACGGGCTATTCCCCGTTGCCGCTGCGGATCAGAAGCGTGCGCGGATCGTCGCGCCATAGGTGCGCGGCTCGGCGAGATATTGCGAGAAGAGCTGGCGACCGCCGGGATATTGCGGATCCTGGAACGCCGCATTCGCCGCGCCCTCCTGGAACGGCGAGTTGAACGCGACCTGCGCGTAATCGACGTTGGTCAGGTTCTGGCCCCAGAATTCAAGGCTGATCCGCTCGTCCGGCATGCGCAGGCCGATGCGGGCGTTGACGATGGCATAGCCGTCCTGCGCCTTTTGCGGGAACAGGTCGGACCCGGTGTTATAGTCGCTGGTCATGCGCGTATCGACGTAGAACAGCGCCGAATAGCCGCCGCCGAGCTGCGGCGTCCACGACGCCGACGAGGTCGCGACGATGTCCGCCGAGTTGGACAGCGTCCGCCCCGGCAGCAGGCGCAGCGCCTGGTCGAGCGGCGCGCCCGACGAACTGCCGAGCAGCTGGTTGCGGTATTTGGTGTCGGTGACGGTCAGGCCGAGACTGACGCGGAAGTCGCGTGCCGGGACCAGCGACGCCTCCAGCTCGACGCCCTTGGCGCGGACGCCATAACCGACGTCACCCGACGGGCAGACGCCGCTGCTGGTCGCCGCGGCATTGTAGTTGCTTGCCGCCGGGAATTTGCTCTGGTCGCGGTCGCCGCCGTTGAGGCTCGACGAACAGCCGTTGATGTTCTGCACGAGGAAGACCGTGCCGTTGAAGGTGTTGAGCTGGAAGTTGCTGAAGTCCTGGATGAATGCCGCGGCGGACAAGGTGAACGGGCCGGTGCCGTATTTCGCGCCGACCTCGAACGAATTGACCGTCTCGGGCGCGAACTGGAGGGAATTGGCGAGCGCCTGCGCGCCGCCGAGCTGCGCGAAGGTCTGCACCGGCTGTTTGAGCGCCGAACGATCGAGGTTGAAGCCGCCTGCTTTGTAGCCACGCGAATAGCTGCCGTAGAGCAGCAGGTCGTCGATCGGCTTCCACGACAGGATCGCGGTGCCGGTGAAACGGTCTTCCTTGCGCCGGCTGTTGATCGACACGCCGTTCAGCTCGGCGGTGTTGTTGCCTTGGCAGGCGAGACCGATGATGCCGGCGGCGGTCGCCGCCAGACCGGGGTTCGCCAGCAGCGGCAACAGCGAGTTCTGGGTGGTGACGCAACCGACGTTGTCGTTGGTGAAGCTCGCGTCGAACTTCTTGCGCTCGTTGGTGTAGCGCGCGCCGAGCGTCAGATCGACGGTGTCGGTGACGTGAAAGATATTGTGGGTGAAGATCGCCCAGTTGCGGCTGTTCTGGTTGTAGACGTCGCGGGTCGAGCCCTTGTCGTTGATGCCGTCGAGCGTGTCGATCGCACCCACGATCGTCCGCCCTGCCGCACCGAACGGCGAAGCGACGCCCGGCACGACGCCGCTGAGCACCGCGCGGCCGGTCGCGCTGAGGCAGCCCGTGTTGCCCGGCGCGTAGAATTGCGCGAGCGCGCTGCCCGAGACGAGACGGCAGGTGGCGAAACGGCCATATTGGCTGCCGAAGCGCAGGTTATCGAGAACGCGCAGATCCTCGTTGGCGAAGAAGCCGCCGACCAGCCAGTCGAGCTTCTCGCCGAACAGCGAGCCGTTGAGGCGCAGTTCCTGGGTGAAGGTGCGGAAGCGGCGCGCCGAATCGCCGTTGGCGGCGCGATAGAGGATGTCGACGCGGCTATAGTCGGTGTCCGATCCCTGATCCGAATCGTAATCGCGGTATGCGGTGATCGAGGTCAGCTTGGTGGTGCCGAAGGTCCAGTCGAGCTGACCGGAGACGCCCCAATCCTTGGTGATGCCGGCGAAGCTGCGGCCGGCGCTCACCGACACGTCTCGGCTGTAGCCGGGACTGGTGACCAGGCCGAGCGGCTGGCCGAGGTCGCGGATGACGTTGACGATGTTGTTGCCGTTGGCGCCCGCCGCGAGGCCGGCGTTGACCGATGCGGCGGGATTGTTGAGATTGCCCACCGCCTCGTTGACGCCGCGGTCGACATAGGTGGCGGCGCAGCATTTCTCGTCGCGATGCGTATAGTCGCCGATCAGGCGGAAGGTGACGTCGGTGCTCGGCTCGAACAGCAACTGGCCGCGCAGGAAGTAGCGGTTGCGGTCGTTGACGTCGGTGTTGTTGGTATAATCGCGATAGAAGCCGTCGCGCTTGACGTAGACGCCGTCGATCCGCGCCGCGATCGTCTTGCTGAGCGGCAGGTTGAGGTTGCCGGAGAAACGGTAGAAATCGTAATTGCCGTAGGTCGCCTCGGCACCGCCGCTGAAGCCCTGGAACGAGGGTGCCTTGCTGATGATGCTGATCAGGCCGGCGGAGGAGTTGCGGCCGCCGAGCGTGCCCTGCGGGCCGCGCAGCACCTCGACTCGGTCGATCTCGCCGAGTTCGGTGAGGCCGATGCCCGAGCGCGAGCGGTAGACGCCGTCGATGAACACCGCGACCGAGCTTTCCAGCCCGGGATTGTCGCCGACGGTGCCGATGCCGCGGATACGCGCCGAGCCGTTCGATTCCGACCCGGTCGAGGACACCAGCAGCGAGGGCGCGAGCTGGTTGAGCTGGCGGATGTCGCTGGCACCCGAATTCTGCAACGTCTCCGCGGTGATCGCCGACACCGCCACGGGCACGTCCGACAGCGCCTGGGCGCGGCCCTGCGCGGTGATGACGATATCCCCCTGATCGCCCTCGTCCTGCGCGACCGACCCCGCCGCGGTCGGCGAGGTGGTCTGGGTCGCCGGGCTCGACGGTTCGGGCGAATTGTTCTGCGCCATGACGGGCGAGGCAATTGCGATCGTCGCTGCCGACAGCAGATACGCAGTAAGGCGCATGGTCATCCTCTCCTCTGCCGATTTCGATTTTCGAATATCGGGTTTTCTTTTGAGGCTAGGGTCGCGCAGGTGTGAGCGTCTAGTAATTTGTGGTTGGGGTTCGCATTTTCGAACCAAGTGTCGCCAAAGCGCAACACCGGGCCCGTTGCCGGACCCGGTGTTCGAAAAATCCTTGACGTCGCGGCAGGTGCCGGATCGGCGGGATTATTTGGGCGCGAGCACCATCAGCATCTGACGGCCTTCCATGCGCGGATAGGCCTCGACCTTGGCGACCTCGGCAACCTGCTCCGCGACGCGCTGAAGCACCGCCATGCCGAGCTGGCCGTGGCTCAGCTCGCGACCGCGGAAGCGCATCGTGACCTTGACCTTGTCGCCCTCCTCGATGAACTCGACGACCTTCTTCATCTTGGTGTCGTAATCGTGGTCGTCGATGTTCGGACGCATCTTGATCTCCTTGATCTCCTGCGTCTTCTGCGACTTGCGGGCGAGGTTCGCCTTCTTCTGCGCCTCGTATTTGAACTTGCCGACGTCGAGGAACTTGGCGACGGGCGGATCGGCGTTCGGCGACACCTCGACCAGATCCAGGCCGAGTTCCTGCGCTTGCGCCATCGCCTCGCGCGTGTACATCACGCCAAGATTCTCGCCCTCATGGTCGATCACGCGGACCTTGGGGCTGACGATCCACTCGTTGAAACGAGGGCCATTCATTGGCGGCGCCTGATTCGGTCGGCGCATCATGGGAGGACGTATGGGTATAGCTCCTGTGGTGGTTTGTTCGCTATATAGGCGAATACCGAGCAGATTTGAAGGCTAGTCGAGGTCATTCAATCGGATCGTCACGCCGGCGAGCAACGCGGCCACCGGCTGATCGGCTTCGAACTCCTCGACGTCGGTATACATGCCGTCAACGGGCGCACGATGAACGCGGATCGTCTGTCGTACGGCGTCGACCACCCAGTAATCGCGAACGCCATGTTCCGCGTAAAGCGGCGCCTTGACGCGCAGGTCGTAACCCAGCGAGCTGTCGGCGACCTCGATCACCAGCACGAGATCCGGCCCCCTAACCTGTCGCGGCAGGCCACCGACGGCCCATATCGCCAGATCGGGTTCAAGGAGCCGGACCGGCGACAGCGTAACCGAGGGCTCGACGAACAGCCGCAGGTCGTCCGGCAGGGCCCGCGCGAACGCCCGTGTCAGCCGCGACTTCATGAGCTCGTGCCAATCCGCCTTCGCCGCCGCCATCGGTACGATCTCCCCGTCGATCAGCTCGAAATTGTCGTCTTCCACGAACACGCCCGCCGCCGTCAGATCATAGACCTGATCGACGGTGAGCCGCTGTGGGATCGTACCGGCATGGATCGCCTGCAGGATCGTCATGACACCTCCATCAGCGCAGATCGGGCGGAGTCGCCTCCTCGCGCAGCATAGCGACCACCTCGTCGACCGTCACGATCTGTTGCGCCTGGCTGCCGAGGCGGCGGACGGCGAGCTTGCCCTCCTCCGCCTCGCGCTTGCCGACGACGAGCAGCACCGGGACCTTCGCCACCGAATGTTCGCGCACCTTGTAGTTGATCTTCTCGTTGCGCAGGTCGGTCTCGACGCGGATACCCGCCTTGCCCAGCGTCGCCGCCACGTCTTCGGCATAGCCGTCGGCATCCGAGACGATCGTCGCCACCACCGCCTGCACCGGCGACAGCCAGAGCGGGAAGCGGCCGGCGTGATGCTCGATCAATATGCCGATGAACCGCTCGAACGTGCCGAGGATCGCGCGGTGGAGCATGATCGGGCGGTGGCGATTGCCGTCCTCGCCGACATAGCTGGCGTCGAGTCGCTCGGGCAGCACGGTGTCGGTCTGGATCGTGCCGACCTGCCACGTCCGGCCGATCGCGTCGGTCAGGTGGAATTCGAGCTTGGGCGCGTAGAAGGCGCCCTCGCCCGGCAGTTCCTCCCAGCCATATTCGGGCGTGTCGCGGCCGGTCGCGGCGACCGCGTCGCGCAGCGACTGTTCCGCCCAGTCCCACATCTCCTCCGAGCCGAAGCGCTTCTCGGGCCGCAGCGCCAGCTTGATCGCGTAAGAATCGAAGCCGAGATGCTGGTAGACCGAGTCGAGCAGCTCGCAGAACTTGCGCACCTCGTCGACCAACTGGTCCTCGCGCACGAAGATATGCGCGTCGTCCTGCGTGAACTGGCGGACGCGCATGATGCCGTGCAGCGCGCCGTGCGGCTCGTTGCGGTGGCAGCAGCCGAATTCGGCCATGCGGATCGGCAGGTCGCGGTACGATTTGATCCCCTGTTTGAAGATCAGCACGTGCGCCGGGCAGTTCATCGGCTTGAGCGCCATCAGATCGCCCTCGCCCGACAGGACCGCGCCCTCATCCTCGGTATTGGGCACCTCATCGGGCACGACGAACATATTCTCGCGATATTTGCCCCAGTGGCCCGACTGCTCCCACTGTTTGGCGTCCATCAGCTGCGGCGTCTTCACCTCGGCGTAATCGGCGGCGTCGAGCCGGCGCCGCATATAGGCTTCGAGCTGGCGCCACAGAAGGAAGCCCTTGGGGTGCCAGAACACCGAACCCTGCGCCTCCGACTGGAGGTGGAACAGGTCCATCTCCTGGCCGATCTTGCGATGGTCGCGCTTCGCCGCCTCCTCCAGCATGAAGAGATGCTGGTCGAGCTGCTTTTTGTTGAGCCAGCCGGTGCCGTAGATGCGGCTCAGCATCGCGTTCTTCTGGTCGCCGCGCCAATAGGCGCCCGACACGCGCGTAAGCTTGAACGCTTGTGGGTCGAGCTTGCCGGTCGACGCCATGTGCGGCCCGCGGCACATGTCGAGCCATGCGCCCTGACGATAGATCGTCAGTTCCTCGTTGTCGGGCAGTTCGGCGGCCCATTCGGCCTTGAAGGTCTCGCCCTGCTTTTTCCACGTCTCGATCAGCTGCTCGCGCGTCCACACTTCCCGCGTGAAGGGCTCGTTCCTCGCGATGATGCGGCGCATCTCGGCTTCGATCGCGGGCAGGTCCTCTTCGGTGAAGGGGCGGTCCTTCGGCGCGAAATCGTAATAGAAGCCGTCGTCGGTCGCCGGGCCGAAGGTGATCTGCGTGCCGGGGAACAGATGCTGCACCGCCTCGGCCATCACATGCGCGAGATCGTGGCGGACGAGTTCGAGCGCGTCCGCCTCGTCCTTCGCGGTGACGAGAGCGAGGTTGGTGTCGCCCTCGAATGGCCGGTTGAGATCGCGCACCTGCCCATCGATCCGCGCGGCGAGCGCCGCCTTGGCGAGGCCGGGACCGATCGCAGCGGCGACGTCCGCCGGGGTAGTCCCGGGCGCAACCTCGCGGACGGAACCGTCGGGCAGCGTGATACGGAACATGGCGGACATGATGGACTTTCAGGTTGGTTGAGGGAGCCGCGAATAAAGCGCCGCGGGGTATATAGGCAAGCGTTGCCGTAATTCCTCCCCGGCACGCGGAAGTGGCACGGCACAGACGTGACGGAGGGGGGGCCTCCACGAGCGCAGCGTCTGCGGCGAGGCCCCCTCCACCACTCGGCTGCGCCGAGCGGTCCCCCTCCCCGTACCGGGGCGGATTCAGGCGATACCGAACGGCACGACGCAATTGGTCTGCGTATGGCCGATCTCCGCCCGGCCGAGATACGGCACGCCGAGATCCCCGCACCAGCGCCGGATCATGAACTCCAGCGTATCGCCCCATTCGGGCTCGTTGGGCTGGACCGCGGTCACCGCGCCGAGGCGGACGCCGGCGATCCCCTTGAGCTGCGTCGCATGGCCCATGTGGAACAACAGCCGGTCGATATTATACATCGGCTCCGACACTTCCTCGATCAGCAGGACATGGTCGGTGAGGTCGGGCAGATAGGGCGTGCCGATCAGCGCGCCGAGGATCGACAGGTTGAACGCCGCCGCGGGGCGGCCATCGAGCCCCGGCTCCAGCCCCTGCCGGTCGCCGCGTGCCAGCCAGCCGAGCGACCGCGCGATCGTCTGGTCGCCTTGCCGGCGGCGGATGTCGCTTGCCATCGGGCCATGGCAGGGCCGGCCGATCCGCCGCGCGTAGAGCGCGCCGAGCAGGAACCCCATGTCGGAATAGCCGAGATAGCTCTTGTGCCGCGCCGCCGGGCCGAGTTGCGGCATCACCAGCGGCAGGATGCGGTTCGAGCCATAGCCGCCGCGCAGGAACCAGATCGCGTCGAAGCCGGGATCGTTGGCGAATTCGAGGAAGGCCGCCGCACGCCGCGCGTCGTCGCCGGCGAAATGGCCTGCGGTCTCCCAGCATTGCGGATGGACGACCAGATCGACCTCGGGATAGGCCAAAGCGGCGAAGGCGATGAACGGCGCCTCGGCATCCTTGTTGCCGATGCTCGCCGGCGCCACCACCCCTATCCGCATCGTCTCGTCGCTCCGCCTCGTCGCAGAGCCTTGCCCCTACGCGGCCGCGTCGATAGCGCAGCGTCATGGCGAACGGCAATCTTTCCGGCCCGGTGGCGGGCAAGCGCTTCTTCCTCGTCGGTATCGGCGGATCGGGGATGATGCCGTTGGCGACGATCCTGTCGGGGCGCGGCGCGATCGTCGCCGGCTCCGATCGCGGGCTCGACCAGGGCCGCGTCCCCGCCAAGTTCGACGCGTTGCGCGCGCGCGGCATCGCGCTGTTCCCGCAGGACGGCAGCGGCGTGGCGTCGGCGGAGCAGATCGTCGTCGCCTCCGCCGCGGTCGAGGACAGCGTCGCCGATATCGTCGCGGCGACGCGGCTCGGTTGCGCGAGGGCGAGTCGGGCGGAATTGCTCAGCGCGCTGTTCAACCAGAGCGCGCTGCCGATCGGCGTCGCCGGCACCAGCGGCAAGTCGACCGTCACCGGCATGATCGGCTGGATCCTCCATGCCGCCGGGCGCGATCCGACGGTCATGAACGGCGCAGTGATGAAGAATTTCGCGCGCCCCGAAGCGCCCTTCGCCAGCGCGCTGGTCGGCAACGGCGAGGCGTTCGTCAGCGAGGTCGACGAGAGCGACGGGTCGATCGCGCATTATCGGCCGCGGATCGCGGTGCTCAACAACGTCAGCCTCGACCACAAGGGGCTGGAGGAGTTGCGCAGCCTGTTCGCCGGCTTCATCGCGCGCGCGGAGACCGCGATCGTCAACATCGACAATGCCGAGGCGGCGGCGCTCGCCACGGCGCTGCCGGCGGCGCAGGTCGCGAGCTTCGGGCTCGATCGCGACGCCGATTTCGCCGCGCGCGCGATCGTCGAGGCGCCGTTCTCGGTGAGCTTCGACCTCATCGCCGGCGGCGGTGCGCCGATCGCGGTGCGGTTGCAGGTACCGGGGCGCCACAACGTATCCAACGCGCTCGCCGCGATCGCCGCCGCGGTCGCCGCCGGCGTGCCGCTCACCGTTGCCGCCGCGGCGATCGGCGGCTTCACCGGCCTGCGCCGCCGCTTCGACCTGGTCGGCGAGGCGGGCGGCGTCGCGGTGATCGACG
The DNA here is from genome assembly GCF_034556155.1 of Sphingomonas sp. CD22. Classification (NCBI taxonomy): domain Bacteria; kingdom Pseudomonadati; phylum Pseudomonadota; class Alphaproteobacteria; order Sphingomonadales; family Sphingomonadaceae; genus Sphingomonas; species Sphingomonas sp. CD22. The sequence goes on along the minus strand of NZ_JAYDYX010000008.1, from coordinate 49,081 downwards.
ATTTCGGCCACAACCCCGACAAGATCGCCGCGACGCTCGACACGCTGCACGCCTTTCCCGGCCGGCTGCTGCTGCTGTTCCAGCCGCACGGTTATGGCCCGCTCAAGGTGATGCGCCGCGAATTGGTCGGGACGCTGGCGGGCAAGCTGGCGCCGGGCGACGTGCTGGTGCTGCCCGATCCGGTCTATCACGGCGGCACCGTCGCGCGCGAGGTGACCAGCGCCGACATCGTCGCCGACCTCGCCGCCGCCGGCCGCGATGCGCGCCACGTCGCCGATCGCGCTGCGGCGGCGGCGATGCTGGTCGCCGGGGCCCGCGCGGGCGACCGGATCGTCGTGATGGGCGCGCGCGACGACACGCTGAGCCTGCTCGCCGCGGACATGCTGGAGTCGCTGCGCGCGCGCGGCTAGACCGGCGGGCAGGAGGTACGCGTCATGAAGCTCTTCACCCAGCATCCGGCATCGGTCGGGGAAAGCTATATCGAGCATTGCGGCGTCGCGACGCGGTTCGGGCTGCGCATGATCGGCGGCGGTGTCGCCGCACTGATCCACGGTGTGCTGCCGTTCGTCTTCACCACCACCGGCAGCCGCACGATCGCCGCGCTCCACGCCGAGATGGTCGCCAAGCGCGGCGACACCGCGCAGACGCATACGGTGGAATTCGTCATCTGATTGTCAAGTTCGCTTGACGTAAAGCGTCCTTTCCATGTAAAGCTTCCTTCACAACGAGTCGAAGGAGGACGGATCATGTTCGAGATGTGGCGTGAGCGGCGGGGCGAGCAGCAACGCAATCCGGCGCAGCGGCGCTACGTACGGCGGTTCCTGCCGACGATGGCCGCTTATGTCGTGATCCTGTTCGCGGTGACCGGCTATTTCCGCGATCATCACCCGTCCGGCGCGTTGCTCGTGCTGCTGTCGGTGCTGCCGGCCTTGCCGCTGGTGGCGGCGATCGGGGTGATCGGCCTGTATCTGAGCGAGGAGCGCGACGAATTCGTCCGCCATCGGCTGATCCTCGCGATGATCGGCGGCACCGGCGTCTTGCTGACGATCACCACCGTCTGGGGCTTTCTCGAAATGAATGCGGTGGTGCCGCATTTCCCGACCTTCCTCGCCTTTCCCCTGTTCTGCGCCGCCTTCGGGCTGATCCAGTGCGCGATGGGCGTGCGCGACCGGATGACGGGGGAGCGGCCGTGACCAACCGCCTGCGCGACCTGCGGAGCGATCGCGGCTGGTCGCAACAGCACCTCGCCGAGCACCTCGATGTCAGCCGGCAAAGCGTCAATGCGATCGAGACGGGCCGCTACGATCCGTCCCTGCCGCTCGCATTCCGCATCGCCGAACTGTTCGGCCTCGCCATCGAAGACATTTTCGTCAGTCCGTCGAAGGAGCAATGACATGATCCGACATCTCGCCCTGCGCCTCGCAGTGACGGCGTTCCTCGACGACGCGGACGGGCGAGGATGACGCGCCACGCCGCGCGCGATACACAGCCGGCATGACAGACCCGCGCCCCCGCCTCGCCTATCACCACACGCCCGGCACCGGGCCGACGATCGTCTTCCTGCCGGGCTATGCCTCGGACATGCAGGGCGCCAAGGTGCTGGCGTTGGAGGCATGGGCGCGCGCCGGGGGCCGCGCGTTCCTGCGCTTCGATTACGGCGGCTGCGGGCAGAGCGAGGGCGCGTTCGAGGAGCAGACGCTCGCCGGCTGGCGCGACGACGTGCTGGCGATGCTCGATCAGGTCGCGACCGGGCCGGTGGTGCTGGTCGGCTCGTCGCTGGGCGGCTGGCTGATGCTGCTCGTCGCCAAGCTGCGCGCCGAACGGGTGGTCGGGCTGGTCGGCATCGCGCCGGCGCCCGATTTCACCGACTGGGGCTTCACCACCGAGGAGAAGATGGCGATCCTCACCGAGGGACGGCTGGAGCGCGCCAATCCCTACGGCCCGGCGCCGACCGTCTATACGCGCGCCTTCTTCCAGTCGGGCGAGGCCAATCGGCTGATGTTCGGGACGATCCCGGTCGACGGCCGGGTGCGGTTGGTGCAGGGCCAGGCGGACAAGGACGTGCCGTGGCATCGCACCGTGCGACTCGGCGAGATGATCCGTTCAGCCGACGTGCAGACGCTGCTGATCAAGGACGGCGACCACCGGCTGTCGCGCGCGTCCGATATCGCGCTGATCGTCCGGGCGACCGAGGATGTGTTGCGATGATCCTGATCCTGGCCGCGTTGCAGGCCGCCGCCGCGCCCGCACCGAAGGCGACTATCCCCAACGTCGATCCGCGCGAGGCGCGCTACGATCGCTGCCGCCAGCTCGCGGTCAGCGACCCCGCCGCGGCACGGGTCGAGGCGACGCGCTGGGCGACGGGCGGGGGCGCGTGGTTCGCCCGGCAATGCGCCGGGCTGGCGCTGGCGCAGCAGGGCGAGTTCGCCGCCGCCGCGACCGAATTCACCGCCGCCGCCAGGGCCGCCGACGCAGCGCACGACAAGCGCGCCGCCAATTACTGGGCGCAGGCGGGCAATGCGCGGCTGGCGGCTGGCGACGTCCCCGGCGCCCGCGCGGCGCTCGACACCGCCCTGGTCGCGGGAACGCTGGAGGGGCTGGCGCTCGGCGAGGCGCAGCTCGACCATGCGCGCGTCCTCGTCGCCGCGGGCGAGCTGCCGGCGGCGCGACGCGACATCGATCTGGCGCTCGCCGGGGCGGGCGACGATCCGCTCGCCTGGCTGCTGTCGGCGACGCTGGCGCGGCGCATGGGCAACGTGACGCGCGCGAAGACGGACATCGCCGAGGCGCTGCGCCGCTCGCCCGACGACGCCTCGGTGCAGCTCGAAGCCGGCAATATCGCCGCCTCGACGCAGGACGAAGCGGGCGCACGCGCCGCCTGGGCGGAAGCGGCGCGGCTCGCCCCCAATGCCCCGGCGGGCCAGCATGCGCGCGCCGCGCTGGCGCAGTTCGGCGACGCGCCGGTGTCCGCCAAGGTGCCGGCGGGGCGGTAACGTCTTCGCGCGTGCGATGACCCGGCGTTCGGAGACTTCGCCCGGACACCCTCTGGCGCGCCGTGCGTTGGCATCTTAAATCCGGACCATCAACCGCAGGACCCCCGCATGCAGTATCTCCACACGATGATCCGCGTCAGCGATCCCGACGCGACGATCGCCTTCTTCCGCGTCCTCGGGCTCGAGGAAGTGCGGCGGATCGAAAACGAGGCGGGACGCTTCACGCTGATCTTCCTCGCCACCGCCGAGGACCGCACGATCGGCGATCGCCGCGCCGAGGTCGAGCTGACCTACAATTGGCCCGCCGAGGACGGTACGCCGCCGGAGACCTATACCGGTGGCCGCAACTTCGGCCATCTCGCCTATCGCGTCGACGATATCTACGACAGCTGCCAGCGGCTGATGGCGTCCGGCGTGACGATCAACCGGCCGCCGCGCGACGGCAATATGGCGTTCGTGAAGACTCCCGACGGCATCTCGATCGAGCTGCTCCAGGCCGGCGATGCGCTGGCCCCTGCCGAGCCCTGGTCGTCGATGCCGAACACCGGGAGCTGGTGACATGACGCTGGCGATCGTCCGCGTCCCCGTGCTGACCGACAATTACGCCTGGCTGCTCCACGATCCCGCGAGCGGCGAGACGGTGGCGGTCGATCCGGGCGAGGCGGCACCGGTACAGGCCGCCGCAGCCGAGCGGGGCTGGACGATCGACCAGGTGTGGACGACGCACTGGCACCCCGACCATACCGGCGGGAATGCCGCGTTGCAGGCGGCGGGCGCGCGGATCACCGGCCCCGCCGCGGAGGCCGCCAAGATCCCGACGCTCGACGCGACCGTCGGCGAGGGCGACGTGGTACGGATCGGCACCGAGGTGGCGAGCGTGTGGCACGTGCCGGGCCACACCGCCGGCCATATCGCCTTCCACCTCGCCGGGGCGGAGGCGATCTTCACCGGCGATACGCTGTTCGCGCTCGGCTGCGGGCGATTGTTCGAAGGCACGCCGGCGGAAATGTTCGCCAACATGCAGCGCTATGCGACGCTGCCCGACGCGACGCAGGTCTATTGCGGTCACGAATATACCCAGTCGAACGGTCGCTTCGCGCTGACCGTCGAGCCGGACAATGCGGCGCTGGCGACGCGGATGACGGCGGTCGATGCGGCGCGCGCGGCGGGCGAGGCGACGGTGCCGACGACGATCGCGCTGGAGCGGGCGACCAACCCCTTCCTGCGTGCCACCGACGCCGCGGAGTTCGCCAAGCTACGTGAACTAAAGGATAATTTCCGCGGCTGAAACGTTCCGGTCGCGGTGCAGGAGACGTGCTGATGATGACCGTGAGACCTTTCGTCGCGTTGCTCGCTGTCTGTGCGGCGGGCTGTACGCAGACCCCGAAGCAAGTCGCCGCCGCGGAGCAGGCGAGCGCCGTCGCCGCCACCGATCTGGCCAAGGAACTGGCCGGGCTGACGCCGGGCAGGTCGGGAACCTGCATGCCGCCCTTCCCGAGCACGCAGGTCAAGGCTTTCGGCCCGACGATCGTCTATGTCGCCAGCAACGGCGTGAAATACCGCAGCGATACCGCCGGCGGCTGCGAGCGGATCGCGCGCGGCGACATCCTCATCACCCGCACGGTCACCGGCCAATTGTGCCAGGGCGACATCGCCACGACGGTCGATTCGGCATCGCGCACGTTCACCGGCAGTTGCTCGTTCGGGCCGTTCGTCCGCTACAGCCGAGACGGCAAATGATCCGCCCGCTGCTGATCGCCGCACTGGCGCTGCCGCTGCTCGCCGCCAAGTCCGATCCTCTCGCCGGGCGGGTGGCGGAGGCTCCCGCCAATTGCATCAGCCTGTCGTCGATGCAGGGGCCGTCGATCGTCGACGCGCATACCATCCTCTACACGCAGGGTGCGCGCGTGTGGAAGACCGGCCCGGTCGGTGCCTGCCCGTCGCTGGCGCCGCTGACGACATTGGTGATCGACGTCTATGGCGGGCAATTGTGCAAGAACGACCGGTTCCGGGTGATCACGCCGGGGATGACGATCCCGTCGGGCTATTGCCGGTTCACCGAGTTCACGCCGTACGTGCGGGTGAAGAAATAGCGTTCACACCGGTCGCTCGACGCATGGTGAAGGGCGTCGCGCCTCGATGTGCTTCGACGGGCTCGGCCACGAACGATCGGGTCCGTGGCCGTGCCGATTACAGCACGAACCGGCTGAGGTCGGTATTGCGCGCGATCCCCGCGAGCTGCTTGTCGACATAGGCAGCATCGACCGTCACCGCATCGGTGCGGTCCTCGGCATCGAAGCTCACCTCTTCCAGCAGCTTCTCCATCACCGTCTGCAACCGCCGCGCGCCGATATTCTCCACCTGGCCGTTCACCTCGGCGGCGATGCGCGCGATCGCGGCGATGCCGTCCTCGGTGAAGCTCACCTCGGCGCCTTCGGTGGCGAGCAGCGCCTTGTATTGCAGCGGCAGCGACGCCTTGGTGTCCGACAGGATCGCGATGAAATCCTCTTCGGTCAGCCCCTTCAGCTCGACGCGGATCGGCAGGCGGCCCTGCAGCTCGGGCAACAGGTCGCTGGGCTTGGCGACGTGGAACGCGCCGCTGGCGATGAACAGGATATGGTCGGTCTTCATCGGCCCGTATTTGGTCGCAACCGTCGTGCCCTCGATCAGCGGCAACAGGTCGCGCTGCACGCCCTCGCGGCTGACCGAGCCGCCGCGCACGTCGCTCACCGCGATCTTGTCGATCTCGTCGAGGAAGACGATGCCGTTCGCCTCGGCATCGGCGAGCGCGGTGCGGCTGACCTCGTCCTGGTCGAGGCGCTTGTCCGCCTCTTCCTCGACGAGCTTGTCCCAGGCCGCGCGCACCGACAGCTTGCGGCGCTTCAGCGGCTGACCGCCGCCGAACGACTTCATCATTTCCGACAGATTGATCATCTGCGGCCCGGCACCGGGCACCTCGAACGGGGTGGCGGCAGCCTGTTCCAGCTCGATCTCGATCTCGGTCGCGTCGAGATGGCCGTCGGCGAAGCGCTGCTTGAAGCTCTCGCGCGTCGCCGCGCTCGAATCCTTGCCGACCAGCGCGTCGAGCAGGCGCTTCATCGCCGCCTCCTCGGCCTTGTCCTTCACCGCGACGCGGCGGCGTTCCTTCTCCAGCCGGATCGCTTCCTCGACCAGGTCGCGCGCGATCTGTTCGACGTCGCGGCCGACATAGCCGACCTCGGTGAACTTGGTCGCCTCGACCTTGACGAAGGGCGCGTCGGCGAGCTTCGCCAGCCGGCGGCTGATCTCGGTCTTGCCGCAGCCCGTCGGCCCGATCATCAGGATGTTCTTGGGCGTCACCTCGTCGCGCAGATCGGCGGACAGCTGCTGGCGGCGCCAGCGGTTGCGCATCGCCACCGCGACCGCACGCTTGGCGTCGCGCTGGCCGATGATATGGGCGTCGAGGGCGGCGACGATCGCCTTGGGGGTGAGGTTCTGGTTCATGGTCTGCCGGGTTGCCCGAGGCCGGGGTAACGGCCCGGGATCAAGGAAAGGTCAGGGAAAGTCGGGGGTCCGAACGACGACGGATCAGGTGGTGCTGTCCATCACCTCGATCGTCGTGCGATCGTTGGTGTAGACGCAGACCTCGGCGGCGATCGCCATCGCCTTGCGGCAGACGGTCTCGGCATCGGCCTCGTAATCGACCAGCGCGCGCGCCGCGGCGAGTGCGTAATTGCCGCCCGAGCCGATCGCCGCCACGCCGTTTTCGGGTTCGAGCACGTCGCCGTTGCCGGTGAGGATCAGCGTCACGTCCTTGTCGGCGACGATCATCATCGCTTCGAGGTTGCGGAGATATTTGTCGGTGCGCCAGTCCTTGGCCAGTTCGACCGCGGCGCGCATCAATTTGCCCTGATGGCGTTCCAGCTTGGCCTCCAGCCGTTCGAACAGCGTGAAGGCGTCGGCGGTGGCGCCGGCGAAGCCGCCGATCACCTGGCCGTCGGCGCCGAGGCGGCGGACCTTCTTGGCGTTGGGCTTCATCACGGTCTGGCCCATCGAGACCTGGCCGTCGCCGATGACGACGACCTTGCCGTTACGACGGACCGACAGGATGGTGGTGCCATGCCAGACGGGCATGGAATGGGGATCGCTCATGGTGGGCGATGTAGGGTGCCGTTGCGTCGGGGCAACCATGCGATCACTTGGGGTCGCTAAGCCGCGAAGCGCGCCCCACCCCATCGTCATCCCGACTTTCGTCAGGATGACGAAGCGTGCGAGCGGATGCGTCTCCGCACACACTCACCTGTCCACCCCCCGCACCTTCCCCCATGTCCGCGCCGCGGTGTAACCGAGATAACCCGTTCCGAAGAGCGCGTAGAGCGGTTCGGGAATCGCCGACAGATACGCCCCCATCCCCCGCGCCATCGCCGCCGCGACATCGGGACGGACCGCCGCAACGATCCCCATCGGAATCGACCAGAGCAGCAGCGCGTACATCACGTAGAGGAACGCCGGCCGCGCCCGCGTCACCCAGCGATCGGGCGGCGTCGCGGCGGTCATGCGACGCGTCCCGCCAGCCAGCCGTACAGGAACGCCTCGTCGGCGGGGCGGCGCTCGGCGAGCGAGAGATAGCGTTCGCCCTGCAGCGCATCGACCGCCTTGACCAGCACCGCCTCGCCGCCACGGCCGCGATGGGCGAGAAACGCGTCGAGCGCGGCGAGCGTCCGCGCGCCGATCGTCCGATCGAGCGCGAGATCGGGATAGTCGCGCGCATCGCGGTTGAGCGCGTTGAGCGCGCGCTGGAGAAAGCCGATCGCGGTCGCCGTCCCCATATTGACGCCGGTATCGAACAATTCCGCCGCCAGCGCCGGCGCGCGCGTCGCGACCTGATCGAAGCCCGGCGCTTGCCAATAAACCCGCTCGTAGATGTCCGCCGCCACCGCCTGCGGCAGGTCGCGGATCGCGCCCTGATAGCCATTGGCGCGGGCTACGGCGGCGGTGATCCCCCAGCGCGTCGCGCCGCCGCGGTCGGCGGGATGATCGACGTAACCGCCTTCGCGGTCGATCAGCTGGTCGATGAGGGTCCGGATCGTCATAACGCACTCCCTTGCCGTTGCGAGGCAAAGGCGGACCATGGCTTTTCCAAATAGGACAGCGGACTTTGCGAGGCAGCGAAAAGGCGAGCCGCACCAGTGACATGGCCGGGCAGGCCGCGACGGCCGGTCCAACATGCGAATCGGCCCCGGTGGCCCCTTGAGCGGGACCACCGGGGCCGAGATAGGTGTGATTATGCGCTAGATCAGGCCAGGCGCCTCAATACACGCGCTTCTTCGGCTTGATATAATCGATGTCGTCGGTGAGCGTGTAATCGTGCACCGGGCGGTAATCGATCGCGGTGGCGCCGCCGACGCCACCCCAGCCGATGAAGCTGGTGATCGTGTGCTTCATCCACTCGCCGTCGTCGCGATCCGGATAATCCTCGTTGACGTGGGCGCCGCGGGATTCCTTGCGATTCGCCGCCGAATCGATCGTCACGACCGCTTGGGCCGCGAGATTGTCGAGTTCGAGCGTCTCGATGAGGTCGGTGTTCCAGATCAGGCTGCGGTCGTTGACCGACACGTCGGCGATCTGCCCGTAGATGTTCTTCATCAGCGCCTGGCCCTCGGTGAGCAGGGCGTTGTCGCGGAACACCGCGCAATGCTTCTGCATCGTCCGCTGCATCTGGCCGCGGATCTCCGCGGTCGGGATGCTGCCGGTGGCGTTGCGGAACTTGTCGAGCCGCGTCAGCGACAGCTCTTCCGAGCCCTTGGGCAGCGGATTGTGCGTGCCGTTGGGCTTGCAGATGTCGGCGATGCGCTTGCCGGTGGCGCGGCCGAACACGACGAGATCGATCAGCGAGTTCGAACCGAGCCGGTTGGCGCCGTGGACCGAGACGCACGCCGCCTCACCGACCGCGAACAGGCCGGGCACGACGGTGTCGGGATTGCCGTCCTTGAGGTGGACGACCTCGCCGTGGAAGTTGGTCGGGATGCCGCCCATATTGTAATGGACCGTCGGCGTGACGGGCAGCGGCTGGCGGGTCAGGTCGACGCCGGCGAAGATCTTGCCGGTCTCGGTGATGCCGGGCAGCCGCTCGTGCAGCACCGCGGGATCGATGTGATCGAGGTGCAGGAAGATATGGTCGCCGTTCTTGCCGACGCCGCGGCCCTCACGCATCTCCATCGCCATCGAGCGCGACACGACGTCGCGGCTGGCGAGGTCCTTCGCCGACGGCGCGTAGCGCTCCATGAAGCGCTCGCCCTCGGAATTGGTGAGATAGCCGCCCTCGCCGCGCGCACCCTCGGTGATGAGCACGCCCGCGCCGTAGATGCCGGTCGGATGGAACTGGACGAACTCCATGTCCTGCAACGGCAGGCCCGCCCGCAACACCATGCCGCCGCCGTCGCCGGTGCAGGTGTGCGCCGAGGTCGCCGAGAAATAGCAGCGGCCGTAGCCGCCGGTCGCGAGCACCGTATTGTGCGCGCGGAAGCGGTGGATGCTGCCGTCTTCCATGCACAGCGCGACGACGCCGCGGCACTGGCCGTTCTCCATGATGAGATCGAGCGCGAAATATTCGACGTAGAAGTCCGCGTCGTAGCGCAGGCTCTGCTGATAGAGCGTGTGCAGCATCGCATGGCCGGTACGGTCCGCGGCGGCGCAGGTGCGCTGCGCCGGCGGGCCTTCGCCCATGTTCTGCATCATGCCGCCGAACGGGCGCTGATAGATGCGGCCCTCGTCGGTGCGGCTGAACGGCATGCCGGCATGTTCCAGCTCGTAGACCGCGGCGGGTGCCTCGCGGACCATATATTCGATCGCATCCTGGTCGCCGAGCCAGTCGGAACCCTTGACGGTGTCGAACATATGCCAGGTCCAGTGATCCGGACCCATGTTGCCGAGGCTGGCGGCGATGCCGCCCTGCGCCGCGACGGTGTGGCTGCGGGTCGGGAACACCTTGGTGATGCAGGCGGTTTTGAGGCCGTTCTGCGCGCATTCCATCACCGCGCGCAGGCCGGAGCCGCCCGCGCCGACGACGACCGCGTCGTAACTATGGTCGATGATCTTATAGGCGTCCGACATTATGCGGCGGCTCCGAAGGCGACCTTGAGGATCGCGAAAATGGCGGTCGCCGCGGTGGCGACCGTGAAGAAGTTGAGCAGCAGGATCGCGGCGACGCGCTTCTGCTCGTGCTGGTAATCCTCGATCACCACCTGGAGGCCCAGGCGGAAGTGATAGAAGACCGAAACGATCAGCAGCAGCATCGGCACCGCCGCCCAGCTGTTCTGCAGCCAGCTATGCACGCTGGCGTAATCGTAGCCCGGCATGCGCAGGATCGCGAAGACGAACCAGAGCGTCAGGAACAGGTTCGAGCCGGCGGTGACGCGCTGGCGCCACCAATGGTGCGCGCCTTCCTTGGCGCTGCCGAGACCGCGGACGCGGCCGATATGCGTACCCGAACCCATCACTTCATCCCCAGGTAGAGCCAGAAGGCCGCGGTCAGCACGAAGCCGCCGGCGATCACGATCAGGCTGAACATCTTGTTGCGCTTCAGTTCGAACGCCGCGCCCGCATCCATGACGAGGTGGCGGACGCCGTTGAGCGCGTGCGTGAAGAAGGCATAAGTGATGCCGACGAAGACCACCCAGCCGATGACGTTGAGATTGCCGGCATCGGTGGTGAAGACGTTGAGGAACGTCGCATAGGCTTCCGCCCCGGACGCGATCGCGGCGAGCCACCAGACGAGCAGCACGGTGCCGACCGTCGCCATGCCCGAACCGGTGGCGCGGTGGAGGATGGAGACCAGCATATGCGGTCCCCAGCTATAGTGGAGCTTCAGGAAGCCCGAAAAGAGATGCGGGCTGCGCGGACGCGCCGGAGTGCGGGATGCCATGAACGGTCCTCGGGCAAAATCGAATGACTGCCTATTAGGCCTGGCGTGCTGCGATGCAACCCATAGCGGCCGCATCCGCCGCCGTCGCCGAACCCTGCGCGCAGCGGTTTCGCGCCGCTGACCGGCGCACGCCTCTAACCGCACATTAACCAGTGAAGTCTAATTCGGACAATATCGTTCACGCCCCCGCTGATCGCCGGAGACGCTCTTGCCCGACATTGCCCTTCCCAAGCCGGCCAGCATCGCCGCCGCGATCGACCTGCGCAGCCGCATCGTCGCCTTCGACGGCGGCGAGAATACGCTGATCCCGCGCGCGGCGGAATTGTGGACGATCATCGAACCCGACGCGCCGACGATCGTCGAGGCCTATTGGGCGCATTGGCGGCGCGCGCACCCCGGTGCCGCCGAATGGACGCCGCTGGAGAATGAACGCCGCATCGTCGCCGGTATCACCTATCTGCGCAACCGCTGCTGCCACCTCGACGGGCTCGCCTGGGTCGAATCGCTCGAACGCTCGGTCGCCGCCGCTTATGCCGCCGGCGTCTCGACGATGGAGGTGCTGGCGATGTCCTGCGCCAGCGACCGTGCCGCGCTGCGCGCGTTGTTGGCCCGCGTGCCCGCCGACGATTCGCGTCAGGGGGCGTTGGTCGATGCGCTGATGCGGCTGTTCGGCATGGAGACCGAGCTGACCGTCGAACTGTTCGCCGGCTATGCCGAACACGGCGCCCGCATCGCCCGCGAGGGGCTCGCCTCCGAATTCCGCGAGGGCATCGCCACCGCGGTCGAGACCGCCACCGACGAAGGCCGTTCGCTGCGCGACCAGGCGCAGCGCAGCTCGGGATCCGCGCGCGGCATGCTCGGCAAGGCGAGCGAGGTCGCCGCCGCCGCCGAACAATCCGCCGTCGCGATGCGCGAGGCGGCGCAGACCGCCGCCGGCCTGATCCGTGCGATCGAGGATGCCCGCACCGAGGTCGAGGCCGCCGCCGAGATCGCCAGCCGCGCCAGCGTACAGGCGACCAACGCGGTCGGCATGTCGGAGACGTTGAGCGATCACGCCAAGTCGATCGAATCGATCCTCAGCCTGATCCGCGACATCGCCGGGCAGACCAATCTGCTCGCGCTCAACGCGACGATCGAGGCGGCACGCGCTGGCGACGCCGGCCGCGGCTTCGCGGTGGTGGCGCAGGAGGTGAAGAGCCTCGCCAACCAGACCGCGCGCGCCACCGACGACATCGCCGCCAAGATCGCCTCGATCCAGTCGGCGACCCGCTCGACGGTCGAGACCAACGCCAGCATCAAGACGACCGTCGCGGAGGTGCAGGAGAGCGCCGACCGCATCCGCTATGCGATGGAGGCGCAGGCGCAGACCGTCACCGCGATCACCGCCGCGGTCGACGAGACCGCACTCGCCGCCGATTCGATGTCGAGCACGATCGCCGCGATCCGCACCGATACCGAGACGGTGGCGGCGGAGATTGACGATGTCGGCCGCGGCTTCGACCGGCTCGACGGCCAGCTCAACTCGCTCAAGACCAGCGCCGGCGAGTTCGTCGCCAAGGTCGCCGCCTGATATGGTCTCCGCTCCGATCCGCCGGCATCAGATCACGGGCGAGACGCTGCAGGCGCGGCGTAGCATCGTCGAGCATCTCGGCGAATATGACTGGGACGGAACGCTCGCTTCGGCGTGCCGCCAAATTTCGGCGCTGCTGCGGCCCGACGATTACCGCGAGATTTCCAGCCGTTTCTGGGATCATTATCTGTCCCTGCCCGCCGCGCAGCACTTGCGATCGCTGTTCACCCCCGAACGGCTCGACCGGCGGGTGCGCGAGAGCGCGCATTACGCCTTCCTCAAATACAATGCGCCGTTCGACGAGACATGGGGCGAGATCGCCATCACCCATGCCGAACGGTCGGAACAATCGGGCATCCCGCTCCCCAGCCTGCAGGCGGCGCTGGCCCAGTCGCATAGCTTCACCGTGCAGACGATCGAGCGGCATTGCGAGGGCGACACCAAGCGGCTGCTGCGCCTGTGCGATGCGGTGCAGCGCATCGCGCTGGTCGAATCGGATCTGATGACCGGGCGGCTCGCGACGCTGCGCGCCGAGGCGGCGCGGCAGGAACGCCAGACGCGCTCGGCCGCGTTCCGCGAGAGCATCGCCACCTCGATCGAGGGCGCGGCGACGCTCGGCGCACGCATCCGCGTCCAGGCCAGCGCCGCCTCCGCCTCGACGCGCGAGGTGCTCGGCAAGGCGAGCGAGGTCGCCGCCGCCGCCGAGGAATCGGCGGTGGCGATGCGCGAGGCGGCGCAGACCGCCGCCGGGCTGATCCGCGCCATCGAGGATGCCCGGATCGAGGTCGATTCGGCCGCCGGCATCGCGCTGCGCGCCAGCGAACATGCCGGCGAGGCGGTGCGGGCGAGCGGCCTGCTCAGCGACCACGCGCAATCGATCGAATCGATCCTCGGTCTGATCCGCGCGATCGCCGGGCAGACGAATCTGCTCGCGCTCAACGCGACGATCGAGGCGGCGCGTGCGGGCGACGCCGGCCGCGGCTTCGCGGTGGTGGCGCAGGAGGTGAAGAGCCTGGCCAACCAGACCGCGCGCGCCACCGACGACATCGCCGCCAAGATCGCCGCGATCCAGCATGCGACGCGCACGACGGTGGCGACCAACGCCTCGATCAAGGCGACCGTCTCCGAGGTGCAGGAATCCGCCGACCGTATCCGCGACGCGATGGCGGCACAGGCGCACACCGTCACCGCGATCACCGCCGCGGTCGACGAAACCGCGCTCGCCGCCGATTCGATGTCGAGCACGATCGCCGCGATCCGCGCCGACACGCAATCCGTCGCCGGCGAGATCGATTCGCTCGGCGAAGGCTTCGGCGAGGTCGGCGACCGGCTGGGGCAGTTGCAGCAATCCGCGGACAGCTTCTCGGCCAGCGTGGGGTGACCGCGGGGGAGTTGTCCAACGCACCCCCCCGGTTGCCGCCCCCTCCCCCGCCGCCTAAAGCCGCGGCATGGCTATCCTTCTCACCGGATCGAGCCGCGGCATCGGCGCGGCGATCCTCGACATTCTCACCGCCGGCGGCGCCGAGGTGATCGGACACGGCACGCGCAGCGGCATCGCCGCCGACTTCGCCGATCCCGCCGCCCCGCAGGCATTATGGGACGCCGCGCTCGCCCGGGCCGGCACGATCGACGTGCTGATCAACAACGCCGGCGTCTTCGAAGCCAATCCGCTGACCCGCGACCATGACGAATGGGTCGCCGATTGGGAGCGGACGCTGCGCATCAACCTCACCGCTTCAGCCGAACTCTGCCGGCTCGCGGTGCGCCACTGGCAGGAAACGGGCACCGGCGGCCGCATCGTCAACATCGCCAGTCGTGCCGCCTATCGCGGCGACAGTCCGGCGCATTGGCATTATGCCGCCGCCAAGGCGGGCATGGTCGCGATGACCAAGACGATCGCGCGCGGCTATGCGAGGGAGGGCATCCTCGCCTTCGCGATCTGCCCCGGCTTCACGATGACCGGCATGGCCGACGACTATCTCGCCAGCCGCGGCGGCGATAAGCTGCTCGCCGACATCCCGCTCGGCAAGGTCGCCGACCCCGAGGAGGTGGCGGCGGTCGCCCGCTTCTGCGCGCTGGAGGCACCGCCGTCGATGACCGGCGCGGTGCTCGACGTGAACGGGGCGAGCTATGTCCGCTGACGCGACCGGCACGAGCTGGAAGGTCAGCCTGCCCTGCACCCGCGCCGAGGCGGAGGCGATCGACGGCGCGTCGGACCTGACGATCGACGCGGTGCTGATGACCACCGAAGAGGTCGAGGACGATGTCGAGCGCTGGCGGCTCGACGCCTATCTGGAGCAGGAACCCGATGCGGCGACGCTCGCGACGCTGCACGCCTTGGTGCCGAGCGCGAGCGGCCACGACCCGGTGGTCGAGCGCCTCTCCGACCAGGATTGGGTGGCGATGAGCCAGGCCGGGCTGGAGCCGATCCGCGAGGGGCGGTTCGTCGTTCACACCAGCGCGCATCCGGTCGCGCCGCCCGCGGGCGGCCGCGCCTTCCTGATCGAGGCGGGACAGGCGTTCGGGACGGGGCATCACGGCACGACCAGCGGCTGCCTCGCGATGCTCGATGCGCTGGCGAGCGCCGGGCGCGACTTCGCCAAGGTGATCGACGTCGGCACCGGGACCGGGCTGCTCGCCTTCGCGGCGGTGGACCTCTGGCCCGCGGCGACGGTGGTCGCGACCGACATCGATCCGGTCGCGATCGCGGTGACGCGCGAGAATGCCGCGCGCAACGACATCGCGGGCGTCGCGCTGTTCGTCGCCGACGGCGCGCGCCATCCGGACATCGATGCCGCGGCGCCCTATGATCTGGTCATCGCCAACATCCTCGCCGGACCGTTGGTATCGATGGCGCCCGAACTGGCGGCGATCGCCGCGCCCGACGCGGTGATCGTGCTCGCCGGCTTGCTGGAGACGCAGCGCGAGACGGTGGTCGCCGCCTATGCGGCATGCGGCTGCACGCTGGAGACGATCGACCGCCGCGGCGACTGGACGGTGCTGCGACTGCGCGCGGGCGCCGAGCGCTACGTCCCCACCGCCCCGTTCGACCCCAAGGGCCGCGACGGCTGGGCGCTGGATCTGTAGCCTCCCGTTCGTGCCGCGAACGGTTGAGGTCGTGGCTTTACTGGCCGCGATGCGCGCCCCGACCCGTCACCCCCGCGCCTTGCTCCGCGCGTAATGCTGCGTGCCCTGGGTCAGCACGCGGTCACCCGCGACGATCGCCGCGACCGGAATATCCTCCTGCGCCTTCAGCTCTTCGTACAACGGAGCGAAATCCGTCTCGACCGTCACCCGCAACAGCTCCTCGAAGCTCGGGATGACGAAATAATTCTGCTGGAAATCGTCGATGCGATATTCGGTGCGCATGACGCGGGCGATGTCGAAGGCGATGCGGTTGGGGCTCGGATCGTCGAGCGCGAAGCGGCTTTCGGCGAAGCTCGACACGATGCCCGAGCCGTAGATGCGCAGGTCGTCGCCCTCCTGGATCAACCCGAACTCGACCGTGTACCAGTAGAGCCGCCCGAGGTACTTCAGCGCGTCGAGCCCCAGCGCGCGCTGCCCGCCGCGGCCATAGGCTTCGAGGTAATCGGCGAACACCGGATCGGCGAGCATCGGCACGTGGCCGAACACGTCGTGGAAGACGTCGGGCTCCTGCAGATAGTCGAGCTGGTCGGGCCGGCGGATGAAATTGCCCGCGACGAAGCGGCGGTTGGCCATATGGTCGAAGAACACGTCGTCCGGCACCAGCCCCGGCACCGCGACCACCTGCCAGCCGGTCAGCTTCATCAGCCGCTCGGACAATTCGGCGAAATCCGGAATGCCCGGCTTGGACAGCTTGAGCACGTCGAGCCCGCGCAGATAGGCGTCGGAGGCGCGCCCCGGCAGCAGTTGGGATTGGCGCGCGAACAGGGTATCCCAGGTCGCATGCTCCTCCGCGGTATAATGCTCCCAGTCCTGGGCGATCGTCCAGTCGGCGGCGGTGGGGGGCGTTTCGGTCATGTGCGATTCATCGGCCATGGCGTCAGACTAGCATAAGGTTTCGGATGATACGACATCAGGTCCTGGCGATCGCATGGCGCTGGATCGGACGGGCTGCGGCGCTGCTCGCGCTGCTCGCCGGCGGCTATGCGGCGGCGGGGCTGGTCGGCGGGGCGATTCCGGCGCATGCGGGGTGGCGACCGCCGGCGCGGGGCATCCGCGTCTATATCGAGTCGAA
The DNA here is from genome assembly GCF_034556155.1 of Sphingomonas sp. CD22. Lineage (NCBI taxonomy): Bacteria > Pseudomonadati > Pseudomonadota > Alphaproteobacteria > Sphingomonadales > Sphingomonadaceae > Sphingomonas > Sphingomonas sp. CD22. The sequence continues at coordinate 32,396 of NZ_JAYDYX010000008.1, read as the reverse complement.
CGGCATCCACGTCGGGCTGGTGGTGCCGAAAGTGGCGGCGGGCGTCGACTGGCGCGACTGGGCGCCGGGAGCGGACCTCGCCGATCCGCGTTACGGAGGATATGACCATCTTGCAATCGGCTGGGGCGACAAGGCCTTCTACCTCGAAACCGCGACCTGGGCCGACGTCAGGCCACGCACGCTGCTGGCCGCGGCCCGCGGCAGCGACGCGACCTTGATGCACGTCGAGCACGTACCCGCGCCGCGCGGCGGCGACGTGCGCAGCCTATTGCTGCGCCCGGAAGAATATCGCCGCCTTGCCAGCTATATCCGTGCGAGCATCGCACCGCGGCGGACGCGCTATCGCGGCTATGACGCCAACGACGTCTTCTATGCGGCGCGCGGCCATTACAGCGCGGTGCAGACCTGCAACGCCTGGGCGGGCGACGCGCTGCGCCAGGCCGGCATACGGGTCGGACGGTGGACGCCGTTCCCGGTGACGGTGATGGCATGGTTTTAGAGCGGTTGCAGGCGGGGATCGCGCGCTGGCGCGCCGAGCCCCCCGCGCATGCGCGCTTCGGCGCCGATTTCCTCGCGCCGCCACCGCCGCCCAAGGCGCTGGCGGCGAGCGAGGTGCCGCGCGTCGCCTGGATGCTGGCGACGCGCTGGCGCTATGCCGCGGCGCTGGCGGCGGTGCCCGCGGGACGCGGCGGCGCGGTGATGGTGCTGCCCGGGCTGTTCGACGCCGACGGGTCGAGCGTCGTGCTGCGCGATTTCCTCACCCGGCTCGGCTATCGCGCCGAAGGCTGGGGGCTGGGCCGCAATCTCGGCGTCAAGAGCGTCGGCATCGAGGCGGAGCGGCTGCTCGCGCGCGTCGAGGCCTTGTGCGCCGAGGCGGGGCCGGTGACTTTGGTCGGGGTGAGCCTCGGCGGGATCATGGCGCGGCTGGTCGCGCACCGCCGGCCCGAGCTGGTCGCCAAGGTGATCACGGTAAGCTCGCCTTATGCCGGCGGCGGCCGCGCGACCAACGTCTGGCGCGCGTTCGAATGGGCGACCGGCGAGCGCGTCGACGACCCCGCGGTGATCGCGCGCAGCCAGGCGATCGCCGCGCCGCTGCCCGTCCCCTGCACCGCGATCTGGAGCCGCAGCGACGGCTTCGTCAACGGCTTCATCTGCCACGATCCCAGCGCCGAGGCGGTCGAGGTGAGCAGCGGCCATCTCGGCGTCCACATCCATCCCGAGGTGCTGATCGCGATCGCCGGCGCGCTGGCGCAGGATGCGGTGGTGCAGGATAGGTGACGGGGTCGCCGTCGCGAGAGCGAGGGTAGGAGCCCCCCTTCGTCATCCCGAGCCCCCCTTCGTCATCCCGACGAAAGTCGGGACCCACGGATACGGGCGGCCGATGGGTCGCGCCGCCGCCGACGTCCCGCAACCATGGGTCCCGGCGTTCGCCGGGATGACGAAGGGGGGAGGGTATCTGCGCTACCTGATCCGTCCAAGATTATCGGAGCCACCACCCCTCCCCCACGTTCGTCATCCCCGCGCAGGCGCGGATCTATACGCGCGGACCTTCGTGAGACCCACCAGCGCCAGCGTTTATGGATCCCCGCCTCCGCGGGGATGACAGAAAGAGAGCGGACGACGACGCCCCCTCCTCAATACCCCGCGCGATACCCCGAATAGCGGCAGGCATCCTGATCGTCCGGATGCCTGCGGCATTGCTCCGCCGCCTTCTTGCGTTCGCGGCCTTCCTTGGCCTCCTGCTTGCGCATCTTGCGGCCGTAGTTGCGGTCCGCCTCGGACTGGCTGGTGGTGGTCCAGTCCACCGCCTTGCCCGCGACCTGGAACGGTGCCTTGACGATCGACGCCGCGGTGCTGACGCAGCCCCCGGTCGCCAGCGTCAGGGGGAGAAGAACGAGGAACGCGATACGCATGTTACGGATGATCCTTGACCGCACGGCGGGTTTCGACGCCGATTAGCGGATAATCCGTGAAGAATCCGTCGATGCCAAGGCCGAGCGCGCGGCGGATCTCGCCGGCGACGTCGCCGTGCGTCGCGGGATCGTCGCCGCGACGGAAGCGCGCGGGCAGGAAGACGTTTTCCGCCCGATAGGTCCAGGGATGCACCTTGAGCCCGGCGGCATGCGCGTCGGCGACCAGGCTGGTGGGCACGTCGCCCTGCCACAACTGCCCCTTGTCCGGCCCCAGGCCATAGGCATAGGTCGCGATTTGCTTGAGCCCCGCCGGGGTCAGCATCGCCGCATAGCTCGGCGCGGCGCCGTCGGCCGGGCCGCCCTCGCCCGCCATCAGCTGGATCAGCCGCACCTTGGTGATCGTATGCAGGTGCTGGAGGTTCTTGACCTCGAACGACTGGATGAACACCGGCGCGTCCGCACGGTCCCACCCCGCCTGGCGCAGCGCCGCCACCAGCGGCGCGTCGGTCGGGTGGCCGATGCGCGCGAAATAGGTCGGATGCTTGGTCTCGGGATAGATGCCGATCGTCCGCCCCGTCTCCCGCGTCCGCCGCTTGGCGAGGTCGATGATCTCGGCGAGCGTCGGGATGGCGAACTGCCCGTCATAGGCGGCATTGCCGGCGCGCAGCTTGGGCAGCCGTTCGCGCGCGCGCAGCGTCTTCAGCTCGGCGAGCGTGAAATCCTCGACGAACCAGCCGGTGATCGTCTGGCCGTCGATCGTCTTGGTCGTGCGGCGGTCGGCGAATTCGGGATGCGTCGCCACGTCGGTCGTCTCGGCGATCGCATTCTCGTGCCGCGCGACGAGCACGTCGTCCTTGGTCGGCACCAGATCGGGCTCGATGAAGTCCGCGCCCTGCGCGATCGCCAGCTCGTACGACGCCAGCGTATGTTCGGGACGCGAGCCACTCGCGCCGCGATGCGCGATGACGATCGGGGTGGGGAAAGCGGTCGGCATCCGCCGATTCTGCCCGTTCGAGGGGGCCGACGCCAGCAATGTGGCAGTGAGAGCGATTCGCAAACCGGAAACCATCATGATGAAGCGCGTTAGGGGCATAATCCTTCACGGATATGACTCCCCGATTCCTGCGAGGCAGCGCATGCATTTCACGATCAACGGCCAATCCTTCGAGGCCGAACCGGATATCCGTACCTCGCTGCTCGATCTGTGCCGCGAGCACCTCGGCCTGACCGGCAGCAAGAAGGGCTGCGACCACGGCCAGTGCGGCGCCTGCACGATGCTGGTCAACGGCCGCCGCATCAACTCATGCCTCAGCCTCGCGGTGATGCATCAGGACGACGAGATCACGACGATCGAGGGGCTCGGCACGCCCGAGGACCTGCATCCGCTGCAATCGGCGTTCGTCCGGCACGACGGCTATCAATGCGGTTATTGCACGCCGGGGCAGATCTGTTCGGCGGTCGGCATGCTCGACGAGGTCCGCAAGGGCTGGCCGAGCCACGTCACCGGCGATCTCGACACGCCGCGCTTCAACGACGACGAGATTTCGGAGCGGATGAGCGGCAACATCTGCCGCTGCGCCGCCTATCCCAATATCGTCGATGCGATCCGCGAGGTCGCCGAGGCCGACGGGACGGTCGATATCGCCCTTCGCCAGAAGGTGGGAGCCGGCGCATGAAGACCTTCACTTATGCCAAGGCGGACGACGCCGAGACCGCGGTGCGCGACGCGCACGTCTCCGGCGCCAAGTTCATCGCGGGCGGCACCAACCTGCTCGACCTGATGAAATTGCAGGTCGAGACGCCGGAGAAGCTCGTCGACATCAGCCGGCTGCCGCTCGGCGAGATCGAGGAGCGCGAGGACGGCGGGCTGACGATCGGCGCTTTGGTGCCGAACTCCGACCTTGCCGCCGATCCGCGCGTCATCGAGAAGTACGAAGTGCTCAGCCGCGCGCTCCTCGCCGGCGCCTCGGGCCAGTTGCGCAACAAGGCGACGACCGGCGGCAATCTGCTCCAGCGCACGCGCTGCTATTATTTCTACGACACCGCGACGCCGTGCAACAAGCGCGAGCCCGGCACCGGCTGTTCGGCGGTCGGCGGGTTCAACCGCGTGCTCGCGGTGCTCGGCACGTCCGATCATTGCATCGCGACGCATCCCGGCGACATGCCGGTGGCGATGCGCGCACTCGACGCGACGATCATCACGCTCAAGGCGGACGGTGACAAGCGCCGGATCTCGATCCACGATTTCTATCGCCTGCCCGGCGACACGCCGAACATCGAAACCGTGCTAGAATCCGGCGAGCTGATCACCCATGTCGAACTGCCCGCCCCGCCCAAGGGCAAGCAGACCTATCGCAAGGTGCGCGACCGCGCGTCCTACGCCTTCGCGCTCGTCTCGGTGGCCGGCGTGGTCAGCGTCGAGGACGGCAAGATCGCCACGGCGGCGCTCGCCTTCGGCGGCCTCGGCCCGATGCCCTGGCGCAACCCGGCGATGGAAGCCGCCCTGGTCGGCAAGGCGCCGTCCGACGCGGTGTTCAACGAAGCCGCCGACATCCTGCTCGCCGATGCCAAGGGCTATGGCTCGAACGACTTCAAGATCCCGCTGACGCGCCGGGTCCTGATCGCCACGCTGCGCGACCTTACGGGAGAATGAGTATGTTCGGTTTCGGCAAGGGCGACACCAACGCGCTCACGATGAACAAGGCGCACCCCGACAGCCTGCTCGACCGCGGCGTGCAGGACGTGATCGGCAAGCCGCTCGACCGCATCGACGGCCCCAAGAAGGTGTCGGGCAAGGCGACCTATGCGGCGGAATATGCGCTCGACAACGTCGCCTACGGCTATCTGGTGCGCGCCACGGTCGGCGCGGGCAAGATCAAGCATCTCGACGCCGAGGGCGCCAAGGCGATGCCCGGTGTGATCGACGTCATCACCGATTATGCGAGCTTCATCCGCAACCCGCAGCAGGGCGGCGAGACCAGCGCGCCGACGCAGGGCGTCGAGAACGTCGCCTATCACGGCGAGATCATCGCGATCGTCGTCGCCGAAAGCTACGAGGCGGCCCGCGACGCGGCGCTGCGCATCACGGTCGATTATGCCCCCGCCGAGGGCCGCTACAGCTTCCTCGCGCATCGCGAGGAGGCGGAGAAGCCGAGCGCGCAGCAGATCCCGCCGCACCACAAGCAGGGCGACGTCGACAAGGCGATGGGCGAGGCCGCGTTCGGGGTCGACGTCACCTATACGACGCCGAGCCAGAATTCGGCGGCGATGGAGCCCCACGCCAGCCTCGCGGTGTGGGAAGACGGCGCGCTGACGCTGTACGGCTCGTACCAGATGCCCTCGTCGGACAAGCAGCAGCTCGCCAAGGCGCTCGGCGTCTCGGCTGACAAGGTGCGGATCGTCGCCGCTTATGTCGGCGGCGGCTTCGGCTCGAAGCTGGGCATCGCGCCCGAGAGCGTCGCCGCGGCGATCGCCGCCAAGCGCCTCAACCGTCCGGTCAAGGCGGTGATGGCGCGCCAGCAGGTGTTCGACGCGACCGTGCGCCGCTCCAACACCGAACAGCGGATGCGCCTCGGCGCGACCGCCGAGGGCAAGCTGACCGCGATCGGCCACGAAACCCTCGTGTCGAACCTGCCCGGCGAGGATTATTTCGAGCCCGCCGGCGTCTCGACGCACTTCCTCTACGACGGCGAGAACCGGCTGATCACGCACGATATCGTCCGGCTCGACTGGATGCTGGCGGGATCGATGCGCGCGCCCGGCGAGGCGGTCGGCCTGATCGCGCTGGAAGGCGCGATGGACGAACTGGCGGAGAAGATGGGGATCGACCCGATCGAACTGCGCCGCCGCAACGAGCCCGAGCAGGACCCGGAAAAGAAGATCCCGTACTCGTCGCGCGCGTTGATCCCCTGTCTGGAGCGCGGCGCCGAATCGTTCGGCTGGTCGCGGCGCAAGCCCGCCGGCACCGACCGGCGCGGCGACTGGCTGTACGGCATCGGCGTCGCCTCGGCGGCCCGCTCGAACCAGTTGCTCAAATCGGCCGCCAAGGTGTCGATCGACGGCCAGGGCAAGGCGCATGTCGAAACCGACATGACCGATATCGGCACCGGCACCTATACGATCCTCGGCCAGATCGCCGCCGAGATCCTCGGCCTGCCGCTTGAGGACGTCATCGTCCATCTCGGCGACACCGATGCGCCGCCGGGCGCCGGCTCGGGCGGGTCGTGGGGGGCGAGTTCGTCGGGCTCGTCGGTCTATCTCGCCTGCGAGGCGTTGCGCGGCCAGATCGCCAAGGCGATGGGCGTAGACGAGGGCGCGATGACGCTGAAGGACGGCCGCGTGATCGCCGACAATCGCAGCGTGCCGCTCGCCGAACTCGTCGGCGAAGGCATGGAGGCGACCGGCGAAATCTCGCCCGGCAAGCAGGAAAAGACGTTCAACCAGGCGAGCTACGGCGCGCATTTCGCCGAGGTCGCTGTGAACGTCGTCACCGGCGAGGTACGGGTGAAGCGGATGCTCGGCGTGTTCGCCGCGGGGCGCATCCTCAACGAGAAGACGGCGCGCTCGCAATGCCTGGGCGGCATGACCTTCGGCATCGGCTGCGCGCTGACCGAGGAGCTGGTCCACGACCCGCGCAACGGCAAGATCGTCAACCGCGATCTCGGCGAATACCACCTCCCGGTGAACGCCGACGTGCCGCAGCTCGAGGTCGAGTTCCTGTACGAACGCGACATCGAGGCCAATCCGTTGCACGCCAAGGGCCTCGGCGAGGTCGGCATCTGCGGCGCGGCCGGCGCGATCGGCAATGCGCTGTACAACGCCACCGGCGTGCGCGTCCGCGATTTCCCGCTGACGCTCGACAAGCTGCTGGCGGGCCTGCCGGCGGTGTGACGCAGGGTGCGGGACGACCACTCTACCCTCCCCGTCACCCCGGACTAGGTCCGGGGTCCCGCTTCTTCTTTTCCGCCGCAGGAGAAGCGGGACCCCGACTCAAGGCCGGGGTGACGAGTAATGGGACGGCCCATCCCTCCCTTCACCCCGCCTCCCCCGCATCCTACATCACCCGTCCGGGGCTAGAGGATCGACGCGATGAACGAGATGACGATGGATCGCGCCTACCGGCCCGCCGGGCTGGCGCAGGCGCGGCAGGGGGTGCTCGGCGCGCCGGTGCCGCGGATCGAAGGGCCGGTGAAGGTCAGCGGCACCGCCACCTACGCCTATGAAGGCGCGGAGCCCGGCACCGTCTATGCCGCGATCGTCGGCGCACCGCTCGGCAGCGGCCGCATCACCGGCGTCGACACCGCCGCCGCCGAGGCGCTGCCCGGCGTGCTCGCGGTGATCCACGGCGACCCCAGGATGGTGACCGGCGGCAGCAATTCGCAGGCGCAGGCGCACAGCAACACCGATACCATCTTCCATTACGGCCAGCCCGTCGCGATCGTCGTCGCGGAGGACCAGACGATCGCGCGCGACGCCGCGGCGCTGGTCGTCGTCCACGCCGAACCCGGCAGCAACCGCTTCGACCATGATGCCCAGCCCGTCCAGCGCGACCACAATATCGGTTTCCTGAAGCCGGTCGACATCGGCGATCTCGACGCCGCGCTCGCCGCCGCACCGGTGGTGATCGACCGCAGCTATACGACGCCGGTGCATTTCCCCGCCGCGCTCGAACCGCATGCCAGCACCGTCGCCTGGGCGGACGGCAAGCTGCTGGTGCGGACCAGCAACCAGGTGATCGGCGGCGCACGCGGCACGATCGCCAAGGCGCTCGGCCTCGCCAGGGAGGACGTCCGCGTGCTCGCGCCCTATGTCGGCGGCGGCTTCGGCGGCAAGACCGGCGTCGGGCCGGAGGTGATCCTCGCCGCGATCGCCGCCGAAACGGTCGGCCGGCCGGTCAAGATCGCGCTACCGCGCGGGCAGACCGCCTATCTCGTCCACCACCGTTCGGCGACGACGCAGCGCGTGCGCATCGGCGCCACCGAGGACGGCCGCATCACCGCCTTCGCGCATGAGGGCGTCGCGTCGCAGAACGACGATGCCAGCTTCCTCGAACCGATCCCGTTCGGCTCGCTGCCGCTCTATGCCGGGGACGCGCGGCGCTTCCGCACCGATCTGGTCCGCGTCGACCTGCCCGCCACCGGCGCGGTACGCGCGCCGGGCGAGGCGATCGGCACCTTCGCGGTCGAATGCGCGATGGACGAACTCGCCGAACAACTCGGCATCGATCCGGTCGAGCTGCGCCGCCGCAACGAGCCCGCGGTCGATCCGGTCAACGGCAAGCGGTTCTCGACGCGGCGGCTGCTCGATTGCTACGACGAGGGCGCGCGCCGCTTCGGCTGGGCGGAGCGGCGCAGGCGGCGCGAAGGCGACTGGCTGATCGGCCACGGCATGGCGGCGGCGCTGCGCGGCAATTTCACCGTCAAGGCGGAGGCGCGGGTGACGCTCGGCGCCGACGGTCGCGCGACGGTCGCCTGCGACATGACCGATATCGGCACCGGCACCTATACGATCCTCGCGCAGACCGCGGGCGAGATGCTCGGTCTGCCGGTGGCATCGGTCGCGGTGACCATCGGCGACAGCGACCTGCCCGCCAGCGCCGGCTCGGGCGGATCGTTCGGCGCCGGCAGCGCCTGTTCGGCGGCGGTGCTCGCCTGCGAGGACATCATCGCCGCGCTCGCATTGCGCATGAACGCATCCCCTGAGGAACTGACGCTACACGACGGCTGCGTCGTCGCGGGCGGGCGCAGCGTCGCGCTCGCCGACCTGCTCCACGGCGAACCGATCGTCGCCACCGGCAAGACCGGCCCCGGCGCCGAGACGCAGGCGACCAGCCAGGCGAGCCACGGCGCGCATTTCGTCGAGGTCGCGGTGAACGCGATCACCGGCGAGGTCCGCGTGCGGCGGATGCTCGGCGTGTTCGACGTCGGCCGCGTGCTCAACGCGAAGACCGCGGCGAACCAGCTCATCGGCGGCATGGTCTGGGGCCTGTCCTACGCGCTCGGCGAGGAAGCGGTGGTCGACACGCGCAACGGCCATTTCGTCAATCCCGACTTCGGCGAATATCACGTCGCGGTGAACGCCGACGTGCCGCGGATCGAGGTGCATTTCATCGAGGAGGTCGACGACAGCGCCAACCCGGTCGGCGCCAAGGGGGTCGGCGAGCTCGGCATCTCCGGCGCGGGCGCGGCGGTGGCGAACGCGATCCACGACGCCTGCGGTGTCCGCGTGCGCGACTTCCCGGCGACGCTGGATAAATTGCTGGCAGGATTGCCGGACGTATAATTCCTCCCCGGCACGGGGAGGGGGACCGCGCCCGAAAGGGCGTGGTGGAGGGGGCTCTCCACCTGCGGCATCGCCCGTGGAAGCCCCCCTCCACCAGCCTGCGGCTGGTCCCCCTCCCCGTGCCGGGGAGGATTTCAAGGATAAGATCATGGCCGAAAACGATTCCGTCCTCACCGCCGCCCGCCATTGGCGGGACGAACCCCTCGCCCTCGCCACGGTGGTCTCCACCTGGGGCAGCGCGCCGCGACCCAAGGGCAGCCACATGCTCGTCCACGCCGACGGCCGCTTCGAGGGCTCCGTCTCCGGCGGCTGCGTCGAGAGCGACATCCTGCAGACCGCCGCCGAGGTGATCGCCGGCGCGCCCTTCCAGCTCAAGCGCTACGGCGTCGCCGACGATGCGGCATGGGAGGTCGGCCTGCCCTGCGGCGGCGAGATCGCGGTGATGGTGCAGCCGGTGTCTGCGACGGGCTTCGACCCCGAATTGTTCGACCGCATCGCCGAGGCGCGCGAGCGCGGCGAGGCGCTCACCGTCACCACCGATCTCGCCACCGGCCACAGCGACCTCAAGCCGTTGGAAACCGGAGAGGTCTTCGCCAACCGCTACGATCCGGCGCGGCGGCTGCTGATCGTCGGCGCGGTGCAGATCGCGCAGGCGCTCGCCGAACTGGCGCGCACGCTCGGCATCGCGACGACGGTGATCGACCCGCGCGCGCGCTTTCTCACCGAAGAGCGCTTCCCCGGCGTGACGCTCGACGACCGCTGGCCCGACGAGGCGATCGAGGCGCTGAAGCCCGGCCCCGCCACCGCGGTCGTTACGCTCAGCCACGACATCAAGATCGACGATCCCGCGCTGATCGCCGCACTCGCCAGCAACGCGCCCTATGTCGGCGCGCTCGGCAGCCGGCGCAGCCATGCTGCGCGGCGCGAACGACTCGCCGCGGCGGGTCTGAGCGCGGAGCAGATCGACCGGATCGACGCCCCCGTCGGCATCGACATCGGTGCGATCGGCCCGTCCGAGATCGCGCTGTCGATCGCCGCGGCGATGGTGGGGGCGTTCCATGATCGCGGTTGAGGATTGCGTCCTGGTGCTACTCGCCGCGGGGCGGTCGCGACGGATGGGTGATATCGGCAGCAAGCTCGACGCGCCCTTCCTCGGCCGGCCGCTCGGGCTGCATGTCGCCGTCGCGCTGGAAGACATGCCGTTCCGCGAACGCGTCGCCGTCGTCGGCCGCGCCGAATGCGATTATGCCGCGCATGGCTTCACGACGGTGCAGAACGACGATCCCGCGATGGGGATGAGCCGCTCGCTCGCGCTCGGCGTCGAACGCGCCCGCGCGCGCGGGGTCAAGGCGGTGGTGGTGGCGCTCGCCGACATGCCGCGCGTGACCGCGACGCACATCTACCAATTGCTCGACGCCGCCGACGACGAAAATGCCATCGTCGCCTCCAGCGACGGCCACGCGCCCAAGCCCCCCGCGGTGTTCGGCGCAGGCCGGTTCGATGCCCTTGTGGCGCTGGAGGGCGATGCCGGCGCGCGGGCGATGGTCCGCGCGGGGAAGCACGTCGTCACGACCCCGGCGGAACTGATCGACGTCGACACGCCCGAGGAACTGGAGCGCTTGCGCGAACTGGTCCACGCACCGGAAGCCCATACCCGCCGCGGGCGGCCATCGTTCGGCTGACGATAAAAATTCCTCCCCCGCCAGGGGGAGGTGGCATGCCGCAGGCATGACGGAGGGGGAGGTAAGCGACACGTCTGTTCCGTGTCCTCCCCCTCCGTCACGGCTGCGCCGCGCCACCTCCCCCTGGCGGGGGAGGAATTAGCTTCGACGTTGAATATCGAATCCGCCGCTACCACCGCGCCGTCCGCGATTGGACCAAGCGCAACCCAACCCCCTGCTCAGCCGCGATAATCCGGCCGATCTGTCCTACACGTCACCGCGCTGCTATCGCCCGCCCCGACGAACGCTCTTTCTCATCAACACAGAAACGGAAACGATAGGAGGCGATCGTTTCCGTTCAGGTGTCCAACTTGTCCATGTTCGGCGCCTGCGTCATTCATGCCGCAACGCATCGATCGGATTGAGCGCCGCCGCCCGCCGCGCCGGGAAATAGCCGAACACCACCCCGATCACCGCCGAGATCGCGAAGGCGATGATGTTGATCTGCGGATCGAACGTCCACGGCACCTGCATCAGCGGCACCAGCGCCAGGATGACCCCCTGCGCGATCACCAGCCCGATGATCCCGCCGAGGCACGACAGCGCCACCGCCTCGACGAGGAACTGGAGCAGCACCTCGCGCGCGACCGCGCCGATCGCCAGCCGGATGCCGATCTCGCGCGTCCGCTCGGTCACCGACACCAGCATGATGTTCATGATGCCGATGCCGCCGACGACGAGGCTGATCGCTGCCACCGCCGCGACGATGCGCGTCAGCAACGTCGTCGTGCCGGTCAGCGTGTCGGAAATCTGCTTGGTGTCGAAGATGTTGAAATCGTCGTCGCGCGCCCCGGTGATATGCCGCCGCTCGCGCAGCAGGTCGGTGATCGCGGTCTGGACGGTGCTCGTCTGGTAATCGGTGTCGACGCCGACCAGCATCAGCCGCACGTCGCGGTTGCCGGTGAAGCGGCGCTGCACCGTCTTGATCGGCATGACGACGACATCGTCCTGATCGCCGAACCCGCCCTGCCCGCGCGTGCTCAGCGCACCGATCACGTCGCAACTGACGTTGCCCAGCCGGATGCGCGCACCGATCGGATCGCCACCCCTGAACAGGTTCTGGCGCACGGTATTGCCGATCAGACACACCGCCTTGCCAGCCTCCTGCTCGGCCGGCGTCCAATAGCGCCCGGATACCAGCGGCCACGGCTGGACGGTCAGGAAGGCGCTGGTGGTGCCGTTGATCGTCGTCGACCAGTTCGCGCCCTCGTAGATCGCGGTGGCCGAGGCGCTCGCCTGCGGCGCGACCGCGGTGACGCCGGCGATCTGGTTGGCGATCGCCTCGACATCCTCGGGCTTGAAATTGGGCGGCTGCGGCCCGCCGCCGCCACGGCCGAAGCCCTGACCGGGTCGGATCTGGAGGATGTTGCTGCCCAGCGCGGAAATCTGCTGCTGCACCGCGGCGGTGGTCGCCTTGCCCAGCGTCACCATCGTCACGACCGCGCCGACGCCGATCACGATGCCGAGGATGGTCAGGAACGAGCGCAGGATATGCCGCCGGATCGAGCGCAGCGCGAGGATGAGCGTGGTGCCGAGCATCTAGGCCTCCACCGCCGTGCCCTGCCGGTGCTGCGCCTCGATCTTCTCGACCAGCCCGTCCTTGAAGTGGATGACGGTGCGCGCGAAGGCGGCCATGTCGGGTTCGTGCGTCACCATCAGCACGGTGATGCCGGCGGTGCGGTTGAGATCGGTGAGCAATTCCATGATCTCCACCGATCGCTCGCTGTCGAGGTTGCCGGTCGGCTCGTCGGCGAGCAGCACGTCGGGCTCGGTGACGATCGCGCGGGCAATGGCGACGCGCTGCTGCTGGCCGCCCGACAATTCGGCCGGCGTATGATCCCACCAGCGGTCGAGTCCGACCTTTTCGAGCGCCGCCATGCCGAGCTTGCGCCGCGCCTTCTTGTCCTCGCCGCGATAGAGCAGCGGCAGCTCGACATTCTCCAGCGCGCTGGTGCGGCTGAGCAGGTTGAACCCCTGGAAGACGAAGCCGAGATAGCGCCGCCGCAGCAGCGCGCGCTGGTCGCGATCGAGCGTCTCGACATGATGACCGCGGAACAGGAACGTGCCCGCCGACGGGACGTCGAGGCAGCCGAGGATGTTCATCGTCGTCGACTTGCCCGATCCCGACGGTCCCATGACGGCGACGAAATCGCCCGCCTGGATATCGAGGTCGACGCCCTTCAACGCCTGGAACTGCGTCGCGCCGGTGCCGTAGACCTTGGTGACGTCGCGCATCGTGATGATCGGGTCAGCCACGATGCCCTCCCCACCGCGCCGGGGGCGCGTTACTGCCCACCCGCGCCACCCTGCCGTCGCTGCCCGCCACCGCTGCGCTTGCCGGCCGCCGCACCGTCGTTGCCGGTCGACAATTGCCCGGTGATCACCTGCTGCCCCGGCTTGAGCGCACCGCCGAGCACCTCGGTCATCGTGCCGTTGGTGTCGCCGGTGGTCACCTGCACCGCCTGCGGCTTGCCCTCGGCATCCCTGACGTAGATCGTCTGCGACGCGCCGCGGCCGAGCGTCGCGGTCCGCTCGGGCCGGTCGCGGCGCGGGCGGAAGGTCAGCGATCCCGCGATACCGCCGCTCGATCCACCCGCTCCCGCCGCGGCAGGCTTGAAGCGCAGCGCCGCATTGGGGATCAGCAGCACGTTCCGCTTGTCCGACGTGACGATGTCGGCGGTCGCGGTCATGCCGGGGCGAAGCTGGAGCGACGGATTGGCGACGGTGAGGTCGGCGGCATAGCTCACCACCTGCCCCGTCGTCGACGTGGTGGTCGTCGTGCTGGTCGAGCTTGCCGAGCTGACCGTCAGGTTCGAACCGAGATCGACGCGCGTGATCGTCGCCGGAAAGGTGCGGCCGGGAAAGGCATCGACGGTGAAATTGGCCTTCTGCCCGATCTTCACCTCGCCGACATCGGCCTCGTCGATCGCGACTTCCAGCTTCATCTTGCTGAGGTCCTCGGCGATCACGAACAGCGTCGGCGTGTTGAACGAGGCGGCGACGGTCGCGCCCGGATCGATCTGCCGCGCGAGCACCACGCCGTTGACCGGCGAGCGGATGATCGCGCGGGCACGCTGCGTCTGGTTCTGCGCCAGCGCCGCCTGCGCCGCGGCGACGTTCGCCTGCGCGACCTTCAACGCGGCGACGCTGCGCTGGTAATCGGCGCGGCCGGTCTGGAGCTCGGTCCCCGACGGCACCCGGCCGTTGGACAATTTGTAGACCTCTTCCAGCCGGGCGAGCTGCGCGCGGCTCTCGCCGACGGTCGCCTGCGCCTGATTGACCTGCGCCTGGTTGGCGGCGATCTGCGCCTGTTGCTGGCGGATCTGATCCTCGATCTGCTGCGGATCGATCAGCGCGAGCGGCTGGCCGGCGCTGACGCGGTCGTTGACGTCGACCACCACCTTGGTGACCAGCCCCGACAGCTGCGAGCCGACCGTCACCTGATTGGTCGGCGCGAGCTTGCCCGTCGCCGAGACGGTGACGGTCAAATTGCCGCGCCCGGCCGGCTGCGTCGCATAGCCCGCTTCCGGCTTCGGCCCGAAACAGCTCTTGAGCAGCAAGGCGAGCAGCACCACGCCGATCGCGACGAACACCCATTTGAGGTAGCGGCGCCAGACCGGCACGGGCTTCACGCCCAGGAAATCGTCGATCGGTTCGGCCATCAGCGGGTCTCTGACACGGGGGTTTGGGGAGCACGCTCCGGCGCCTGCGGGACGACGTTCGGGTCCCAGCCACCGCCGAGCGCATTGTAGAGCGCGACCAGCGCGGTCGCCTGATCCGAGCGCGCCTGCGTCAGGCCGTTCTGCGCGGAGAGCAGCGCCGCCTCCTGCTGGTTGAGCGTGGTGAAGTCGGTGAGGCCGCTGCGATACTGGCTGCGCGCCAGGATCGCGGAGGCGTTGGCGGCGTCATAGGCGATACGATACTGCGTCTCGCGCTGGCGTGCGGCGTCGAGCGAGACGATGGCATTCTCGATATCCTCAAGCGCGGTCAGCACCGTGCCGCGATAGGCGGCGAGCGCGGCATCCGCCGCCGCCTCGTTCGACCGCACCTGGCTGCGCAACCGGCCGCCGTTGAAGATCGCCTGCGTCAGCCCGGCGAACAGGCTGCCGGTGATCGCATCGCCGAGGCTGCCGATGCCGGTCGCATTGGTGTTGATATTGCCGCTGATCGCCAGCGCCGGATAGAGCTGCGCCTTGGCGACGCCGATCTGCGCGGTCGCCGACGCCAGCGACCGCTCCGCCGCGCGCACGTCGGGACGACGGCGCAGCGCATCGGCGGGGATGCCGACGCCCACCATAGCCGGGCCGCGCGGGATCGGCTTGGCCGCCGCCAGCGCGGTCCTCAGCGCGCCGGGCGCCTGCCCGGTCAGCACGCCGAGCCGTGCGACCGCGGCGGCATATTGCTGCTCGATCTGCGGCACGGTGGCGGCGGTCTGCGCACGCTGGCTGCGCGCCTGCTCGACATCGACCGAGGAGACGAGCCCCGCCTGCACGCGGAACCCCGCGATCTCCAGATTGTCGTCCTGGATCGCGAGGCTGGCGCGGGCATTGGCGAGCTGCGCCTGATAGGCGCGGGCGAGCACGTAATTGGTCGCCACCTCGCTCTCGACGGTGAGCAGCGTGGTGGCATAATCGAAGCCGCTCGCCTCATATTGCGCGCGCGTCGCCTCGACGGTGCGGCGCACCTCGCCGAACAGGCCGAGCTGGTAACTCGCCGACAGGCCGGCGGAGAAGCTGTTGGTGCCGCCGCCGCCGGTGTCGACCACGGTGCCGTCTGGCAAGGTGAACGAGCGCCCGCCGCCGCGCAGGTTCTCGTTGCGCTGGTAACCCGCCGAGCCGGACAGCGTCGGCAGCAGCGAGGCACGGCTCTGCACCAGCGATTCGCGCGCCTGCCGCAGCCGGGCGATCGCCTGCGCGACATCGGTATTGGTGCGCCGCGCGTCTTCGACCAACGCGCCGAGCACCGGATCGTCGAAGTTCGACCACCAGCGCGTCAGATCCTCCGCCGTCTGCTGCGCCGGAACCGAATAGCCGTCGGGCACGCCGAGATCGGCGGCGCTCTTGGGATGATAATCGGGACCGACGGTGCAGCCGGCCAGCGCGGCGGTGACGAGCAACAGGGCGGGAACACGGGCCATCGCCGTATCGTGTGGTCAACACACTGCGCCGTCCAGCCTTTTTGTGTCGCAATATGTGTCGTGGCGATGTCCGCGCCGACACATGAGCGCGGCGTCAGCGGCCGGTGAAGACCGGCTTGCGCTTTGCGAGGAAGGCGATCCCGCCCTCGTGCGAATCCGCCGAACCCCGCGCCTCGCGCTGCGCCGTCGCCTCGGCAGCGAGCGCGCTGGCATAGTCGCTTTCGAGCGCCCGGCCGAGCGCGCGGCGCATCAGCCCGAGCGCGCGCGTCGGCCCGGCGGCGAGCCGCGTCGCCAGCGCCAGCGCCTCGGCGTCGAGCGCATCGTCGGCGACGACCTTGTGGATCATCCCCCAATCGAGCGCCTTCGCGGCGGGGACGCGCTCGCCGAGCAGCATCATCTCGGTGGCGCGGGCACGGCCGATCAGCCGCGGCAGCATCCAGGTCGCACCGCCGTCGGGGATCAGGCCGATGTTGACGAACGCCTGGAGGAAATAGCCGGTCTCGCTCGCGACGCAGAAGTCGGCGGCGAGCGCGAGGCTGCAACCGATGCCCGCGGCGGGGCCACGCACCGCGCTGACCACCGGCACCGCAAGGTCGAAGAGCGCCGCGATCGTCGGATTGTAATGGTCGGTCAGCGCCGCATGGGTCGCCTCGCCCGGATCGTCGCCGCCGAGTGCGCCGCCGGCGACATCGGCGCCCGAGCAGAACGCCCGCCCCGCCCCCGTGATCAGCACCGCGCGCGCGCCGCCGAGATCGCCGAGCGCATCGCGCAACTCGTCGAACAATGCCGGCGGCGCGGCATTGAGGCGGTCGGGACGGTTGAGGGTGAGGACGCGGACGTCGCCCTGCGACTCGGCCAGGATATGCTGGTAGGTCATCGGGCGCCCCTCCTCGGCGATGCGCAGCGCGCCGGTGCGGTCGACGGCGATAGCTGGTGCACCCGACTGGATTCGAACCAGTGGCCTCTGCCTTCGGAGGGCAGCGCTCTATCCAGCTGAGCTACGGGTGCCTGAGGACGGCGCCTAGCAAAGCCGCGGCGGCGGCGCCAGTGGGTTTATGCCGCAACCGCCTTGGGCGGCGGTGTCTTGGGCTTGAAGGCGCAGAGGTCGGCGACGATGCAGCGCCAGCATTCGGGCCGCCGCGCCTTGCAGACGTAGCGGCCGTGCAGGATCAGCCAGTGATGCGCGTGCAGGCGGAACGGCTGCGGCGTCGCCTTGTCCAGCTTCAGCTCGACCGCGAGCGGGGTCTTGCCGCGGGCGAGGCCGGTGCGGTTGCCGACGCGGAAGATATGCGTGTCGACCGCGAAGGTCTCGGCACCGAAGGCGACGTTCATCACGACGTTGGCGGTCTTGCGGCCGACGCCGGGCAGGCGTTCGAGCGCGTCGCGGTCGGCGGGCACCGCGCTGCCGTGCTCGGCGACCAGCGCCTGCGACAGCGCGATGACGTTCTTGGCCTTGGTGTTGAACAGGCCGATCGTGCGGATGTGCCGCTTGAGATCGTCGGGGCCGAGCGCGACCATCTGTTCGGGGGTCTTCACCTCCGCAAAGAGCTGGCGCGTCGCCTTGTTGACGCCGGCGTCGGTCGCCTGCGCGGACAGTACCACCGCGACGAGCAACTGGTAGGGATTGCCCGATTCGAGCTCCGTCTCCGGATGCGGGTTCGCCTCCGCGAGCCGGCGGTAGAATTCGAAGACGTCCGCCTTCTTCACAGGCCGAGCACGTCGCCCATACGATAGCGGCCGGCAGGCTGGCCGGCGATCCACAGCGCCGCACGTACCGCGCCCTTGGCGAAGATCGAACGGTCCTGCGCGAGGTGCGACAGCTCGATCCGCTCGCCCTCGCTGGCGAACACTACGGTATGATCGCCGATGATCGAGCCGCCGCGCAGGCTCGACATGCCGATCGTCCCCTCGGTGCGCGCACCGGTGAGGCCGGCGCGGCCGTCGACGCGCAGCTCGGACAGGGTCGTCCCCCGCCCCGCCGCCGCCGCCTCGCCGAGCAGGATCGCGGTGCCCGAGGGCGCGTCGACCTTGTGGCGGTGATGGCTCTCGACGATCTCGATGTCCCAGTCGGTGCCGAGCCGCTCCGCCGCCTCGCGGACCAGTTGCGCGAGCAGGGTGACGCCGAGCGAGGTGTTGCCGGTCTGGAGCACCGCGATCTCGGTAGCGGCGGCGTCGATCGCCTCGTGCTGCGCCTGGGTGAGGCCGGTCGTGCCGATCACCAGCGGCGTGCGCGACGCGCGCGCGGCGGCGAGGTGCGAGGCGAGCGCCGACGGCGTCGAGAAGTCGACCAGCACGTCGGAGACGCGGGCGAGCACCGCCGGATCGCCGCCGGCATCGACTCCGCCGGCGAGCGTCGCGCCCGCCGCGGCGATCTGTTCGGCGATCGCGCGACCCATCCGGCCGCTGCTGCCGTAGATGCCGATCGCGGTCATGCGAGGCTCCTAACTTCACCAATGTCGCGCAGAACGGAGGGGGCTTGGGTCATGCCGGCCTTTTGGCACAGGGCCGGGCAGTAGGACAGCGCAACGCGCAAGCCTTTGTTAACGCAACCGTTTATCGCGGACCTGTCGGACATGACCGCCTTTTGCCGCCGGAAACGTTGCAGGACCGGGCGATGCGTCTATCTGGAACGAGATGACCGACATCCGCAACATCGTCGTGCTGACCGGGGCAGGCGTGTCCGCCGAATCGGGGATCGCCACCTTCCGCGGGCCGGGCGGGCTGTGGGAGGGGCATCGCGTCGAGGACGTGTGCACGCCCGAAGCGCTCGCCGCCGATCCGGTGCTGGTGCATCGCTTCTACGATCTGCGGCGGGCGGCGCTCGCCGGGGTCGAACCCAATGCCGCGCATCGCGCGCTCGCCGACCTCGACGCGGCGTGGCCGGGCGAATTGCTGATCGTGACGCAGAATGTCGACGACCTGCACGAGCGTGCGGGCGCGCGCCGGTTGCTGCACATGCATGGCGAGCTGACCTCCGCCCTGTGCGCGCGTTGCGGCGTGCGGCGCGGGTGGCATGATGCGCTGCCGCCGGGAACGCGGTGTGCGGCATGCGGGGCGGCGGCGCTGCGGCCCGACATCGTGTTCTTCGGCGAGATGCCGTACCAGATGGAGCGGATCGAGGCGGCGCTGGCACGTGCCGATCTGTTCGTGTCGATCGGCACGTCGGGGGCGGTGTATCCGGCGGCGGGGTTCGTGCAGCTCGCCGAGGCCTATGGCGCGGATACGCTGGAGCTGAACCTCGAACGGTCGGCGGGGAGCGGTTTCTTCGCGGAGACGCGGCTGGGGCCGGCGGGGGTGCTGGTGCCGGACTGGGTGCGCGGGGTTTTGGGGGCCGTGTAGGTCCTCCCCCGCAAGGGGGAGGATTGGTGGTTACTCCACCCAATCCAGGCCCAGGCCGCGATAGACTTCGCGGTCTTCGTCCCAGCCCGGCTTGACCTTGACGTGGAGGTAGAGGTGGACCGGCGATCCGAGGATGCTCGCCAGTTCGGTGCGGGCGCGGGCGCCGATTTCCTTGATGCGGCTGCCGCCCTTGCCGAGGATGATCGCGCGCTGCGTCGGGCGTTCGACGAGGATCTGCTGGTGGATCTCGACCGAGCCGTCCTCGCGCTCGCTGTATTTCTCCGTTTCGACCGTGCTGGCATAGGGCAGTTCGGCGTGGAGCTGGAGGTAGAGCTGTTCGCGCGTCACTTCGCTGGCGAGCGCGCGCTCGGTGGCATCGGACACCTGATCCTCGGGATAATGCCACGGGCCCGCCGGCATCGCCCTGGCGAGCGCCGACTTGAGTTCGGCCAGGCCGTCGCCAGTCTGCGCCGAGACGAACCAGGTATCGGCGAAGGGCATCAGCGCGTTGAGCTTTTCCGCGTGGAGCAGCAGCCGCGGCTTGTCGGCGAGGTCGACCTTGTTGAGGATCAGGATCTTCGGCTCGGGACGGTCTTTCAGCGCCTCGGCGATCCGCTCGACCTTGCCGCCGATGCCGCCCTTGCCGTCGACGACGAGCGCGATGAGGTCGGCGCCCTCGGTGCCGGTCCAGGCGGCGGCGACCATCGCGCGATCGAGCCGGCGCTGCGGTTCGAAGATGCCGGGGGTGTCGACGAGCAGGATCTGCGCGTCGTCCTCGATCGCGACGCCGAGCAATTTGGTGCGCGTGGTCTGCGCCTTGGGGCTGACGATCGCGACCTTCTGGCCGACGAGCGCATTGACGAGCGTCGACTTGCCCGCATTGGGCGCGCCGACCACGGCGACGAGGCCGCAATGTTGGGTCTGGGTCATACGGCTCCTTACGAAATGTTGGGGGAGCGGGCGATACCCATTCCCGTGCGGGTGATCGCGGCCGGACGGGCCTGGCTTGGCCCTACCCGCGCCTCCCCCTCCAAAGCGAGGGCGGCGTTAGCCGGTCAGCTTCTCCAGCAGCGCTTTCGCCGCCGCTGTTTCCGCGATCTGCTTGTTCGCGCCGGTCGCGGTCGCCTCCGCGAAGCTGCCGATCCTCACCTGTACGGTGAAGCGCGGCGCATGGTGGGGGCCGGAGCGATCGACGACGACATATTCGGGGGTGCGACGGCCGGCGGCGGCGGCCCATTCCTGAAGCGCCGATTTGGGATGTTGCGGCGCCTTGTCGCCGTGCTGGACGCGGCTGCCCCACGCCTTGCGGACGAAGGCGCGGGCGGCGTCGAGACCGGCTTCGCGATACCAGGCGCCGATCAGCGCCTCCATCACGTCGCCGAGGATGTTGTCGCTCTCGTGCGCGCCGTCGTCGCGGGCCTGTTTGCCGAGCCGCAGATGGGCGCGCACCCCCAGCTCGCGCGCCACGTCGGCGCAGACCGCGCCGGTGACCAGAGCGTTGAGCCGCTTCGACAATTGCCCCTCGGGCTCCTTGGGGAACAGCTCCCACAGCCATTCCGCCATGACGAGGCCGAGGACGCGGTCGCCGAGGAATTCGAGCCGCTCGTAATTCTCGGCCGCCTGGCTGCCGTGGGTCAGCGCGCGCTGATAGGGAGCGATGTCGGCAGGACGGCGGCCGAAGGTCTCGGCCAGCCATTCGGGCAGCGCGGTGCTCAGAAGCCCTCTCCGATCCGCTGCCAGCGCGCGGCGGTGAACCAGCTCACGGGATTGATCCACGCGGCGTTGCCGTCGGTCGAGAAGAAGGTGACCACCGCTTTGCCCTCGATCCGCTCCATGGGGATGTAGCCCATGCCGATCGGCGCGGGGAAGCGGCTGTCGGCGCTGTCGTCGCGATTGTCGCCCATCAGGAAGACGTCGCCGGCGGGCACGGTGTAGAGGCCGGTATCGTCGGCCTGCGGGATGTCCGCCTGGTCGAGCACCATATAGCTCTTGCCGTTGGGCAGCGTCTCGCGGAAGCGCGGATAGCGGCAGATCGGCACGCCGGCGGCATCGACGTCCTGGAAATTGGCGCCGCATTTCTGCGCATCGAAATTGGCGGTGAGCGGCAGCACGAAATCGGCGACGCGCTGCTTGGGGATCGGCTTGCCGTTGAGGATCACCTGGCCGCGGCGGACCTGGATCGTGTCGCCGGGCAGGCCGATGACGCGCTTGATGACGTCGTGATCGTCGGGCTCGGGCGAGCGGAAGACGACGACGTCGCCGCGCGTCGGGTCTCGACCGAGGATGCGGCCGGGGATGAGCGGCAGCCCGCCCGGCAGCGACCAGCGTGAATACCCATAATTCCATTTGGTGACGAACAGATAGTCGCCGATCAGCAGCCGCGGCAGCATCGATTCCGAGGGGATCGAGAACGGCGCGAACAGGAAGCTCCGGAGGATCAGCACCGCGATCGCCAGCTTGACGAGGAAGCGCAGCGTCTCGTTCAGCTCCGAACGCGGCGGTTTGGCGGTCGTGGCGGTGGCCGCTGGGGCCGGCGTCGGTGTCTGATCCATAGTCAGGGAGCCTTAGCGTCCCCCGAGCGTCCTGAGTAGTCGTTCCGACCGACCGGGGCTTGCCCGCCCGCGCAGGTTCGATACGGAGCTGACACGAACATCCCTTCCCCCAAGGACGGAAAAACGACATGAGCGACTGGTCTGCGATCGAAGCCCTCCCCTCCCCCAAGCTGGTCGATCTGTTCGAGCAGGATAGCGAGCGCCTGTCCAAGTTCAGCCTCGACGTGGGGGGCATCCACTTCGACTGGTCGAAGACGCATCTGACCGCGCAGGCCGTCGATGCCTTCGTCGCGCTGGCGCAGGCCAAGGACCTCGCCGGCAAGCGCGATGCGCTGTTCGGCGGCGAGCATGTCAACGTCACCGAGGACCGCCCGGTCGGCCATACCGCCGAGCGCGGCGAGGGCGATCCCGAGAGCGTCGCGCTGGCGCGCAAATTCCACGAGCGGATGCGCTCGCTGATCGACGCGATCGAGGGTGGCGCATTGGGCGACATCCGCCACGTGCTGCATATCGGCATCGGCGGATCGGCGCTGGGGCCGCATCTGCTGGTCGATGCGCTGGGTCGCGAGGATGCGCGCTACGACGTCGCGATCGTCTCCAACGTCGACGGGGTCGCGCTGGAGGATGCGATCAAGGATTTCGATCCGGCGGCGACGCTGCTGGTGGTGGCATCCAAGACCTTCACCACCAAGGAGACGATGCTCAACGCCGAATCGGCGCTGCAGTGGATGACCGAACATGGCGTCGAGGACCCCTATGGCAAGGTGATCGCGCTGACCGCGGCGCCCGACAAGGCGATGGAATGGGGCGTCGACGAGACGCGCATCCTGCCGTTCGGCGAGGGTGTCGGCGGACGCTATTCCTTGTGGTCGTCGATCGGCTTTCCGGCGGCGATCGCGCTCGGCTGGGGGGCATTCGAGGAATTGCTGGAGGGTGCCGCGGCGATGGACCGGCATTTCCGGCTGACCGCGTTGCACGAGAATGCGCCGGCGTTGGCGGCGTTCGCCGACCTCTATTACACGCAGGTGCGCCACGCCGAGACGCGCGCGCCCTTCGCCTATGACGAGCGGCTGCGGTTGCTGCCGAGCTATCTCCAGCAGCTCGAGATGGAGTCGAACGGCAAGGGCGTCACCGTCGACGGCCAGCCGGTCGGGCGGCCGACCGCGGCGATCACCTGGGGCGGGGTCGGCACCGATGCGCAGCATGCGGTGTTCCAGTTGCTGCATCAGGGCACGCATCTGGTGCCGGTCGAGTTCATCGCGGTGATCGAGCCGGGCGATACGTTGGCCGAGGATCATCATCGCCAGTTGCTGCTCAACGCCTTCGCGCAGGGTGCGGCGCTGATGAAGGGCAAGCAGGTCGAGGACCCCGCACGCTCGTACAGCGGCGACCGGCCGTCTTCGACCCTGCTGCTCGACGTGCTCGATCCGCGGACGCTGGGGGCGCTGATCGCCTTCTACGAACATCGCGTGTTCGTGAACGGGGTGCTGCTCGGCATCAATTCGTTCGACCAGTTCGGCGTCGAGCTGGGCAAGGAGATGGCGAAGGCGGCGGACCAGGGCGGCCAGTCGTTCGACGCCTCGACCGAGGATCTGATCCGGCGCGCCGGGCTGGAGTGAGCGGGGCGTTCGGGATCGTCGCGCGTTGAGGCGCGATGATCCCGTTCCTGCTCGCCGCCGCGCTCGCGCCCCTTCCCGCCACCGTCGCCGCGATGCGCTGGGAACGGCGGGTGTTGCTGCTGTCGGCGGCGCGCGGGGACGATGCGGGGCTGGCGGCGCAACGGCGCGCGCTGGCGGGATGGGATGCGGCGGCGCGCGAGCGCGACCTGGCGGTGGTGACGATCGTCGGCGACCAGGTGAGCGGCGCGGATGATCGCGCGGCGGCGCTGCGCAAACGCTATCGGCTGCCGGCGGGGCGGTTCGTCGCGATCCTGATCGGCAAGGACGGCGGCGAGAAACTACGGTCTGCCGAGCCGATCGCGCCCGAGGTTCTGGCGGAGACGATCGACGCGATGCCGATGCGGCGGGCAGGAGAGCGGTGACGTTGCAGAGCAAGCGCACGCCTTCTATGTGTACGATTCTGCGGAGCCATACACATGCGGACCAATATCGAGATCGACGACGCTTTGATGGCGGAAGCCACCCAGTTGAGTGGCTTGAGGACCAAGCGTGACGTGGTCCACTTCGTCCTGAACCGTTACGTCAAGATCGAGCGCCAACGCAAAGCGCTGGAAGGATTGCGCGGGCTCGGCTGGGACGGTGATCTTGAGGCGATGCGTACCGACGATCCGGTGCGCGAATGGGGATGATCGTCGTCGATTCCAGTGTGTGGATCGACCTGCTGAGCAATCGGGATACGATCCAGACGCGAGCATTGACGGGATATCTCGATCGGGGCGATCTCCTAGGCATCGGCGACCTCGTCCTTATGGAAGTGTTGCAGGGCGCACGAAGCGAGACCCGCGCGGATGAGGCGATGCGGTTCTTCGCCCGCTTCGATCGACTGACGATCGGCAACCACCGCGTCGCCGTTGAAGCCGCCCGCCACTATCGCCATCTGCGCAGCCTCGGCATCACGATACGCAAGACGATCGACACGCTGATCGCCACCCGCTGCATCCTCGACCGTCTTCCGCTGTTGTACAGCGATCGTGATTTCGACCCTTTCGTCCAGCATCTCGGCCTCCGGTCGGCGCTGACCCTCCCGGAGTGAAGTGATGTCCGACTATGATTACGACCTGTTCGTCATCGGCGCAGGGTCCGGGGGGACGCGGGCAAGCCGGGTCGCCGCGGCGCATGGCGCCAAGGTGGCGGTCGCCGAGGAATATCGCGTCGGCGGCACCTGCGTCATCCGCGGCTGCGTGCCCAAGAAACTGCTGATCTACGGCGCGCATTTCGCCGAGGACCTGAAGGACGCCAAGCGCTTCGGCTGGCAGGTGCCGGATCAGTGTGCGTTCGACTGGAAGACGCTGCGCGACAACGTGCTCGAAGAGGTCGACCGGATCAACGGTGCCTATACGCAGACGCTGGAGACGCATGGCGTCGAGATCATCCACCAGCGCGCGGTCGTCACCGGGCCGCACAGCGTGCGCCTCGCCGACGGCAGCGAGAAGACCGCGGGACGCATCCTCGTCGCGGTCGGCGCGCATCCCGCGGTGCCCGATTGCCCCGGCGCGGAGCACGGCATCACCAGCAACGAGGCGTTCCACCTCGACGCGATCCCCAGGCGCATCCTGATCGCGGGCGCGGGTTACATCGCCAACGAATTCGCCGGCATCTTCCACCAGCTCGGCGCGCACGTGACGATCATGAACCGCACGCAGGACATCCTGCGCGGCTACGACCTGTCGATCCGCGACCGGCTGCTCCAGATCAGCATGATGAAGGGCCTGGAGTTCAAGTTCGACGCCAATTTCGAAGGGATCGAGAAGGGCGCGAACGGCTGCCTCACCGTCCATATGTCGAACCACGATCCGGTCACGGTCGACATGGTGATGTTCGCCACCGGCCGCGTGCCGAATACCAAGGGGCTCGGGCTGGAAGCGGCGGGCGTCACGCTGGAGAAGGGGGCGATCGTCGTCGACGCGCAGAACCGGTCGAGCGTCGACAGCATCTTCGCGGTCGGCGACGTCACCAACCGCGTCCAGCTGACCCCGGTGGCGATCCGCGAGGGCCAGGCGTTCGCCGACACCTTCTACGGTGACAAGCCGACGACGGTCGATTACACCAACATCCCCGCGGCGGTGTTCAGTCATCCGCCGATGGCCGGCGTCGGCATGACCGAGAGCGAGGCGAAGCAGAAGCTGGGATCGATCCGCGTCTATTCATCGGATTTCCGGCCGATGAAGAACGTGCTCGCGGGCCGTAACGAACGCGCGCTCTACAAGATGGTCTGCGACGGCGAAACCGGGCGGATCGTCGGTCTGCATATGATCGGGCCGGACGTGCCCGAAATCCTGCAGGCGGCGGCGATCGCGGTGAAGGCGGGGCTGACCAAGGCGCAGTTCGACGACACCGTGGCGCTGCATCCGACGATGGCCGAAGAATTGGTGCTGATGAAATAAGCGTCGGCCAAACGCCAGGATGAATCATTCGAGATTCCTTCCTTTCCGGACGACGACGGGCGTCGACGTACCTCTCTTTTCGTCACCCCGGGCTCGACCCGGGGTCCCGCTTCTTCCCGATCCGCACCGGTAGAAGGCAGCGGGACCCCGGATCAAGTCCGGGGTGACGGATAGAAGGTGCAAGGTTGCGGCGGTGCTGAATGTCGATTTGTCCCAAGCCACCCGATGGGCGCAGCGGCGCTAACGCTGCGCCTGGAGGTAAGCGATCACGTCGGCGCGATCGAGCGGGTCGGGCAGGCCCGGGAAGCCCATCGAGGTACCGGGCGCGAAAGCCTGGGGATCGGCGAGCCAGGCATCCAGCCGCTCCGGCGTCCAGCGGCCACCGACGCGTTGCAGCGCGGCGGTATAGCCGAAGCGCTGGCTGACCCCGGCGACCGGCGCGCCGATGACGCCGGCCAGGGTCGGGCCGTTGCGGTCGGGCGCGCCGCGGCGACTGGCGTGACAGGCGGCGCAGCGCGCGAACTGGCGATCGCCGGCGGCGACGCTGGCGACGCGCAGCAGCGCGGCAAGATCGGGGGACGGTCCGGCGGCGGCGCGGCGGGCGGCGCGATCGTCGTTCGAACACGCGGCGAGCATCAGGCCCGCCGCCAGCCAGAGCGCACGCGCCGTCACGCTCTTGCGGGCCTCTTTACCTTTGTCCGTTACGGACCGACCATGAACCATAAGATTCTTGTCCTCGCGCTGTCCGGCGCCATCGCGGTGACCGGCGTGCCGATCCCGCCCGCGACGTCGATCCCCGCTTATGCGGCGCAGCGACGCCTGATGGCGAGCCGCGGCGTGCAACAGCAAGCCTATTTCGCACGCCGGCTGACGCTGGTCGCCGAACGACTCGACCGGCAGCGCCGCGCCGGACTGATCGCGGCGGGACCGGCGGCGTTCATGCGCGACGATCTGACGCGGATATGGATCGGGATGGACCGCTACGTCCAGCGCGGTGCGGCGCTCACCCCGAACGAGCGGCGGAGCTATTGCGCGATGCTCCGCCGCGTCGAGCAACGGCTGGCGCGGGCGGAGGCGCGGCAGCATGCCGGCCCCCGCCTCGCCGATCGGTCAGTCCGCGAACAATAAGACCGGCGTTTCGAGCTGCGTCTTGAGCGCCTGGACGTAGCTCGCCGCATCCCAGCCATCGACGACGCGATGATCGCAGCTGATCGACAAATTCATCAGCTTGGCGCGGCGGATTTCGTCGCCGCGGCCGGTGAAGACCGGGCGTTCGACGATCTTGTTCGGACCGATGATCGCCACTTCGGGGCGGTTGATGACCGGCGTCGTCGCGATGCCGCCGAGCGGCCCCAGCGAGGTGACGGTGATCGTGCCGTTGCCGAGTTCTTCCGGCTTCAGCTTGTTGGCGCGCGCCGCCTCGGCGAGGCGGGCGATCTCGGTGGCGAGCTGCCAGACGTTCCTGTCCTGCGCGTCGCGGATCACCGGCACGGTGAGGCCGGCGTCGGTCTGCGCCGCCATGCCGAGATGGACGCGGCCCGAGCGCGTGACCACGCCCGCCTCGTCGTCGTACCGCGCGTTGAGCATCGGGAATTGCGGCAGGGTGCGGCAGATCGCGACGATCAGCAGCGGCAGAAGCGTCAATTTGGGGCGCTGGCCGCGGTGATCGTTGAGGTCGGCGCGCATCGCCTCGAGCGCGGTGACGTCGATCTCATCGACATAGGTAAAGTGCGGGATGTTGCGCTTCGACGCGGCCATGTTCTCGGCGATGCGGCGGCGCATCCCGATGACGCGGATCTGCTCGTCGGCACGCGCGCGGCTGGCGCCGGGGGACTGATAGCCCTGGCCCGCATTGTAGCGCAGGAAGGCGTCGAGATCGGCATGGCGGACGCGGTCGGCGTCGGTCTTCACCTGCGCGAGGTCGATGCCGAGATCGCGCGCGCGGGCGCGCACCGCGGGGGAAGCGAGGGCCTTAGGCTCCTCCCCGGCACGGGGAGGGGGACCATCCGAAGGATGGTGGAGGGGGGCTGCCACGGGCGGCGCGCTCGCGTCTTGCCTTACGGGCGGGGTCGCTTGTGGAGCGCCACCTCCACCACCGGCTTCGCCGGCGGTCCCCCTCCCCGTGCCGGGGAGGATTTCCTCCACCCCCGGATTCTCCGCCTCATATTGTTCGGCGACCTCCGCCTGCTCGGCACTCGGCGGCGCGGCGGCGACCTCGCCCCCGCCGGCATCCTCGGTCTCGATCACCACCAGCGCGGCGCCGATCGCGACCTGGTCGCCGACCTCGCCGGCCAGTGCGACGACGACGCCCGACACCGGCGATTCCATCTCGACGGTCGCCTTGTCGGTCATCATGTCGGCGATATTCTGGTCTTCCTCGACCCGGTCGCCGACGCGCACGTGCCAGGCGACGATCTCGGCCTCGGCGATGCCCTCGCCGATGTCCGGCAGCTTGAAGGTGAAGCGGGCCATTATGCGTCCTTCATGATCTTCTTGAGGGCCTGGCCGATGCGCACCGGCCCCGGGAAATACGCCCATTCGAGGCTATGCGGATACGGCGTGTCGTAGCCGGTGACGCGCTCGATCGGCGCTTCGAGATGGTAGAAGCAGCGCTCCTGCACCAGCGCCGACAGTTCGGCGCCGAAGCCGCTGGTGCGCGTCGCCTCGTGGACGATCATGCAGCGGCCGGTCTTCTTGACCGAGGCCTCGATCGTCTCGATGTCGAGCGGGACGAGCGTGCGCAGGTCGACGATCTCGGCGTCGATATCGTGCTCGGCGATCACCGCGGCGCAGACGTGGACCATCGTGCCGTAGCACAGGATGGTCAGCGCCTCGCCCTCGCGCACCACCGCGGCCTTGCCGAGCGGCACCTTGTAATAGCCGGTCGGCACCTCGCCCGCGGGATGTTTCGACCAATTCTCCGACGGCTTGTCCCAATAGCCGTTGAACGGGCCGTTGTAGATGCGCTTGGGTTCGAAGAAGAGGACGGGGTCGTTGTCCTCGATCGCCGAGATCAGCAGGCCCTTGGCGTCATAGGGCGTCGCCGGGATCACCGTCTTGATGCCGGAGACGTGGGTGAAGATGCCCTCCGGCGATTGCGAATGCGTCTGGCCGCCGAAGATGCCGCCGCCGAACGGCGAGCGCACCGTCATCGGGCTGATGAACTCGCCCGCCGAACGATAACGCAGCCGCGCCGCCTCGGACACGAGCTGGTCGAGCGCGGGATAGATGTAGTCGGCGAACTGGATCTCGGGGACCGGGCGCAGGCCGTAGGCGCCCATGCCGATCGCGACGCCGATGATGCCGGTTTCGGTGATCGGCGTGTCGAAGACGCGGGTCTTGCCGTATTTCGCCTGCAAGCCCGCGGTGGCACGGAACACGCCGCCGAAATAGCCGACGTCCTCGCCCATCACCAGCACGTCGGGATCGCGCGCCATGCAGATGTCGAGCGCGCTATTGATCGCCTGGATCATGTTCATGCGGGCGGTGCCGGTGTCGGCGGCGGGTTCTGGCTGGGTGGTGGTGTCGGTCATTCCACAATCCTCGTCACCCCGGGCTCGACCCGGGGTCCCGCTATCGTGCGCGGAAGGAAAGAAACAGCGGGACCCCGGGTCAGGCCCGGGGTGACGGCGTGCGCGGCCATCACTTGCGCGCCCATGGCCGGCCGCTCGCCTCTTCCTCGGCGATCATCTGCGCCTGCTGTTCGCGCAAATGCCACGGCATCTCCTCGAACACGCCGTCGAACAGCGTGTCGAGCGGCTGGTGCAGACCGTGGCCGAGGATGCCGTTCTTCTCGGCCTCCTTCTGCTCGGCCTTGACGTATTCGGCGAGCTCGCGGTCCTGCGCGGCGTGGCGCTCCTCGTCCCATTCGCCGATGACGATGAGGTGCTGCTTCAACCGCGCGATGGGGTCGCCGAGCGGCCAGGCGGTGGGTTCGCCGGCGCTGCGATATTGCGTCGGATCGTCGGAGGTCGAATGGCCCTCGGCGCGATAGGTGAAATGCTCGATCAGCGTCGGCCCGGCGTTGGTGCGCGCGCGCTCCGCCGCCCACAGCGTCGCGGCATAGACCGCGAGCGCGTCATTGCCGTCGACGCGCAGCCCGGCGATGCCATAGCCGATCGCGCGCGCCGCGAAGGTCGTCGCCTCGGCCCCGGCGAACCCCGAAAAGCTGCTGATCGCCCATTGGTTGTTGACGACGTTGAAGATCACCGGCGCGCGATAGACCGCGGCGAAGGTGCAGGCGGAATGGAAGTCGCCCTCCGCGGTCGAGCCCTCGCCGCACCAGGTCGCGGCGATCCGCGTGTCGCCCTTGGCGGCGGACGCCATCGCCCAGCCGACGGCCTGCGGATATTGCGTGGTGAGATTGCCCGAGATCGAGAAGAAGCCGTGGTCGCGCGCCGAATACATGATCGGCAGCTGCTTGCCCTGGAGCTTGTCGCCGCGGTTCGAATAGATCTGGTTCATCATCTCGACCAGCGGATAGCCGCGCGCGATGAGCAGCCCCTGCTGGCGATACGACGGGAAGCACATATCCTCGAAATCGAGCGCCTGCGCGGCGGCGATCGCCACCGCCTCCTCGCCCGTCGCCTTCATGTAGAAACTGGTCTTGCCCTGCCGCTGCGCGCGGAACATCCGCTCGTCGAAGGCGCGGAGCAGCGCCATGTTGCGCAGCATCCGCCGCAGCATGTCGGGCGACAATTTGGGGTCCCACGGGCCGACCGCGCGGCCGTCCTCGTCGAGGACGCGGACCAGCGTATAAGCGAGATCGGTGAAATCGTGCGCCGAGGCGGCGGTATCGGGTCGCCGCGCGGCGCCGGCGGGCGGCACGTCGACGCCGACGAAGTCGACCGCATCGCCCGGCCGGAACTTGGGTTCCGGCACGTGCAGCGTCAGCCCGGGAAGATTCCGGGGCGGCTGCCCATTGGCGCGAGGATACTCGCTGGCCACATCTCTCTCCTGCACGTCCGACGAGGGTCGTCGGCGCTGTTGTTGGATCGTGTTGCGCGGCTGTAATTAAATTTCAAGCGGCTTTTCGGTGGGCGGAGCGATTCCGCTGTACCGGTCGAAACGGATGGTATGCCGGGCAGACCCCATTCCTCCCCGGCACGGGGAGGTGGCAGCGCAAAGCGCTGACGGAGGGGGGCGTCCACAAGCGCGACGCCTGCGGCCCGCCCCCTCCACCACCCGCTTCGCGGGCGGTCCCCCTCCCCGTGCCGGGGAGGATTGGCTCACGCCACGGTCTGTTCGATCACGCCGAAGATCGGGTGGTGCCGGTCGTCCTCGGCCCAGATGCGCACCGTGTCGCCCTTGCGCAGGAACGGCGTCGTCGCCTTGCCGGTGGCGATCGTCTCGACGGTGCGCAGTTCGGCGAGGCAGGAATAGCCGACGCCGCCCGCCGCGATCGTCTGGCCCGGGCCACCATCGGGGCCGCGGTTCGAGACGGTGCCGGAGCCGACGATCGTCCCCGCGCCCAGCCGGCGCGTCTTGGCGGCGTGCGCGACCAGCGTGCCGAAGTCGAAGGTCATGTCCTCGCCCGCCTCGGCGCGGCCGAACGGCTGGCCGTTGAGATCGACGTGGAGCTTGCGGTGCAGCTTGCCGTCCCGCCACCAGTCGCCAAGCGCCTCCGGGGTGACGAACACCGGCGAGAAGGCGCTCGCCGGCTTGGACTGGAAGAAGCCGAAGCCCTTGGCGAGTTCGCCGGGGATGAGGTTGCGCAGGCTGACGTCGTTGGTCAGGCCGACCAGCCGGATGCCGGCAAGCGCCTCCTCGCGGCTCGCGCCGAGCGGCACGTCGCCGGTGACGACCACCACCTCGGCCTCGAGATCGCAGCCCCAGGCCTCGTCGGCAAGCGGGATCGGATCGCGCGGACCGAGGAAGCCGTCCGAGCCGCCCTGATACATCAGCGGATCGTGCCAGAAGGTCTCGGGCATCTCGGCACCGCGCGCCTGCCGGACGAGTGCGACATGGTTCACATAGGCCGATCCGTCCGCCCATTGATAGGCGCGCGGCAGCGGCGAGGCGGCGTCATGTTCGTGGAAGCGTTCGCGGGGGATGACCTCGTGGTCGAGATCGGTGGCGAGGTTCTTGAGATCGGGCAGCAGCCGGTCCCAATCGTCGAGCGCGGCCTGCAAGGTCGGCGCGACATGCGTCGCATCGGCGCACCAGGCGAGGTCGGTGGAGACGACGACGAGCCTGCCGTCACGGCCCTGCTTCAGACTGGCGAGTTTCATCCGGCGCATCCTCTCATGTCGTTGGCCCGACGGTGTATCGGCTGGCGTGCCGGGTTGCGACGGAAAAGTATCGGCGGATACGAGATGCGCCGGCCCACCAATCGCCACCTCACCCCTCCTTCGTCATCTCACCCCTCCTTCGTCATCCCACCCCTCTTCG
>NZ_JAYDYX010000007.1:0-267023 GCF_034556155.1 Sphingomonas sp. CD22 | reverse complement strand
TCGCCGGACGGCGGTGCGGATCAGGCCTCGACGGCATCCGCGGGCTTGCGGCCACGGCGCGCCGCTGCGGCACCCTCGGCGCCATTTTCGGCCTTGCGCGCGCCGGGCTTGCGGCCGAGGCCGATCTTCTTGGCCATCGCGCGGCGGCTTTCCGAATAATTCTCGGCGACCATCGGATAATCGGCCTTCAGGCCATAACGTTCGCGATATTCCGCCGGCGTCATGCCGTGCGTCGCGAGATGACGACGCAAGGTCTTGTACGGCTTGCCGTCGATCATCGAGATGATGTGATCCTTCGATGCCAGCGACTTCCGCGACGAGACCGCGGCGGTATATTCAGTGGCGGGCTGCGCTTCCGGTGCCGCACCGCTGGCGCCAAGCAGTGCCGAGACGGTGTCGTGCATCTTTCCGAGAAAGGCCGGAACCTCATCGGCGGAAGTACGGGTGTTGGGGTTGCCGAGCCAAGCAATCGTCAGCTCGGTTGCTAGTTCCACGGCGTTAAGATCGGTAGTTTCGTCAGTCATAGCTTGCTCCTTTGACCAATGGCAGCCGTACGCCGGGGAAAGCAACCGTCAAGCGGATGATCCGCAGTCATGAGCGTTTTGCACCGTAAAAAGACGCTCACCCTATTCGATTTCCTGCGTCATACTCCAATAACGGCCAAGATTGGCCGGACGGAGGACATGTTGAGGCACGAGCTGAAGTTCACGACGGCGCTGGCGGCCGCCTTGCTGGCGGCGGGATGCGGCAAGTCGCGCGACGATGCCGACGGCTGGGTCGCGCAATCCGATACCGCGGTATGCACCGACCGCAGCGGCAACCGCGTCGCCGACAGCCAGTGCGCGCGCCAGTCGCATGCCGGCGGAGTCAGCCCGTTCCTCTGGTACTTCCTCGCGCGCAACGCGATGATCCCGCCATATGGCGAGCGCGTCGGCGGCGGATCGTATGCGCGGGCGCCGGGCCGGGCGTATCGCTTCGCTCCGGCGACGACGCAGGTGACGCGCGCCGGCGCGATCAGCCGCGGCGGCTTCGGCGCCTCGGCACGCAGCTTTGGGAGCGGCCGGTCGTGATCCGCACCACGATGACCCCGCGCGCCGACTGGCAGGCGAAGGTCGAGGCGGACGGGCTGATCTGGCATAGCGCCGACGGCCGGCCCTATTGGGACGAATCGGTCTATTACCGCTTCTCCGCGGCGCAGGTCGCCGAGATCGAGGCGGCGACCGTCGAACTCTACCGCCTGTTCCTCGCCGCCGGCGAGGCGATCGTCGCCGACGCCCGCCTGCTCGACCGGTTCGGCATCCCGCGCGCCTTCCACCAGACGATCCGCGACGCCTGGGAGGCCGAGCCGCCGGCGCTCAACTTCGGCCGGTTCGACCTCGGCTATGACGGCGCGTCGCCGCCAAAGCTGTTCGAATTCAACTGCGACACGCCGACCGCGCTGCTCGAGGCGGCGGTGATCCAGTGGCATTGGAAGGAAGAGTGTTTCCCCGCTGCGGACCAGTTCACCAGCCTGCACGAACGGCTGGTGGCGAAATGGCGCGACCTCGCCGCCTGTCTGCCGGCGCGCGTCCATTTCGCGCATGCCGCCGACGAGGCGGGGGAGGACGGCGTCACCACCGCCTATCTGCGCGACACCGCGGCGGCGGCGGGGATCGAGACGGTGGCGATGCTGGTCGAGACGATCGGCTGGGACGAGGAGCGCCGCTGCTTCGTCGACGACGAGGCCGCGCCGATCGAGGCGCTGTTCAAGCTCTACCCGTGGGAATGGCTGGCGAACGAGGCGTTTGCCGACGTGCTGGTCGAGGATCTGGCGCGCGGCGGGACGCTGTGGATCGAGCCGGTGTGGAAGATGATCTGGAGCAACAAGGGCGTGCTGGCGGTGCTGTGGGAGCTGTTTCCGGGGCATCCCAATCTGCTCGCCGCCGGCTTCGACATCCCCGATGGCGATGCGGTCGCCAAGCCGTTGCTCGCGCGCGAGGGCGCCAACGTGTCGATCCGCCGCGGCGGGCGGATCGTCGCCGAGGCGGCGGGGGACTATGGCGACGAGGGCTATGTCTATCAGGCGATCTACCGCCTGCCCGAACCGGCACCGGGCTGTTTCCCGGTGATCGGCAGCTGGGTGGTCGACGGCGAGCCCGCCGGGATGGGCATCCGCGAGGACGGGCTGATCACCGGCAACACCGCGCGCTTCGTGCCGCATATCGTGGTCGACTGACCCGTTCGTCCCGCGCTTCCCGGAGGTGGATGAGGCGCACCTGCCCTTCGACAGGCTCGGGGCGAACGGAGAGGTCATGCCAGCCGCCGCGCGCCGGCGTCGCGGACCGCGGCGAGCGTCGGCCAGCCGTTGACCGCCATCAGCAGATCGGCCTCGGCGAGGATGCAGCGCAGGACGTGCGCGCAGCCCGCCGCGCCGTCGAGCGCCAGACCGTAGCTATAGGGGCGGCCGATGCCGACCGCGGCGGCGCCGAGCGCCAATGCCTTGACCACGTCGGTGCCCGAACGGATGCCCGAATCGAACAGCACCGGGGTGGCGCCCGCCGCGGCGACGACGTCGGGGAGCAGGTCGATCGCGGCGATGCCGCCATTCGCCTGCCGGCCGCCGTGATTCGAGCAATAGATGGCGTCGGCGCCGGCATCGATCGCGCGGCGTGCGTCGTCGGGGTGGCAGATGCCCTTGAGGATCAGCGGCAATCTGGTCAGCGAGCGCAGCCACGGCATGTCCGCCCAGGTGAGGACCTTGCCGAACACCCCCATCCACTGGCGGATCGCGGCGGCGGGGTCCTGTTCGGGTGGCGCGGCCAGCCGCGCGCGGAAGACCGGGTCGCTGAAATAATTGGCGAGCACCGCGCCGCGGAGTTGGGGGAAATTGCCGGTGTTGAGATCGCGCGGACGCCAGCCGGTGACCCAGGTGTCGAGCGTCACGACGATCGCCTTGTAACCCGCCGCTTCTGCGCGCGAGACGAGGCTGGCGGCGAGGTCGGGGTCCTTGGGCGTGTAGAGCTGGAAGAGGCCGGGCGTGTCGCCGCAGTCGCGCGCCACCGTTTCCAGCGGATCGTTGGACAGCGTCGAGGCGACCAGCGGCACGCCCGTGTCCGCCGCGGCGCGCGCGGCGGCGCGGTCGCCGTGGCCGTCCGGCGTGCACAGGCCGGTGACGCCGATCGGCGCCATGAACACCGGGCTGGGGAGGGTGAGGCCGAACAGCCGCACCGACAGGTCGCGCGTCGCGGCATCGACCATCATCCGCGGCGTCATGCCCCAGTGGCGGAATGCCGCGGCGTTGGTCCGCTGGGTGTGTTCGTCACCGCAGCCGCCCTGGACATAATCGCGCACCGACGGCGGCAGCGCGGCGAGCGCGCGCGCCTCGAGCGTGGCGAAATCGACCGGCACCTTGGGCGACACTCCGGCGAGGCCGGCGCCGTAGATCGCATTCTGATAGTCGCCGTAATGGGGCATGGCTCGCCTCGATGATGCGCCTCGGCGCGGAGAACAGGATTCACGCGAAGCCGCGAAGCCGCGAAGGCGCGAAGATGTCGCGGGTGCGGCGATGTCCCGCCTTCATCACGATGCAAGAGGCTGCGCCGCTCGGGACCTCTTTGCGTCTTCGCGCGAACGATCGTCACTCCCGGTAAGACGGATCGATGCGGTCGAGCTTGCGGAGCAAGGCGGGCCAGGCGAGGCCGCGGGCGAGCATCGCCATGCCGGGGCCGGTCGATTGCTGCTCCACCTTCTCGGCGACGCCCTGGTTGGGATTGTTGAGATTGGCGCGGCCGGCGCTGAGCATCAGGATCTGCGCCTCGCAGGCGCGTTCGAGGAAATACATGCGCAGGAACGCCTCGGCCACGCTGGCGCCGACGGTGAGCGTGCCGTGGTTGCGCAGGATCATCGTGTGCCGCGGCCCCAGGTCGGCGACCAGCCGCTCGCGCTCGTCGAGTTCGGTCGCGATGCCTTCGAAGTCGTGATAGGCGACGTCGTGGCCGGCGATCATCGCGGTCTGCGTGTGCGGCAGCAGCCCCTCCGCCATCGCCGACACCGCCTGGCCGTGCGGCGTGTGGAGATGGAGCACCGCCGCCGCATCCTCGCGACCCGCATGGATCGCCGAATGGATGACGAAGCCGGCGCGATTGACCGGCGCGGGGCTGTCCGACACCGTATTGCCGTCGACGTCGATCTTGACCAGCGACGAGGCGGTGATCTCCTCGAACATCATATTGTACGGGTTGATGAGGAAATGATGCTCCGGCCCCGGCACGCGCGCCGAGAGGTGGGTGAAGATCAGATCGTCCCAGCCGTAATGAGCGACCAGCCGATAGGCGGCGGCGAGGTCGACGCGCAGCGCCCATTCCTGTGCGCTGACGGATTCGCGAACGCCGGACGCGGCGGGACGCTGGAGCGCGGTGGCCATGGCATTATCCTCTCGATCTCATGTCGTTGCGAGGAGAATGCCATGGATCGCGGCGGCAGGACAGGGGCGGGGGCGGGGGGCAACATGGACAAGTTGGACACCTTAATGGAAACGATCCGCCCCGATCGTTTCACTATTCGTCATATTCGTCCGCGGCCCGCGCAGCGTCGGCGGCGTCGGCGGCGAGGCGCACCGCGAGCGGATGCGGCGGCAGCGTGTCGATCGCGTCGAGCATCCGCGGGAACATGGCGGCGAGTTCGTCGGGCGTCAGCGTCGGATGCGCCGGCGCCGGCGTGTGCGCGATGAGGAAGGTGAGCAGCCGGTCGTTGTGCACCGTGCGCGTGCCGACCTGTTCGCCACGATACCAGACGGCCACCTCCCGCCCTTCGATCGCGCGCTCCATCGCGATATCGAGCAGCCGCTTGCGCCCCATCTGGATCGCGACGTCCCAGGCGAGCGCGAAGGTCGCATAAGTGGCGCGTTGGCGCATGGCATAAGCGGTGTTGCGCGCCACGCCGACCGCCTTCGCCGCATGGCTGACGCACCCCGTTTCGGCGAGCGCCCGGATGAAGTCGCGCTGCATCGCCGCCGTCCAGCCATCGGCGCGCGCCTTGCGGGGTTCGAGCAGCGGTGTGAGATCGGGTGTCGCCGCCGCCGGTGCCGCCGGCTTCGTCTCGGCATCCGCCGCAGCCATCGCCGCGGCGGGATGCTCGCCCCGTTCGATCGCGGCGATCCCCGCGAGGACGACCCGATCGGTTCGCGCACGCAACGCCGCTTCCCGCGCGAGGCGGCGATCATTCTCTTCCTTCCTAGACCGTGGGGGTTGCTTGGCCATCGTCGTCCCTTTGCCGCGGATAGAGGGACGGAAGACCTATGCCGGATGCGGGGGTGTAGGACAGTTTGTCTCCGTAGCGGTGCGGCATTGTGCGGGGGTGGGGGCGAATCGGTGCCTTGCGTCCACGGCCTGTTGACGTGGCTGTTTATGTAACTACATTAAGGAGCGGATATGGAGATCAGCTTCGATCCCGAGAAGCGCGACAAGGTGTTACGCGAACGCGGGCTGGATTTTGCGGATGCCGCAACGGTGTTCGATGGCCGCAGCCGCACGGTGGTCGACGACCGGTTCGACTATGGCGAAGTGCGACATATTACCTACGGGTGGCTGGCGCGGGATGCCGTGGCGATCGTGTGGACCGAGCGGAATGGCGGGTATCGGGTGATATCGATGCGGCGCATGCATCAGTGGGAGATCAGATATGTCGGACTGGATTGACCCTGACGACGCCCCCGAACTGACCGAGGAAATGATGGAGATCGCCGAGCTTCGGGTCGGCGGCAAGGTCGTTCGCCCGGCAACGGGATATCTCGGCCCGAACGGCGTCGTGCGCGGTCGTCCGCCGCTGCGCGAGCATGCCAAGCGGCAGGTGACGTTGCGGCTCGACCCGGATGTGATCGACCGCTTCCGCTCCGATGGGCCGGGGTGGCAGGGGCGGATGAACGATGCGCTGCGGAAGGCGGCGGGGCTTTAGGGGTATTCCTGCCGGGCGTGGAGCACGGCGAGTATTTCGATCGCATGCACCGCGACGCGATAGACGAGAATGTAATTGGGGTGGACGATCGCCTCTCGCGTGCCGGCGATGCGGCCGGGGCGATAGATGTAGGGGTGATCGGGCAGGCGGTCGGCGGCGTGTTGGAGCGCGAGGCCGATCCGTGTCGCCGCAGCGGGGTTGCGATCGGCGATGTAGCTGGTGATCTCGTAAAGGTCGGCGCGCGCATCCGGATCCCAGATGACGGAAAGCGTCACTTGGTCTTGGCGCGCTCGATGATCGCCCACATGCCCGCCATCACCTGATCGTGCGGGATTTTGGGCGCCGTGGACGCCATCGCCCGCTCTACTTTGGCGCGGAACCACGCGTCATAGGCGGCGGCCTCTTCGGTGGTCGCGAATTCCGACTCGATGGGGGTGAGGGCAGTCACGATGCTATGTTAAGACGGATTGCCGTTTTGTAAAAGGCAGAGCGCGAGTGGGCGTTATCGTCGCCACGATCCCTCCGGCAGTTCTTCGTCTCTTTTTGCGGCGGCAAGCGCAAATATCAGGCCGTCCCGGCTTAGCGGGATACAATAAGCCGGCTTGGCGCGTTCGAAACGCCAGCTATCGGCCAAGAGGCCGGCATCGACGGTATCATAGCCGAAATCAGCTTGCAGGGCTGCTACGATTGCCTTGGCGGCGTCATCATCCCCCGCAATGGGTAGAGCGCGCATGACGTCATTCGGAAGTACTGCCGGATCGAGCAGGTCTTTTGCCAGAATGGCATTGAATGCCTTGACGATCGTAGCACCCTGAAAGTGGTTAGCGATCATCTGAGACGTTGTCGTTTCATGTCGATCGAGTGCATCGATCCTGCCGTCCCGATCCGGATAGTAATTGTTCGTATCGATAACGACCCGGTTATCAAGAAGATGGGGTGGAAGATCGAATGCGGCCGTGAGCGGCACCGTAAGAACGACCATATCGCTGGAGGACGGCACGTCAGTCGCTAGAGCCACATGACAGCCGATTTCTGCCGCTAGATCGTGCAAGGTCTCTGGTCCGCGTGAATTGCTGAGCGTCGCCTGATGGCCACTTGCTACTGCAAGCCGTGCCAACGCCTGACCGATGTTGCCGGCCCCTATGATCCCGATCCTCAAGCGTATCTCCATATGGCGGCGAGGCCATTTCCTTTATAGGCAGTTGGTCGGCTACTCCGCCGCCACCGCCTCCCCGCCACGCGGCTTCAACAACGGCGCCAAATACTTCCCCGTGAAGCTCCGCGGTTCCTTCGCGACCACTTCGGGCGTGCCGACCGCGACGATCTCGCCGCCCTTGACGCCGCCTTCGGGGCCCAGATCGACCACCCAGTCGGCTGTCTTGATGACGTCGAGGTTGTGCTCGATCACCACCACCGTATTGCCCTGCTCGACCAGGGCGTGGAGCACTTCGAGCAATTTGCGGACGTCCTCGAAATGCAGGCCGGTGGTCGGCTCGTCCAGGATATACAAAGTGTTGCCGGTCGCGCGGCGGGCGAGTTCCTTGGCGAGCTTGACGCGCTGCGCCTCGCCGCCCGACAACGTCGTCGCCTGCTGGCCGACCTTGACGTAGCCGAGGCCGACCTCGACCAGCATCTCCATCTTGTCGCGGATCGGCGGCACCGCCTTGAAGAATTCCGCCGCATCCTCGACCGTCATGTCGAGCACGTCGGCGATGCTCTTGCCCTTGAACTTCACCTCCAGCGTCTCGCGATTGTAGCGCGCGCCGTGGCAGACGTCGCAGGTGACGTAGACGTCGGGGAGGAAGTGCATCTCGATCTTGAGCACGCCGTCGCCCTGGCACGCCTCGCAGCGGCCGCCCTTGACGTTGAAGCTGAACCGGCCGGGCTTGTAGCCGCGCGCCTGGCTCTCGGGCAGGCCGGCGAACCAGTCGCGGATCTGCGTGAAGCTGCCCGTGTAGGTCGCCGGGTTCGAGCGCGGGGTGCGGCCGATCGGCGACTGGTCGATGTCGATCACCTTGTCGAGATGCTGGAGGCCGCTGACCTTGTCGTGCTTGCCGGCGAGGATGCGCGCGCCGTTGAGCGCGCGCGCCGCGGCGGCATAGAGCGTGTCGATCGTGAAGCTCGACTTGCCCGAGCCCGACACGCCGGTGATGCAGGTGAAGGTGCCGAGCGGGATGCTCGCGGTGACGCCGGTGAGGTTGTTGGCGCGCGCATTGTGGACGGTGAGCTGCTTGCCGTTGCCCTTGCGGCGCTTGGCCGGCACGGGGACCTGGCGGGTGCCGTTGAGATAGTCGGCGGTGATGCTCGTCTTGCTCTTGAGGATCTGCTTGAGCGTGCCCTGCGC
Source organism: Sphingomonas sp. CD22 (assembly GCF_034556155.1). NCBI lineage: Bacteria > Pseudomonadati > Pseudomonadota > Alphaproteobacteria > Sphingomonadales > Sphingomonadaceae > Sphingomonas > Sphingomonas sp. CD22. The sequence goes on along the minus strand of NZ_JAYDYX010000007.1, from coordinate 258,748 downwards.
GACGATCTGGCCGCCGTGGACGCCGGCGCCCGGCCCCATGTCGATGACGTAATCGGCGGTGCGGATGGCGTCCTCGTCATGTTCGACCACCAGTACGGTGTTGCCGAGATCGCGCAGGCGGCGCAGCGTCGCGAGCAGCATGTCGTTGTCGCGCTGGTGCAGGCCGATCGAGGGTTCGTCGAGCACGTAGAGCACGCCCGACAGGCCGCTGCCGATCTGGCTGGCGAGGCGGATGCGCTGGCTTTCGCCGCCCGACAGCGTGCCGCTGGTACGGTCGAGGTTGAGATAGTCGAGGCCGACGTTGTTGAGAAAGCCGAGGCGCTCGACGATCTCCTTCAGGATACGCTCGGCGATCGCGCGCTGCTGGTCGCCGAGATGGCTGGGCAGATCGGTGAAGAAGGCGAGCGCGTCGACCACCGAGAGATGCGTGGCATAGGCGATGTCGCGCATCGCGATCTTGACCGCCAGCGCCTCCGGCTTGAGGCGCGCGCCGTGGCAGACCTCGCAGGGGCGCGAGCTCTGGTATTTGGACAATTCCTCGCGCATCCACGCGCTCTCGGTCTGGAGCAGGCGGCGGTTGAGGTTGCCGACGACGCCCTCGAACGGTTTCTTGACGTCATACGCCTTCTTGCCGTCGACGAAGGTCAGCGTGACGGGCTTGCCCTTGCTGCCGTGCAGGATCAGCGCGTGGATCGCCTCGGGCAGGTCGGCCCAGGGCGTGTCGAGGCTGAAGTCGAACTCGCGCGCGAGGCTGCCGAGCACCTGCATGTAATACGGGCTGGGCGGGTTGGACTTGGCCCAGGGGACGACCGCGCCCTTCTTGATGCTGAGCCCGTGGTTGGGGACGACGAGATCCTCGTCGAACAGCAGTTTCTCGCCGAGGCCGTCGCAGGCCGGGCAGGCGCCCTGCGGCGCGTTGAACGAGAACAGCCGCGGCTCGATCTCGGCGATGGTGAAGCCGCTGATCGGGCAGGCGAACTTTTCCGAGAAGACGATGCGGCCGGCGGGTGCGTTGTCGCCGAGCACTTCCGATTTCGGCGTATGCGCTTCGACGGGGTCGGCGGGATCGACATAAGCGAGGCCGTCGGCGAGCTTCAGCGCGGTCTCGAAACTCTCGGCGAGGCGGGTGGCGATGTCGCCGCCGACGACGAGGCGGTCGACGACGACCTCGATATCGTGCTTGAACTTCTTGTCGAGCGCGGGCGCCTCGTCGATCTCATGGATCTCGCCGTCGACGCGGACGCGGGTGAAGCCCGCCTTCTGCCATTCGGCCAGCTCCTTGCGATACTCGCCCTTGCGGCCGCGGACGACGGGGGCGAGCAGATAGAGGCGCGTGCCCTCGGGCAATGCGAGGACGCGGTCGACCATCTGGCTGACGGTCTGCGCGGCGATCGGCTCGCCGGTCGCGGGGCTGTAGGGAACGCCGACGCGCGCCCACAGCAGGCGCATGTAATCGTAGATCTCGGTGACGGTCGCCACGGTCGAGCGCGGATTGCGGCTGGTCGTCTTCTGCTCGATCGAGATCGCCGGGCTGAGCCCCTCGATATGATCGACGTCGGGCTTCTGCATCAGTTCGAGGAACTGGCGCGCATAGGCGGAGAGCGATTCGACGTAGCGACGCTGGCCCTCGGCATAGATGGTGTCGAAGGCGAGGGACGACTTGCCCGAACCCGACAGGCCGGTGATCACCGTCAGCGTATCGCGGGGGATGTCGACGTCGACGTCCTTGAGGTTGTGCTCGCGCGCGCCGCGGACGGTGATTTTGGTCAGCATGTGGCGGGTTCTACTTCTGTTCTGTTCGGGAGGCTAGAGCGAGAAGTAGGAACGCGCGGGAGGCTTCGCCAGCACCACGTTGAAACGCGCATCGCGTGTCTTATCTCGACGATACACAGACGAGAGAGGCCGCGCATGGGCAAGAAGACGAAGAAGGCGAAGCTCCCCAAGGAGGTGCTCGGCATCCGATTGCCCAAGGATCTGCGCGAGGCGGGCGGCGCGTTGCTGGAGCGGGCCAACAGTCCGCAGGGGCGCGAGATGCTCGCGGCGGGGCTGACGATGGCGGCGGCCGCGGCGACCGCGGCGGTGGCGAAGGGGCGGACGAAGCGCGAGGCGGCCGCGGACCGGCCGGTGCCGCCGACGCCGCCCACCGCAGCGCCGACCCCGGGCGAGACGCCGGAGCCGCCCAAGCCGCCGCAGGGCACGCAGACGCACCCCGATCCGCAGGCGATCGCCGAGGCGGTCGGCCAGGCGGCGGAGGCACTGCTCGGGCGGTTGTTCGGGGGGAAGAAGGGGTAGGGGGGCATCGCGACGCTTCCGGTAAGGATCGGGGTTAGGACAGCCGCTGCTTGAGGGCGGTGACCATGGCGCGTTGCGGCCATACCACCCGCGCCGGCCGGTCGTTGTCCGCGTGCATGTCGTTGGCCGGTTCCCATTCGGCGAAGCGGAATTGTTCGATCTGCCCGGTCATCATCTGCGTTTCGCTGACCAGCTTGCGCGCGGCGGCGGTCTCTTCCTCGGCGACCGCGGCATTCTGCTGGGTAACGTTGTCGAGTTCGGCGACCGCGGCGGTGATCTGTTGCAATGCCAGCGACTGCTGTTCGACATTCTCCGCGATCCCCGCGGTCAGCGTCGCGACGCTGCCGACGCGGTCGATCATCCGGCCGAGCGCGACCTCGACATGGCCGACCGACCGGACGCCCAGCCCGATCTGCTCGGCCGAGCGGCCGATCCGCTTCTTGACGTCGCTCGCCGCCTCCGCCGACCGTCCGGCGAGCGCCCGCACCTCCTGCGCGACGACCGCGAAGCCCTTGCCCGCCTCGCCGGCGCGTGCCGCCTCGACGCCGGCGTTGAGCGCCAGCAGATTGGTCTGGAAGGCGATGCGATCGATCACGAGGAGGATTTCGGCGATCTCGTTGGACGTCTGCTCGAGACGGCCGATCGCGGTGATGGCGTCCTTGAGCAGGACGCCGGAATGTTCGGCATCCTGATGCGCCTCGCCGACCACGCGGCGCACCTCGACCGCGCTGTTGGCGGATTCGGAGAGCGCGCCGCTGAGCTGCTGGAGGGCGCCGGCGGTCTCTTCCAGGCTGGCCGCCTGCCGCTCGGTGCGTTCCGAGAGGTTGCCGGAGGATTGCATCAATTCCTCCGCGCCGGCGGCGATGTCCTTGGCGCTGATCCGCACCGAGGCGAGCGCATTGCCCAAGGCGTCGACCGCGTGATTGAAGTCACTCTTGAGCTTCGAGAATTCGCCGATCAACGCGGCCTCGATACGGGTGGTGAGATCGCCGCCCGCGAGCTTGTGCAGCGAACTGCCGATGTTGCGGACGATCAGCCTGGCCTGTTCGCGGCGGATCATCTCGGTCAGCGCGCCGACCGCGACGGCGAGCAGGCTGAGGAAGATCACGGCGACGAGCAGCATGCGGTTCGCCGCGCGCTGCGCCACCGCGGCGGTGTGGCGCAATGCGGCGACCTCGTCGGTCATCGCGTCGATCTGCGCATCGGCCACCTTCGACGCGGCGCGTTCGGCGGGGCGCACGACCTTGCGCAGATAGTCCAGCGCCGCCTTGTGGTCGCCGGCGTTCGCCTTTGCGGCGACCTCGCCGAGCGGCGACGATGACGGTGTGGGAAAGGCGGAAATAATCCTCGGGCAGCGCGTGGACCGTCTTGGTATCCTCCAGATGGCGCAGCATCTCGCGCATCCGCCGCGTCCGGTCGTCGAACTTCTTGACGATGACGTCGCGTTCGGTGGGATCGCTCTCGGTGATGAGGTTGAGCGCGTCACGTTGCAGCGACCGGCTGATCGAACGGACTTCGGATACGGCGAGGACCCGCTCCTGCGCTTCCAATGCCTCGACATTGGCGACCTCGACGGCGCGATCGTCGCGATACGTCACGCCCGCCAGCAGCCACAGCAACAAGATCGCACCGATGAGCGGCGCGATGACGCGGACGTTGAAACGACGGTGCGGCAAGTGTCTATCCTTGATGCTGGCGGAACGACGTTTCCGCCCGCTCAATTATAGAGGCGCGGGGCAGCAATTATCGCCGGGTCGCCAAATATCGGGGCCGCCGCACCATCGCGATTTCGGCCCTTCGTCTTCATCGTTGCGGCATTCGGGACCGCGCCGGACAGAGTTTCCCGGCCGCCGGACGATGGACCCGATCGGAGCGGCATGATTATAGATGCGCAGCCGCGTTGCGGGCAGGACGTGCCGGGCAGGACGTGCCGGGCAGGACGGGTCGGGCAGGATTGGGGAAGCAGGGATGACATCGATGATACGGGCCGCAGCGGTGCTGGCGATCGCGATCGGGGCGGCGCCGGCGCAGGCGCAGACCGCCGCGCAGGCGGTCGTCGCGCAGCAGGCGCAGGATCCGGGGGCGCGGGCGGGGGTGCAGTATGACGTCGCCTTTCCCAATGCGGTGCATCACGAGGCGCAGGTGACCGCGACCTTCGCGCGGGTGCCGGCGGGGCCGCTCAAGGTGCGGATGGCGCGGTCGTCGCCGGGTCGCTATGCGATCCACGAATTCGCCAAGAACGTCTATTCGGTGACGGCGAAGGACGGCGCCGGCCGGCCGTTGCAGGTGATCCGCAGCGATCCCTATGGCTGGACGGTCGCCGGACACGACGGCACCGTCGTCGTCACCTATACGCTGTTCGGCGACTGGGGCGACGGCACCTATGCGCAGATCGACGCCAGCCACGCGCACCTCAACATGCCGGCGACCTTCCTGTGGGCGGAGGGCTATGACGCGCAGCCGATCCGCGTGCGCTTCCGGCCGTTCGATCCCAAATGGCGGATCGCGACGCAGCTTCCCGCCGCCAGGGGCGCCGACACGTTCTGGGCGCCCAACCTGCAATATTTCATGGATAGCCCGACCGAGATCAGCGACTTCGGCTATCGCGAATGGCCGGTCACCGATGCGCTGGGCAAAAGCTATGTCGTGCGGCTGGCGGTGCATCATGCCGGCAGCGAGGCCGATCTCGACACCTATACTGCCAAGGTGAAGCGGGTGATCGCGCAGCATTATGCGCTGTTCGGGCGGGCGCCGCGCTACGATTATGGCACCTATACGTTCATCGCCGATTACATGCCGCAGATCACCGGCGACGGCATGGAGCATCGCAACTCGACGATCATCACCGACAAGCGCGGGCTGGCCGAGGCGAAGTTCGCGCAGCTCAACACGTTGAGCCACGAATTCGTGCATAGCTGGAACGTCGAGCGGCTGCGGCCGGCGGAGCTGGAGCCGTTCGACTTCACCCGCGCCAATCCGACCCCGTCCTTGTGGTTCGCGGAGGGGTTCACGCAATATTACGGGCCGCTGCTGATCCGCCGCGCCGGCGAGATGAGCGTCGACGATTTCCTGCGCGGGCTGGGCGGCACGCTGAGCGGCGTCGTCAACAGCCCGGCGCGGCGCTACGGCGGGCCGGAGGAGATGAGCCTGCGCGCGCCGTTCGTCGATGCCGCCAAGGCGATCGATCAGGTCAATCCCAACATCTTCGTGTCATATTATCCGTATGGCGCGGTGGTGGCGCTGGCGCTCGATCTGCAGTTGCGGCAGCGGTATCCGGGGCTGTCGCTGGATGCCTATATGCGGCATCTGTGGACGACGCGCGGCGACACCGAGCTGAAGTACACGCCCGCCGATCTGGAGCGCGGGCTCGCCGAGGTGACGCGCGATCCGGCGTTCGCCAAGGCGTTCTTCGACGGCAGCGTGCATGCGAGCGGATTGCCCGATTATGCGCCGTTGCTGCGGCAGGCGGGGCTGGTGGTGCGGCCCGTCGACGCGACGCGCGGCTGGGCGGGGGTGAGCTTCGTCGGCGCGGAGGATGGCGTCGTCGCGGTCGGCGATGCGCCGCGGCCGGATGCGCCGGCTTATGCTGCGGGGCTGGAGCGGGGGGACGTGATCCTGTCGCTCGACGGGGCGCCGGTGCGCGATGCGGCGGCGGCGCAGGCGGTGCTCGCGGGGCATAAGCCGGGGGATCGGATCGCCTTGCGCTTCCGCCAGCGTGGGGTGGAGCGGGAGGCTTCGTTGCGGCTGGGCGTCGATCCGTCGTTCGAGGTGGTGCGTGGCGAAACCGCCGGGGTGGCGGTGACGCCGGCACAACTCGCGTTCCGTGAGGGTTGGCTCGGGAAATAGGATCACGCGGAGGCGCGGAGGCGCGGAGAGAAGAAGGGGTTTGCGCGCGGAGGCGCAGAGGGCGCAGAGGGGTGTCGTATCCGTCGCCGAAGGCGCCGCTTTACGACCGACGTGGGCGATGCCCGTCGGGCTGAGGCGCGCGCTATCTCTGCGTCCTCTGCGCCCAAAATATGTTCACGCGAAGACGCGAAGACGCGAAGACGCGAAGATTGAGTAGGGCCGCGCTTGTGGGAGGGGCGCGAGCCTCGGGCGGGTCATCTCCGCGCCTCCGCGCCTCCGCGTGATCTCTTCTTCTTCGCGTCTTCGCGGCTTCGCGTGGATCATTCTCTTTCGATGTCGGCGGCTGCTCGACCGGGCGGTCGCCGGCGACCCGGCACCGACGAGATGTTCCGCAACCATGGGTCCCGGCTTTCGCCGGGATGACGGTTTTTTTCCGAAAGGGCATCGCCGCCCGCATGTGCGCCTTCGCTTGAATCCCCTTCTTTCAGACACCTAGCGGAGGGCCTCCCGAACGCGCCGCGCGAAATCGTTATTGTAACGGAACATTGCTGCGGGACGGCGGTATTGTCGGGAACGAACCGGAGTTGCCGCATGACCCATGTCCGCCATCCCGCCCGGTGGCCCCATATCCTTGCCGTGATCATCGGCACGGTGGGGGCGATCAATTTGGCCGGGGGCGTGTGGCTGGCGGGGCTGCACGGCAGCCTGTTCTATGGCGTCGCCGGGCTGGCGATGCTGGCGACCGCCGTCTTGTTGTGGCGGCGGCACGCGGCGGCGCTGCATCTGTTCGCGGCGCTGGTGATCGGCACGGTGATCTGGGCATGGGCGGAGATCGGCGCGGACTGGTGGCCGCTGGTGCCGCGCGGCGACCTGATCTTCATCTTCGGCGCGTTGCTGGTGCTGCCGTGGACGGTGAAGCGGCTGGTGCCTCGCAGCACGTGGCTGCGCGCGGCGGGGCCGCTGGCGGCGGCGCTCGGCGTCGCGGCGGTGTTCGGCGCGGTGGCGCTGACCCGCGACGTGCACAATCTCGACGGGACGCTGCCGGGGCCGCGCAAGGCGCTCGCCGCCAATCTGCACGGCGTGCCCGACGACGATTGGCAGGCCTATGCGCGCAGCTGGTATGGCGACAAATTCTCGCCGCTGACGCAGCTCACACCGGCGAACGTCGGCAACCTCAAGGTCGCGTGGCAGTTGCGGACCGGCGACATGAAGCGCGAGGGCGATCCCGGCGAGACGACGTACGAGATGACGCCGATCAAGGTCGGTGACACCGTCTTCCTGTGCACGCCGCACAATTGGGTGATCGCGGTCGACGCCGAGACGGGCAAGGAGCGCTGGCGCTTCGATCCCAAGATCGCCACCTCGGCCAAGAACATGCAGCATCTCACCTGTCGCGGCGTGTCCTATTGGGATGGCGCGCGGGCGGGCGCCAGCGTCGGTGCCGGCGTCGGGGACTGTCCGCAGCGGATATTCCTCGCGACCAATGACAGCCGGCTGATCGCGCTCGACCCGAAGACGGGCGCGCTGTGCCGCAGCTTCGGGCAGGGCGGCACGGTCAGCCTGCTGCCGGGCCAGCCGCATTACAACCAGGGCTGGTATCAGGTGACCTCGGCGCCGCTCGTCGCGCGCGGGCTGGTGATCACCGGCGGCGCGGTGTTCGACAATATCGCCACCAAGGTGCCCTCCGGCGTGATCCGCGGCTATGACGCGGTGTCGGGCAAGCTCGTGTGGAATTTCGATCCGGGCAATCCCGACGACACCGCACCTTTGGGCGCGGGCAAGCAATATACGCCGTCGTCGCCCAACAGCTGGAGCACGCCCGCCGCCGACGAGGCGCTGGGGCTCGTCTATCTGCCGATGGGGATGGGCGCGGTCGACCAATGGGGCGGGCATCGCCCGGCGACGACCGAGCGGTTCGCGACCTCGGTGCTGGCGCTCGACATCGCGACCGGCAAGCCGCGCTGGGTCTATCAGACGGTGCATCACGATCTGTGGGACATGGACGTGCCCGCGCAGCCGGCGCTGGTCGATCTCGACCTGCCGGGGCGCGGGCGGGTGCCGGCGCTGGTCCAGTCGACCAAGACCGGCAATCTGTTCGTGCTCGACCGGCGCACCGGCCGGCCGGTCTTCCCCGCGCCGGAGACGCCGGTGCCGGCCGGCGCGGCGCCGGGCGACCGGACCTCGCCGACGCAGCCGCTCTCCGCGATCTCGCTGATGCCCGCCCCGGCGCGCGAGAAGGACATGTGGGGGATGACGATGATCGACCAATTATGGTGTCGCATCCGCTTCAAGTCGCTCGACTACAAGGGTGCGTTCACGCCGCCGTCGCTGCGCGGGTCGCTGGTCTTCCCGGGCAATTTCGGGGTGATGGACTGGGGCGGGCTGTCGATCGATCCGATCCGCCAGGTGATCTTCGCGCATCCCAATTACGTCGCCTTCGTCGACCGGCTGGTGCCGCGCGTCGACGACACCGGCACCGGGCAGGGGCCCGCGGGCGGATCGGACCGGCGCGGATCGGATGAATCGGGCTACAACCCCAACACCGGTGCGCCGTTCGCGGTCGACATGAACCCGTTCCTGTCGTTCGCCGGCCTGCCGTGCCAGCAGCCGCCATGGGGCTATGTCGCCGGGATCGACCTCACCACCGGCAAGAAAGTGTGGGAGCATAAGAACGGCACGATCCGCGACGAGACGATCCTGCCTATGCCGTTCAAGCTCGGCGTGCCCTCGCTCGGCGGGCCGATCACCACCGCGGGCGGTGTCGCATTCATGGCGGCGGCGATCGACGATTACGTGCGTGCCTATGACACCGCGACCGGCAAGGTGCTGTGGCGGGCGCGGCTGCCCGCCGGCGGGCAGGCGACGCCGATGTCGTATCGCTCGGCGGCGAGCGGGCGGCAGTTCGTCGTGGTGGTCGCGGGCGGGCATGGCTCGCTGGGCACGAAGCTGGGCGATCACGTCATCGCATACGCCTTGCCCAAATAGATGGCGGGGGGCGGCCCGAACGATCGGGTTGCCCTTCGCAGCGGTGCGGGGTACACGGGGGGTTATGGCGTGGCCGCTCCGGTAAGGGGCGGCCCTATTTGTTTCCGACCCAAAAGTTCCGACGGAGTTCACCCGTGGCCCAGCCCCTTATGCCCCATGCGACCGCGTCCTGGATGGTCGACAATACGTCGCTGTCGTTCGACCAGATCGCCGATTTCTGCGGCCTCCATATCCTCGAGATCCAGGCGATCGCCGACGACACCGCCGCCTCCAAGCTGACCGGCCGCGATCCGGTGCGCGCGCACGAGCTGACGCAGGACGAGATCGACAAGGGCCAGGCCGATCCCGCCTATCGCCTCAAGATGATCAAGGGCCCCGAGCAGGTCCGCCGCACCAAGGGCCCGCGCTACACGCCGGTGTCGAAGCGGCAGGACAAGCCCGACGGCATCGCCTGGATCATCCGCAACCATCCCGAGATCACCGACGGCGCGATCAGCAACCTGATCGGCACCACCCGCACGACGATCGCCGCGATCCGCGACCGCAGCCATTGGAACATCGGCAACATCACGCCGAAGGACCCGGTGACGCTCGGCCTGACGACGCAGCGCGAGCTCGACGCGGCGGTGGCCAAGGCGTCGAAGGCGTCGGGCAACGAAGCCGCGCCGACCGATACCCGGCTGGAGGGCGACCGCGAGGCGCTGATCGCCAGCCTGCGCGCCGAGCGCGACGCGGCGGCGCGCGGCGTCGACGTGGCGGACCAAGACCCGGCCTCGGCCGCGGCGGCGCTGTTCCAGGACCCGTTCAAGCGCTGAAACCGGGGGCGGGCGCTCCCGTCCATCCGTCGAAGTTCGGGACCCCAACCTTGCGCCGGGGTCCCGCTGTCGGATGTCCGATGAGCCCGCCGACGAAAAGCGTCACGCCGGATCAGGTCCGGCATGACGGTGGGGTGGTGGCAGGGAATATGGCTTCCCACTGGTGCCCCGTCACGCGCTGCGCTAGCTTCTCCTAAAGCATTGGGAGAGCAGGCATGTGCGACGAACTCACCGTCGAGGACAACGCGCTGACGCGGCGGCAGCTCGGGCTGGCGGCGGGGGCGGTCGGCGCGACGCTGGTGCTGCCGACCGCGGCCGACGCCAAGCCGATCGCGGCGCGCGACGTCGTCATCACCACGCCCGACGGGCAGTGCGACGCCTATTTCACCGCGCCGAGTGCGGGCCGGCATCCCGCGGTGCTGATGTGGCCCGACATCATGGGGCTGCGGCCGGCGTTCCGCAAAATGGCCGACCGGCTGGCGCAGACGGGCTATGCGGTGCTCGTCGTCAACCAATTCTACCGCTCGGCCAAGTCGCCGATCATCGCGGCCGGCGAATCGTTCGACCAGCCCGCGGTACGCGACCGGATCATGCCGTGGCGTGCGGCGTTGACCGCGGCGGCGACGACCAGCGATGCCAGGGTCTTCCTCGCCTTCCTCGACCTGCAGAAGGAGGTCGACACCAAGCGAGGCATCGGCAGCGCGGGCTATTGCATGGGCGGGCCGATGGTGCTGCGCACCGCGGCGGCGTTGCCGGCGCGGGTGCATGCCGGTGCGTCCTTCCACGGCGCGGGGCTGGTCAGCGACGCGCCCGACAGCCCGCACAAACTCGTGCCGCAGCTCAAGGGCGGCTATCTCATCGCGATCGCTAGCAACGACGACGCGCGCGGCCCCAACGACAAGGTGGCATTGCGCGAGGCGTTCGCCGCGGCGAAGCGGCCGGCGGAGATCGAGGTCTATGCCGATGCGATGCACGGTTGGTGCGTGATCGACAGCAAGGTCTACAATCCGCCGCAGGCCGAACGCGCCTGGGCGCGGATGCTCGACCTGTTCGCCAAGAACCTGTGACGGGAACCGCGTGATGGCCGAACTGACCTTCTACACCAACCCGCGGTCGCGCGGGCGGATCGCACGCTGGATGCTCGAGGAGGCGGGGGTCGAATATGACACGATCGTGCTCGATTACGCCTCGACGATGAAGCAGGAGCCGTATCTGTCGATCAACCCGATGGCGAAGGTGCCGGCGATCGTCCACCGCGGCCGGACCGTGACGGAATGCGCGGCGATCTGCGCCTATTGCGCCGAGGCGTTCCCCGCGGCGGAGCTGGCGCCGCGCGACGAGGAGCGGGCGGACTATTATCGCTGGCTGTTCTTCGCGGCGGGTCCGATCGAGGCGGCGGTGACCAACCGCTCGCTGGGCGTGGTGCCGAGCGAGGCGCAGCAGCGGATGGTCGGCTATGGCGATTACGATCGGGTCGTCGATGTGCTGGAGCAGGCGGTGGCGGCGCACGACTTCATCGCGGGCGACCGCTTCACCGCGGCGGACGTCTATGTCGGATCGCAGGTGATGTTCGGGCAGCAATTCGGCTCGCTGCCGAAGCGCGGGGCGTTCGAGGATTATGTCGCGCGGTTGACGGCGCGCGAGGGGTATCGGCGTGCGGCGGCGCTGGATGACGCGGCGATCGCGGCGGCGGCTTGAGGGGGCGCGAAAGCGCACGTTCAAGAGCCGAGGACATTCTATTCCTCCCCCGCCAGGGGGAGGTGGCAGTGCGAAGCACTGACGGAGGGGGAGGATACGGTGAATGCGCCGTATGCGGAGACGCCCCCTCCACCACCCGCTGACGCGGGCGGTCCCCAGCGCAAGGTCGATCATGCCCCCGGCATGATCTTGGATTGCCGGGGGCAATCCAACCTTGCGCTCCCGCTAAAGCGAGGGAGGACTTAAGAGCTAGCCCCCGATCACCGCCTTCAGGAACTCCGGGATCGGGCCGTTCCAGCCGTCGTCGGGGCCGTCGTCGCGCTCGTCGCGGCGCGGACGACGGCCGCCGTCGGGGCGGATGTCGCGGCGGGGCGGGGGAGCGAATTCCGGTTCCGGGCGGCGCTCCTGACGGGGCTGGCGGCGCGGTTCTTCGACGGCGGCGGGCGCCTCGACAGGCTCGGGCGCGGCTTCCGCCACCACCGGCGCGCGCGCGGGGCGGTCGCGGCGGCCCTCGCCGCGCGTCGTGCGGTCGCGGCGACCGCGGCGTGGTTCCTCGCCGGCGGGCGCGGCGGCGGCGGCGGGCGCCTCCGCCTCGGGCGCGGCGCCGAGATCGAGGCGGTCGATCTTCTGGCCGGTCAGCTTCTCGATATTCTGGATGTTCTCGGCATCCTCGCTGGTGATCAGCGTATAGGCGATGCCGGTCGCGCCGCCGCGGCCGGTGCGGCCGATGCGGTGGACGTAATCGTCGGGATGCCACGGCGCGTCGAAGTTGAAGACGTGGCTGACGCCCTTGATGTCGAGCCCGCGCGCGGCGACGTCGGAGGCGACGAGGATGTTGATCTTGCCGTCCTTGAACAGGTCGAGCTCGGCGATACGCTGCGCCTGTTCCATGTCGCCATGGATCTCGCCCGACTTGAAGCCGTGCTTCTTGAGGCTCTTGTTGAGCTCGCGCACCGTCGTCTTGCGGTTGCAGAAAATGATCGCGTTGCGCACCTCGTCCTGGCCGAGCAACTGGCGCAGCCCCTCGCGCTTCTTCATCGCATTGCCGGAGACGGGGACGAGGAACTGCTTGATGTTGAGGTTGGTCGAGGCGGGGCGCGACACCTCGATCATCTTGGGATTGTCGAGGAACTTGTCGGCGAGCCGCTTGATCGGCGCCGGCATCGTCGCCGAGAAGAGCAAAGTCTGGCGCTGTTTCGGCAGCTTGGTGCAGATTTCCTCGATGTCGGGGATGAACCCCATGTCGAGCATCCGGTCCGCCTCGTCGATGACCAGCATCGAACAGCCGGTGAGCAGGATGTTGCCGCGGCCGAACAGGTCCATGAGGCGCCCCGGCGTCGCGATCAGCACGTCGACGCCCTTTTCGAGCGCCTTGATCTGGTCGCCCATCGACACGCCGCCGATCAGCAGCGCCATCGACAGCTTGGTGCCGGCGCCGTATTTCTCGAAATTCTCGGCGACCTGCGCGGCGAGTTCGCGCGTCGGCTCGAGGATCAGCGAGCGCGGCATGCGCGCGCGGCTGCGGCCGTGCGACAGGATGTCGATCATCGGCAGCACGAAGGCGGCGGTCTTGCCCGTCCCCGTCTGCGCGATGCCGATCAGGTCGCGCATCATCAGCACCGACGGGATCGCCGACGCCTGGATCGGCGTCGGCTCGGTATAGCCGGCGTCGGTGACCGCCTTCAGCAGTTCGTCGGAGAGGCCGAGGTCGGCGAAGCTCATGCCATAAGGCTCATGCAAAGGTCCGGATAAGCACGACCTCGCGCGCGTGCGAGACCATTGTCGCCGGCGCTTGCGGATTTGGTCGCAAAAGTCAAGAATTGGTGCGCCAAGTCCTCCCCCGACAGGGGGAAGGGGGGCGCTCGGCGCAAGCCGAGTGGTGGAGGGGGAGGACAGGGCGGGAGCTTCGTTACCGGGCTCCCGCCCTGTCCTCCCCCTCCGTCACGGCTTTGCCGTGCCACCTCCCCCTGGCGGGGGAGGACTTATTTACTCCGCTCGAACCGGCGGCTTTGGCTATTTCGCGGGGACCAGCGTCTTGAACGTCGCGATGCCGCAGCTCGCACCGGAGCGCATGCGGATCACGTCGCGGCCGGCGCAGACCTGGCCGTCGGCGGCGGGGCGCAGGTAGAAGCCGCCGTAATAATCGAGCGGGCCGCAATCCTTGTCGAGCCGGGCGCGCAGCCGCTTGCCGCCGCTCATCACCAGATCGACCGCGCCGGGTTCCTGGATCAGCGCACCGCCGAGATTGGCGGCGGCGACGCATTTCGGCCCCTTCTTCTCCTTGTAGCGGATCGGCGCGGGGATCGGCGCGCGCGCCGCCGGGCCCATGCGCGGCAGGCGGATGATGACGCGCTCGTGGATCGTCATCTGCGCGAAAAGCGTGCCGTCACGCTGGCCCGCGCCGTCGCCGAGCGCCGCGACGGCGGGCGCCGCGACGGCGATCAGCAGGATGGGAAGCGCGGGATGCAGCATGTCAGACCTCGCCCCTTAGCCCGGATCGTTGAACGCGCGATGAACTTGGCCTAGCGGACGCGGCATGACACCTGCGCAGACCGCCATGCTCGACGCGCTCGCTCCCGTATTGGGACGAAAGGGGATCGTCACCGATCCCGCCGCGATCGCGCCGTGGCTGGTCGACTGGCGGCGGCGCTTCCACGGCGCAGCGCCGGCGATCCTCGCCCCCGCCTCTACCGCGGAGGTCGCCGCGGTAGTCGCCGCCGCGGCGCGGCATCGCGTGGCGCTGGTTCCGCAGGGCGGCAACAGCTCGATGGTCGGCGGCGCGACGCCGCCCGCCGACGGCTCGGCGCTGATCCTGTCGCTGCGGCGGATGACCGCGATCCGCCGCGTCGATGCCGCCGCGGGGCTGGCGGTGGCGGAGGCGGGGGTGATCCTGTCCGACCTGCACGACGCCGCGCTCGCCGTCGACCGGCGCTTTCCGCTGACGCTCGGCGCCAAGGGCAATGCGACGATCGGCGGGCTCGTCTCGACCAACGCCGGCGGCACGCAGGTGCTGCGCTTCGGCTCGATGCGCGGGCTGGTCGCGGGGGTCGAGGTGGTGCTCGCCGACGGCAGCGTCCACGACGGGCTGGCGCCGCTCAAGAAGGACAATCGCGGTTACGATCTGACGCAATTGCTGGTCGGCGCGGAGGGGACGTTGGGCGTGGTCACCGCGGCGACGCTGCGGCTGGTGGCGGTGCCGACGACGCGCTCGACCGCCTGGGCGGCGGTGCGCGATCCGGCCGCGGCGCTGGCGCTGCTCCGCCGCTTCCAGGCGGCGACCGAGGCGCTGGAAAGTTTCGAGATCCTGCCGCGCGAATCGCTCGCCGCGGTGCTCGCCTATGTGCCCGGCCTGCGCGCGCCGGTGGCGGGGGCGGCGGCGTGGCATCTGCTGATCGAACATACCGATCCGGCGGGCGACGCGCTCATGGAGCGGGTGCTGGATGATGCGCTCGCCGACGGGCTGATCGCGGATGCGACGCTGGCGGCGAGCGCGGCGCAGGCGGCGGATTTCTGGCGTATCCGCGAATCGATCTCCGATTCGGAGCGCGCGCTCGGGCCGGCGTCGCAGCACGATCTGTCGGTGCCGGTCGATGCGATGCCCGCCTTCATGATCGAGGCGGCGGCGGCGTGCGAGGCGCGCTTCCCCGGTTGCCACGCGAGCGGCTTCGGTCATCTCGGCGACGGCAACGTCCATTTCCACGTGCGCGCCGCGCCGGGCACCGATCCAGCGCATTGGTATGCCGAGCAAGTGCCGGTGGTGACGCGCTTCGTCGACGATCTGGTGATCGCGGCGGGGGGCTCGATCGCCGCCGAACACGGCATCGGTCAGATGAAACGCGACGAGCTGGAACGGCTGTCGTCGCCCGCGCGGCTGATGGCGTTGCGCGCGGTGAAGGCGGCGATGGACCCGCTCGGCATCCTCAACCCCGGCAAGCTCGTGGCGCTTGCACCCTCGGCTGTGGCCCAATAGAGCAGCGCCCAGCGAGCGGCTGCGCCGCAAACTATCCACCACGGAGAGAGTTCCCATGGCCAGTGCGCCGCTTCCTTTGTTCTACAACGGCCTCGAGCCGCTCTCGAGCGAGACGCATGCCGATTGGCGTGTCCGCCAGCAGGACAGCGCGCCGTTCCTCGTCGGCCAGCATGCGATTCCGATCACCACCGACGAATTTCCGCTGGTGCAGCGTCACATGCCGATCGTCTTCTCGGTCGGCGACGATGCGATCCCGCTCGCGCTGATGGGCCTCAACGAGGGCGTCAACGTCTTCATGGGCGACGACGGCAAGCTGACCGAGACCAATTTCTACGTCCCGGCCTATGTCCGCCGCTACCCCTATATGCTCGCGCGGCTGCGTCCCGACGCCGAGGAGCTGTCGCTGTGCTTCGACCCGACCTCGGAGGCGCTCGGCGCCTATGACGACGGCGAGCCCTTGTTCGAGAACGGCCAGCCGAGCCAGGTGACCAAGGCGATCCTCGACTTCGCCGAGCAGTTCGAACAGGCCGGCGCCCGCACGCAGGCGTTCATGAACGAGCTGCGCGAGCAGGAATTGCTGATGGACGGCGAGGTCACCATCCAGATCGACGAGAACCAGCAGCCGTTCGTCTATCGCGGCTTCCAGATGATCAACGAAGAAAAGCTCGCCGGGCTGCGCGGCGACCAGCTGCGCAAGATGTCGCAGTCGGGCATGCTGCCGCTGCTCTACGCGCATCTGTTCTCGCTGTCGCTGATGCGCGAGATCTTCGGTCGCCAGGCGCAGCAGAACAAGGTGCCGCAGCCGCAGTTCGGCTGATCCCTCGACCGTTATCGATCGCACGGGCGGGGTCGCGTGACGCGATTCCCGCCCGTGTCGTGTCCGGGCCCCGCCATGGCTTGACCCGTCGTTCGCGCCGGTCGACTGTTGCCGCGGGTTAGCAAGGGGTTGCACGCTATGACGAACCGGACCGACGGCGAACGGTATTCGCGGGTGGCGATCGCCTTCCATTGGACGATCGCGGTGCTGGTCGTCGCCAATCTGATCATCGGCATCGGCCACGACTATAGTCCCGCGCTGCGCGCGCTGATGGGGGCGCACAAGGCGATCGGCATCACCGTACTGGCGCTGACCGCCGGCCGCGTCGCCTGGCGGCTGACGCATCGTCCGCCGGCGCTGCCCGCTGGAACGCCGGCGTGGGAGAAGGGCGTCGCGCATGCCACGCATTGGACGCTGTATCTGCTGATGGTCGCGATGCCGCTGACCGGCTGGATGATGGTCTCGGGCCCCGGCCCCGGGCCGCAGCGGCCGCTGAGCTGGTTCGGGCTGTTCGACGTGCCGCTGTTGCCGGTCGGCAGCCGCGCCTCAGATCTGGGCCATGATGCGCACGGGTTGCTCGGCTGGCTGATGCTGGCGCTGGTCGTGCTGCACGTCGCCGCGGCGCTGCGCCACCATCTGCTGCTACGCGATTCGGTGCTCGTACGAATCGCGCCCGTGCTGGGTAAGTAAAAGAACCGAACGGAAAAAAAGAACGGCTGGCGGGCCGGGGGTTGAACCAATCGGGCGCTCGACTATTTTATGAAAGTACGGCGCTCGTGTCCCCCCTTTCGCGAGCCCGTATGACACACTTTCAGTGTGTCTCCTCCCTGAACCTTGGCCACTCCGTGCTTTTGCACGGGGTGGTTTTTTTATGTCATTCCGCGGCCAGCGCGAACCGGTCGCCGGTGAGCGCTTCGTCCGCCGCCGCGGCGATCATCCGCCGGAGCAGCGCGACGATCGCGGGCAGGCCGGTGCCGGGACGATCGAGCGCGGCATCGAGATAGAGCGTGCGGTCGAATTCGATCTGGATGGCGTGGATGCCGCGCGCCGGGGCGGCATGGCGTTCGAGGATATGGCCGCCTGCATAAGGCGTGTTGAGCGCGGTGCGGACGCCGGCGTGCGCCGCCTCCGCCTCCAGCCGCGCGACGAAGCGCTGCGCCGCGGCATGGCCGAAGCGGTCGCCGAGCACGATACGGGCGTGATCGCCGAGCGGCGGCATCGAATGCACGTCGAGCAGCACCGCGACGCCGAACCGCGCCTGCGCGGCAGCGAGCGCGGCGGCGAGCGCGGCATGATAGGGGCGATAGTCCTGCGCGATCCGCGCGGCGACCTCGACCGCGCTGAACCGCCGCCGCCACAGATCGCCCGCCGCCCCGGCGCGGCGCGGCACCAGGCCCAGTCCGCTGCGCACCTTGGCGGAAGGGGCGGGCTGGCCGTGCGAGCGTACGCCCTCGTCGACGCGCGGGTCGCGTTCGCCCTCGCCTCGGTTGAGGTCGATCCAGGCGCGCGCGCGACGCTGGACCAGTATCGTCTCCTGCGTCCGCGCGCCGTGCGCGACCTCATCGACGAAGCGATCTTCGAGGATCGTCAGTGCGGTCGCCGGCAGCCGCAGCGCGCCGAGCAGCGCCGTCGGATAGTCGCGACCGGCGTGTGGCACCGACAGGACCACCGGGCTGAGCGGCGCACCGTCGCGGTCGAGCCCGCCGATCGTATCGAACGATGCGTCCATCTATGGCACGTCCTATCGCGTTCCCGCGTTCGGCGCGCTGGAAATCTTCACAACTGCGGATCATAGGACGGCGCGCGAATGGAGACCGACAAGGCGATGATCCGAATCCTGCTGGCCGAAGACGATCAAGTCATGCGCGAATATCTCACCCGTGCGCTGGAGCGCGCGGGCTATGCGGTGGCGGCGGTGGACCGCGGCACGGCGGCGATCCCGCTGCTGGAGAGCGAATCGTTCGACCTGCTGCTCACCGACATCGTCATGCCCGAGATGGACGGCATCGAACTTGCCCGCCGCGCCGCCGAGATGGTGCCGGGACTGCGCGTGATGTTCATCACCGGCTTCGCCGCGGTGACGCTGAAGGCGGGGCGCGAGATGCCCAATGCGCGCGTCCTGTCCAAGCCCTTCCACCTGCGCGACCTCGTCGCCGAGGTGGATCGCGTTTTCGAGACGGGAAGTGCCACCGGATTGAATTGACCGCTTGCCAGGCCGGAAAACCCCGGCTAATGGCGCACCTCCGGCGGGCGTGTAGCTCAGTGGTAGAGCACTGTGTTGACATCGCAGGGGTCGCAAGTTCAATCCTTGCCACGCCCACCATTCTGATTTGGCTCTATCCGTCACAGGACCCTCCACCCCAGAGGGATCGGATAGAGCCACTTCGGCCTCCCGGTGCCGCGGCATCGGGTCTTCGCATCTCATAAACGCGACAATCGGCTTGGTTACGGCGGCGTGCCGGTCCAGAAGCGGGCAGGGTTTCGCGTCGGGCGGACCTGCCGCCCGCCTTCGGACGATGATCGCATGACCTCTATCACACGTGCGCGGACCAGCGCGATCCGCGCCTTCCTCGCCGCGCAATCCTCCGCCGGGCTGGTGCTGATGGCGGCCGCGGTCGTCGCATTGGGCATCGCCAATTCGCCGCTCGGGCCGGGCTATGCCGCGCTGCTGCATGCCGACATCGGCCCGCTGTCGCTCGGCCATTGGATCAACGATGCGCTGATGGCCGTCTTCTTCCTGCTCGTCGGGCTGGAGATCAAGCGCGAGATGGTCGACGGGCAATTGTCGACCTGGCCGCGCCGCGTGCTGCCCGGCATCGCCGCCGCGGGCGGGATGATCGTGCCCGCCTTGCTGTTCCTCGCGGTCAACCGCGGGCCGACGGCATCGGGCTGGGCGATCCCCGCGGCGACCGACATCGCCTTTGCGCTGGGCGTCATCGCGCTGCTCGGCGAGCGCGTGCCGGCGTCGCTGCGCGTGTTCCTCGCGGCGCTGGCGATCCTCGACGATCTCGGCGCGGTGCTGATCATCGCGATCTTCTATACCGCCGGCCTGTCGTGGCCCGATCTTGCCGGCGCGGCGGTAGCGGTCGCGCTGCTGGTCGGCTGCAACCGGTACGGGGTGCAGCGATTGTCGATCTATCTGGCGATCGGCGTGATCCTCTGGGTGTTCGTGCTGCGCTCGGGCGTGCATGCGACGCTGGCCGGGGTGGTGCTGGCGCTGACCATCCCGATGCGGCCCACCCGGGGGCGGTCCGACGCGGACGATCCCAGCCCGTTGCACCGGCTCGAACACGCGCTGCACCGGCCGGTGGCGTTTCTGGTGGTGCCGGTGTTCGCGCTGGCCAATGCCGCGGTGCCGCTGCTCGGGCTGCCCGCCGGGGCACTGACCGCACCGGTGACGCTCGGGGTGCTGGGCGGGCTGGTGATCGGCAAGGTCGCCGGCGTGTTCGGCTGCGCGATGCTGGCAATCCGGCTCGGCCTCGCCGACATGCCCGCGCACGCCGGGCGGGGTCAGCTCTTCGGCGTCGCCTTGTTGTGCGGGATCGGCTTTACGATGAGTATCTTCATCACGCTGCTCGCCTTTCCCGATGCGCCGCTGCTGCAGAGCGAGGCGAAGCTCGGCGTGCTGCTCGGGTCGCTGCTGTCGGGGATCGCGGGCTATACGGTGCTGCGAGTGGCGCGGCGTCAGGACGCCGCGCCGGAATAAGGTCAGTCGCGCGGGACGCCGCGGCCGGCGACCTTCTCATAGCCAGACAATTCGTCGCCGATCGCCACCTTGGCGGCGAGATCGTCGGCGCGTGCCTGATCCTTGGCGGCGCGCTTGGGATCGTCGGGGTCGCCGTCGGGATCGGCGGCGCCGACATTGGGGCTGTCGGGCATGTAAAGGACGGGCTTTTCGTGGTTTTCATCGGGCAATGCACATCTCCTTTGCTGCTGATGAAAACGTCCGGGGGCGAGGGCGGTGCCATCGCCCGCCTGCGCCCCGTCGCTCAATAGCGTAGGCTGATCGTGCCGAGGATCGCACGCGGCGCGGCGTAGCGGCTCTGGTCGAAGGTCAGCGCGGTGAGGTATTTGGCGTTGGTGACGTTCTGCAGATTGACGCCGACCGAGACATTCTCGGTGAGCGCGTAGCGGCCGAACAGGTCGACCGTCGCCACCCCGCCTTGCGTGATGCGGATCGGCTGGCCGGTGGTCGAGGACAGCGAGCCGGGCTCGAAATAGAAGCGGCCCTGATATTGCACCGAAGCGCCGAGCTTGAGCGCCTTCAGACCCTGCGGCGTGTAGGAGAGGTTGAGGCGGCCGGTGTTGCGCGGCACGAAGGTGCGCACCGGCTGGTCGTCGTCGCCGCGCACGCGCATCACGGTGAAGCCGCCGGTCACCTGCACGCCGGGGACGGGCTGGCCGCTCGCCTCGATCTCGATACCCTGCGACGTGGCGTCGACCGCGTCATAGGTCTGCCGGCCGTTGAGGAAGGCGCCGGCCTGCGCGGTGTTGTTCTGACGCGCTTGGAAGACGGCGGCGCTGGCGTTGAATCGGCCGCCGAACCACGCGCCCTTCAGCCCCGCCTCCAGATTGTCGCCGGTGATCGGCGCGAGCTGGCGGTTGTTGGCATCGAATTCGGTCTGCGGATTGAAGATCGTCGCATAGCTCGCATAGGCGCTGATCGTCGACGTCAGGTCGTAGGTGGCGCCGACGAACGGCAGGAAGCGCGTGCGGTCGAAGTCGGTCGCTTCGCCATAGGAGGTGCCGTTACTCTGCGCGTGCGTGTAATTGCCGCCGAGCATCACCTTGAACGGATCGGCGAGGTTGAGGCGGACGAGGCCATAGACCGTCTCGCGCTGCCGATGCTGGTCGAGGCTGAGGTCGTAGGGCGTGGGGAAGGTCGTCTTCGGGAAATTTCCGTCGAAGAAGGTGTCGAGCGGCAGCAGCAAGCCGACTTGGCTATAGTCATAGCTGGAATATTGCCGGTAGCGTTCGGCACCGCGCATGACGCCGACCATGACGTCGTGCTGGCGCCCGCCGACCGATACCGGGCCACCGATATAGGCGTCGAGCGTCAGATTGCGCGCCTCGCCCTTGAATGCGCCGGGATAGCTGCGGATACCGATGTCGTCCGCCGTGGTCGCCGTGCCGAGCGTGTCGATGCCGCCCGGCGCGCCGCGCACCGGATTGCCATAGACGTAGAAGAGCGTGTCGTTCTCGCTCGTCGCCTTGCGCAGCACCGACACCTTGCCGGTCCAGCCGTTGCCGAAATCGTGCGTGAGGTCGCCGAAGATCTGGCGGTCGACGACGTTCCAGCCCGACCAGCGCGGCGCGTAATTGGCGGAGCGGGCGAAATCGATGCGCGAGCCGTCGGTGTAATAGAGCGGCGTCGCGCCCCACATCGCGCCGCGGCTCTGATGGTCCTGATGGCCGTAGCCGGCGCTGATCACGGTGTTGGCGCCGAGATCGGCCTCGACGATGCCATAGCCGGTCCAGCGCCGCAGGCTGTAGCGATCGAGATAGCTGTCGGTATCGAGCAACGCGCCGACCGCGCGGGCGCGGATGCTGCCGTCGGCGGTGAGCGGTACGCTGACGTCGCCGTCGATCCGCTTGTTGTCGAACGAGCCATATTGCGCGCTCGCCGAGACTTTGAGCTCGTGATACGGGCGCTTGCGGATGAAGTTGATCACTGCCGAGGGGTTGCCGGTCGGCGATAGCAGCCCCGGCGCGCCGCGCACCACCTCGACCCGGTCGTAGATCGCGGTGTCGATCGACCCGGTCTGGATGCCGAACGAGAAGGGCTGGCCGATCCCGTCGATCTGGAAGGTCTGGATGTCGAAGCCGCGCGCCGAGAAATAGACGCGGTCGGTCTCGCCGGCGAGCACGTTGATGCCCGGCACCGTCGCGAGCAGCGCGTTGACGTCGTTGAGCTGAAGATCGTCGATCTGCGCGCGGGTGACGACACTGACCGATTGCGGCGTTTCGCGCTGGCTGAGCGGCAGGCGGGTCGCGGTGCGTTGCGTCTTGACGCCGTAATCGTCGCTGCCTTCGCTGCGCTGGCCGGTGACGATGATGTCGTCGCTGCTGCGCTGCGGATCGTCGGCGCCCGTGTCGCTCGCCGGCGTCACTGCAGCGGTGGCCGCCATCAGCGCCATGAAAGCCGTCATCTCTCTAACTCCTTGAACTCACTGGCCGCATAGCGTGACGCTCTGCTGTTGCAAGTGACTATCAATATCGCAGAGGGAAATTGTTGCCGGCACTGTTACACAATTGTCACAGAGCGACCGTCTCGGAGTCGATGTGCCAAAATGGTAATTGCTGCTGATAGCAAAATCCACTAATGAAAATGCTAGCGCTAACATAAAGCGTGAATTCAAGGTTTATCGCCATTTGGGCGGAGAGGGTCTGGGGATGACGAACATCGCGAGCACGGACGGATATCGTCCGGCATTCAACGCCGCCCTGCGGGCAGGCGTATCGGGTCTCGTGCTGGGGATGATCGCGGTATCATCGCCGGCGGCGGCGGCCGGCATCGGCCAGGCCGACACCAGCGCCATCCCCCAGACCACCGGCCAGGCGGCGACCACCGCCGGCGACCAGAGCAGCGACCAGCCGGGCGGCGAAGAGATCGTCGTCACCGGCCGCCGCGCCGCGTTGCAGGCCGCCGACGAGCGCAAGCGCCGCAGCGAGACGATCATCGATTCGGTCGTCGCCGACGAGGCGGGCAAGCTGCCCGACAACAGCATCACCGAAGTGCTCCAGCGCGTCTCGGGCGTGTCGATCGTGCGCTTTGCGGCGCTCGGCGATCCCGACCACTTCTCGGTGCAGGGTTCGGGCGTGCAGGTGCGCGGCCTGACCGGCGTCGCCTCGCGCCTCAACGGCCGCGAGATCTTCAGCGCCAACAACGGCCGCGCGATCCTGTGGAGCGACGTCACCCCCGAGCTGATGGCAGCGGTCGACGTCTACAAGGCGTCCACCGCCGACCTGATCGAGGGCGGCACCGGCGGCCAGATCGATCTGCGCACCAAGATGCCGTTCGACTTCAACGGCAAGTTCCACATGGCCGCGACCGGCGAACTCGGCATGGGCGACATGGCGCAGAAGGCCGATCCCGTCGCCTCGGTGCTCGCGACCAAGACCTTCGACACGCCGATCGGCAAGATCGGCATCCTCGCCGACGTGGCGTACAGCCAGTTCAGCTCGCTGTCGCAGTTCATCCGCACCGAGCCCTATTTCAAGACGAACATCAGCGGCAAGGATTACTATATCCCCGGCGGCTTCACCTATGGCGACGAGGCGTTCCAGTATCGCCGCTACGGCATCTATGGCGCGGTGCAGTGGGCACCGACCGACGATTTGACGTTCAGCGGCACCTTCTTCCAGTCGCGCTACAAGAGCCAGTCGAGCGATTACGGCGCGCAGGTCAGCTCGCAGACGCTGGCGGTCGATCCGGCGAGCAGCAGCTTCGACAGCAATGGCGTGCTGACCAAGACCAGCTCGCTGTTCAACCGCGACACCACCACCTTCCTCCCCAGCGCCAACACCGTGACCAGCTCGGGCAACAAGGGCTTCGTCGATAGCAACACGCGCACCCGCGACTATTCGCTGGCGTTCAATTATGCGCCGACGGACAGTCATCTGTCGCTCAAGGGCGCATTGCAGCGCGTCGATTCGCGCCAGATCTACGATCGTCTCGACATCTTCCGCGACGTCAGCTTCGGTACCGGCTTCGGCATGGACCTGACCAACGACCTGCCGCAGATCACCACGACTGCCGCCGCACAGGCGGGCTTCGCCAATCCCGCCAGCTATTTTTGGTCGGCGTCGATGCCGCATAACGAGCGCAACAAGGGGCGGCTCGATTCGGCCAATCTCGACGCCGAATATTCGTTCGACGACAGCTTCCTGAAGGCGATCAAGGTCGGCGCGCGTGCGGCGGAGCGGACCGAGCGCGACCTCGGCAACGGTTACAATTGGAGCGCGCTGGGCCGCGGCTGGAACGGCGATCCGCAGCTGACCTATGCCAATGCCGCCCCGGGCGACACGACCTATCACGCGTTCAAGGACTTCTTCCGCGGCGAGACGGTGCTGCCGGGCAATCTGATGTTCGCGAGCGAGGATCTGGCGAAGCGCTTCGTGGCGAATCGCACCGGGCTGGTGGCGTCGCCGCCGGCGGGCTTCTGCCCCGCCACCGCGCAGTTCGACTGTTCGGTCGCGGGCCCGCTCCCGGCCGGCAGCGGATATGGCGGTGGTTCGGCGATCACGCGGCCTGCCGGCTTCGTGCTGCCGGGCGATCAGGTCGACAACAAGACGATCACCAAGGCGGCCTATGCGCTGGCGCGCTTCGGCCGGCCGGAGGGCGGCATCTCGGGCAACGTCGGCGTCCGCGTCGTCAATATCCAGAACGAGGGCAGCGGCTACATCCAGCAGAACGCCAATACGTTCATCCGCAACGGCCAGACGCAGACGCTGGGGCAGACGTTCCTGGCCCGTGGCGGCAAGGCGGAGTTCACCCGCTGGCTGCCGTCGATCAACGTCGACTATGCGCCGAACGAGAAGATCAAGATCCGCGGCGGTTACAACATCACCATGGATCTGCCGACGTTCAACGCGCTGCGTGCGTCGGGCAGCATCGGCGTCGCGACGACGAGCAACCCCGGCAACGTCAACGGCGGCAGCAGCCTGCCGAACATCTTCACCAACTTCACCGCGGACACGGGCAATCCGTTGCTCAAGCCGACGATGTCGAACAACTTCGATCTGTCGTTCGAATATTATGCGCGTCCCGGTACCGCCTTCCACCTCGCGCCGTTCTACAAGCGGCTGACCGATCTGCCGATCTACTCGCTGACCCAGCGCCAGGTGACCGTGGTCTATACCGACGGCACCAGCGAGAACGTCAGTGCGGCGGCGACCGATTACATCAACGCCACCAAGGCGGCGACGGTGAAGGGCGTCGAGGTCGGCGGTCGTGCCTTCCTCGACATGCTGCCGGGCGTGCTGTCAGGTCTCGGCTTCGAGGCGAACTATACGTTCATCGACAGCAAGAACCCGGGCGATCTGTATCGCGACATCAACGGCGTCCAGCGTGCCGACGCGCCGCTGATCGGCCTGTCGAAGCATAATGCCAACGTCACGTTGCTCTACGAGAAGCAGGCGGTGTCGTTCCGCGTCGCGTATTCGTGGCGCTCGCGCTACCTGCAGACGACCAACAGCAACGGCACCAACCCGACCTATACTTACTATTCCGCGCCGGGCGCGACCGGGCAGGCGATCCAGATCGCGCTGCCCGTCTATGGCGACGCCTATGGCACGGTCGATGGCGGGGCGCGGTTCAAGGTCACCGACAATTTCTCCTTCGGTGTCCAGTTCACCAACATCCTCGGCGCGACGCAGCGCACGCTGATGGGCGGCTATCCGGGCGGCAAGCTGTACGGCCGTAGCTGGTTCCAGAGCGATCGCCGCATCTCGACCGGGATCAGCCTCGCTTTCTAGTGACCCAGCGCCCCGCTCGCCGACCGGCGGGCGGGGCGTCTGCCATCTCCCGATCCGAAGGACCGCCATGACCACGCTCCCGTTCCGTTTCGGCGCCGGTGCGCTGCTCTGTCTTGCTGCCGCGGCGTCCGCGGCACCTGCGCCCGAGCCGGTCCGGGCGATCGAGGTCGACGTCGCGCGGGCGGCTGCGCCGATCGATCGCGCCTTCGATCTGTCGGTGGGATCGGACTTCGCCGGGACGCTGATCCGCCCGGACAGCCTCGCGCAGCTCGACACCGCGGTGCGCGAGCTCGGCTTCCGTTACGTCCGCTTCCACGACGTGTTCACCGATGCGCTCGGCACGGTGAAGATGCGCGACGGCCGCATCGTCTACGACTGGACGAAGATCGACCAGCTCTACGACGCGATGCTCGCGCGCAAGATCAAGCCATTCGTCGAGCTGGGCTTCACGCCGGACGCGCTCAAGACCTCGAACCAGACGATCTTCTACTGGAAGGGCAATACCTCGCACCCGCAGGCCGAGGGCTGGGCCAGGCTGATCGACGCCTACGTCCGCCACCTGCGCCAGCGTTATGGCGCCGGGGAGGTGCGCAGCTGGTATTTCGAGGTGTGGAACGAGCCCAATCTCGCCGGCTTCTGGGAGAAGGGCGACAAAGCGGCGTATCTCAGCCTGTACGAATCGAGCGCGCGGACGATCAAGGCGATCGACCCGGCATTGCGCGTCGGCGGGCCGGCGACGGCGGGGGCTGCGTGGGTGCCCGACCTGCTCGATTATGCCGCGGCGCGTAAGGTGCCGATCGATTTCGTCACGACGCATACCTATGGCGTCGACGGCGGTTTCCTCGACGAGAAGGGCGAGGACGACAATCGCCTGTCGACCAATCCCGATGCGATCGTCGGCGACGTCCGCCGCGTCCGCGCGGAGATCGCGTCGTCGAAATTCCCCGGCCTGCCGCTGTACTTCACCGAATGGAGCGCGAGCTACAATCCGCGCGATCCGGTGCACGATTCCTATGTCAGCGCGCCTTATATCCTGACCAAGCTGCTCGCCACGCGCGGGATCGCGCAGGGGATGAGCTATTGGACCTATAGCGACCTGTTCGAAGAGGCCGGGCCGCCGCCGACGCCGTTCCACGGCGGCTTCGGGCTGATGAACCGCGAGGGCATCCGCAAGCCGGCGTGGTTCGCATATAAATATCTCCACGCGCTGAGCGGGCCTGAGATCGCGCTCGCCGACGCGCAGGCGCTGGCGACGACCGAGGGCGGGCGGACCAACGTGCTGGTCTGGAACTGGCAGCAGCCCAAGCAGACGCTGAGCAACCGGCCGTTCTTCACCCGGCAATTGCCGGCGACGGCCGCCGCGGCGGCGGACCTGCATCTGACCCATCTCGCGCCGGGGCGGTATCGGCTGACGGTGCACCGGACCGGCTATCAGAACAACGATGCGCATTCGCGCTATCTGGCGATGGGATCGCCCAAGACGCTGACACCGGCGCAGATCGCCGAATTGCAGGCGCTCACCACCGACACGCCGGAGATCGCGCGCGTCGTGCAGGTCGGTCGCGACGGCGGCTATACGCTGCGGCTGCCGATGCGCAGCAACGACGTGGTGCTGGCGACGCTGCAACCGGTGGCGTCGGGGAATTGAGCGGGTTGCGCCAACGGGCTGGGAGACGAAGCCGCGTCGGGCGGGCGCTGCTGATGGCCTTGGCGATGCTGGCCATGCCGGCGGCGTCGCCTGCGCAGCCGGCGGCGCGCTATCGCTGGACCAACGTCACCGTCGGCGCGGGCGGCTATGCGCCCGATATCGTCTTCAGCCCGGTCGAGCGCGGCCTTGCCTATCTGCGCACCGACATGGGCGGCGCCTATCGCTGGGATGCCGCGGCGGCGCGCTGGTTGCCGCTGCAGGATGGCAACGCCGTCTCCAGTTATATGGGGATCGAGAGCATCGCGGCCGATCCGGTCGATGCGGACGTCGTCTATATGGCGGCGGGGATGAACGCCGGCGCGCCCGCGGCGATCCTGCGCTCGGGCGATCGCGGGCGGACGTGGCGGGTGGTGCCGGTGCCGTTCGCGATGGGCGGCAACGAAGCGGGGCGCGGCCTCGGCGAGCGGCTGGCGATCGACCCCAATGACCATCGGCGGCTGTTCTTCGGGTCGCGGCACGACGGCCTGTGGCAGAGCCGCGATGCGGGGCAGAGCTGGTCGCCGGTGGCGGGTTTCCCGCACAAGGGGCTGGGCCAGCCGCCGCGGCGCACCAGCCACGGCGGCGTCGCCTTCGTCGCGATCGATCCGACCAGCGGCAGGGCAGGCGCTTCGCAGCGCATCTGGGCCGGGATCGCCGATCCGGGCGGGCCGGCACTGTATCGCTCCGACGACGGCGGGGTGCATTGGATCGCGGTGGCGGGGCCGGCGCTGTTCGCCGCCAAGGGCGTGGTCGACGCACGCGGCGTGCTGTGGGTCGGCTTCGCCAGCGGGATCGGCCCCAGCGACGTCAAGACCGGCGCGGTTTGGCGCTACGACCCGCAGGGGCATGGCCGCGACGTCACGCCGCCGGCGTGGCGGGCCGCAGGGGCCGAGGGCGGCTTCCTCGGGGTCGCGGTGGCGCGCTCGGCGCCGGGCACCGTCGCGGTCTCGACGATCGATCGCTATCGCGCGGGTGATTCGCTGTGGCTGAGCCGCGACGACGGTGTGCATTGGGACGACGTCGGCGCCCGTAGCCGCCGCGACGTCTCGACGACGCCGTTCCTGCTCCACGAGGGCAAGGGCGCCGATTTCGGCCATTGGATCTCGGGGCTGGCGATCGACCCGTTCGACGCGGGCCATATCGCTTATACCACCGGCGCGACCGTCTATACGGCGCAGCGCCTGCCGGCACGCGGCACGGTGCATTGGGCGCCGTGGGTGCGCGGGATCGAGCAGACCGCGGTGATCACGTTGATCTCGCCGACCGGTGGCGCACCGGTCGTGTCGGGGTTCGGCGACCTCGCCGGCTTCGTCCACGACGATCTCGATCGCTCGCCGCAGCCGACGTTCGCGAACCCGTATCTCTCCAACACCAACATGCTCGATTATGCCGGCAAGGCGCCGAACGTGATCGTCCGCAGCGGCAGCCTGTATCTCGACCGCCCCCGCGACGCGAGCCTCGCCCGTTCCGAGGACGGCGGCCGCCACTGGACGCCGGTGCGATTGCCGCCGCAGGGTAATCCGCCGGCGCGCGACGACCTCAACGGCGAGGCGGCGATCACGGTATCGGCCGACGGCGCGACGATGATCGTTGCGGCGCGGCTGCCGCAGGTGACGCGCGACCGCGGCCGGACGTGGTCGCCGGTGCGCGGCCTGCCGCCGCGGACGCGCGCGGTGTCCGACAAGCTCGATCCGGCGGTCTTCTACGCGGTCGACGCGGCGGGCGGGCGGCTGCTGGTGTCGCGCGATGCCGGGGCGAGCTTCGCGCCGGTGGCGGGACGCGGCCTGCCGCGCGACCTCACCGCGGCGCAGGCGCGCAACCGCGAATCGCAAAGCGCGCTCGTCGCTGCGCCCGACGCGACGGGGCGGCTGTGGCTGCAGGTCGGCAGCGCGCTGTTCCGCAGCGAGGATGGGGGCGCGTCGTTCGTGCCGGCGAGCGGCGGGCTGGCGGTCGAGCTGTTCGGGCTCGGCAAGGATGCGGTGTTCGCGATCGGCAGCCGGGCGGGTGTCCGCGGCGTCTGGCGTTCGACCGACCGCGGTGCGTCATGGCGGCGGATCGACGATGCCGCGCATCTTTGGGGCGGGCGCTATCGCGTGGTCGCCGGCGATCCGCGCCGTGCCGGGCGCGTCTATGTCGGCACCGACGGGCGCGGGCTGTTCTACGGCGATCCGATCGACTGACACGCATCCCCTGGCGCGCTCGACCGTTCAGGAGCGATTCGAAGCCATTGGAGATGCGTCCTTGTCCGTCCTTGCAGGTCATACTGCCATCGTCACCGGCGCCAGCTCGGGGATCGGCCATGCCGTCGCGGTGGGGCTCGCCGATGCCGGCGCCGCGGTCGTCGTCAACTATCGCTCCGACGAGGAGAGCGCCGAGGAACTGGCGCAGCGGATCACCGGCGCCGGCGGCAAGGCGATCGCGGTACAGGCCGACGTATCGCAGGAGCCGGACGTCGCCCGTCTGTTCGACGCCGCGGCGGCCGCGTTCGGCCGGATCGACGTGCTCGTCTCCAATTCGGGCGTGCAGAAGGACGCGCCGGTCGCCGACCTGACGCTCGCCGACTGGAATACGGTCATCGACATCAACCTGACCGGGCAATTCCTCTGCGCGCGCGAGGCGATCCGCCGCTTCCGCGCGCAGCCGCAGGACGGCCGGCCCGCGCGCAGCGCCGGCACGATCATCGCGATGAGCTCTGTCCACGAGCTGATCCCCTGGGCCGGCCACGTCAATTACGCCACCGCCAAGGGCGGGGTACGGATGCTGACGCGCACGCTGGCGCAGGAGGTCGCGGCGGACGGCATCCGCGTCAATGCGATCGCGCCCGGCGCGATCCGCACGCCGATCAACAAGGAGGCGTGGGAGACGGAGGCGGCGTTGACCAAATTGCTGAAGCTGATCCCGTACGGCCGGATCGGCGAACCCGAGGACGTCGCGCGCGCCGCGGTGTGGCTCGCTTCCGACGCCGCCGACTACGTCACCGGCACCACCGTGTTCGTCGATGGCGGCATGTCGCTCTATCCCGAATTCCGCGACAATGGATGATGCGGGGGGCGGGCCGCTCCGGCGCATCGGCGATCACGGCATCATCGGCGACATGGAGACCGCGGCGCTGGTCGCCGCCGACGGGACGATCGATTATCTATGCTGGCCGTCGCTCGATAGCCCCAGCGTGTTCGCCGAGCTGCTCGACGCCGAGCGCGGCGGCGCGTTCGAGATCCGGCCGGCGCTCGACGCGGCCCGGGTGATCCAGATCTACGTTCCCGATACCAACGTGCTGACGACGCGCTGGATGGCGACGGACGGCAGCGTCGAGATCGTCGATCTGATGCCGCATCCCGACGCGCGCGTGCATCCGGAGCATCGGGCGCGCTGCCTGATCCGCCAGGTCACGGTGACGCGCGGCACGGTCGCCTTCGCCGCACGCTGCCGACCACGCTTCGATTACGCCCGCGAGGTGCCGCAGGCGGCTGCGGCGGACGGCGGCGTGCGCTTCATCGGACGGGACCTGACGCTGCGCCTGCATGCCTCGGTGCCGCTGATCTGCGGCGAGGGCGTGGCGGAGGCGGGCTTCACCCTCGGCGAGGGCGAAAGCGCATGGTTTGTGTTCGGCGAGGAGGCTCTGGAGCGTCCCGACGATGCGACCGTCGTCGCCGAGATCGCCGCGACCACGGCCGCCTGGCGCGGCTGGCTGTCGCGTACGAGCTATCGGGGTCGCTGGCGCGAGGAGATGATGCGCTCGGCGCTCGCCCTCAAGCTGCTCACCTCGAACCGCCACGGCTCGATCGCCGCGGCGGCGACCTTCTCGCTGCCCGAGGCGGTGGGGGCGGGGCGCAACTGGGATTATCGCGCGACCTGGATCCGCGACGCGTCGTTCACCGTCTACGCCTTCATGCGATTGGGCTTCATCGACGAGGCCGAGCATTTCCGCCGCTGGGCCAGCGAGCGGGTGATGGCCGCCGACCGCGAGCATCCGATCGGCATCATGTATGCGATCGACGGATCGGAGGCGGTGGACGAAGAAGAACTGCCGCATCTCGCCGGTTATGCCGACAGCGGGCCGGTGCGGATCGGCAACGGCGCCCACGCGCAGAGCCAGCTCGATATCTTCGGCGAGCTGATGGACAGCGTCTATCTCTCGAACAAATACGGCGCGGCGATCGATCACGCCGGCTGGCAGCACGTCCGCGGCGTCATCGACTATGTCATCGCTAATTGGGACCAGCCCGATGCCGGCATCTGGGAGATGCGGTCGGAGCCGCGCCACTTCCTTCATTCGCGGCTGATGTGCTGGGTGGCGCTCGACCGGGCGATCCGGCTCGCCAAGAAGCGCTCGCTGCCCGCACCGCTGGTCGCCTGGAGCGAGGCGCGCGACGCGATCGTCGAGGATATCTGGAGCAACTTCCGTCATCCCGACCACGGCTATTTCGTCCAGGATCGCGGCGGCACCGAACTCGACGCGGCGTTGTTGATGATGCCGCTGGTGCGGTTCGTCTCCTCGACCGATCCGGTATGGCTCAAGACGCTCGACGCGATCGGCACGCACCTGCGCGACGACGGCCTCGTCTATCGCTACCGCGGCGACGACGGGCTGGAGGGGACGGAAGGCGCGTTCACCACCTGCACCTTCTGGTACGCCGAATGCCTCGCGCGGGCCGGCCGGCTCGACGAGGCGCAGATGATCCTCGCCAAGGGCATCGCTTATGCCAACCCGCTCGGCCTGTTCTCGGAAGAACTCGACCTGCGCGGCGAGCCGATCGGCAATTTCCCACAGGCACTCACCCACCTCGCCTTCATCAGCGCCGCCTATTTCACCGACCGGCGTCTAGACCCGAGCTACCGGCCGAACTGGCAGCCGTGAGTTTTTTGCGTCGCCTGCGCATGATCATTCATCGACGGGCCAGTTTGTCGCCTTAGAAGGACCATGTGGGGCGATTTCGGCGGGTCTTGCTGTGGGCGTTTATGCTGGGGGCGGGTGGTCCTGCGGTGGCGCAGTCGCTCGCGCCGCCGTCGCCGCCACCACCGATCGTTGCTGCGGCGGCGGTGCAGTCGCCCGAGGCGGCGCGGGCGCAGGATGCGGCGGCGGTGGCCGAGCGGCTCGGCGTGACGGTGGAGGAGGCGATCCGCCACCTCCGCTTGCAGGAGGCGAGCGTGCCGGTGACCGATGCGATCGCCGATCGCTTCGCCGATCGGTTGACGGGAATCGCGGTCGAGCATCGCCCCGATTTCGAGATCGTCGTGACGCTGACCGGCGACGCGCCGGTCGCCGAACAGATCGTCGATCTGGACGGCAGTGCGGTGCGCGTGACCTTCCGGACCGGCGCGGCGGTCGATCATACCGGGCTGGTGCAGGCGATCACCGCCTATCAGGCGACGATCCGCGCCAGCCTGATCGCGCCGCCGGGCCTCGGCATCGACCAGCGCAGTGGTGAGCTGGTCGCGGTCGTCTCGGGCCGCGACGTGGCGCGCGAGGGCGCAGGGCCGCTCGCCGAGCGGCTTGCGGCGCTGACGCATGTGCCGGTGCGGCTGCGCGTGGTCGATCAGCCGGCGCTCGACATGGGGGGCATCCAGGGCGGCGCGCGGGTGGTCGGGCAGGTGCCGGGCGATACGCATCGCTATCTGTGCACCGCTGGTTTCGTCGTCACCGACGGCTTGCGCACCGGGCTCGCCACCGCGGCGCATTGTCCGGACGAACTGACCGGGCGCGACGCCGACGGGCACGAGCAGGCGCTGCCGTTCGTCGGGCAATGGGGCTGGGGGCATCAGGACGTGCAGATCAATGCGAGCGCGTCGGCGCTGGCGCCGCTGTTCTTCGCCGATACCGCCAAGACGATCAGCCGGCCGGTCGTCGGCGCGCGCGGGCGTGCGGGGATGCGCGCGGGCGACGTCGTCTGCCATCGCGGCGAGCGGACCGGCTATAGCTGTTCGCAGGTCGAGCTGACCGATTTCGCGCCGGCGGGCGATCTGTGCGGCGGCGCGTGCCTGCCGACGTGGACGACGGTGGCGGGGCC
The DNA here is from genome assembly GCF_034556155.1 of Sphingomonas sp. CD22. Classification (NCBI taxonomy): domain Bacteria; kingdom Pseudomonadati; phylum Pseudomonadota; class Alphaproteobacteria; order Sphingomonadales; family Sphingomonadaceae; genus Sphingomonas; species Sphingomonas sp. CD22. The sequence continues at coordinate 225,153 of NZ_JAYDYX010000007.1, read as the reverse complement.
GGTGTGCAAGAGCGGCGACAGCGGCAGTCCGGTGTTCCTCGGCGATACCGCTTATGGGATCCTCAAGGGGGGCAGCTATCGGCCCGACGGCAGTTGTGCCTTTTATTTCTATATGTCGACGGACTATTTGCCGCGCGGCTGGCGGTTGCTGACGGCCGAGCCTGCGGGGCGCGAAACCGTGCCGGCGCCGCCGCTCAGTGGGAGGGACGGTCGAGCCGGTTGAGCAGCGCCTGGAGATCGTCGGGCATCGGCGTTTCGCCGAACACGCCGCGTAGCGCATTGCCCAGCGGGTCCGCCGGACGCGGAAGGCGGACGACATAGTCGCCGCTGCGGCCCTTCCCAGACGTGTGCATGGCGGTATTCATGTTGGCTAGAACGATCGTCCGGCGGAAACGTTGCGCCAGACAGCAAGGATGAGCCGATGCCGCCGCCCGTCACCGATGTTCTGGACCGCGCCCGCGCCAATGCGCCGTTCCTAGCGCTGTTGCTCGATCGCGAGCCGGTGCTGGCGGAGCGGCTCGCGGCGGGGCGGTTCGACCTCGGCTATACGACGGCGACGCCGGATATGGCGGTCGCGCGGCAGTTGCGCCTCGACCGGCGTGCACTGGCGCTGACCGTTGCGATCGGCGACCTCGCCGGGGTGATGGACCTCGCCGCGGTGACGCAGGCGCTGAGCGACTTCGCCGACCGCGCGCTCGACCGGGCGATCCGCGCGGCGATCGAAGAGCGGACCCCCGGCGCCGAGCCGCGCGGCTTCGCGGCGATCGCGCTCGGCAAACAGGGCAGCCGCGAGCTCAATTATTCCTCCGACATCGATCCGATCCTGATCTTCGATCCGCGGACGCTGCCGCACCGGGCGCGCGAGGAGCCCGAGGAGGCGGCGGTGCGGATCGCCAAGCGCGTCGTCGAGCTGCTCCAGGCGCGCGACGGCGATGGCTATGTGCTGCGCGTCGACCTGCGGCTGCGGCCTTCGCCCGAGGCGACGCCGATCGCGTTGCCGGTCGACGGCGCGATCGGTTACTATGAATCGCAGGCGCTGACCTGGGAGCGGGCGGCGTTCATCCGGGCGCGGGCGGCGGCGGGCGACCTCGAACTCGGCCGGTATTTCCTCGACGCGATCCGGCCGTTCGTCTGGCGGCGCGGGCTGGATTTCGGCGCGATCGGCGAAATCCGCGACCTCTCCAGGCGCATCCGCGACCATTATGCGAGCGGTCAGGCGTTCGGCCCCGGTTACGACCTCAAGCGCGGGCGCGGCGGCATCCGCGAGGCGGAGTTCTTCGCGCAGATCCACCAACTCATCCATGGCGGCCGCGACCCGGCGTTGCGCGTGCCGGCGACGCGCGATGCGCTTGCCCGGCTCGCCGAGGCGGGGTGGATCGGCGCGGACGAGGCGGCGGCGCTGACCGGCTCTTATGCCTTGCTGCGGACGATCGAGCATCGCGTCCAGATGATCGACGATCGCCAGACGCATAGCCTGCCGACCGGCGACGCGCTCGATCGGGTGGCGCGATTGCACGGACTGGACGAGGGCGGTGCGCTGATCGACCTGCTGCGCGGGCCGGTGGAGCGGGCGGGGCGTATCTACGACGCGCTCGACGACGGACGCGAGACGGGGTTGCCGCACGAGCCGCAGGCGCTCGCCGAGCGGCTGCGCGAGGCGGGCTTTCCCGACGGCCAAGCGGCGGCCGTGCGGATCGCGGGCTGGCGCGCCGGCCGCTATCCCGCGCTGCGCAGCCCGGCGGCGCGCGCGGCGCTGGAGGCGGTGCTGCCGGTGCTGATGCCCGCGCTCGCCGGTGCTCCCGATCCGGCGGCGGCGCTGCTGCGGCTCGACGTGTTGCTCGAACGGCTGGCGAGCGCGATCAACATCCTGCGACTGCTCGAGGCGCGGCCCGGCCTGGCGAGCCTGCTCGCGACGATCCTCAGCCATGCCGCGCCGCTCGCCGAGGCGCTGGCGACGCGGCCCGAGCTGATCGACTGGCTGATCGACCCCGGCGCGTTCGAGCCGCTCGGCGACGTCGCGACGCTCGCCGCCGAGATGACGCGCGGCGAGGGGCGCGACTATCAGGCGCTGCTCGATCATGTCCGCCGCATCGTCGGCGAGAAACGCTTCGCTTTGGGATCGCAGGTGGTGGCGGGGGCGGCCGATCCGCTGGATGCGGCGGCGGGCTATGCGCGGCTCGCCGAAGCGGCGATCGCGGTGCTCGCCGAGGCGACCGTCGCCGAATTCGCGCAGGCGCATGGTCGGGTGCCGGGCAGCGAGCTGCTGATCCTCGCCTTCGGACGGCTCGGCGGCGGCGCGCTGACGCATGCCAGCGACCTCGACCTCGTCTATCTGTTCACCGGCGATTTCACTGCGGAATCGGATGGCGCGAAGCCGCTGGGCGCGACGCTCTACTACAATCGTCTGGCGCAGCGGGTGACCGCGGCGCTGTCGGTGCCGACCGCGGCGGGGCCGCTCTATCCGGTCGACACGCGGCTGCGGCCGTCGGGGACGCAGGGGCCGCTGGTCGTGTCGCTCGATTCCTTCGCGCGGTATCAGCGCGAGGAGGCGTGGACCTGGGAGCATATGGCGCTGACCCGTGCGCGGCCGGTGTTCGGATCGGCGGCGGCGCGGGCGGCGGCGGCGGCGGTGGTCGCCGAGGTGCTCGCCGGCGCGCGACCGACGCGCGATCTCGCCGGCGAGGCGGTGGCGATGCGCGCCGAGATGGCGCGGCACAAGCCGCCGACCGGACCGCTCGACGCCAAGCTGCTGCCGGGCGGGCTGGTCGATCTGGAATTCACCGTGCATCTGACGCAGCTGCGGCATCGCACCGGGCTCGATCCGCATCTCGACACGGCGATCGCCGCGCTGGTGGGCGAGGAGCTGTTGCCCGCCGGGCTGACGGCGGCGAACGATCTGCTGACGCGGTTGCTGGTCGTGCTGCGCCTCGTCGCGCCGGATGCCGCGGAGCCGCCGCCGGCGACGCGCGAGCTGATCGCGCGGGCGCTACGCCGGGAGGATTGGGCCGCGGTGCTTGCCGCGCTGGCCGCGACGCGGCAGGAGGTCGGGGCGGCATGGACCCACGCGACAGGAGACGGACATGGATGACGGCGCGACGATCCCGGCGGTGACGGTGATCGCCCCCGACGGCTCGCCGGTGCGGCTGGACGCGCTGGCGTTGCCGGCGGTGATCTATTTCTATCCCAAGGACGATACGTCCGGGTGCACGCGGGAGGCACAGGACTTTTCGGCGCTGTCGGCGGATTTCGCCGCAGCCGGGGTGAGCGTGCTCGGGATCAGCAAGGACCCGCCCGCCAAACACGGTAAGTTCATCGCCAAATACGACCTCACCGTCGGACTGGCGAGCGACGAGGACGGCAGCGCCTGCGATGCGTTCGGCGTGTGGGGCGAGAAGCAGATGTACGGCAAGACCTATATGGGGATCGAGCGGGCGACCTTCCTGTTCGGTGCCGACGGCCGGCTGGTGCGGGCGTGGCGCAAGGTGAAGGTGCCCGGCCATGCCGAGGCAGTGCTGGCGGCGGCGCGAGGGGCGTAGCGCAACCTGATCCCTCCCCCGCTAACGCAGGGGAGGAATTGGGTCGTCAGCTCCCCACCACGATCGTGCCCTTCGCCTTGCCGCCGTCGTTGGCGAGGTCGAGGTGGAAGGGCTGGTGGTCGTCGGTGGTGCCGGTGAGGCCGGCGCCGTCCTGCTTGAGCGTGAAGCCGGCCTTGGCGAGCCGGTCCTGGAACCAGCCGCGGACCTGATCGGCGGGGGCTGGGCTGGTGAAGCGGACGCGCAGGCTGCCCGCCTCGTCCCTGCCGGCGACGTCGAGCTTGTCGATCGTCGAGCCGGGATAGAGGTGGACGCCGTTGAGATCGAAATTGTCGGCGTCGAGCTGGATCTTGGGCAGCTTGATCTGGCCGGAGAAGCCGGGGACGGCGATCTTCACCTGACTCGATTTGGCGTCGACCGCGCCGAGGACGTTGCCGCCGTCGGCGTTGATCGACACCGACGTGCCCTCGCCCGAACGGTCGCAGGCGGTGAGCGGCAACGCAAGCAAAGCGGCGCAGAGCAGCAGGCGGGTCATGGCAAGCCTCGTGTGTTGATCGGGCAATACACGTAGGGCGTCGCGCGGCGGCGATCAAGCAGGGTTCCGATGGCTGCCGCTTGCGGGTAGGGGAGGCGGCATCGTGACCCGCTCCATCCCCACTTCCGCGCCGGCGCTCGACGGCGCTGCCCCTGCTCCTGCCCCTTATGTCGCCGGCGAGCCGGCGGGCGCGCCGATCGGCTTCGTCGAGTTCGTCGCCCTGGTCGCGGCGCTGATGTCGCTCGCCGCGCTCGGCATCGATTCGATGCTACCCGCGCTGCCGGCGATCGGGCGGTCGCTGGGCATCGCCACCGAGAACCAGCGGCAGTTCATCGTCACCGCCTTCGTGCTCGGCTTCGGCATCGCGCAGCTCGCGCACGGGCCGCTCGCCGACCGGTTCGGGCGGCGGACGGTGCTGTTGTGGGCGATCGGCGGCTATGTGATCGCCAACATCGCCTGCGCGGTGTCGGCGAGCTTCGTGCTGCTGCTCGCCGCGCGGGTGTTCGGCGGGGCGATGGTCGCCGCGACCCGCGTCGCCACCGTCGCGATGGTGCGCGACTGCTATCACGGCCGGCCCATGGCGCGGGTGATGTCGATCGCGTTCATGGTGTTCATGATCGTCCCCGTGCTCGCCCCCGCGTTCGGCCAGACGGTGCTGCTGTTCGCCAATTGGCGCGGCATCTTCTGGGTCGTCGCCGGGCTGAGCCTGGTGATCTGGACGTGGTTCTTCGTGCGCATGCCCGAAACGCTCCACCCCGATGCGCAGCAGCCGCTGTCGGTGCGGCGCGTCGCCGGCGGGTGGAAGCAGACGCTGAGCGATCGCTGGTCGCTGGGCTATACGCTCGCCTCGACCTCGCTGATGGGGGCGCTCTACGGCTATCTCAATTCCGTCCAGCAGATCATGTTCGATACGTTCCGGCACCCGCAGCTGCTCGCGGTGATGTTCGCGGTGACCGCGGCGCTGATGGCGGGCGCCAATCTGACCAACGCGCGGCTGGTGATGCGGCTCGGCACGCGGCTGATCAGCCACAGCGCGGTGATCGGGCTGGTCGTGCTGAGCGCGATCCACCTCGCCGTCGCGCTCGCCGGTTACGAGACGCTGGTCGGCTTCGTCGTCCTCCAGGCGCTGACGATGGGCTGTTTCGGGCTCGCCACCTCCAATTTCTCGTCGATGGCGATGGAGAATATGGGCGGCATCGCCGGCACCGCCTCCAGCGTCCAGGGCTTCACCAGCGTCACCTTCGGCGCGGTGATCGGCGTCGTCATCGGCCAGGCGTTCGACGGCAGCACCGCGCCGCTCGCCGCGGGCTTCCTGATCTGCGGCGTGGTCGCGCTGAGCGTCGTCGCGGTCACCGAGCGCGGCCGGCTGTTCCGCGCCGCCTGACCGACATGGCGGAACCGCCGCCGCCCCCCCGCCGTTCGCACCGGGTAACACGAGGAGGTTTCGATGGGTGGACATCAGGTCACGGGTCATGGTTCGGGCGACGACGGCTATGACGAAGAGGGCTATGACGAGAGCCAGCGCGCCGAGATCCTGGAGGCGACGCGCAACGGCCCCAGCGACGGGCTGGTACTGACCGACCTCAACCCCGATCTCGGCGACGACGACGAGGAGGACGAGCCGATCGACGAGCTCGACATGGATTCGGAAGAGGTCGGCGAGAGCGACCCGACCGTCGACATGGACGAGGCCGACATCGACGAGGACGACGCCCAGGACGATTTCGACGCCGGCACCACGCCGGACGAGGATCTGGACGATGCCGACGACGTGGCGCTGCGCCCCTGACCCCGAGCCGGCATCGTTCCCCAGTGCCTGCGCCGGGGGAACGATGCCGGCGGGGCGGCGTTGGCGATCCCCCTGAGTAATCGGACGAGTTATGCGTATCCTGCTGCTGCTGCCCCTGTCGGGGGCGATGAGCCTGACCGCCTGTTCGCGCCCGGCGGGCCATCAGCCCGGCAATGCGGTCGACGTCGAAGCGGCGGCGTCGCGGGCGCAATCCGACATCGCCAATTATGCCGCCGGTAGCGGCCATCGTACCGTGCGGACGTTAGCGCGGCCATCGCCGCGGCCGAGTGCGGCGCTGGCCAAGACGGCGCCGCGCCTGCCCTGACGGGACCGACCGCGCTCCGGGCCTTCGCACTGGCGGAATGAACGCGCGCGCTCGCTCGCCGGGCCGCCGCGGACCCGCCGCCGCAGAACGCCGTGGGTTCGTTCATCCGGGTGACAGGAAGTGTGACGCGAAAGCCACAGCGGCGGACGTTCCCGCCAAAAGTGACTTCGCGGTGCAACAAAGGTCCAAAATCGCAGTTTGGACGGACCTGGGTTGCACGACGCTGCGGTGTCGTCGCCCGAGTTGAGGCAACACAAGGTACATTCATATGCGTAAGCTCGCCCTCGCGGCCGCCGTTGCGGCAGCGTCCTTCGCCGTCCCCGCCTTCGCGCAGGACATGTCGACCACCGGCACGACCGACACCACCGTCGCCACCGACGCGCAGGTCGACACCGCGCCCAAGGCTCCGGACGGCACGCGCGCATTCGGCATCGAGCCCTATGTCGCCGTGATGGGCGGCTGGGAGCAGTTCGACCGCCAAGCCGTTGCCGGCATCCCCGCGCAGCCCAAGGGCTACAACCTCGACGGCGCGCTGGTCGAAGGCATCGTCGGCTTCAACGTGCCGCTCGGCCCGGTGTTCGTCGGCGCCGAGGGTGCGGTCGCCAAGGGCGTGTCGGGTGACATCGACTGGCAGTATGGCGCATACGGCCGCTTCGGCTTCCGCGCCGGCGACAGCGGCCTGTTCTACGGCAAGGTCGGCTACCGCTGGAACAACTTCGACAAGTTCGCTCCGGGCGTCGCCGGCGACCTGAACCGCGACTATCACGCGACCGTGTACGGCATCGGCGCCGAAGTCGGCCCGAAGGACATCGGCCTCGGCGGCCTGACCGGCAATTCGGGCCTTCGCTTGCGTATGGAGGTTTCGACCTTCGACGACGCGCACAGCTTCCGCCCGATGGCGGGTGTGGTCGCACACTTCTAATCGTTCGACGGAACGGTTCGAACGGGGCGGGTCTGCTGATGCAGGCCCGCCCTTTTTCGTTGTAGCGGCGGTGGTTGCCAGCGGGCGCCTGCCTATATCGGCGACATGGTCGGACGGGTGAAGCGCAAGGCGGGACTGGCGGAGGCCGAGGCGCGCGCCGCGCGCGAGGCGCCGTCGCCGCCCTGCCCGATCTGCGGCCGGGCGCTCGGCGCCAGGGTGGAATGGCATCATCTCGTCCCCAAATCCGAAGGCGGGCGCGTCACCGCCGCGGTCCATCCGATCTGCCACCGCACCGTCCATGCGCTGATTCCGAATGCCGATCTGGCGCGGACCTATGCCGATCCGGCGGTGCTCGCCGCGCATCCGGGGATCGCGCGCTTCGCCCGCTGGATCGCCGACAAGCCCGCCGACTTCCAAGCGCCGACCCGCCGCAGCCGCTGAGCGTGTCGGACGGGCATTGCGTGGCCGTTCAGGCGGTTGGACGCCGAACATGGACAAGTTGGACACCTTAATCGAAACGATCGCCTCCCATCGTTTCCGTTTCTGCACCAATGGCAGCAACGGTCCGCCGGTCGTGTACCGGCATGGCGGCGAGGCTATCGCAGGCGCGGGGGTGTAGGACAGCGCGGTGTGAGGGTGCTGACGAAGCGGTGCGGTGTCAGGGGGTTGGCGTCGCCGGACGGCGCGTGGCGGGGGCGATGCGGCGGCGGCGTAGCCTGATTGCCGCGACTCACTCGGCGATGAGGTTGGCGACCGCGGCGAGATCGGCGGCGTTGGCGGTCTCGCCCGACGCATCGACGACGTTGCTGTCGTTGCCCGCGCCGCTCGGCGCCGAGCCGGCATAATCGACCGCCGCCCAGATGATCCCCCCGGCCCAGAGCAGCGCCGTCCAACGGCTGCGGAAGATGCGTGGGGAGGGGAGCATTCAGGGGAGGGTAAGGGGTTGGAATTGCTGGAGGGTTAAGCCGCTGGTCTGATGAGCGCCCCGGATGCCGCAAGACGCCGGTGCAGGTTCGTCGCGGATAGCTCGAAGCCGTTCGGCCAAGCTAATGCGCCAGCTTCGATGAAAGCACGTGCGAAAAACTTGGGATCAGCGAGCGGGCGCGTCATTATCGTATCGCGCGCGATCAATTCCTCGGCAGACCAATTGGCTGCGCTATCGTCTGAAAAAGCGAGCCAGAGGGTTGCCGCGCCGGTGACGGCAATATCGATGAGCTTAATCATCAAGGTCCGCTCCTGCGATCATCTCCAGCGGCTGAAGGTCTACGCCGCGTTGCCAGTTTGCCATAAGCTCAGCCTGATGGTCGAGTGCCCATTGGCGGACGATACGGGCAGCCTTGCGGGGCAGGCTGCCCTCGGTGATCTCGCCGTCCGCAATCCTGACGAACGCTTCGAAGCCTTGGTAGCTCGCATGAAAATGGGGCGGCGGGTGATCGTCAAAATACATCCGGATCACGATGCCGAAGAAGAGCGAGATCACGGGCATTCAATTGCGGACCTAACCTTTAGCTGTAACGCTGCCAACCCATCGGGTGGTTTGGCAGCGTTTGTCGTCAGCGTCGTTTTGGAGGAGGCGGGGGCATAGACGGCGCTGCTGACTTATTCGCCTGCCCTCCGTCGTTGAACCTGCCGGGTGGAGGCGGCGGCGGAGGTGGCGGCGGTGGCGGCGGCGGCGGCGGTGGCGGCGGCGGCGGTGGCGGCGGTGGCGGCGGTGTTTTTGACATCACTTTTTCCTTTTGCTTGTAGCAGGCCAAAGGTGGCAAGGCATAGTAGTGCCACGACAAAAGACAAAAACGCCCCAAGTTGGGCTCGCCTCACAGCCTTATTTGATTTTGCCTCAGTGTACGCATCTATGTACTTTCCATAATAATCTTCGAGCATTTTTTGCTGCTCGTTATAAGCCACGGATGAGAAGAAATTTTCTGATAATCCGCATACAATTGCCACGCTGAGCGATAAAAGCGATATAGAAAGTATTATCTTTGATGCTGCGGATAGGTCAATTTTTGATTGTGTAATGAATCCAGCCATCAACGCAATTAACGCCGAGGAAAGCTGAATTATAGTTTTAATTAAGTTGTCTTGAGCATCTCGTTGAGCGGCGATGAGTACGGTGCGCTCCGCCATCATCGTCTTGTAGCACTCATTCTCGTCGCGGTCGTCCAACGGGTGAGGAGTGATTATTTGCCGCTCAACCATAAAGGTGAATGTCCTCGTTACTCCGCCGCCACGCCAGCCTGCGAGAACATATCCCCGCTGGCCTCGCCCGCATCCTCGTTCGCCGGCCGCCCGATCTTCGCCTTCTGGCGCTTGTCGAACGAATCCCAGACGTCGTTCCACTGGCCCTTGGTCGCGGCCTTCGAATATTCGGTCGCGCGCTGTTCGAAGAAATTGGCGTGCTCGACGCCGTTCAGCATCGGCGCCAGCCACGGCAGCGGGTGTTCGTCGATCATGTAGATCGGCTTGAGGCCGAGCTGCCCCATCCGCCAGTCGGCGATGTAGCGGATGTACTTCTTGATCTCCTTGGGCGTCATGCCGTTGACCGGGCCCATCTCGAACGCGAGGTCGATGAAATTGTCCTCGAGCCGGATCGTCGTCTGGCAGACGTCGGCGATATCGTCCTTCACCGCCTTGGTCAGGCACTGGCGCTCGTGGCAGAAGGTGTGGAACATCTTGATGATGCCCTCGCAATGCAGGCTCTCGTCGCGGATCGACCAGGTGACGATCTGGCCCATGCCCTTCATCTTGTTGAAGCGCGGGAAGTTCATCAGCATCGCGAAGCTGGCGAAGAGCTGCACGCCCTCGGTGAAGCCGCCGAACATGGCGAGCGTGCGCGCGATGTCCTCGTCGCTGTCGACGCCGAAGTTCTGCATGTAGTCATGCTTCTCCTTCATCTCGGCATATTCGAGGAAGGCGCCATATTCGCTCTCGGGCATGCCGATCGTGTCGAGCAGATGGCTGTAGGCGGCGATGTGCACCGTCTCCATGTTGCTGAACGAGGTCAGCATCATCTTGATCTCGGTCGGCTTGAACACGCGGCCGTATTTCTCGTGGTAGCAATCCTGCACCTCGACGTCGGCCTGGGTGAAGAAGCGGAAGATCTGGGTGAGCAAATTGCGCTCGTGATCGGTCAGCTTCTGCGCCCAGTCGCGGCAATCCTCGCCGAGCGGGACCTCCTCGGGGAGCCAGTGCAGCTGCTGCTGGCGCTTCCAGAACTCGAACGCCCAGGGGTATTCGAACGGCTTGTACTGCTTCGATGCGTGAAGGAGGGACATGGGGGCTACTCCGTGGGATCTGTAGAAATAGGGTGTGTTGCGAAAGAGGTTAGGGCTGGCCGCTCCATTGCCACATCGCATGCGCCGAAAAGGCGAGGACGATGGCGAGGCTGACGGCCATGATGCCGGCCATGCGGTAGACGTAGACGCGCGCCGGCCCCTGCGGGCGGCGCAGCTCGAACAGCATCCACGCGCCGCCGAGGCCGAACACCGCGGCGACCGCGAACATGATGAGGCTCTGCAGCGGCATCAGCGCGGGTATCCGGCGTTTGCGCGCGATGCATCCAATTCGGGATCGGCTCGTTGGACCGCCGAACCCCTTGCAGGAGCATTGTCATGCACGATCACAGCAACATCAAAGAGCATATGAAGGTCATCGGCGCCGACGGCGTCCATGTCGGCACCGTCGACCACGTCCAGGGCGAGCGCATCAAGCTCACCAAGAACGATTCGCCGAGCACCCAGGACGGGCAGGGCGGCAAGCATCATTACCTGCCGGCCGGCCTCGTCGCCGAGATCGAGGGCGATACGGTGCGGCTGAGCGCGACCGCCGCCAATGCGGTGGACATGTTCGAAGAGGCGGAGTGATCCGCTGACGCCTCTCCCCCGGTGGGAGAGGAACTCCGCGGCCGCAGGCCGTGGGAGGGTGAGGGGGCCGTCCATCATGGGCGGCCCTTTTGCTTGTCGGCGAGAATCGCCGCGATGGTCTGCACGACGCCGTCGCGGGCTTCCATCACATCGGCATTGGTGAAGCGGATCACGTGGTAGCCTTCGGTCTGGAGGAAGCGGGTGCGGGTGGCGTCGCGCTTGATCTTGGTGGCGTGGTCGTCGCCGTCGACTTCGATAATCAGACGCACAGCATGAGCGGTGAAATCAGCGTGATAGGGGCCGAAGGGGACCTGGCGGCGGAAGCGCAGGTCCGAAAAGGCTTCGCGCAGGGCTTGCCATAACCGCAACTCCGGTTCGCCCATCTCCTTGCGGAGCTTGCGTGATCGGGTGACGGTGAGGGCGGGGAGTTGCTGGCGTTTGGTCAGACCTTGCGCATTCCCCCTCACCCTTCCCACGGCCTGCGGCCGCGGGCCCCTTCCCTCTCCCACAAGGGGAGAGGGAGCCCGAGACTCCGTTCCCTCTCCCCTTGTGGGAGAGGGAGGGAGCGCCGCAGGCGCGGAAGGGTGAGGGGGAAGCGTCATGCGATATACCCGCCTGTGGTCGCGCCAGCCGACGAGCGCCGCCCCACTACCTCACTGACACGCCAGACATTCGTCATAGTCCGTCGTCTCGCCGATCTCGAACTTGGGCGCGGCGATCGTATTGTCCGCCTCGACGCCGCCCGACCCTGCGAAGCCCGCGCGCTGCACCGACTTGGAGCGCAGGTAATAGAGCGACTTGATGCCCAATTCCCAGGCGCGGAAGTGGAGCATCAGCAGGTCCCACTTCTCGACGTCGGCGGGGATGAACAGGTTCAGCGACTGCGCCTGGTCGATATAGGGCGTGCGGTCGCCGGCGAGTTCGAGCAGCCAGCGCTGGTCGATCTCGAAGCTGGTCTTGTAGCAATCCTTCTCCTCGGTCGACAGGAAGTCGAGGTGCTGGACCGACCCGCCGTGTTCGAGGATCGAACTCCACACCGCCTCGCTGTTCTTCGATTTCTCGATGAGCAGCTTTTCGAGATAGGGATTCTTGACCGAGAAGCTGCCCGACAGCGTCTTGTGCGTGTAGATGTTGGCCGGGATCGGCTCGATGCACGCGCTGGTGCCGCCGCAGATGATGCTGATCGACGCGGTCGGCGCGATCGCCATCTTGCAGCTGAACCGCTCCATCGCGCCGGTGTCGGCGGCGTCGGGGCAGGGGCCGCGCTCGATCGCGAGCTGCATCGAGGCTTCGTCGGCCTGACCCTTGATGTGCTTGAACATCCTCAGGTTCCACGACTTCGCCATCGCCCCCTCGAACGGCAGGCCGCGCGCCTGGAGGAAGGAGTGGAAGCCCATCACGCCGAGCCCGACCGAACGTTCGCGGCCCGCGCTATAGGCGGCGCGCTCCATGCCCGGCTCGTGGCGCTCGATATAATCCTGCAGGACGTTGTCGAGGAAGCGCATCACGTCCTCGATGAAGCCCTTCTCGTCCTTCCACTGGTCCCACGTCTCGAGGTTGAGGCTCGACAGGCAGCAGACCGCGGTACGGTCGTTGCCGAGATGGTCGACGCCGGTCGGCAGCGTGATCTCGCTGCACAGGTTCGAGGTCGACACCTTGAGGCCCAGCTCGCGGTGATGCTTGGGCATGTTGGAATTCACGTGGTCGGCGAAGACGATATAGGGCTCGCCGGTCTGCAGGCGGGTCTCGACCAGCTTCTGGAACAGCGAGCGCGCGTCGACCGTCTGGCGGATCGTCTGATCCTTGGGGCTGCGCAGGTGCCATTCCTCGCCGTTGCGCACCGCCTCCATGAACGCGTCGGTGATGAGCACGCCGTGGTGGAGGTTGAGCGCCTTGCGGTTGAAGTCGCCGCTCGGCTTGCGGATCTCGAGGAACTCCTCGATCTCCGGGTGGCTGATGTCGAGATAGCAGGCGGCCGAACCGCGGCGCAGCGAACCCTGCGAGATCGCGAGCGTCAGGCTGTCCATCACGCGGACGAAGGGGATGATGCCGCTGGTCTTGCCGTTGAGGCCGACCGGCTCGCCGATGCCGCGCACGTTGCCCCAATAGGTGCCGATGCCGCCGCCGCGGCTGGCGAGCCAGACGTTCTCGTTCCAGGTGTCGACGATGCCGTTGAGGCTGTCGGGGACCGAGTTGAGATAGCAACTGATCGGCAGGCCGCGCCCGGTGCCGCCGTTGGACAGCACCGGCGTCGCCGGCATGAACCACAGACGCGAGATATAATCGTACAGGCGCTGCGCGTGCGCGGCATCGTCGGCATAGGCCGAGGCGACGCGGACGAAGAGGTCCTGATAGCTTTCGCCCGGCAGCAGATAGCGGTCGTTGAGCGTCTCCTTGCCGAAGTCGGTGAGGAGCGCGTCGCGGCTATGGTCGACCTCGACCGGATAGGGGCGCGCGCGGACCGCCTTGCTGCCGGTGCCGACCGCCTCAGTCGCGGGGGAGGCGGTGGTGGTGCCGGTTTCGCCCATCGTCGCTTCGATCGTGTCGCTGGTCATTGCTTCACCCTGCGTGTCCCTGAAATCCATCGAAACCGATCCTTCGTTCTCTAAGTGTTCGAATCGGCGGCGCATTTTCTTGTACCACCAAGGCGGCCCGAGGAAGAGAACAAAATGAGCACATCGCGATGCCGCGGCTTGCCCGGTGTCGATGCCCGATATGGGGTTCGACGGTGTTCTCTACCAGCAATTGGGTCCGCCCCCGAACTCAACCCCCACAAGTTGTGGCAAACCGGCGCGGCAGGCAAGAGGGTAATGCGGCGGAGCGAGGCCGGTTCCACCCCGCCGCTGCGCCCCGGCGGCGGGCGATGCCGCACGACGCGCGGACTTCCGCGGGTTACGGAAAGCGCAAGGGAACGATGCGGGAACGAAAATTTTTAGTCGGCCGATTCCGGACATGAATCGCGGGAGTCGTGGGTGTGACGGACCTATGTCGCGCGGCGGGCGATGCGGCCGGGCTGGGGTTGCTGGAGACGATCGAGGTTGAAGCTTTCGGCGAAATGCAGCCCCGCCTTGCCATCCTGCGCCCAGGCGACGCGCGCGGCGAACATCTGGTTCTCGACCAGTTCGATCAGCACGTCGAGCCCGACCGCCTCGTCGTCGATCGCGACGCCGTCGATCATCGCGCCGCTCGCCGAGATGTTGCGGATGCGCACGTCGCCCTGCGTGCGGCCGACCGCGAGCCGCGCCGAGCGCAGCATCTTGGTGCGCGGCGCGCGGCTGACCTTGTGGCCGACCGGCGCGGCCTGCACCGCGCCGCCGAGCTGCGTCACCACATCCGCATCGGCGATGCCGGCGCCGTAGACGAAGCCCTGGATATGGCTGCAACCCAGCGCGCGGACGAGTTCGATCTCGTCCTGGATCTCGACGCCCTCCGCGGTCGTCTCCATGTCGAGCGTGTCGGCGAGCGTGACGATGGCGCGGATGATCGCCGCGTTGCGGTTGCCCGGCTGCGCGGCGCCGCGGACGAAGCTCTGGTCGATCTTGATCTTGTCGAACGGCGCGGTGCGCAGATAGCCGAGGCTGGAATAGCCGGTGCCGAAATCGTCGAGCGCGAGGCGGACGCCGAGTGCCTTCAGCGACCGGAACATCGCATCGGTGGCGCCGGATTCGTCGAGGAACACGCCCTCGGTGATCTCCAGCTCGAGCCGCGAGGCGGGCAGGCCGCTGCGCGCCAGCGCCGAGGTGACGATCGCCGGGAAGGCGGGATTGGCGAACTGGATCGGCGAGACGTTGACCGCGACCCGCACCGCGCGCGGCCAGCGCGCCGCGGCGTCGCAGGCGGTGCGCAGCACCCATTCGCCCAGCGCCTCGATCAGCCCGCATTCCTCCGCCACCGGAATGAAATCGGCGGGCGAGATGCGGCCGCGCACCGGATGCTGCCAGCGCAGCAGCGCCTCGTAGCCGGTGATCGCCTCGGTCGCGGTCGAGACCACGGGCTGGTAATGAAGGTGGAAGCCGCCCTCCGCCAGCGCGGTGCGCATGTCGTCCTCCAGCGCCTTGCGGCTCTTCGCGCCCGACAGCATCTCCTCGGAGAAGAAGCGGTGGACGCCGCGGCCGTCGGCCTTGGCGGCATAGAGCGCGAGATCGGCGTTGCGGACCAGCTCCTCGGCATTGTCGCCGTGCTGGGGGGCGATGGCGATGCCGATCGAACAGCCGATCGTCACCGTCGCGCCGGCGATGAAATAGGGCTGCGACAGCGAGGCGATCAGCTCCCTGGCGAGCGTCGTCAGCGTGTCGCGATGGTCGATCGCGGGCAGCAGCACCTTGAATTCGTCGCCGCCCAGCCGGCCGACCAGCCCGACCGCACCGACGCCGCGTTCGAGCCGCTGCGCGACCTGCTTGAGCAACGCGTCGCCGGCCTGGTGGCCGAGCGTGTCGTTGACCGCCTTGAACCGGTCGAGGTCCATCAGGAACAGCGAGGCGGGGCGCAGCACGCCGCCCTGCGGTTGCAGCGTCTTGTCGAGGCTCTGGCGCATGCGCTGGCGGTTGGCGAGGCCGGTGAGGCCGTCGAACAGCGCGAGGCGGGTGATCTCGGCATCCGACTTGCGCTTTTCGGTAAGGTCGCTGCCCGAGCCGATGAAGCCCTGGAAGCGGCCGAGATCGTCGATCACCGGCCGGCCCGAGATCGACCACCAGCGATCGGGCTCGGCGCCGTCGGCGCTGCCGGTGGCGCAGACGGTGTAATCCGCGAACGAGGTGCGCGACGAGATGTGGAAGGCGAGCGTGCGCTCGGTGCCCGGCGAGGCGCTGTCCATCCGGAACACGTCGGTGAGCAGGCAGCCGATGGGTTCGCGATAATGCGGGGCGAGCGCCGCGGCGACCTTGGCGGACAGATAGGTAATACGGCCCTGGCGGTCGGCTTCCCAGAACCAGCCGGTGCCATGGCCTTCGAATTCGGCGATCATCTTGACCGCGAGGCTGCCCTCGCGCGCGGCGGAGACGCGGCGCTGCACCGCGAGGCCGTCGAGCCGGGCGAGCCGCGCGGTGGCGACCGCGAGGCAGACGAGGAAGGCGAGCGCGACCAGCGCCGGCAGCACGCTGTCGGACAGCAGCGCCAGCATCAACACCAGCCCGGCACCGAAGCCGAGCGTCGCGGCGCGGACCGGGTGGAGGGCGATGCTGGTCATGCCGATCGCGCCGGCGAGGCCGACGAAGCAGCCGAGCTGGACCGGGCTGATCGGCAGCCGCGTCGACGCCCAGAGCAACCAGAGCAAGGCGGCGGCGGTGACGGTGGCGCTCGCGACGAGGCAGCGGGTGCGGACGTGCGGCGGCCAGCCACGCGGTCGCGACGCGGCGAGCACCGCATAGACGGCGAGCGAGGGCAGCAGCAGCGCCGCGATCGCGACGACGATGCCGACCGGCGCGCCGTTGCTCGCGACATCGCCGAGTGCGGCCCCCAGCAGCACCGCGCTGGCGATTCCCTGCGCGGCGAGCGCGAACGGCCAGATCGTGCGGACGTGCGCGAGATGGCCGGCGTGCATCTGCGCTTCGTGATCGCTCTGCTCGCTGCCCAGGCCGAGCAGGCGCAGCACCGGGACGGCGGGGGGCTGATCGGGCGTGGGGGAGGGTAGCGACATGGCGCGGGAAATAACGTGTGATGGTTGAGAAAGCTTTGCGATGGCTGGGGTTTTCCGTGCTCTCGGTACCGGCTTTCGTCGCCTTGGGTCAGAGGCATGACCGCGCATTTGCATGGCCACGTCGACGCCGTCACACCGCCTTTGCGAGACGGCTGTAAAGCCGGCACGGTGCTCCCAAGCCTGTACCCCGGCGGAGGCCGGGGTACACGAGGCGTCTTGCAGGACTCTTGGCCGGTGCCGTCCGCCGTCCGAAACGTGCCTTGGCGGCCATCCCTCCGGTCTTTAAGGCGGGCGCAAAGGAGCCCGCCCCGTGATCACGACCATCCGCGCCACCGACCTGATCGACAGCGTCGCCGATGCGCTGCAGTTCATCAGTTACTATCATCCGATGGATTACATCCGCGCGCTCGGCGACGCCTATCGGGCCGAGCGCAGCCCGGCGGCGAAGGATGCGATCGCGCAGATCCTCACCAACAGCCGGATGTGCGCCGAGGGGCATCGGCCGATCTGCCAGGATACCGGCATCGTCACCGTCTTCGTCAAATGGGGCCAGGATTGCCGGCTCGACGGCGACCAATCGTTGCAGGAGGTGATCGACGAGGGCGTACGGCGTGCGTACCTCCACCCCGAGAACAAGCTGCGCGCCTCGATCCTCGCCGATCCGGCGTTCACCCGGCGCAACACGCGCGACAACACGCCCTCGGTGCTCCACGTCGAGATGGTGCCGGGGTCGCGCGTGTCGGTCGACGTCGCCGCGAAGGGCGGCGGGTCGGAAAACAAGTCCAAGTTCAAGATGATGAACCCGAGCGACAGCATCGTCGACTGGGTGGTCGAGACGGTGCCGCAGATGGGTGCGGGCTGGTGCCCGCCGGGGATGCTCGGCATCGGCATCGGCGGCACCGCGGAAAAGGCGATGGTGCTCGCCAAGGAATCGCTGATGGGCGCGATCGACATGGGGCAGCTCAAGGCGCGCGGGCCGAAGAACGATCTCGAAGCGCTGCGCATCGAATTGTTCGACAAGGTCAATGCGCTCGGCATCGGCGCGCAGGGGCTGGGCGGGCTGTCGACGATCCTCGACGTCAAGATCCTCGACTGGCCGACGCATGCCGCGTCCAAGCCGGTCGCGATGATCCCCAATTGCGCCGCGACGCGCCACGCGCATTTCACGCTCGACGGGACGGGGCCGTCCTATCTGGAGGCGCCGAACCTCGCCGACTGGCCGCAGGTCGACTGGCAGCCGGACAGCGCCGCGATCCGCGTCGACCTCGACACGCTGACGCCCGAGGTGGTGGCGCAGTGGAAGCATGGCGACCGGCTGCTCCTGAACGGCAAGATGCTGACCGGGCGCGATGCCGCGCACAAGCGCATCGCCGACATGCTGGCTGCCAAGGAACAAGGGGGGGGCGAGCCGCTGCCGGTCGATTTCCGCGGGCGCGTGATCTATTACGTCGGGCCGGTCGATCCGGTCGGCGCGGAGGTCGTGGGACCCGCGGGGCCGACGACGGCGACGCGGATGGACAAATTCACCCGCATGATGCTCGACCAGGGGCTGCTCGCGATGGTCGGCAAGGCCGAGCGCGGCCCGGCGGCGACCGAGGCGATCCGCGATGCGAAGAGCGCGTATCTGATGGCGGTCGGCGGCGCGGCGTATCTCGTCGCGCGCGCGATCAAGGGGTCTAAGGTGGTCGGCTTCGAGGACCTCGGCATGGAGGCGATCTACGAATTCGAGGTCAGCGACTTCCCGGTCACCGTCGCGGTCGACAGCGAAGGGCAGAACGTCCACCAGCTCGCGCCGTTGGTGTGGCGCGAGAAGATCGCGCGCGAGGGGCTGCTGACGCCGGCATAAGTGGAGGTGGCGTAAGTGGAGGGGGCGTGAGCGGGACGGGGCGAGCCATCCCCGCGGGTACCGGCGGAACGGTGCGCGCGGCGGGTGGTTGGTTCGCCATCATGACGATGGGAGCCCTGCCATGAAGACGATCCTTGCCGCCGCGCTGATCCTCGCGCCGACGCTGGCGAGCGCGCAGACCGCCGATCCCGCCCCCGCGACGGCGGAGCGTGGCGGTGGGCTGCTCGGTCAGATGGGCGGATTGCTCGGCGGCGGCGGCGCGGCCGGGGCGCTGCCGCGGATCGGCTCGATCGGCGCGGGCAATGCCGCCGGGCTGCTCGGCTATTGCGTCAAGAACCGGCTGCTCGGCACCGGTGGCGGGACGTCGGGCGCGGCGGGCGTGCTCGGGCGGCTGACCGGGCAGAAGGACGTGCAGAGCCAGCCGGGTTATGCCGCTGGACAGGCGGGGCAGGTGCAGGCGCCGGGCGGGCAGGCGCTGTCGCTCGACGGGCTGCGCGGGCAGGTGAAGAACCAGGTGTGCAACCTGGTGCTCAACCGGGCGAAGGCGTTCCTCTGACCCGGCCGCGGCCGCCGGCTCCGGCGGTCGTCGCCGTCTGGGGGACCGCGAGGTGGAAGAATTTGCGGTCCACCATCATCACCGGGAAATTCACCGGCAGGCCCATCCGCGAGATCTCGCGAAAGCCGCTCTTCTTGTAGAAACGGTGCGCGGCGAGGAATTCCCGTGCGGTGCCGAGATAGATGTTCTGCATCCCGGCCAGCCGGGCATGCTGCACCAGCGCCTCGAGCAGCCCCACCGCGACGCGATGCTCGCGGCCGCGGGCATGCGCGGCGACGAACATCTTGCGCAACGCGCCGTTCCGCCTCGCGATGTCCTTGAGGCCGATCGTGCCGACGATCTCGTCGTCGCGCTCCGCCACCCAGAAGCCGCCGGCGCCGGTCTGATAATAATCGTCGATCGTCAGCAGGTCGGGCTGATCCTGCGCGGTGACGGGGATGCCGAACTCGACCTGCTGGATCGGCAGGATCAGCGCCGGGATCCTATCCCTATCCGGCGCGGCATAGGGGCGGATGATCGTTGCAGCCATGATCCCGTTATAGGATGGCGGGCGATCAAGCGTTCGTTCGGCGCGCGAACGGCCTGATGCAGGATGTGCAGCGCCGGCGGGGACGCCTTGGCGAGGGCGTCATCGCCGGCGGAAGAAGATCAGGAAGCTGGGCCGGCCGTGCACCGAGCTGAACGAGGAAGACGTTTGGATGAGGCCCGCAGCATCGGCGCGGTCCGATAAAGTTCGGCTCTGCAGTCCGTTCATCACCCCGCGTGCCGCGTCGAGCGGCAGGTCGGGCGGATAGGTGCCGGACGCCTCGCAGATCGTCGCGGCGCAGCGGACGTTGAGCGGATCGCTGCCGCCGATGTTCGGGATATCGGCGAATGCGCGGTGCAATTCGGTCTCCCGGCGTCCGGCCCAGGCCGCGTCGCGGGCTTCGGCCCGGAACCGCGCGTGCATTTGCCTCGGGTCGCTGTCTAGCGGCGGCAGGTTGGCGGCGATTTCATCGTCCTGCGGCGGTGACGACGACGCGGCGTCGGTCGGCTGCGGTGTGGGCTGGGCTGATGGGGCGATCGGCGCGGACGGCGGCGTAGGACGAGCGGGCATCACGCGGACGGGCGCCGTGTCCTGCTGGGAGGGGGTAGCGCGATCGCGGCCGCCGATGCGCCAGCCGATCAGCGCGATCAGCGCGACGGCGAGCGCGATGACTCCGATACGAACCCCAGGCGCCATGACGTCCCTCCCGATCATATGTCCGGAAAGAACCTATCGTCGGATGCCAGCGAGTCAAAGCGGAAGTGCGATCGCGGCGCGTCGGGGCGGTCGCCCTGCCCCAGATGTGAGAAGAGGGTGCCGTGCGCCTCCCGGCAGCCCGACACCCTCCAAACATGGTCAGCGGCCGGAGAGCTCCAGCCCGGGAAACCATGGGACCTCTTTCATCCTCGTCATGCCGTTGATTGGGGGAGGATACCCCCCGACACGATTCAAACGGACGTTAGAAGCCGGTCCCCCGAACGAACCGAACCGAACTCACTGCTGAACCATGAGACATCGGATCACCTCCTTTCGCTTGTTGATAGCCATGTGACCGGACCCGGCCACACCCGCAATGTGCACATGCTCCGCGGCGGAAACAAGTCTTGTAATGCAGGGGATTTTACGCGACGATTCGCACCCTCGCCGCCGCGTCAGCCGCGGCAGTCCTCGGTCACCCGCTCGATCTCCGCCCAGGCCGGCACGACCAGCGTCGGCGCGCCCGGCCGCTCGATCACGAACCGGCCGCGGCTGAACCCCATCGCATCGAGCAGACCGTCGTTGGCCGCCAGCGTCGCGGCGAACGACGGCGGATTGCCGCCGTTCGGCTGCACCGGAAGCGCGCGCGCGATGCTGGTGGTGCGCACGGTGAGCGTGGTCGCGGTGCTGCCGTCGACCGACAGGATGATCTGACGCCGGTCGCGGTCGCAGCGCAGCGCGAGGCGCGCGGGGCCGCCGGCGGGGGCGAAGCGCGCGATGCTGCCGCGCGCGTCGCGCTGCCAGCTCCAGTCGCCCGGGGTCAGCGGCCAGTCGCGCCAGTCGGCGCCGCGCGGCACGGCGGTGACCGGCGGCGCGGGCAGCGCGACCACCGGCTTGGGTGCGGGGGCGGGCGGCGCCACCGGCTGGGGCACGCAGGCGCTGGCGGCGAGCAGCAGGGCGGTGGCGGAAAGGATGCGCATCCGGCGGCTTATGCGGGAAGGGCGGCGATGCCTCAAGCGGCGCGCGCGTGGAACCGGCGCGGGCAACGGGCGGTTCACCCGTCAACAACCAGGAGCATCCGATGTCGACCGACGGCCAGTCCACCACCGCTACCCAATTGCTCGTCCAGGCGAACGTCGCCCACACGCTGAAGGTGGAGAGCCGCGACGGCGATCAGGTCGGTTCGGTCTATGCGCTGATGGTGCACAAGGGGACGGGCCGGTCGACGCATGCGGTGCTCAGCCTCGGCGGCTTCCTCGGCATGGGCAAGAGCTTCTATCCGCTGCCGTTCGAGCTGCTGCAGTTCGATCCGGTGCGCGATCTCTACGTGGTGACGATCGACCGCCGCCTGCTCGAGGGCGGGCCGAGCTGGTCCAACAACGCGCCGGTGTTCGACCAGGCCTATGCCGACCGCGTCGCGAGCTATTACGGGGTGAGCGCGGCGAATTTGACGACCGGCTAAGCCGCGCGGGCGGTCAAGCGGCGCGGGGAACGATCAGATCGAGCGCATCGCCTTCGCTGCGCTCGACTTCCTCCAGGTCGTAGCTGTTCTGCAGACGCAGGAAGAACCCGTGCGACATCCCGAAATATCGTGTCAGTCGCGCATCGATCGACGCATCGACGGCGCGCTGGCCGCCAACAATCGCTTCCAATAACGCTCGATCGATTCCGGTTCTTGCGGATACCTCATCGAGCGGGATCGCCGATCCGATCAAAAAGTCCTCGCGCAGGATGTCGCCCGGATGGACGTTGTCCAGCCGGTCCTCATCCGCGATGGTAATCCTCGATCCGGACATCGTCCGCGCCTCCGTCTGACCAGCGGAAGGTGAGCCGCCACTGATCGTTGATGCGGACACTATATCGGGGAGGCGCATGGCCTTTCAACTGTTCGAGTCGATTGCCGGGCGGTTGCCGCATATCGTCCAAGCGATCCGCCGCCTCCAGCTGCCGGAGTTTTCGCCGGGCCGGGTCATGGATGGTGGGCGGCAGCCGCCGGACGCGGTTGCCGCGAAATATGCCATGCGTTTCGACGTCGGCGAAGCTGCGGATCATGGGGCCATCCTTTCACCCGATCCGTAGCCACTTCCCACACCTCTATTACGGCTGATCGACGCCGATCACCGGCCGCCGCGCTTGCCGCCCATCCGCATCGCCTGCGCCTTGCCGTAGCGGGTCTTGCGCGTCCCCGGCTTGCCTTCGTTCGAGCGGCCCATCACCGGCGCCTTGTGTTCGGCGGCGGGCAGGCCGAGCTCCTCGTTCTCCAGCTGGCGGATCTCGTCGCGCAGGCGGCCGGCCTCCTCGAATTCGAGGTCGCTCGCCGCCTTGCGCATCCGCTTTTCGAGATCCTCGATATAGGCGCGCAGATTGTGGCCGACCATGTGCGGCCGGTCCTCGTCGATGGGCACGGTGACCTGATCGCCCTGGCTCACGTGCGCGATGATGTCGCCGATGTTGCGGCGGATAGTCGTCGGCGTGATGCCGTGTTCGCGGTTATATTCCTCCTGCTTCTCGCGGCGGCGCGCGGTCTCGTTCATCGCCCGCTCCATCGAGCCGGTGATGCGGTCGGCGTAGAGGATGACGCGGCCGTCGACGTTGCGCGCGGCGCGGCCGATCGTCTGGATCAGCGACGTTTCCGAGCGCAAGAAGCCTTCCTTGTCGGCGTCGAGGATCGCGACCAGCCCGCATTCGGGAATGTCCAATCCCTCGCGCAGAAGGTTGATGCCGATCAGCACGTCGTAGACGCCGAGGCGCAGATCGCGGATCAGCTCGATACGCTCCAGCGTCTCGACGTCGCTATGCATGTAGCGGACCTTGATCCCCGCCTCGTGCATATATTCGGTCAGATCCTCGGACATGCGCTTGGTCAGCGTCGTCACCAGCGTGCGATAGCCGGCGGCGGTGGTCTTGTGGCATTCGTGGATCAGGTCCTGGACCTGTTCCTCGACCGGCTTGATCTCGACGGGCGGATCGATGAGGCCGGTGGGGCGGATGACCTGTTCGGCAAAGACGCCGCCGGTCTGCTCCATCTCCCAATTGCCCGGCGTCGCCGAGACGCTGACCGTTTGCGGGCGCATCGCGTCCCATTCGTTGAAGCGCAACGGCCGGTTGTCGATGCACGACGGCAGGCGGAAGCCATATTCGGCGAGCGTGATCTTGCGACGGTGATCGCCGCGCGCCATCGCGCCGATCTGCGGCACCGTCTGGTGGCTCTCGTCGACGAACAGCAGCGCATTCTCGGGGAGATATTCGAACAGGGTGGGCGGCGGCTCGCCGGGCAGGCGGCCGGTGAGGAAGCGGCTGTAATTCTCGATGCCCGCGCACGAGCCGGTGGCGGCGATCATCTCGAGGTCGAAATTGGTGCGCTGCTCCAGCCGTTGCGCCTCGAGCAATTTGCCCTCGGCGACCAGTTCCTTGAGCCGTTCGGCGAGTTCGTGCTTGATAGCGTCGCCCGCCTGTTTGAGCGTCGGGCCGGGCGTGACGTAATGGCTGTTGGCGTAGACGCGCACGCTGTTGAGGCTGGCGACCTTCTTGCCGGTCAGCGGGTCGAATTCGATGATGTCTTCGATGTCGTTGCCGAAGAAGCTGATCCGCCACGCGCTGTCTTCGTAATGCGACGGGAAGATTTCCAGCGTGTCGCCCTTCACGCGGAAATTGCCGCGCGCGAAGCCGGCGTCGTTGCGCTTGTACTGGAGCGCGACGAGCTTGCGGACGATCTCGCGCTGGTCGACGGAGGCGCCCTTCTTGAGGTCGAAGATCATCGCCGAATAGGTTTCGACCGAACCGATACCGTACAGGCACGACACCGAGGCGACGATGATGCAATCGTCGCGTTCGAGCAGCGACCGCGTCGCCGAATGGCGCATCCGGTCGATCGACTCGTTGGTCGACGATTCCTTCTCGATATAAGTGTCCGAGCGCGCGACATAGGCCTCGGGCTGGTAGTAATCGTAGTAACTGACGAAATATTCGACGGCATTGTCGGGGAAGAAGCTCTTGAACTCGCCGTAGAGCTGCGCCGCGAGGATCTTGTTGGGGGCGAGGATCAGCGCCGGGCGCTGCAATTCTTCGATCACCTTGGCCATGGTGAAGGTCTTGCCCGAGCCGGTGACGCCGAGCAGCACCTGATCCTTCTCGCCGGCGCGGGCCGTCGAGGTCAGTTCGGCGATCGCGGTCGGCTGGTCGCCGCTCGGGCTGTATTCGCTGACCAGCGTGAACCGCTTGCCGCCCTCGACCTTGTCGGGCCGGGCGGGACGATGCGGGACGAAAGTCTCGCCGGTTTCGGGTTCGGCGAGGCTGGTGCGGATCTGGATGGCCATATCGGGAACGGATATGGGGTAGTGGCGCAAGCTCGGCAATGACCGCGCAGGGGCGTCACAAGCTTTGCTTTGGTTGACCCGGCGGCGCAGGGTTCATAATGCGATCCCTTCGCAAACAACCCGAAGCCCGTCGCGCATGACCGATCTCCGTTCCCCCAAGACCCTGCCCGAAACCAAGGCGTTCGTGAACGTCAAGGTATTGTGGGTGCGCCACTGGAACGACCGGCTGTTCAGCTTCGCGGTCGAGCGGCCGGCGAGCTTCCGCTTCCGCTCGGGCGAGTTCGTGATGATCGGCCTGCCCGGCGACGGTGAGAATGCGAAGCCGATCATGCGCGCATATTCGATCGCCAGCCCGCATTATGCCGAGGAGATCGAATTCCTCTCGATCAAGGTCGAAGACGGGCCGCTGACGTCCAAGCTCCAGCTGATCGAGCCGGGCGACGAGGTATATATGGGCAAGAAGCCGACCGGTACCCTGGTCACCGACGCGCTGGTCGGCGGCAAGCGCCTGTTCTTCTTCTCGACCGGCACCGGGCTGGCGCCGTTCCTCAGCCTGGCGCGCGATCCCGACGTATACAGCATGTTCGATCAGGTGATCCTGGTCCATTCGGTGCGGCAGGTCAGCGACCTCGCCTATCACGACGAGCTGCACGCGCGGCTGGCCGAGGACCCGCTGGTGTCGGACGAAGCGGCGACGCAATTCCATTATATCCCGACGGTGACGCGCGAGCCGTTCCGCACCACCGGCCGGATCGGCGACCTGATCGAGAGCGCGGCGCTGTTCGGCGATCCGGTGCAGGGGGCGAAGCGGCTCGACCCCGAGACCGACCGGATCATGCTGTGCGGATCGATGGCGATGATCCGCGAGACCGCGGCGATGCTCGACGGGCTGGGGTTCGAGGAAGGCTCGAACGCCAAGGCCGGGACGTATGTGATCGAGCGCGCGTTCGTGGATTGAGGGGTGGGGCGTCGGCGGGACGCCCCAATCCTCGTCATCCCGGCGAAAGCCGGGACCCATGGTTTCGGTGCGATCCGAGAGGGTGCGGACCCCTCGAATGTCCCGCGTCCATGGGTCCCGGCTTTCGCCGGGATGACGAATGAGGGGGCGATTTCCTCTCAAGGGGCTTTTACGGCAACGCCTTCACCTCCGGCGTATCGAGGCAGCGCATCATCTCGGGCGGAGTCATCGGCTTGCCCGTCACCGGCTTCGCATAGGGCGCCACCTCGAACGGCACGCCGAGCCGCTCCGCCGCGAAGCCGCTGCCGCCGGTGCAGCGCATCGCCGCGGCGAGCAGTTTCGGCGGCGTGTCATAGCCTTCGTACGACAATCGGAACGTGCCCCAATGGATCGGCAGCGAGCGCGCCGCGCCGAGCCGCTGGTGGATCAGCGCCGTCTCGGCGGGGCCGACGTGGCTGCCCGAGCGCATCTCGCCGGGCTGGAAGCGGAAGGCGCCGATCGGGATCATCGCGAAACGGACCGGGCCGTAGGCCGCGGCCTCGGCGGGCCACAGGCCGTCGCCGAAGCCGGTGTCGCCGGCGAAGAAGATGTTGCCGCCGCTCGGCAGGCGGACGACGAAGCTCGACCAGAGCGCGCGGTTGCGATCGGTGAACCAGCGGCTGCCCCAATGATGGTTGCGGGTGACGAACACCTGCGCGCGGTCGCCGGGGCACCAGCTGTCGGGATCGCAGCGGATGTCGCGGCTGGTGTCGCGCAGCCCCGCCGCGGTCAGCGTCGCGCTGCCGCCCCAGTCGAGCGCCAGCGCCTTGGCGCCGACCTGCCCGATGACGCTGTCGTTGCCGAGGCTGGTGACGATCCCCGGCCGGTCGCGCTGCCACAGCCGGCGCAGCGCCGCCTGATCGAGATGGTCGTAATGATCGTGGCTGACGAGGACGAGGTCGATCCTGGGCAGATCCTCGAACCGCACGCCGGGGGCGGCGACGCGCCGCGGCCCGAAGCCGAGCGGACCGGCATGGTCGGCGTAGATCGGGTCGGTGAGGATGTTGAGGCCCTGCGTCTGGATCAAGACGGTGGCATGGCCGATCCACGTCACCACCATCCGCTCGCCCATCACGCGGGCGGCGGGTCGCGACGGGGCGACGGGCACCTGCGCCGGCCATGGCGGGCGTCCGTCGCGACCGGTCAACTGGCGCCACAGGAAACCGGCGCGGCTGCCGCCGCCGGGCAGGCGCTGCGTGTCCTGGTCGCCGTCCGGATTGTAGAAGCGCGCGCCGTCGTAATGATCGCTCGCCGGGCCTTCGTAATACAGGCGGTCGAGGAAGCGCGGCACGATCGTCACCGCGAGGCCGACGACGACGATCAGCAGCACCAGGATCGCGGCGGCCGATCTTGCTATGCGCGCTGTCATCGTCCTGATCCCGATCAATATGGCGGAGGCGTGGGGTGAAACGGTGGATAGTCGGCGTTGCGGAGTGCTTGCGCGCCGCCGCTACGGCCCTAGCATCGCTCGAAAAGCACAGGGGGTTCCATGTATCGGCTCTTTTCAGCGGTTCTGCTCGCCGCAACCGGACTGTCCGCAACGACGCTGCCCGCCGCGGCCAGGACGCCGCGGGTCGAGGAGGCGTCGCTCGAACAGGTCCAGGCGCTGATGACCGCGGGCAAGGCGTCGAGCGTCGAGGTGACGCGCGCCTATCTCGACCGGATCGCCGCGATGGATCGCAAGGGGCCGACGCTGCGCAGCGTGATCGCGGTCAATCCCGACGCGCTGGCGCAGGCCAAGGTGCTCGACGCCGAGCGTAGGGCGGGGCGCATCCGCGGCCCGCTGCACGGCGTGCCGGTGCTGATCAAGGACAATATCGAAACCGCCGATCCGATGGCGACGACCGCGGGCAGCCTCGCGCTCAAGGACAATGTCACGCGGCGCGACGCACCGGTGGTGGCGGCGCTGCGCGCGGCGGGCGCGGTGATCCTCGGCAAGACCAACCTGAGCGAATGGGCCAATATCCGGTCAAGCCATGCGATGAGCGGGTGGAGCGCGGTCGGTGGGCTGGTGCGCAATCCCTATGCGCTCGACCGCACCGCATGCGGATCGTCGTCGGGATCGGGCGCGGCGGTGGCGGCGAGCTTCGCCGCGGCGGCGGTGGGGACGGAGACCGACGGGTCGGTGGTCTGTCCGTCGTCGATCAACGGGCTGGTCGGGCTGAAGCCGTCGATCGGGCTGGTCAGCCGCACGCATGTCGTGCCGATCAGCCATTCGCAGGACACGCCGGGGCCGATGGCGCGCAGCGTGCGCGACGCGGCGATCCTGCTGTCGGCGATGGTCGCCGCCGATCCCGCCGATCCCGCGACCGCGGGGGCGGTGCGCCGCGACTATGCCGCGGGGCTGTCGGTGAGCGCGCTGTCGGGCGTGCGCGTCGCCGTGGTGCGGCCGGAGGGCCTGTCGGTCGAGGTGACGGCGACGTTCGATGCCGCGCTCGCGGTGCTGAGGGCGGCGGGGGCGGTGCTGGTGCCGGTCGATCCGCCCAAGCTCGACGGGATCGGCGACGCCGAGTTCACCGTGCTCAAGACCGAGCTGAAGGCCGATCTCGACGCCTATCTGGCGACCACCCCGCCGGCGGTGACCGCGCGGACGCTCGACCAGCTCATCGCCTTCAACCGCGCGCATGCCGCCGAGGAGATGCCGTTCTTCCAGCAGGAGACGTTCGAGGCGGCGGCGCAGACCAAGGGGCTCGGCGATCCCGCCTACAAGACGGCGCGGGCGACCTCGCTGCGCCAGGCGAGCGAGGCGATCGACGGCATGCTGCGCCGCGCCGGCGCGCGGCTGCTGGTCGAGCCGACCTATGCGCAGGCGTGGCTGAGCGACCCGGTGCACGGCGACCAATATGGCGGGCCGTCGTCGTCGGAGCTGCCGGCGATCGCGGGCTATCCCAATCTCACCGTGCCGATGGGGCTCGCCAAGGGGCTGCCGGTCGGGCTGTCGTTCATCGCCACCAAGGGCGGCGAGGCGACGGTGCTGGGCGCGGGCTATGCCTATGAACAGCGCGCGCAGGCGCGGGTGACGCCGCGCTATCTCGCGCAGGCGGATGTGGGGGAAGGGCTGGAGGGGCGGCGGTAGCGCGCTGCCGTCCTCACCCATCATCGCCTTCGGCGTCTCTCCCTCTCCCGATGGGAGAGCGCATCAGGTGAATATGATCTACATCGAAGCACTTGCCACAGAGGCTTTGAAGCCGCGCGATCCGCGGGTAAAGGCGCGCGCATGACCGACTCGATCGCCACTGCCGCGCTGCTCGCCAAGGCCGAAACGCTGACCGACGCGCTGCCCTATCTGCAGCGCTATGCGGGCAAGACGTTCGTGGTGAAATACGGCGGCCATGCGATGGGCGATCCCGAGCTGGCGCGCGACTTTGCCGAGGATGTCGTGCTGCTCAAGGCGGTCGGCATCAACCCGGTCGTCGTCCATGGCGGCGGGCCGCAGATCGGCGCGATGCTCAAGCGGCTGGGCGTCGAATCGCGCTTCGTCGACGGGCTGCGCGTCACCGATGCCGAGACGGCGCGGATCGCGGAGATGGTGCTCGCCGGATCGATCAACAAGGAAATCGTCGCCTGGATCGGCCAGGCCGGCGGCCGCGCGGTCGGCATCTCGGGCAAGGACGCCAATCTGGTCACCGCCAAGAAAGTCGGCCGCGAGACGCCGGATACGTTGCAGGGGATCGAGCGGCACGTCGACCTGGGCTTCGTCGGCGAACCGGTCGCGGTCGACCGGACGATCATCGACACGCTGTCGGCGAGCGGCATCATCCCGGTGATCGCACCGATCGCGATGGGCGCCGACGGCCAGACCTACAATATCAACGCCGATACGATGGCGGGGGCGATCGCCGGCGCGCTCGGCGCGGCGCGTTTCTTCCTGCTGACCGACGTCGCCGGCGTGCTCGACAAGCAGAAGACGCTGCTGACCGATCTCGATCCGGCGCGGATCGCTGCGCTCAAGGCGGACGGCACGATTTCCGGCGGGATGATCCCCAAGGTGGAGACCTGCGTCGCCGCGGTCGAGGCCGGGGTCGATGCCGCGGTGATCCTCGACGGCCGCGTGCCGCATGCGATGCTGCTGGAAATCTTCACCTCGGAGGGCGCGGGGACGCTCGTCCACGCCTGACCCCGGCAGGCGGCTGGATCAGTGCGCCGCGCGCCAGCGCCGCGCGAACGCCGCCTGCCAGAGCATCAGCAGCGGCACCGCGCCCAATTCCATCGCGAAGCCGAACAGATGGCCCGGCGACGGCGGCCCGACCGCGATCAGCGAGACGACGCGCGACAGGCCGCCCGCCACGACGAGCGCGCCGAGCAGGCGGAAGCGCGGGCCGGTCGCCTCGATCTGCGGCACGCAGCTCGCGAAGGCGATGCCGACGCCGAGGAAGATGCCCGAAATATAGCGGAAATGGCTGTCGAGATCGTTGGGGATCACCGGCGGATGGCCGAGGAAGCCGGGACCGTGCAGCACGCTCTGCCCGCCGACCGACAGCGGCACCAGGCAGGCGAGCGCCACCACCGCCTGCAACAGGCGGCGCTCGACGGCGTGGCTCACGACAGGATCTCCTTGCGGACGTGGATCGCGCGCAGCGACACGCGCACCTCCCACATGAAGGCGGTGAGGCAGCAGATCAGCAGCGCCACCGCGACGATGAAGACCAGGGCGATCCAGGTGCCGATATGGAATTTGGCGATATTGGCGATGAACAGCAACGCGATGACGACGCAGGCCATCACCGCGCTGGACACCGACAGGAACAAGGCCGCGTTGATGATCGACATGCGTTCGTCGAGCAATTTGAGTTCCCAGACGTCGCGCGCGCGGTCCGCGCCGCTCTCGGTGCCGAGCACGCGCTCTTCGAGGATGCGGGCGCGGTCGATGACGCGGGCGAGCCGTCCGGCGAGGACGTTGAGGATCTGGCCGATCGCCGCCAGCATGAACACCGGCGCGAGCGACAGCTGGATCGTCTGGGCGATCGTCGAAACCTGGAAGAACACTGGCATGGCCCCATCATAGGGCGCGTCGCGCGAGGCGAAAGGGTGCACGGCTCGCCGCAATCTGCACCGATTGGTAAGGCGTGGCGATTAGATGCGCCGGGGTGACCGAAGCGATGCTCCTTGCCGAATTCCAGCGGCTGCCCCCGGTGGCGCGCGCCACCGTCGGCGACGGGCTGTCCGCGGGGATCGACGACGTCGCCGCGCGTGCCGCGGCGAGCCACGGTTTCCTGCGCTACGGCTGGTTCGCCGCGGCGCTCGGCGCTTACGGCGGGCGGGCGCGGACGCTGCTGGTCGAGGAGGACGGCGTGCCGACCTGCGCGCTGCCGTTCGTCGGCGTCGGGCCGCGCTGGGCGCGGCTGGCGGCGGTGCCGGGGAGTTATTGGCCGTTCCGCAGCTTTCCGCTCGCTACCGGGGCGGGCGAGGCGACGCTGCGCGCGGCGCTGGCGACGCTGGCCGGGGCGGTCAACGGATTGCGGATCGGCCCGGTCTATGACGACGATGCGGCGGCGGCACCGCTGATCGCGGCGGCGCGGGCGGGCGGCTGGGCGGTGCTCGACCGGTTCGTCGCCGACAGCTGGCTGCTCGACATGGCGGCGCTGCAGGCGGAAGGCTGGCCGCGCGGATCGACACTGCGCAAGAACCGCTTCCACGAGAAGCATCTCGCCAGCCACGGCGCGACGGAATGGCGCTTCCTCAGCGGCGCGGACTGGCCCGCGGCGTTCGACATGCTCACGCAGATCGAGACGGTAAGCTGGATCACGGCGCGCACCGACGGCTCCGACGCTAAGTTCACCACCACCGGCCACGGTGCGTTCTGGCGTGCGGCGGCGGCGGACCCGGTGATCGCCGGCATGCTGCGTGCGGCGTTGCTGACGATCGACGGCAAGCCCGCCGCCTTCTCGTTCGACATCGATGCGGGCGACCTCAAATATGCGATCGCCAACAGCTACGATCCCGCGTTCGCCAAACATTCGCCGGGCAAACTGCTCTATTATCGCAATCTCGTCGAGGCGCTGGGGCGGGGCATCGCCCGCGTCGACTGGGGCGCGGGGGACAGCGGCTACAAACAGGTGATCGGCGCCGACAAGGGGCCGGCGATCCGCGACTGGCTGCTGCTGCGGCCCGGACTGCCGGCGCTGGTCGGGCGATGGGCGCGCGGCGCGTGGCGGCGATCGGGGCAGGGCGGCTAGACGCACCCCTTCCGCCCGCTTAGGCGTTGGCGGATCATGCTCGTATTCCTCGATTTCGAAGCCTCGTCGCTCGCCAAGCTGAGCTATCCGATCGAGGTCGCCTGGGTGTTCGAGGACGGGCGCGAGGAAAGCCATCTGATCCGCCCGGCGACGCAATGGACCGATTGGGACGCGGCCGCCGAGGCGATCCACCATATCCCGCGCGCGCGGCTGGAGGCGGAGGGGATGCCGCACGACGCCGTCGCGCGGCGGATGATCGAGACGCTCAGCGGGCATGAGCTGTTCGCGAGTGCGCCGTCGTGGGACGGCAAATGGCTGAGCGCGCTGCTGCGCGCGGCGAAGCTGCCGCGCCACGCACTGCGACTGCGCGACACCGAGGAGGCGCAGCGCGACACGGCGACCGCGATCCTGCGCGACGTCGTGCCGACGGAGCTGCTCGGGCGCGCGGTGGCGGAGGTGGTGACGCTGGCCGAGGTGCGCGACCGCGACGTGCCCGCGCATCGCGCGCTGGCGGATGCACGCGACGAATGGGAGCGCTGGTGTGTGGTGAGGCGCGCGGCTGAAGCGCGGGCGGCGGCTTAATCCTCCCCCGCCAGGGGGAGGGGGACCGTTCGGCGTCAGCCGGATGGTGGAGGGGGAGGTAAGGGTCGGAGCTGTGCAACGAGGCTCCCACCCTGTCCTCCCCCTCCGTCACGGCTTCGCCGTGCCACCTCCCCTTGGCGGGGGAGGACTGATATGAGGTTCCCTATGCCCGAGATCATCAATCTGCGTCTGGCGCGCAAGGCGCGCGATCGTGCCGTCGCGGCGCGGACCGCCGAGGCCAATCGTGCCAAGTTCGGGCGGAGCAAGGCCGAGCGCGCGGCCGATGCCGCCGAGCGCGACCGGGCCGAGCGGATCGTCGACGGCGCGAAGCTGGACGACTGACGCGGGTCAGCGCGGGCGGCGGACCCGCCATGCCATCAGCGCGACCAGTGCCGCCATCCCGAACCAGGTCAGCGCATAGACCAGATGGCTGTTGTGGAAGCGGACGACGGTGAGGCCACCGCGCGGCCAGCCGGTCTTGGGTTCGCTGGCATCGATGAAATAGGGGGCGACCGGGCCGAGATGCTTGGCCGCGGCGATTCCGGCGACGTCGCGCGAATACCAGCGGTCGGCCGCGGGATCGTTGCTGCGCAGGAAGCCGCCGCCGGGTTCGCCGAGACGAAGCAGGCCGCGGACGGTCTGCGGCGCGGCGGAGGGGGCGACGCGGCTGCGCTGCTCGCCGGGGACGAAGCCGCGGTTGATCAGCACGGTGAAGCCGCGATCCGTGACGAAGGGGGTGAGTACCCAGAACCCGCCGCCGAGATCGGTGACCGACTGCACATAGGTGTCGGCGCCGGTGCGGTAACGGCCGGTCGCGAGGACCGGGCGATAGGCGTCGTCGTTGCCGACGCCCGGCCAGGCCGCCGGCCCCGGTGCGGGGACGGGCGGACTGGCGAGTTGCGCTTCGGTATGCGCGATCAGCGCGAGCTTCCACGTCCGCCGTTCGAGCTGCCAGATGCCGAGGCCGATCAGCAGCGCGATGACGACCAGCATCGCGCCGGTCGCCCATCCACGGCGGGACGCGGGATGGCTCACATCGCGCTCGCGTCCATGCTCGGCATCATGTTCGTGTTCATGTGATACATGACCCAGAGCGAGCCGGCGAGACAGATCGTCAGGACGATGATCGTGAAGATCAGCGCCATCAGCGTCCAGCCATTCTCCGACTTGGAGTTCATGTGCAGGAAGTAGATCATGTGGACGACGATCTGCACCAGCGCGAACACCATGACGACGCCCGCGGTGATCCGCGCGTCGACGATGACGCCGCTCATCACCAGCCCGAAGGGAATCGCGGTGAGGATCACCGACAGGACGAAGCCGATCACGTAATCCCTGCGGCTGCCGTGCGCGCCTTCGGACGAATGGCCGTGGCCATGCGCATTGTCGTGCGCATCGTGACCGTGCGCGTCGTGACCGTGATGCGTGTCCGCGCTCATCGCAGCACTCCCAGCAAATAGACGAAGGTGAAGACGCCGATCCAGATCACGTCGAGAAAGTGCCAGAACAGCGACAGGCATTGCAGGCGGCGCTGGTTGGCGGCGATCAGCCCCTTGCGGCCGACCTGCACCATCAGCGTCACCAGCCAGATCAGGCCGAAGGTGACGTGCAGACCGTGCGTGCCGACCAGGGTGAAGAAGGACGACAGGAAGGCGCTGCGCTGCGGCCCGGCGCCTTCGTGGATCAGCGTCGAGAATTCGTAGAGCTCGATGCAGAGGAAGGCGAGGCCGAACAGGCCGGTGATCGCCAGCCAGCCCTGCGTCGCACGCACCTTGCCGTCGTTCATCGCCAGCATGGCGAAGCCGTAGGTGATCGACGACAGCAGCAGCATCGAGGTGTTCAGCGCCACCAGCGGCAGCTCGAAAATCTCGTGCGGCTGCGGTCCGCCGGCATAGCTGCCGCCGTAGACGCCATAGGCCGCGAACAGCATGGCGAAGATCAGGCAGTCGCTCATCAGGTACAGCCAGAAGCCCAGCATCGTGCTGCCGCCGGCGTCGTGATGATGTTCGTCGGTCTCGTAGAAGACCGGGGCCTGTGTGCCCGGTGGGATGGTTGCTTCGCTCATGGTCCTCAGGCCCCCGCGACCGCTGCGTGCGTGGTCAGCTGCCGGGTATGTTCGTCCTCGGCGGCGGTGACTTCGGCGGCGGTGATGTAGAAATCGCGGTCATAGTTGAAGGTGTGGCCGATCGCGACCGCCAGCAATCCGACGAACGCCAGCGCGGCGAGCCACCAGATGTACCAGATCATCGCCAGTCCGATGACCATCGAGAAACCGGCCAGGATGATGCCGGCGCCGGTGTTGCGCGGCATGTGGATGTCGCGGAAGCCGGTGATCGGCCGTTCGGCGCCGTTCGACTTCATGTCGTACCAGGCGTCCAGATCGCGGACGACGGGCGTGAAGGCGAAATTGTACGCCGGCGGCGGCGACGAGGTCGCCCATTCGAGGCTGCGGGCGTTCCACGGATCACCGGTGAAGTCGCGCAGCGCCTCGCGGTTGCGGAAGCTGACGTAGAACTGGATCAGGAAGGCGGCGATGCCGACCGCGATCATCGCGGCGCCGATCGCGGCGATGATGAACCAGATCTGCAGCGACGGGTCCTCGAAGTGGCGCAGGCGACGCGTCACGCCCATCAGGCCGAGCACGTAGAGCGGCATGAACGCGACGTAGAAGCCGATGACCCAGAACCAGAAGCTGATCGTGCCCCACTTCTTGTCGAGCTTGAAGCCGAACGCCTTCGGGAACCAGTAATTGATCCCCGCGAACATGCCGAACAGCACGCCGCCGATGATCACGTTGTGGAAGTGCGCGATCAGGAACAGCGAATTGTGCAGCACGAAGTCGGCGGGCGGTACGGCGAGCAGCACGCCGGTCATGCCGCCGATGACGAAGGTGATCATGAACGCGATCGTCCACATCATCGGCAGTTCGAAGCGGATGCGGCCCTTGTACATGGTGAACAGCCAGTTGAAGATCTTGGCCCCGGTCGGGATCGAGATGATCATCGTGGTGATGCCGAAGAACGAATTGACGCTCGCCCCCGACCCCATGGTGAAGAAATGGTGCAGCCAGACGAGATAGGCGAGGATGGTGATGACCAGCAGCGCGTAGACCATCGACGTATAGCCGAAGAGCCGCTTGCCGCAGAAGGTCGAGGTGACCTCGCTGAACACGCCGAACGCCGGCAGGATCAGGATGTAGACCTCCGGGTGGCCCCAGATCCAGATCATGTTGACGTACATCATGGGGTTGCCGCCCATGGTGTTGGTGAAGAAATGCGTGCCGATGTTACGGTCGAGGCTGAGCATCGCGAGCACCGCGGTCAGGACCGGGAAAGCGGCGACGATCAGCACGTTGGTGGCGAGCGCCGACCAGGTGAAGATCGGCATCTTCATCAGGCTCATGCCCGGCGCGCGCATCTTGATGATCGTCGCGAGCAGGTTGACGCCCGACAGCAATGTCCCGACGCCGGCGATCTGCAACGACCAGATGTAATAATCGACGCCGACATCGGGCGAATAATCGAGCCCCGACAAAGGCGCCATCGCCAGCCAGCCGGTGCGGGCGAACTCGCCGACGAACAGGCTGGCCATGACGATCGCGGCACCCGCGGCGGTCATCCAGAAGCTGAAATTGTTAAGGAACGGGAAGGAGACGTCGCGCGCGCCGATCTGGAGCGGGACGACATAGTTCATCAGACCGGTGACGAAGGGCATCGCCACGAAGAAGATCATGATGACGCCGTGCGCGGTGAACACCTGGTCGTAATGGTGCGCGGGCAGGAAGCCCTCGTTCGGGCCGAACGCCATCGCCTGTTGCGCGCGCATCATGAGCGCATCGGAAAAGCCACGCAGCAGCATGACGATGCCGAGGATCATATACATGATCCCGATCTTCTTATGGTCCACCGAGGTGAACCATTCCTTCCACAGATAGCCCCAGACCTTGAAATAGGTCAGCGCGGCGATCAGCGCGGCACCACCCATCGCCACGACGGCGAAGGTGCCGATCAGGATCGGTTCGTGAATGGGGAAACTCTCGAGCGTCAGGCGCCCGAAAATCGTCTTGAGCAAAGCATCGGACATCAGGTCGGTCCTAGGAACGGGCGGCGGCGGTGAGGCCGGTCAGCATGGCGGGCAGCGGGGCGGCGGAGGTCATCGAGCGATTGTCTTCGGCGCCGGGTTTGTTGCTGCCGGGCGGGGCGGGACGGGGGGCGTTACGGTGCGGGCTGCTGCCCTTCTCCTCGGGAGCCTTCTCCAGGGCGCCCTTCGATTCGCTGCCGCGCATATGGCCGCTGTCGTTGACCGGGGCGCCATGGCCGCTGTCGCGATGCGGGTCCCTGGCGCCGTCCTTCATCATCGTCGCCTGCATGCAGGTCTCGCCCGGCTTGGTGCACATGCCGAGGATGCGGTCGAACAATTGCGGCTGGAACGCGGCGTAGCGGATCGCCGGCACCTTCTCGCTCGGCTTTTCGAGCTGGACATAGGTCGGCATGTCGAGCTTCGCCGGCGCGCTGCGTGCCT
Source organism: Sphingomonas sp. CD22 (assembly GCF_034556155.1). Classification (NCBI taxonomy): domain Bacteria; kingdom Pseudomonadati; phylum Pseudomonadota; class Alphaproteobacteria; order Sphingomonadales; family Sphingomonadaceae; genus Sphingomonas; species Sphingomonas sp. CD22. The sequence continues at coordinate 188,335 of NZ_JAYDYX010000007.1, read as the reverse complement.
CGGAGGCCCATTTGGCGAAGCCGGCATCGTCGACGCTGTCGACGGTGAAATGCATGTCGGAGAAGCCGGCGCCGCTGTAATTGGCGGACAGGCCCTCGAACCGGCCCGGCTTGTTGAGCACGGCGTGCAGCCGCGTCTCCATGCCCGGCATCGAATAGATCATGCCGGCCATCGCGGGGACGTAGAAGGTGTTCATCACCGACGACGAGGTGATCCGGAAGCGAACCTGGCGGTTCATCGGCAGGACCAGCTCGTTGACCGTCGCCACACCCTGTTCGGGGTAGATGAACAGCCATTTCCAGTCGAGCGACACCACCTGGATCTCCAGCGGCTTGTCGTTCTTGGCCAGCACCTTGCCCGGCTCCAGCCGTGCCAGCGGGCGATAGGGATCGAGCGCGTGGGTGCTGATCCAGGTCAGCGCGCCGAGCGCGATTACGATCATCAGCGGCGCCGACCAGATGATCAGCTCCAGCCCGGTCGAATGGTCCCAATGCGGCTCGTAATCCGCCTCCTCGTTGGTGTGGCGATATTTCCACGCGAACAGGATGGTGAGCGCGATCACCGGCACGATGATGAGCAGCATCAGGCCGGTCGACCACAGGATCAGATTGGCCTGTTGCCGCGCGACGTCGCCGGACGGGTTCATCACCACCCAATTGCACCCGCCCAGCAGGGCAGGCGCCAGAAGCGCGGCGGCGGTGCGCAGGGCACGCGCTGAACGGGGCGGGAGAGGGGAGAACGGGAGGGTTCGCATCGTCAGGTCCGGTACGCCTGTGTGCTGCACCGCAAAATAGGACATTTTGTCCTATCCCCGTGCGCGACCGGCTGCGGTAAGGGGTCATGCTGGCGCTGCGTCCGAAACCGGGTGCGGCGCGTTGATGACCGACGGCCCTCGGGCTGCGAGACGACAGGACTGCGATACATGTCAGTGGCTTCCGCCCATTCCGGATCGCTCGAACGCGATGCACGTGCCGTCAACACACGGGGAGACCATGAGGTCCGCCCGGGTGAGATCGCGATCGGCGTCATCATCGGGCGCACGTCGGAATTCTTCGACTTCTTCTGCTATGCGATCGCCTCGGTCATCGTCTTCCCGGCGCTGGTCTTCCCCTACGTCGACCGGCTGACCGGGACGCTCTATTCGTTCGCGCTGTTCCCGCTGGCGTTCATCGCGCGGCCGATCGGCACGCAGATCTTCATGTGGGTCGATCGCGAGCACGGCCGCGGCACCAAGCTGACCATCGCGTTGTTCCTGCTCGGCACCTCGACCGTGTCGCTCGCCTTCCTGCCCGGCTATGCCGAGGTGGGGATATGGTCGGCGATCCTGCTCGCCGCCTTCCGCATCGGCCAGGGCCTCGCGCTCGGCGGCGCCTGGGACGGGCTCGCCTCGCTGCTGGCCTTGAATGCGCCGCCGGAGAAGCGCGGCTGGTATGCGATGGTGCCGCAGCTCGGCGCGCCGCTCGGCCTGATCGTGGCGAGCGCATTGTTCGCCTTCCTGCTCGCCAATATGGAGGGCGTCGACTTCCTGTCGTGGGGCTGGCGCTATCCGTTCTTCGTCGCCTTCGCGCTCAACGTCGTGGCGCTGTTCGCCCGGCTGCGCATCGTTGTCACGCCGGAATACAGCCGGCTGTTCGAGACCCGCGAGCTGACCCCGTCGCGCGTGTCGGCGACGGTCAAGGCGCAGTGGCGCAACATCATCATCGGCGCCTTCGCACCCCTCGCCAGCTTCGCGCTGTTCCATATGGTGACGGTGTTCCCGCTGTCGTGGATCGCGCTCTACACCAACGAGGATATCGCGCGCTTCCTGGGGATCGAGATCATCGGCGCCTTCTTCGGATTGGGCGCGGTGGTGATCTCGGGCCTGCTCGCCGACCGGATCGGGCGACGTTCGGTGCTCGGCTATACCGCGGCGGCGATCGCGGTGTTCAGCGGCTTCGCGCCGCAGCTGCTCGCCGGCGGCGATGCGGGCGAGCTGGCGTTCATGATCGGCGGCTTCGTGCTGCTCGGCCTGTCGTTCGGCCAGTCGTCGGGCGCGGTGACCAACAATTTTCCCAAGCGCGCGCGCTACACCGGCGCGGCGCTGACCTCGGATCTGGCATGGCTGTTCGGTGCGGGCTTCGCGCCGCTCGCCGCGCTGGTGCTGGCGAGCCAGTTCGGGCTGCTGGCGGCGGGCGGGTATCTGCTGTCGGGCGCGTTCGCCACGCTGGTGGCGCTGGGGCTCAACAAGGAGCTGGCGCGGCGGCTGGATTGATCCGTCGGCGGGGGTGACCGTCGACGCCGTTCTCCGGCGGCTTTGCGGGGCGCTACCTTAATTCCTCCCCGCCGGGGGGAGGTGGCAGGCCGAAGGCCTGACGGAGGGGGAGGATACGGTGCGCTTACCGTATGCGGAGACGCCCCCTCCACCACCCGGCTGCGCCGGGCGGTCCCCAGCGCAGGGTTGGATTGCCCCCGGCAATCCAAGATCATGCCGGGGGCATGATCGACCCTGCACTCCCGCTTCGCGAGGGAGGATTTAGTCTCTGCCCAAGCCGGTCATGTCGCCGCCGGGGCCCGTACCGGCGCCGCCGAAGCCGCTGCCGGCGCCGCCCATGCCGCCACCGCGGCGGCCGCCGCCACGATGGCCACCACCGCCACCGCCGCTACGCCCGCCGCCACCGCCGCGGCTCATCGCGGCCGCGCGGCCGGTGACGTGGGGCAGTTCGTCCCAGCTCAATTTGCCGTCGTGGTTCTTGTCGAGCGAGGCGAAGCGCTTGTCGGCGGCGTCGGCGAATTCGCGCGCATCGACGCCGCGGTTGAAGTTGCGGTCGGCGGCGGTGACCGGCTCGGGGAGCTGGAAATAGCTGAAGCGCGCCGCGCCGAGCTTGCCGGCGTCATAGGCGGGCGCCTTGCCGCCGCCGTCCGAATCGGAACCGCTGGCGATCACTCCCGGCCCGCCGCTGCCCGATCGCACCTCCGGCGCGATCGTGCTCTCGTAATAATCGATGTCGTCGGGGTCGATCTCGCCGTCGTGCTTGCGGTCGAGCGTCGCGAAGAAGCGGCTGGCGTCGGCCTGGAATTCGACTCGGGTGATCGCGCCGTCCTTGTTGGCGTCCGCCGCGTCGAACCACGCGCGTTCGGGGTCGGGCGCGGCGTCGTCGCCGTGGAAGGGCTGGCCCATCGGGCTGATGAAGGTGCGGTGGTTGCCGTGCGCGGGCGGCTGCTGGGCGGCGGCCGGTGCGGAGCAGGCGAGCAGGGCGATGACGATGGTGCGGTTCATGGCTGTTCCCCGAGTGATCGACGTTGTGAACCAGCTCAATGTTGCGGTTGGATGTCCACGACCGCCGCAACCCGGTATCATGCGGTTATCCGGCGGAAACAATTCGACGCCATGAGAGGGCGATGATGAGCCAACAGCATAATGCAGGGGCATCGGGGGACGAACCGGCGGCGATCCTGGTGGTCGACGACGATCGCGAGATCCGCACCCTGCTGACCCAGAGCCTCGGCGCGCGTGGCTATCGCGTGCAGGCGGCGGCCAATACCCGCGAAATGGACGCGGTGCTGGAGCGCGACCGGATCGACGCGGTGCTGCTCGACGTGATGATGCCGGGCGAGGACGGTATCTCGGCCTGCCGCCGCATCACCCGCGACGGTGGCCCGGCGGTCATCATGCTGAGCGCCTTGGGCGAGGAGCGCGACCGCATCGTCGGGCTGGAGATTGGCGCGAGCCATTATCTGACCAAGCCGTGCAGCGCGCGCGAGGTGATCGCCACGGTCCGCGCGGCGCTGCGCAGCCGCCAGCAGGCGGAGCCCGCCGACCGCTCGCGGCTGAGCTTCGACGGCTGGACGATGGACCTGATGGCGCACGAATTGTTCGATGCGCAGGGCGTGCTGGTCGGGCTGACCGACGGCGAATTCGCCCTGCTGCGCGTCTTCGCCGAGCGGCCGCGGCGGGTGCTGTCGCGCGAATGGCTGCTCGAGGCGGCGCGCGGCCCCAACAGCGAGGCGTTCGATCGCGCGATCGACGTGCAGATCAGCCGGCTGCGGCGCAAGCTGCGCAGCGGCGGCGACGACATCATCCGCACCATCCGCAACGAAGGCTATCTGTTCGTGCCCGCGGTGGCGCGGGCATGAGCTGGCGGCCGGCGTCCCGGCTGGGGATAAGCTGGGTCGCCAAGTCGCTGTTCTGGCGCGTCTTCCTCGTGATGCTGCTGAGCGTCGCGACGGTGCAGGCGCTCAACGTCGCGCTGGTCGTGTTCATCACCCCGCCGACGCCGCGCATCTTCTCGGTGCCGCAGGTCGCCACCGCGCTGCGCACCGGCCGCGACGCGACCGGCGAGGTGCTGGTGACGCGCGAGGCGAGCAACCCCGCGCCATACGATGCGCGCAGCGTCCGCATCCGCCGGCTGATGGCGGCGCAGCTCGAACTGCCGCTCGACCTCGTCCATGTCCATTTCGGCGGGCCGCCGCCGATCGTCTTCGGGCCGATGCCGCGGCGCGAGGGCTATCCCGAACGGGCGCGCTCGCCCGATGCGCGCAACCAGATCCTGTTCGGGCGCTTCACCGTCTCGGTGCATCAGCCCGACGGGAGCTGGCGGATCGCGCGCGCGGCGCGCACCGGTTTCGAGAGCTGGCGGTGGCGGGCGTTCCTGTGGCTGCTCGCGGCCCTGGTCGCGATCGCGCCCTTCGCCTGGCTGCTGGCGCGGCGGCTGACCAAGCCGATCGCCGCGTTCGGCGCGGCGGCGGAGCGGCTCGGCCGCGATCCGCGCGCGGCGCCGTTGCCGCTCGGCGGGCCGGCGGAGATCGCCGACGCGGCGGCGGCGTTCAACCGCATGCAGGCGCGGCTCAACCGCTATGTCGAGGATCGCACGATGATGATCGCGGCGATCGCGCACGATCTGCGCACGCCGCTGATGCGGCTCGGCCTGCGGCTGGAGCGCGCGCCCGAGCCGCTGCGCAGCGCCAGCGAGGCGGACATCCGCGACATGCAGGCGATGATCCAGGCGGCGCTCGCCTTCTTCCGCGACGGCAACCAGATCGGCGAGCGGCGCCGGCTCGACCTGCGCTCGCTGGTCGAGAGCGTCACCGACGAGCTGGAGGACCGCGGCGAGCCGGTGACGCTGCACGAGGGCGAGCCGCTGGTGATCGAGGGCGATGCGGCGGGGCTGAAGTCGCTGATCGCCAACCTCGTCGGCAACGCGTTGAAATATGGCGGCGATGCCGAGGTGATGCTGAGCCGGATCGACGGCCATGCGCTGATCGCGGTGCGCGATCACGGCCCCGGCATCGCGCCCGAGGACCTGCATCGATTGTTCGAACCCTTCTTCCGTGGCGAACGCTCGCGCAACCGTGATACCGGCGGGATCGGTCTGGGGTTGAGCAGCGTGCGCGGCGTCGCGCGGGCGCATGGCGGCGACGCGACGATCGCCAACCATCCCGACGGCGGCGCGATCGCGCGGGTGACGTTGCCGGTGTGACGGGGGCGGGCGGCCCCCGTGCCTCCGTCACCCCAATTGGTCGGCGATGATCCAGCGGCGGCTGATCGCGGTGCGCATCAATTGCATGCCGCAGCAGACGCAGCGCGCGCGGCGGACGCCACCGATCTCGCTCTGTTTGCGGCCGGGGCGGTGGCGGGTCGCAAGGCAGGTGGCGATCATCGGCGATGCCGGCATGGGCTGGGCTCCTTCTCGCGCGGTCATCACGCCGGCGCATTGCCTGCGGATGTCTCGAACGGTCCAAAGCGGAAATATCGCGGCAATATGGCGTGGCTAGCGATGCGCGCGTCGGTGGCGTTCTCTCCCACTTTCGACCCATCGACATCCGGGCGCTCCCCGGTGCCCGACGGTCGAGCTACGGGATCCCCCCGGTCCCGTAGCTCGCCTAATCCTCCGGCGGATCGATCGGTTCGACCGCGAGCACCTCGATCGCCGCGTCGCGACCATTGAAGGCGAGGACGTCGTCGGGCTCGGCGCCGATCAGCGCATGCGCCAGCGGCGCGCCGTAGGCGAGCCGGTCGGCGTGCGGGTCGGCCTCGTCGTCGCCGACGATCGCGATCGTCCGGGTCTTGCCGGCGAGGCGGATCGTCACCCGCGTGCCGAAGCCGGCGCTGCCGTCGGCGGGCGCGGCGGTGGGCACGGCGGTGGTGCGGCGCGTCTGCCAATAGCGCAGGTCGCGGCGCAGCGCATCCAGCGCCGCCGCATCCGCCGCCGCGATCGCCGCCTCCAGCGTGGCGATCCGCTCCTCGATCAGCCGCTTGCCGGTGGCGGTGACGAGGTTGGGCGCGCTGGGGATGGGCAGCTCGAACTTGGGCTCCAGATGCTCCTCGTCGCTCTCGCGGCGGAACGCGACACTCATCACACGGTCCTCATCGTTAACGTCCCATCCGTGGACAGGTCGGGTTTAACCACCTTTGGCGCTGGTCGATATCGTAAACGAGGCGTTAACACCCTCGCCATGACCAGACGCCTCGTCCTCACCAATGAATCGGCCCGACACCCGTTCCGGCGGACGCTGCCGCCGCCGGTGCTGCCCGACATCAGGAAAAGCGACGACGAGGATTGGAAGCTGTTCCTGCTCAGCTTCGCCGCCTTCTTCACCTGCTTCTACACATTCCTGTTCTAGCGCCGGCTCAATCGCAGGCGCGGTGCAGCCGCTGTGCGATCCAGGCCGAGATCAGGCACATCGCGGCGACGAGGAACAGCATGTCGACCGGCTGGACGCCGGCGATGTTGATCCCGATCGCGGCGATCGACCCCAGCGTCATCGCGCCGGAATTGACGACGTTGTTCGCCGCGACGGTGCGCGCGGTCTGGTCCTTTTCCACCGTGGTGGTGAGGAAGGCGTAGAGCGGCACGACGAACATGCCGCCGGTGGTGGCGATCGCCAGCAGGCACAGCATGATCGGGATCGCGCGCGGCTGCGCGACGAAGTCGGTCCAGTCGTAATATTGGCCTGCCGCCGCCGGCACCCAGGTACGGCAGAGCAGCGAGAAGACGACGACGAAGCCGCCCATCGCGATCACCGACAGCGGCGAGTAGCGCGCGCTGATCCGCCCTTTGAGCATTGTATTGATCACCACCGATCCGATCGCGACGCCGACCGAAAAGACCGCGATCGCGCCGCTCGCCACCATCTTGTCGGCGGTGAGCACGTTCTTGACCAGCGGCGGGAAGATGATGATCAGCACCGCGCCGATCGTCCAGAAGAAGCTGATCGCGCAGATCGCCATGAACAGCCGCGGGATGTGCATCGTCGTGCGGATCAGCCGCCACGATGCGGTGAACGGATTGTAGTTGAGCTTGAGCCGCGGCCCCTCGCGCGGCGCCGGCGGGATCTGGCGCGCGGCGAACCAGCCGATGACCGCGACGACGAGCACGAGGATCGCCGCACCCTCGATCGGCACATAGCCGGCGACTATCGTACCGAGCAGGATCGCCAGATAGGTGCCCGCCTCGACCAGCCCGGTGCCGCCGAGCACGTCGTGCGCTTTCAGATGCTGCGGCAGGATGGCGTATTTGATCGGCCCGAAGAAGGTCGAATGGACGCCGAGGAACAGCACCGCGCCCAGCATCAGCCCGACGCCGAGCGTCGGCAGGCCGGCCCGCGCGACCATCAGGCCGGCCGCGCCGAGCAGCATGATGCCGATCTCGGCGGTCTTGACGATACGGATGATCCGCGCCTTGTCGTGGCTGTCGGCCAATTGCCCGGCGAGCGCCGAGAACAGGAAGAACGGCAGGATCGCGATGCCGGTCGCCAGCGCGTTGAAATTCGTCTCCATGTGCGGATCGTTGAAGATCGCATAGGTCGCGAACAGCACCATCGACGTCTTGAACAGATTGTCGTTGAAGGCGCCGAGGAACTGGGTGGTGAAAAGGGGCAGGAAGCGGCGCTGCTTCAGCAACCCCATGGCATTCAACATGCGATTAACGGCCTTCGATCGTGGCGGTATTCCCCGCGGCATAGCGGTTTGCGCAGAGCGCGCCAACGGGGAAGGTGGCCGCGCATCGCCCCTCCCTTGCCGGGGCAGTCGCATACGACCGATCGGCGTGTCGCAACGGCGCCTGTGGCTTCCGTCATGCCGGCCTCGATCCGGCATCCCGCTTTTTTGCGCCATCCAGAGAAGCGGGACCCCGGCGCAAGGCCGGGGTGACGGAGTGGGGTCAGGGAGGGGAGGGGTTCCGCCCGCTCCCGCGCCGGGGTAGGAAGGCGACGATGCTGACCTTGCCCAACCTCCTGACGCTGTCGCGGATCGTCGCGGTGCCGCTGCTCGTCGCCTTCTTGTGGTGGCCGCGGTGGGAGGCGGGGTTCGGGATCGCCTTCGCGCTCTATTGCCTGATGGGGATCACCGATTATTTCGACGGCTATCTCGCCCGCGCGCAGGGCGCGGTGTCGAAGCTCGGCGTGTTCCTCGATCCGATCGCCGACAAGATCATGGTCGCCGCGGTGATCCTGATGCTCGTCGGCACGCGGCACGACGACAGCGCGCTGATCACCGGCGTCCATCTGATCGCCGCGCTGATCATTCTGCTGCGCGAGATTGCGGTGTCGGGGCTGCGCGAATTCCTCGCCGGCCTGCAGGTGTCGCTGCCGGTGTCGAAGCTCGCCAAGTGGAAGACGACGCTGCAGCTCGTCGCGTTCGGTGCGCTGATCCTCGCGGGTGCGCTGCCCGCGCAGGCGTGGATCAAGGTGACCGGGCTCGGCTGTCTGTGGGCGGCGGCGGCGCTGACGCTGGTGACGGGCTGGGATTACCTGCGCGTCGGCCTGAAGCATATGGACTGACCGATGCGATTCGAGATGCTCTATTTCGCCTGGGTACGCGAGCGCATGGGCCGGTCGCAGGAAACGGTCGACGTCCCCGCGGCGGTGACGACGGTGGCGGCGCTGGTCGACTGGCTGGCGGCGCGCGACGCGATCGGCGCCGAGGCGCTGGCCGATCGCGGCCGGCTGCGCGCGGCGGTCAATCAGGCGTTCGTGGCGATGGACGCGACGATCGTCGGCGCGCGCGAGGTGGCGCTGTTCCCGCCGGTGACCGGCGGATGATCCGTATCGTCGTCACGCCCGAGGCGATCGACATCGCCGCCGAAATGGCCCTCGCCGAGGCGGCGGCGGGGACCGGCGCGGTGGCGACCTTCACCGGGCTGGTCCGCGCCGACGAGGACGAGGCGGGGGGCGTCGGCACGCTGGAACTGGAACATTATCCCGGCGCCACCGAGGCGGCGCTGTTCCGTGTCGCCGCCGGGGCGGTGGAGCGCTGGTCGCTCGGCGGCGCGACGATCGTGCATCGCGTCGGGCCGATGACGCCGGGCACGCGGATCGTCTTCGTCGCGGCGTCCTCGGCGCATCGCGCCGCGGCGCTGGAGGCATGCGCGTATCTGATCGACCGGCTGAAGACCGATGCGCCGTTCTGGAAGCGCGAGACGCGCGCCGGCGAAACACGCTGGGTCGAGGCGCGCGACACGGATATGGATGCGGCGAAGCGCTGGGAAGACACTTAGTTCCTCCCTCGCTTTAGCGGGGGAGGGGGACCGCCCGGCGCAGCCGGGTGGTGGAGGGGGCGTTTCCACAAACGCGAAGCTCGCCGTATCCTCCCCTCCGTCACGCTCTCCGGGCGCGCCACCCCCCCCCCTGGCGGGCAGGGCTATCGCATATGAAATTTTTAAGTTGTGATCGTGCGCCGGAGGCCCGCAGCTCAATTGGAAAACTCCAACCTCGCGAGAGGTCACGTACCCACATTGCGTGGAACATTGCGTGGAACGTCATATGCGATAGCCCTGCCCTGGCGGGGGAGGAATTCAATTACTGCGGCAGATTCGGCACCAGCACGCCGTTGACGACATGGATCACGCCATTGGCCTGCGCGACGTCGGCCGCCTCCACGTAGCTGCGGTTCCCCGTCACGCTGGTCAGCGTGATCACGTCGCCGGTCAGCGTCGCGGTGATCGGCTGGCCGCCGAGCGTGGTCAGCATCGTGCGGCCACCGCCGGCGCGGATGCGGGCGGTGAGCTGTTCGGTGGTCATCGTTCCCCGGACGATATGATAGCGCAGCAGCGCAACGAGCGCCGCGCGATTCTCCGGCGCGAGCAGGTCGCGGGCGATCCCCGGCGCGAGCCGGGTGAACGCCGTGTCGGTCGGTGCGAACAATGTGTACGGGCCGTTGCTGGCGAGCAGCGCATCCAGCTCCGCGGTATGCAGTTCGGCCGCCAGCGTGCCCAGCCCCGGCGTCGCGGCGATCGAGGTGGCGATCATCGCATCGGATTCGATGTGCGAGGGGTCGACCGGCACGACCGCGGCGGCGGGCGGCGGCGGCGGGGCGCTTACCGGCGCGGTCGCCGGCGGCACGCAGCCGGCGAGGCCCGCGGCGAGGAGCAGGACGGCGGCTCGCCGTACGGAGGTCTGCAAGGATCGGATCACATCGGCTCCTATGGGGTCACCGCGCTTCGGCGAGCGCCTCGGCAAGCAATTGGAAGTCCTTTTCGCGCGGCGATGCGCGACGCCAGACCAGCGCGATCCGCCGCACCGCATTGTCGGCGTCGAGCGGCCGCGCGACGATATTGGTATGGTCGAGGATACCGGCCTTCAGCGCCATCTCCGGCAGCATCGTCATGCCGAGGCCGTTATCGACCATCTGCACGATCGTGTGCAGCGAGGTGCCGAGCATCGTCGCCTCGGCGCGCAATTCGGGGCGGTTGCACGCGGACAGCGCATGATCCTTGAGGCAATGGCCGTCCTCGAGCAGCAGCAGCCGCGTCTCGTCGATCAGCGATGCCGGGATCATCGGCGGGTCGCTCGGCATGTCATGCGGCTGATAGGCGACGAACAACCGATCGTCGAACAAAGCGTGGCTGGCGACGTCGCCGCAGGCGAAGGGGAGGGCGAGCAGCACGCAATCGGTGCGGCCGTTGTGCAGCCCCTCGCAGGCGGCGCCCGAGGGCTCCTCGCGCAGGAACAGTTTGAGATCGGGATAGTCGCGGCGCAGCCGCGGCAGGATGTGCGGCAGCATGAACGGCGCGATCGTCGGAATGACGCTCATCCGCATCTCGCCCGACAGCGGCCGGCCGGCGGCACGGGCGATGTCGCCGAGTTCCTCCGCCTCGCGCAGCACGCGCCGCGCCTTATCGGCGATCCGGTCGCCCAAAGGCGTGAAGCGAACGACGCGGCGGGTGCGCTCCACCAAGGTCACGCCGATCAGCGTTTCGAGTTCGCGCAGCCCTGCGGACAGCGTCGACTGGGTGACGAAGCACGCGTCGGCGGCACGGCCGAAATGGCCCGCGTCCTTCAGCGCAACGAGATATTGCAGCTGTTTCAGCGTCGGGAGGTAGGTCGCTGCCATGGGGGCGGGAGATAGGGGGGCGCGGCGGAGGGCGCTACCCCTAAGTCCTCCCCGGCACGGGAAGGGGGACCGTTCGCGAAGCGAATGGTGGATGGGGGCTTCCGCAACCTTGACGCGTGTGGAAGCCCCCCTCCGTCACGGCTTCGCCGTGCCACCTCCCCGTGCCGGGGAGGATTTAGGCGGTTACTCCGCCGCTTCTTCCCAATCGTGCGTCTCTTCCGCGGGCAGGCGGATGAGGTGGTCGAACGCGGCCAGTGCCGATTTCGAGCCGTCGCCCATCGCGATCACGATCTGCTTGAACGGCACCGTGGTCGCGTCGCCGGCGGCGAAGATGCCGGGCTGCGAGGTGTGGCCGCGGTCGTCGACCTCGATCTCGCCGCGCGGGGACAATGCGATCGATCCCGCCAGCCATTCGGTGTTCGGCACCAGCCCGATCTGGACGAAGATCCCCTCCAGCTCGACGCGGTGCATCGTGCCGTGGGCGCGATCGCGATAGGAGAGCGCGGTCACCTTGTCGCCGTCGCCATGCACTTCGGTGGTCAGTGCCGAGGTGATGACGCGCACGTTGTTCAGGCTGGCGAGCTTGCGCTGGAGCACCGCATCGGCGCGCAGATCGGTGTCATATTCGATCAGCGTGACGTGCGCGACCAGCCCGGCGAGGTCGATCGCCGCCTCTACGCCCGAATTGCCGCCGCCGATCACCGCGACGCGCTTGCCCTTGAACAACGGGCCGTCGCAATGCGGGCAATAGGCGACGCCCTTGTTCTTATAGGCGTCCTCGCCCGGCACGTTCATCTGCCGCCAGCGCGCGCCTGTCGAGAGGATGACGGTCCGCGCCTTGAGCGATGCGCCATTCTCCAGCACCAGCTCGTGCAGGCCGCCCTCGGGTGCCGGGATCAGCTTTTCGGCGCGCTGCAGGTTCATGATGTCGACGTCGTACTCGCGGACGTGGCGTTCGAGGTCGGCGACAAGCTTCGGCCCCTCGGTGTGCGGCACCGAGACGAGATTCTCGATCGCCATCGTGTCGGCGACCTGACCGCCGAACCGCTCGGCGAGGATGCCGGTGCGGATGCCCTTGCGCGCGGTGTAGATCGCCGCCGCGGCACCGGCAGGACCACCGCCGACGACGAGCACGTCGAACGCATCCTTGGCGGCGATCGACTTCGCGGCGCGTGCCGAGGCGCCGGTGTCGAGCTTGGCGACGATCTGCTCCAGTTCCATCCGGCCCTGGCCGAACACCTCGCCGTTGAGGAAGACGGTGGGCACCGCCATCACCTTGCGGTCGGCGACCTCGTCCTGGAACAGCGCGCCGTCGATCGCGGTATGCGTCACGCCCGGGTTGAGGACCGCCATCAGGTTGAGCGCCTGCACGACGTCGGGGCAATTGGCGCAGGACAGCGAGAAATAGGTCTCGAAGCGATACTCGCCGTCGAGGTTGCGAACCTGGTCGAGCAGCTCCTGCGCCGCCTTCGACGGATGGCCGCCGACCTGGAGCAGCGCCAGCACCAGCGAGGTGAATTCATGGCCCATCGGCAGGCCGGCGAAGCGCACGCCGATGTCGGTGCCGGTGCGGCGGATGAGGAAGCTGGGGCGGCGCGCATCGTCGCCGGTGGTCGTGGTGATCTGGTCGGAGAGCGCGGCGATCTCGTCGATCAGCTCGCGCATCTGCCGCGACTTGGCGTCGTCGCCCAGGCTGGCGACCAGTTCGATGGGCTGGCGGATGTTGACCAGATAGACCTTCAACTGCTGCGTCAGATTGGCGTCGAGCATGGGGGCACTCCGAAAAATAGGCGTCTTCGAAAACAAGCGGCCCGGGGCGGAGGGAACCACCCCGGGCCGCGATCACCTGCCACGGGGAGGGGCAGGGATTCGCTTAGATCTTGCCGACGAGGTCGAGGCTGGGGGCGAGCGTTTCCTCACCCTCTTCCCACTTCGCCGGGCATACTTCGCCCGGATGCGCGGCGATATATTGCGCGGCCTTGATCTTGCGGAGCAGCTCGGCGGCGTTGCGGCCGACGCCTTCCGAGGTCACTTCGATCAGCTGGATCACGCCCTCGGGATCGACCACGAAGGTGCCGCGATCGGCGAGGCCCTGGCCTTCGCGCAGGATCTCGAAATTGTTGCTGATGCTGTGGTTCTGGTCGCCCAGCATGAAATAGTTGATCTTGCCGATCGCCGGCGAGCTGTCGTGCCACGCCTTGTGGCTGAAGTGCGTGTCGGTCGAGACGCTGTACACTTCGACGCCCATCTTCTGGAGCGTGGGATAGACGTCGGCGAGGTCTTCCAGCTCGGTCGGGCAGACGAAGGTGAAGTCGGCCGGGTAGAAGAAGAAGACTGCCCACTTGCCCAGCACGTCGGTGTCGCTGACGCTGACGAACTTGCCTTCCTTATAGGCCTGGGTGGTGAACGGCTTCAGTTTGCTGCCGATGAGGGCCATGTCGGGTCTCCGGTTGAATGACGTGGACCGGATATAGGCGCTCATGCCGCAGTGCAAAATCAATCTGTTCGCATCCTGTGATCGAATGGGCCGATCAAAGGTCAAAAGCCGCGCGTTTGCGCGTATTTAATCGTGCTGCGGTCGCGTCGGATTTATTTCGCGAATGCGGCGTAGATCGACCAGGCGCTGGTCAAGGTCAGCAGAACGCCGACCATCGCCATCAGCCCGCGAGTCGGTACGCGCTTGGCGAGGATGCCGCCGAGCGGCGCGGCGACGAGCCCGCCGATGAGGATGCCGAGCGTGTGCAGCGTGAACGCCGACCAGCCGAGCGCGATGAAGAAGGTGATCGAGGCGGTCGCGGTGAGGAAGAATTCCGCGGTGTTGACGGTGCCGATCGTATGCCGCGGCGTCGCGCCCTGGATCAGCAGGTTGGAGGTGACGACCGGCCCCCAGCCGCCGCCGCCCGCCGCATCGAGGAAACCGCCGACGAGGCCGAGCGGCGCGATCACCTTGGGCGTGCGCGGCTCGATCCGGCCCTTCACCGCGCGGAACAGCAGATAGAGGCCGATACAGGCGAGATAGGCCATCACGAACGGCTTGGCGATCGAGGCGTCGACGTTGCTGAGCAACGTCGCGCCGAGCGCCGCACCGATCACGCCGGGGATCACCAGCCGGCGGAACAGCTTCCAGTCGACGTTGCGATGCGCGATGTGGCTGATCCCGGAGGCGGCGGTGGTGAAGGTCTCGACCGCATGGACGCTGGCGGAGGCGACCGCCGGCGGCACGCCCATCACCGTCACCAGCAAGGTCGAATTGATCACGCCGAACGCCATGCCGAGGGCGCCGTCGACCACCTGCGCCGCGAAGCCGATCGCGATGAACGGCAGCACCTGGGTCCAGTCGATGGCGAGGAGGAAGTCGGGCATCGGCAATCGTCTCTCCGGCAGAATGTCGGGTTCGAGATTACCCGCTATCGCTCTCATCGTGCACGGTGGCGCCAAATCCTACAACAAAGCTGGGCTTTGTCGCACCCAAGCTTCGCGGGCCGGGCATGGCAATTTGCACAACGAGAGGCTACATTCGCGCATCTGCTCGGGAGACGTTGGCGCATGTTCGGACGCTTGGCCGCCTATCTGGATTCGATCAAGGCCCGCGATCCGGCTCCGCATTCGCGCGCCGAAATCCTGCTTTATCCCGGCGTCTGGGCGGTCGGGCTTCATCGCATCGCGCATGCCCTGTACCGCCGGCGCCTGTTCTTCCTCGCCCGGCTGGTCAACCACATCGCCCGCGCCTGGACCGCGATCGACATCCATCCCGGTGCGACCATCGGCCGCAACTTTTTCATCGACCACGGTTTCGTCGTGATCGGCGAAACCGCGGAGATCGGCGACGACGTCACCATCTACCAATGCGTGACGCTCGGCGGGACCAGTCCCGACAATGGCGTCGCCGGCAAGCGTCACCCGACACTGGCCGATGGCGTGATCATCGGATCGGGCGCGCAGGTGCTCGGCCCGATCCTGGTCGCGACCCGCGCACGCGTCGGCGCGAATGCGGTGGTGACGCGCGACGTGCCCGAAGGCGCGGTGATGGTCGGCATCCCCGCGCGCGCGACGATGGTGGAGGGCGGCGCGGCGACGACGCCGGCGCGGTTCGTCCCTTATGGCACGCCGTGCAGCGACATGTTCGATCCCGCGACGCAGAAGATGGAGATCATGCGCTGCGAGCTGGAATCGATGCGCAAGCGGCTCGATGCGCTGCTTGGGGAACAATTGCCCGAAGCGGAGCGTGATCGCGCCTGATGGGTATCGTCACTCCGTTTCCGCACGCCGGCAAGCCGTCGCAAATCGGTTTCGAGCGGTTCGAACTCAACCGCATCCTCGATCTCTACGGCCGGATGGTCGCTGCGGGTCATTGGAAGGACTATGCGCTGGAACTCGGCAAGGACGCCGCGGTCTTCGCCGCCTTCCGCCGTGCCGCCGAGCGTCCCGAGTTCCGCATCGAGAAACGCCCGGCGTTGCGCGGCAAACAGGGGATGTGGGCGCTGATCGGCGAACAGGGCGTGGTGCTGAAGCGCGGCCACGAGCTTGGCCCGGTGCTGGCGCCGGTCGAGCGCCGGTTGATGAAGCTGGTGGAGTGACGCCACGGACGGCTTGACGGCCGCCCCGTTCTTTCCCCGTCAGGCGGCGTGCACCGGCGGCAATCGCAGGCGCAGCGACTGTGGCAGGCGGTCGACCAAAGCGCGCCGCATCGGCTGCCAGAAGGCCGACAGGCTGAGCAGCGCCGAACCGATGACGAAGGCGGTCAGCGCCGCGCCCAATTCGATCGCGCCGGCGCTGCGGAACAGCGCGTAGAGCGCCGCCAGCACGTAGGCGAGGCCCGACACCAGCAGCGCGCGGCGGTCCACCGCGAGCGCGATGCCGGCGAAGCCGACGTAGAGCGCCAGCACCACGATCGCCATGCCCGCGCCGATGTCGCCGCGGAACACGCCGAGCATCTGGAAGATCGAATGCGCGATCATCGGCGCCGCGGTGAGATGCAGCCAGAAGGCGACGTCGGCGCGGCGCGTCCGGCGTTCGGTGTCGCTCATGTCCCAGCGCATCGCGAAGGCGAAGACCGCGATGCCGCCGACGAGGAGCAGCGGCCATTTCGCCGCCTCGATATCGGGAAAGGCCGCGAGCACCAGGGCAATGCCGGTGCCGGTCAGTGCCGCCGCCCCCGCCGCGACCGTGATCGGCACCATGAACCGCCGCCAGTGCAGCCACGCGCCGCCCGCCATGCACGATGCGACTCCCGCCGCGACCAGCGCGGTGGCGCGATCGCCGAGGTGCGGCGCGACGGTCATCATCACGCCGACCAGCGCCCAGCCGATGCCGCCGACGAAGGTGAGCAACAGCAGGATGCTCGGCAGCGCCATGCGGCGGCGCGCGGTGAAATATTCCGCCAGGCCCCAGGACGCCGCGGCGAGCAACAGCCCGCCGAACGGCTTGGCGATCGATCCGCCGATCTGGCCAAGCGCGACGAGCAGCAGGACGAGCGCGATCGACACGAAGATGTCGTTGAAGCCGGTGAGCAGCCGGAAATGCTCCTCGTCCACCGCCGGCGTCGCGTGGCGCGCGGCAACATGCGCGCGCAGCGCCGCGGCCGCCGCCGGCGTGATCGCGCCCGCGCTCACCGCCGCGTCTATGTCGCTTTCGCTGTACATGGTCGTTCCCCCCGTTGCGGATGTGGAACGTATCAGGCGTGTGTTATCTATTCAATACACGCACGTCACTTCATCCTGCGAGCCTTCTGCGAAAGCCGGCCGGTACGCACGAACATGTACCCCGGCGGAGGCCGGGGTACATCAGGAGTGTTGGGGAGGTCCCGCGTTCGCCCGAATGGCGGATGGACGAGCCCTCATCTGCCCTGCAGCAAGGCGCCGATCGTCATCGCCTGTTCAGCGCCGGTCTTCGGCACGATCTCGCCGGTGCGGTCGGTGATCGCCGCCCAGTGCGCGGCGACGCCTTCGGGGGACAGATCGTCGCCGGTGAGCAACGCGCCGGGGGTCAGCGTCACGTACGAGGCCTGGAACGCGCCCGCGCCGGCGCCGAGAATGACATTGGTCGGCGCGTCCTCGCTGACGAGATAGAGCGCGCCCGGCGCGACCTTTTCGGGGGCGAAGGCCTGGAAGGCCGCGGCGGGGAACAGGTCCTCGGTCATCCGCGTGCCGGCGGTGGGGGCGAGCGTGTTGACGCGGATGTCGTGCTTCGCGCCCTCGATCGCCAGCGTCTTGGTCAGGCCGGCGAGGCCGAGCTTTGCCGCGCCGTAATTCGCCTGGCCGAAATTGCCGAACAGGCCGCTCGACGACGAGGTCATCAGCACGCGGCCGTAATTCTGTTCGCGGAACGTCTCCCAGCATGCCTTGGTGGCGAAGGCGGAACCGAGCAGGTGGACGCGGACGACGAATTCGAAATCCGCCGGCTCCATCTTGGCAAAGGTTTTGTCGCGCAGGACGCCGGCATTGTTGATCAGGATATGGACACCGCCCCAGGCCGCCTTCGCCTGCGTCACCATATCGGCCATCTGCTCGTATTCGGCGACGTTGCCGCCGTTGGACATCGCCTCGCCGCCGGCGGCGCGGATCTCCTCGACCACGGCGAGCGCGGCGTCGCTATGGCCGGTGCCGTCCCGCGCCCCGCCGAGGTCGTTGACCACGACGCGCGCGCCGCGCCGGGCGAGGTCGAGCGCATAATGGCGACCGAGGCCGCCGCCGGCGCCGGTGACGATGGCCACGCGGCCGTCGAAGCGGATGGGGGACATGGAAAAGGCGCTCCTCGTGGTGATGGAGCGCCTTTCCCTAAACGTTAAGTGGCATCTGGCAACCGGTCATGCCAGCCGCCGCACCGGCTTACTTCTTGCCGCCGCGCTGGATGCACTGATCGTATTGGCCCTTCTTGCAGACCGGATATTTGGCGAGCGGCGCGGGCGCCGGGAAGGCCTGGTCGGGGCTCGGCGCGGGACGGAACACCGGCGGCAGGCTGGCACCGGGCGTACCGCCGCTGACTGCCGAACCGCTCGGCGCATAGCCGCCGGCCGGGGTCGCGCCGCCGGTCGAAGCGGGGGCGGGCGTGCTCGCCTGCGGCGTGGGCGCGGGGGCTGCAGCGGGATCGGCGGGCGCCGGCGCGGCCGCAGGATCGGCAGGAGCCGCGGCGGGATCGGCTGGGGCGGCGGGATCAGCCGGCGCGGTCGTCTGGGCGTCGGTCGGCGCCGGGGTGGTCTGCGCCAGGACGGGGGCAGCGATCAGGGCCGTGGCGGCCAGCAGAATGAGCTTCATCGCGGGATCTCCTATCGAATCTCATGCGTCATCTCGTGTCAACGCCTGCGCCCAACGTCCCAATGCGGACTTTTATCCATCGTTTCGCGTCCGATTCTATTTCGGGCGACGCGGGGCTATGGAGAATCGACTGCAACGGCATCAGTCGCACGTCACTCCGGCATCGTTCCCCCCGTCAGGCCCCCGAATCGAGCGAATAGCCCGCCGAGCGGACGGTGCGGATCAGGTCGGGACGGTTGCCGATGTTGATCGCCTTGCGCAGGCGGCGGATGTGGACGTCGACGGTGCGGCTCTCGATGTCGCTGTCGTGGCCCCAGACCGCGTCGAGCAGGCGCTCGCGGCTGAACACCCAGCCGGGATGCTCGAGGAAATGCTTGAGCAGCCGGAATTCGGTCGGCCCCAGCGGCACGACCTCGCCCGAGCGGCGGACCTTGTGGCCGACCGTGTCCATCTCGATGTCGTCATAGGTCAGCGCCTCGCCGGCCAGCGCGGGCCGCACGCGGCGCAGCACCGCGCTGACCCGCGCGACGAGTTCGCGCGGGGAGAAGGGCTTGGTGACGTAATCGTCGGCGCCCGTCTCCAGCCCGCGGATGCGGTCCTCCTCCTCGCCGCGTGCGGTCAGCATGATGATCGGCACGTTCTGCGTTTCGGTCATCCGGCGCAGGCGGCGGCAGACCTCGATGCCCGAGAGCCCCTCGACCATCCAGTCGAGCAGGACGATGTCGGGCGCCTTCTCCTTGGCGAGCAGCAGCGCCTCCTCGCCGTCGGGGGTATGCGCGACGTCGAAATCCTCGCGCTTGAAGTGATAGATGAGCAATTCGGCGAGGGCAGCATCGTCCTCGACCAGCAGCATGGAGGCGCGGGCCATCAGCGTATGTCCTTGTCCGGGCCGCCGCGGTCGCGGTCGGCCATCTGGGTGCCGGTTGCGGCGAAATAGACCATTTCGGCGACGTTGGTCGCGTGGTCGCCGATCCTCTCCAGGTTCTTGGCGACGAACAGCAGGTGCGCGACCTGGCTGATCGTGCGCGGGTTCTCGACCATGTAGGTGACGAGGGTGCGGAAGATGCTGTCGTAGAAATCGTCGAGCGCGGCATCGCTGTGGACGACGCGCACCGCCGCCTCCGCATCGCGCGCGGCGAAGGCGTCGAGCGCGTTGCGGACCATGTCGCTCGCCATCCGCGCCATGGACGGCAACAGCGAGATCGGCTCGATGCGATGCCCGCCGCCCTCGTTGGCGGCCTCGATCAGCGGCACGCGCTTGGCGATGTTCTTGGCATAGTCGCCGATCCGCTCGACCACCGCGGCGATCTTGAGCGCGGCGACGACCTCGCGCAGGTCGACCGCCATCGGCGCGCGCAGCGCGATGATCCGCACCGCGAGCCGCTCGACCTCCGCCTCGATCGCGTCGATCGCCTTGTCGTCGGCGCGGACGCGCGCGGCGAGCGCGGGATCGGGGCGGGCGAGCGCCTGCATCGCCTGCGCGATGGCATCCTCGGCCAGACCGCCCATCTGCGAGATCATGCCCCGCAGCTGGCCGATATCGGCATCGAATGCCTTGACGGTATGATCCATTGGCATGTCCGTCCTCTCAGCCGTAGCGGCCGGTGATGTAATCGCGGGTGCGCTCTTCCCGCGGATTGGTGAAGATGTCGCTGGTCGCGCCGAACTCGACCAACTGGCCGAGGTGGAAGAAGGCGGTCTGTTGCGAGACGCGCGCCGCCTGCTGCATGTTGTGCGTGACGATCACGATCGCATAGCGGCCCTTCAGTTCGTGGATCAGCTCCTCGATCTTGGCGGTGGCGATCGGGTCGAGCGCGCTGCACGGTTCGTCCATCAGGATCACCTCGGGATCGACCGCGATCGCGCGGGCGATGCACAGGCGCTGCTGCTGGCCGCCCGACAGCGCGGTGCCGCTGTCCGAGAGTCGATCCTTGACCTCGTCCCACAGGCCGGCGCGGCGCAGCGATTGCTCGACCAACGCATCGAGATCGGCGCGCGCGGTGGCGAGGCCGTGGATGCGCGGGCCGTAGGCGACGTTCTCGTAGATCGACTTGGGGAAGGGATTGGGCTTCTGGAAGACCATGCCGACGCGCGCGCGCAGCTGCACGACGTCCATGCCGCTGGCGTAGATGTCCTCGCCGTCGAGCAGGATCTCGCCGGTGACGCGCGCCGACGCGACGGTGTCGTTCATCCGGTTGAGCGTGCGCAGGAAGGTCGATTTGCCGCAGCCCGACGGGCCGATGAAGGCGAGGACATTGTCCTGGTCGACGTCGATCGAGACGTGGTCGATCGCCTGTTTGGCGCCGTAGAAGACGCTGATGTCACGGGCGGAAATCTTCGGGGTCACCAGCGGGTCTCGAATCTGTTGCGGAGATAGATGGCGAGCCCGTTCATCGCGAGCAGCACGACGAGCAGCACGATGATCGCCGCCGAGGTCTTCTCGACGAAGCCGCGGTCGATATCGTCCGACCACAGGAAGATCTGCACCGGCAACACGGTGGCGGGATCGGTGAGCCGCGACGGCGGTGCGGCGATGAAGGCACGCATGCCGATCATCAGCAGCGGCGCGGTCTCGCCGAGCGCGCGTGCCATGCCGATGATCGTGCCGGTCAGGATGCCGGGCAGCGCGAGCGGCAGCACATGGTCGAACACCACCTGCACCGGCGAGGCGCCGACCGCGAGCGCGGCGTCGCGGATCGACGGCGGCACTGCCTTGATCGCGTTCCTGCCGGTGATGACGATCACCGGCATCGTCATCAGCGCCAGCGTCAGCCCGCCGACCAGCGGCGCCGAGCGGGGGAGATGGAAGGTGCCGAGGAACACCGCGAGGCCGAGCAGCCCGAAGATGATCGACGGCACCGCGGCGAGATTGTTGATCGACACCTCGATGAGGTCGGTCCAGCGGTTCCGCGGCGCATATTCCTCGAGATACAGCGCGGCGAGCACGCCGATCGGGAAGGCGAGGACGATCGTGACGGCCATCGTCAGCAGCGAACCCTTGAGCGCGCCCCAGATGCCGACGCGGGTCGGATCGGTCGAATCGGCGGCGGTGAGGAAGCCGCCGCTCCAGCTGGTGGTCAGCAGCCCGCGTGCCTGCAACCGCGCCACCGCGGCCTCCGCGGCGGGGGTGCCGTCGTGCTTGGCGGCGACGTCGATCGCGCTCGCCACCGGCACCGCGATCGTCGTGCGACCGCGCAGCAGCGCCGGATCGCGCTTCACCGCATCGCGCACCACCAGCCAGGCGCCGTCCGAGATCAGGTCCGCGCCACCCGGCCCGAACGCATGCGTCGCGGCGCCGTCGACCGCATTTTCCAGCCCCGCGCCGGCGAGCGCGAGATCGGCGCCGCGGCCGTGCAATTGCGCGGGCGTGACCGCTAGTTTCGCGGCGGCGAAGTCGATCGGCAGCGCGATCCGCGTCTGGCGGAATCCGCTCAGCCCCTCCCACACCATGCTCGCGAGCAGGAAGGCTAGGAATGCCGCCGACAGCCACACCGCGGCAAGGCCCATTAGCCGGAACCGCCGCTCGGCCGCATAGCGCCGCCGGGTGCGCCGCTGCACCGCCGTCGCCGTCCAGTCGGTGGGCAGGCGCGACTTATTCATAGGCTTCCCGATAGCGTTTGACGACGGTCAGCGCGACGATGTTGAGCGCCAGCGTGATGACGAACAAGGTGAGGCCGAGCGCGAAGGCGGCGAGCGTCTTGGCGCTGTCGAACTCCGCCTCGCCGGTGAGCAGGTCGACGATCTGCTTGGTGACCGTCGTCGTGCTGGCGAAGGGATTGGCGGTGAGCGTCGCGACGCCGCTCGCCGCCATGACGACGATCATCGTCTCGCCGATCGCTCTGGAGACCGCGAGCAATATGCCGCCGACCACGCCGGGCAGCGCGGCGGGCAGGATGACGCGGCGGATCGTCTCCGACTGGGTCGCGCCCATCGCCAGGCTGCCGTCGCGCATCGCGGCGGGGACGGCGGCGATCGAATCGTCCGCCATCGACGAGACGAAGGGGATGATCATGATCCCCATCACCGCGCCCGCCGCCAGCGCGCTCTCCGACGAGGCATTGGCCACGCCGAGCGCGACGCCGAGCTGGCGCACCGCCGGGGCGACGGTGAGCGCCGCGAAATAGCCGTAGACGACGGTCGGCACGCCGGCGAGCATCTCCAGCACCGGTTTCATCCAGGCGCGGGTGCGGACATGCGCATATTGGGTGAGATAGATCGCGCTCATCAGCCCGAACGGGATCGCCACCGCCATCGCGATCACCGCGCCGATGAAGAAGGTGCCCCAGAACAAGGGCACCGCGCCGAGGCTGGCGCCGGGATCGCGCGCGTCGATCACCTGCGGGCTCCAGTGCATGCCGAACAGGAAGTCGCCGATCGGCACGATGCGGAAGAAACGCGCCGATTCGTAGAGCAACGACGCGACGATACCCACCGTGGTGAGGATCGCGATCAGCGACGCGGCGAGCAGCAGCAGCATGACGACGCGCTCGACCTGCGTCCGCGCGGCGAAATCGGGGCGCACCCGCGTGAAGGCGAGGCCGCCGCCGGCGAAGGCGAGCAGCAAGGCGATGACGGTGGCAATCCAGTCGTAGCGGGTCTGCGCGGTCGCATAAGCGGGGGCGAGCGTGGCGGAGAGGTCGTGGAACGCGCCATAGCCGCGCCCCGCGCCGAGCTCGCGCGCTTCCGACAGGATCGAGGCGCGCTCGAAGCCCGGCGGCGGCAGTGCCGCGGCGGCGGGGGTGGCGAGCACCGCGTCGGTGACCAGCGCCGGTGCGGTCAGGCTCCATATCGCGAGGAAGACGAGCGGCGGGACGAGCGCGCAGACGGCGACGAAATAGCCGTAATGGACGGGCAGGGCGGTGAAGCGCGCGCGTCCCGGCGTGCGGAACGTCGCGGCGCGCATCCGCGCGGCAAGCCAGCCGATCAGCGCGAGCCCGAACACGACGATGGCGACGGCAAGCGCGCTCATGACACCCGGCCCGCCACATCCATCCCGTCGCCCCGGACGTGATCGAGACCTGTCCAAAACTCCCCAAGTGCTCCTGCGAAAGCAGGAGCCCAGGAGTCCCGAGCGCCAGACGTTGGTTTGCTCCTGCTTTCGCAGGAGCATCGCGCTGCCCGCACGGCGCTCCTTGCCGCGGCGCGGACCCCGGAACGGGTCCGGGCCGACGGCGTGGGTGGGGGAAGCGTAATGCGCATCACGACGGCAGCTCCGCCGGATCGAGCGGCGTTTCGTGCGCGACCACCGCGGCGGCCTTCGCGCGGATCGCCGGCGGCGCGGCGATCAGGCCGCGGCGGACGAGCGGTCCTTCCGGTCCCCATGCGCGGGTATAGCTTTGCAGGAAATCCTTGAGGCCGGGAATCGCCTTGAGATGCGCGATCTTGACGTAGAGGTACAGGGGCCGCGACCCCGGATAGGCGCCGGCGGCGATCGTCGCATAGCTCGGCTTGACCCCGTCGATCGCGACGCCATCCACCGTGCCGGCATTCTGTTCGAGGTAGCTGTAGCCGAACACGCCGATCGCATCGGGATTGGCGGCCAGTTTCTGGACGATCAGATTGTCGTTCTCGCCGGCGTCGACATAGGCGCCGTCCTCGCGCACCCGCGTGCACAGGATCTTGTGCGCCTCCGGATCGCTGCGGGCGAGCGCCTTGGCACGCGGATCGATCGCCTCGCAACCGCGCGTCAGGATCAGTTCGGCGAGCGCGTCGCGCGTGCCGCTGGTCGCGGGCGGGCCATAGACCTGGATCGGCGTCGCCGGCAGTGCCGGATTGACGTCGCGCCAGACGCGCGCGCGGTTGGCAACGCCGCCCGGCGCCGCGGCAAGCGCGCGATAGAGATCGGCGGGGGTCAGCATCATCCCCGGTCCGCTCCCCGCGGGTCGCCGTGCCTCGGCGAAGGCGATGCCGTCGATGCCGATCTGCACCTCCATGATCGGGCCGACGCCATTGTGCGCGCAGATGCGATATTCGCTGCGCTTCATCCGTCGCGAGGCATCCTCGATATCGGGATGCGCCGCGCCGAGCCCGGCGCAGAACAGCCGCATCCCCGCGCCGGTGCCGGTCGATTCGATCACCGGCGCCTTGGCATCGGGTTGGTTGGCGACGAAGGTCTCGGCGACGAGCGTGGTGAACGGATAGACGGTCGACGATCCCACCGCGGTGATCTGGTCGCGCGCACCACCGCCGCCGCCGTTCGCCTGATCCTGGCAACCGGCGAGGCAGAGCGCCCACATCAGCAGCGGGCCAAGAATTCGAACGCGCATCATGTCCCCGCGAGCGACTCGACGTCGCCACGATCCGCCTGTGTGACGGTTACGTTACCCTTTGATGACACCGGCTTCGGCGAGCGCATCGGCCGGCGGCAAGGCGACGGTGACGCTGGTGCCGATGCCGACCCGGCTGACGATGTCGAGCCGGCCGCGATGCCGTTCGACGATATGCTTGACGATCGCGAGGCCGAGCCCGGTGCCGCCGACGCTGCGGCTGCGGCCGGGATCGACGCGATAGAAACGCTCGGTCAGCCGCGGGATGTGCTGCGGCGCGATGCCCTCGCCCTCGTCGCTGACGGTGAGGCGCAGCAGGTTCGACGGATCGAGCCCCAGCACCACCGTCACCGGCGACCCCGCCCGGCCGTATTTCATCGCATTGCCGATCAGATTGTGCAGCAACTGCGACAGTTGCGCCTCGTCGCCGACGACCTCGGGCAAATCCGGCTCGATGGTCACGCCGACGTCCTGCGCGCGCGGGCTGTGCGCGGCGGCGATCTCGGCGGCGACATCCTCGAGCAATTCGCTCAGCGACAGCCGTTCGCCGGGCAGCCGGTATTTCTCCGCCTCGATCCGGGAGAGCGAGATCAGATCCTCGACCAGCCGCTGCATCCGCCGCGCCTCGGCGAACATCACGTCGAGAAAGCGACGCCGCAGACCCGGGTCCTCGCCCGCCTCTTCGTTGAGCGTCTCGATGAAGCCGAGGATCGAGGCGAGCGGGGTGCGCAATTCGTGGCTGGCGTTGGCGACGAAATCAACGCGCATCTTCTCGGCGGCGTAATTGCCCGATTGGTCGACGAGATGGACGATGCGCGCACCGTCGGCGGTTTCGCCGGTGCGCATTTCCCAGCGCTGGTCGGGGGTGCCGAGGCCGACCAGTTCGACCGGCCGGCCGGGCAATGCCGCGCCCGAGGTCAGCCGGTCGGCGGCGGCGGGATGGCGGATCGCGACACGCACGTCCTCGCCGACGATATGGCGGCCGAGCAGCGCGCGCGCCGCGGTGTTGGCGCAGGTGACGACGCCGCCGCGGACCAGCAGCACCGGCTCGGCGATGACGTCGAGCACCTCGCCGAGCAGCACATTGGCATCCGGCCCGGCATGGCGCGCGGCGGCGATCCCCTGGTCGCCGCGCCCCATCGCCGCCAGCGCCGCCGCCACCGCGCCGACGCAGGCGATCGCGGCGCCGTCGGGCCGCCCGTCGACGAGGAACACGCCCGCACCGGTGCCGAAGGCGATTCCCAGCGCGCCGCTGAGCCGTTGGACGAATCGGGAAGCCATGACGCGTGGCTAGCCGAGCTTGGCCGCGGCGGGGAGGGGGGATGTGGTCCCAGGCCTCGGGATGATCGAGCCGCCGGGCTCCCGCCCCATCCTCCCCCTCCACCACTCGGCTGACGCCGAGCGGTCCCCGTCCCCTTGGCGGGGGAGGTATGAGGCGGGCGTAATTCCTCCCCCGCCAGGGGGAGGTGGCGCGGTGAAGCCGTGACGGAGGGGGGAGGGCAGGGCGGGAGCCCCGCGACTTCATCGCCCCCGACCGTCGCACCGGAATTTCCCCTTCGTCCCGGCACCGCACATTTCCTGCGCTTGCCAGTGGTTAGCGAATGTGAAAGGCAGTGGCGGTAGCAGGGGTGCCATGAGTGACGAAACGCCGGTCGACGGCTACAATCCAGCGCAGGCGGGACCGGCGGAGCCGGACGATGCCGCCGTCGCCACCCGGCGCCGCGTCCTGATGCTCGGCGCGGTGACCGCCGGTGCGGTGGTCTCGATCCGTCCGGCGCTCGCGCAGACCGCAGGTTCGGTGATGACCTGCGAGATCCCGGTGCCCGATCTGGGGCGCGCCGGCCGCTTCATCGATCCGGCGGGCAACGTCGTCGCGCCCGGCACCAAGGGCGCGTTCCCGCCCGCCTCGCGCCCGTTCAAGGGCGAAGAGGTCAAGCGTGCGCTCGCCGGCGCGCAACTGCCCGGCACGACATATGAGAGCAACCGCGCCTATGTGAGCTATATCCGCAGGTTGCAGCGCGGGCAGGGCGGCTTCACCTGCTTTGCCTCGTTGCAGATGCCGCGCGGCTGACGCCTTGCGCTACCGCGCCCCGGCCGACGCGGCGCTGCTGACCGCCGAACTCGACGCCTTCACCGCCGTCTTCCATCGTCCGTCCGGGATCACGCATCTGCTGGTCAGCCCCGCGCCCGAGATCGTCGCGTTGCTCGCCGACACGCCGCTCGACCTCGATACGCTGCTGGTCCGATTGGGCGAGCGCTACGATCTCGCCGACGCCAGCCGCGACGCGCTGGCGGCGCGGCTCGACGAACTGGTCGCGGCGGGGCTGGTCGAGGCTCTATGAGGCACGTCTTCACCGTACGGATCGGCCCGATCGGCTTTCGCGTCGGCAGCGACTGGCGTGCGCCGATCGACGCCTTGCTCGAACTCTATCGTTATTATCCCTCGCCCAATCTGCCCGATTTCACCGTACGGCTGGAGGCGACGCATTGGTGGCGGCGCTGGCTGCGCCCGTCGATCCGCATCGCCGGCGACTATATGCTGCCGGAGGCGGCGCCGCTGCCGCTCGCGCAGGGGCTGCTCGCCGCCGAAATGGCGATGAACCTGCAACTGGCGCTGGGTGGCCGCCGCTATCTGCTGCTCCATGCCGCCTGCGTCGAGCGCGACGGGCGCGCGCTGCTGCTCACCGGCGAATCGGGTGCGGGCAAGTCGACGCTGGCGACGCTGCTGGCGGCGCGCGGCTGGCGGTTCATGAGCGACGAATTCGCGCTGATCGATCCCGAGACCGGGCTCGTCCACCCGTTCCCGCGCCTCATCAGCCTCAAGAACGAAGCGATCGCCGCCGCGATCGCCGCGCGGCCCGATGCCAAATTGGGGCCGCTGCTCACCGGCACGCCCAAAGGCGACATCCGCCATATGGTGCCCGACGCGCTCGCGGTCGGCGCGATGGACGAGCCCGCGGCGCCGGCGATGCTGCTCTATCCCCGCCACGGCTTCGCGGCGGAGACGCGCGGCGTGCTGCCGTCGGAATCGTTCGTCCGGCTGACCCAGGCGTCGACCAATTACGTCGCGCTCGGCGAGGCGGGGTTCGGCGCGCTGACCCGGCTGGTGCGCGCGACGCCGGCACACGCGATCGACTATCCCGACGGCGCGGCGGCGATCGCGCAGGTGGAGGCGTTGTGGCGGACGCTCTGATCCTCGCGGGCGCGCTCGCCGACCCGCAGTCGCTGGCGCTCGACACCGACTGGATCGGCCTCGTCACGACGGCGCGCGCGGAGCAATTGCTCGGCACGCTCGCCTATCGCCTCGATGGCCTGCCGCTGCCCGAGGATGTCGCGCTGCTGCTCGCCGATGCCCGTGCCGCCGCCGAAAACGGCCGCCGCGCCGCTTTGTGGGAGGCGGAGATGGCGCGGCGCGCGCTCGCCGGACTGGAATGTCCGGTGGTGCTGCTCAAGGGGACGGCGTTCGTCGCCGCCGGCCTGCTCGCCGGGCGCGGCCGCTCGATCGGCGATCTCGACATCCTCGTGCCGCGCGCGTCGCTCGACGCGGTCGAGGCGGCGCTGCTCGCGGCGGGGTGGGAATGGGTCAAGCCCGATCCCTATGACGACAGCTATTACCGGCGGTGGATGCACGAGCTGCCGCCGCTGATCCATCGCACGCGCGACCGGATGATCGACGTCCACCACACCATCCTGCCGCTCACCGCGCGGATCACACCCGGTGCGGCGGCGCTGCTGGCGCAGGCGCGGCCGCTCGGCAACGGCCTTGCCGTGCTGTCGCCCGACGACATGCTGGTCCACGCCGCCGCGCATCTGTTCGCCGACGGCGACCTGGCGGGTGGCCTGCGCAACCTGTGGGACATCCACTGCCTGATCGACGATCACGGCTGCGAGGGCGCGCGGGCGCGGGCGGCGGAGCACGGCCTGTCGCGCGAGGTCGCACGCGCGTTGCGGCTCACGCACCGGTTGTTCGCGACGCCGGTCGATCCGGCCTATCGCACGCTGGCGCGGGGCGACGCGCTCTACCTGCGCCGGCTGCTCGCGCGCGACGATTGGGGCCGGCCGATCCGCCCGGCGACGCGGCTGGCCTTCTACGTCCGCTCGCACTGGCTGCGCATGCCGCCGGCGATGCTCGCGCGGCATCTCTGGGCGAAGTGGCGGCGGGGCTAGCCGCCGGGTCGGTGTCCCAGCCGCTCCAGCGTCGGGATCAGTTCGTCATAGCCGTCGATGATCGCATCCGCGCCGAGGTCCGCCACCGGCTGCATCAGGAAGCCGAACGAACAGGCGACCGTCGGCAGGCCCGCCGCCTTGCCCGCCTCGATATCGAAGATCGAATCGCCGACGAACGCCGCGGTGCCGCCGCCGCAGCGCGCCAGCATCTCGTAGATCGGCTTGGGGCTGGGCTTGGCGTTGCCCGGCCCCATCGTGTCGCCGCCGATGATGCAGGCGAAGCGGCCGGTGAGATCGAGCGCGCCGAGCAGCTTGCGGGCCAGCCCCTCCAGCTTGTTGGTCACCACCGCCAGCCGCGCGCCGCGTGCGGCGAGCGCATCCAGCGCCTCGAGCACGCCCGGATAGGGCTGGGTCAGATCGGCGATATGCGCCTCGTAATGGTCGAGCAGCCGCCGGTGCAGCACGTCGAGCGTCGCCTCGTCGCAGCCGCCGGTCGCCGCCATGCCCTGCGCGAGCATGCGGCGCGCGCCGCCGCCGATCATCGGCTTGACCTGCGCGACGCCGAGCGGTGCGCGCCCGACCGAGGCGAGCGCATGGTTGACCGCCGCGGCGAGGTCGCCGCTGGTATCGAGCAGCGTCCCGTCGAGATCGAATCCGACGATGTCGAACGGAGCGTCGGGAGACGGACGGGGCGGTGAATTCGACGTCATATCCGTGCGCCGGTGGCGGGTCGGTATGGAATTGGCAAGTCTTCCGTGGCAGCAGGACGGCATGACCACATCTCTCGCCGTCATCATCCTCGCCGCGGGCAAGGGCACGCGGATGAAGTCCGATTTGCACAAGGTGCTGCATCCCATCGCCGGGCGGCCGATGCTGCTCCACCTGATCGACAGCCTCAATCGCGCCGGCGCGACGCGCCGCGTCGTCGTGGTCGGCGCCTCGGGCGAGCAGGTCGAATCGGCGGTGGCGTCGACCGGGGTGGAGATCGCGTGGCAGCGCGAGCAGCTCGGCACCGCGCATGCCGCCTTGCAGGCGAAGGCGGCGCTGGCCGATTTCGACGGCATCGCGATCGTCTGCTTCGGCGACACGCCGCTGCTCGGCAGCGACACCGTCGCGCGGCTCGCGGCGCGGCTCGAGGCGCCCGACGCACCGACCGTCGCGGTGCTCGGCTTCCGCCCCGCCGATGCGCGCGCTTATGGCCGGATCATCGCGGCGAGCGACGGCACGATCCGCAAGATGGTGGAATATAAGGACGCGAGCCCCGCCGAGCGCGCCGTCGAATTGTGCAATTCGGGCGTCACCGCGGTGCGCACGCGCGACCTGTGGCGGCTGCTCGAAGCCGTCGGCAACGACAATGCGGCGGGCGAATATTACCTGCCCGACGTGGTGACGCTGGCGATCGCCGACGGCGGCCGCGCGGTGTGTATCGAGACTGGCGAGGACGAGGTCGCCGGCATCAACAGCCGCGGCGAGCTGGCGGCGGTCGAGGCGGGTTGGCAGGCGGCGCGGCGGGCGCAGGCGATGGCCGACGGCGCGACGCTGATCGCGCCCGAGACGGTGTGGTTCAGCCACGACACCGTCGTCGGTCGCGACGTGGTGATCGAGCCCAATGTCGTCTTCGGCCCCGGCGTCACGATCGCCGACGGCGTCGTCATCCACGCCTTCAGCCATATCGAGGGCGCGACGATCGGCGCGAAGGCGGAGGTGGGACCCTATGCCCGGCTGCGTCCCGGCGCGACGCTGGGCGTCAAATCGAAGGTCGGCAATTTCGTCGAGATCAAGAAGGCGGTGCTCGGCGAGGGCGCCAAGGTCAACCATCTCTCCTATATCGGCGATGCCGAGATCGGCGCGGCGGCGAACATCGGCGCGGGCACGATCACCTGCAATTACGACGGCTTCTTCAAATACAAGACACAGATCGGCGCCGGCGCGTTCATCGGCTCCAACTCGGCGCTGGTCGCGCCGGTGTCGGTCGGCGACGGCGCGATCGTCGCGGCGGGATCGGTGCTGACGCAGGACGTCGAGGCCGGCGCGCTGGCGCTGGTCCGCCCGCCGCAGGTGGCGAAGCAAGGCTGGGCGACGCGCTTCCGCGAGCGGATGGCGGCGCGCAAGGCTGGCCAGTGATATCGGCGCGTGATATCATCGTGGCATGACTCGCATCCTCGCCGATCTGCCCGACGACGACGTCAAATGGCTCGACGCGCGTGCCGCCGAGCAGGGCAAGTCGCGCGCCTCGCTGTTGCGCGAGGCGGTCGCCAGCTATCGTGCCGAAACGCCGCCGTCGAAAGATACGAGCTGGCTCGACGATGCCTTCGGCCTGTGGAAGGACCGGACCGACATCGGCGATGCGGTCGAATGGCAGCGCCGCGAGCGGGCGTCCTGGACCCGCCCGTGGGATGACGATTACGAGGACGTGAAAGCCGAATTTCCGGACCTGTTCGATGCGGAGGACGATCGTCAGCGCCAGATTTATCTGGATATGAAAAACGGTCGTTTGTGATCGCGCGCTCGTTCGACAGCAATATCCTGATCGATGCATTGAACGGGCACGAGCCGGCGCATGCCGAGATCGCTTCCGCGACCTATCTGCACATCAGCCGCGTGACGTGGATCGAGGTGCTGTCGAAGGTCGAGGAAGATCAGTTGCCGGTGGTGCATCGCTTCCTCAACCGCTTTGAGATCGACGAACTCGACCTCGTTATCGCACAACGCGCGGCCGCGCTCCGCCGGGAACGGCGGCGACTGAAGCTCGCCGACGCGGTCATCCTCGCCTCGGCGCAGGAACACGGCCGCATCCTCGTCACCCGTAACATCAAGGATTTCCCGGCGACCATGCCGGGCATCCGTGTTCCCTACCTCCTCTGAAGGCAGACCCCGATCATGTGTGGAATCGTTGGAATCGTCGGCGCTGAAGAAGTCGCGGATCGTCTGCTCGACGGGCTCAAGCGCCTCGAATATCGCGGCTACGATTCGGCCGGCATCGCCACCGATCATGACGGCGCGATCGAGCGCCGGCGTGCCTCGGGCAAGCTCGTCAACCTCGCGCGCGAGCTGGCCGCGCATCCGCTGCCCGGCACCACCGGCATCGCGCACACCCGCTGGGCGACGCATGGCGGTCCGACCACCAACAACGCGCACCCGCATGCGACCGAGGAGGTCGCGGTCGTTCACAACGGCATCATCGAGAATTTCAAGCCGCTCCGCGACGAACTGATCGCCCGCGGCCGCGTCTTCACCAGCGAGACGGATACCGAGGTCGTCGCGCACCTCATCAGCGAGAAGGTCGAGGCGGGGATCGATCCCGTCGGCGCGGTGCGCGAGGTGCTGCCGCGCCTGCACGGCGCCTTCGCGCTCGCCATTCTGTTTCGCAAGCATCCCGAATTGCTGATCGGCGCGCGGCTCGGCTCGCCGCTCGTCGTCGGCCATGGCGACGGCGAGACCTATCTCGGCTCCGACGCGCTGGCGCTCGCGCCGCTGACCCAGCGCATTGCCTATCTCGACGAGGGCGATTGGGTCGTCTGCACCGCGGACGGCGCGCAGGTCTACGATCGCGACAACCACCCGGTCGAGCGCGCGATCACCATCTCCGGCGTCACCGGCGAGCTGATCAGCAAGGGCAACCACCGCCATTACATGCTGAAGGAGATTTACGAGCAGCCGATCGTCGTCGCCCAGACGTTGCGCTCGTACCTCCAGCGGATGGAGGAGCGCGTCACGCTGCCGATCCCCGAATTCGATCTGTCGAGCATCAAGCGCGTCACCATCGTCGCCTGCGGCACCAGTTTCTACGCCGGCATGGTCGCCAAATATTGGTTCGAGCAATTCGCCCGCGTCCCCGTCGACCTCGATGTCGCGTCCGAATTCCGCTACCGCGCGCCGGTGATGGAGCCGGGCGGGCTCGCGCTGTTCATCAGCCAGTCGGGCGAAACCGCCGACACGCTCGCCGCGCTGCGCCACGCGCGCTCCGAAGCGCAGACGATCGCGGTCGTCGTCAACGTGCCGACCAGCAGCATGGCGCGCGAGGCCGACCTTTTGCTGCCGACGCATGCCGGACCGGAGATCGGCGTCGCCAGCACCAAGGCGTTCACCTGCCAGCTTGCGGTGCTTGCCGCGCTCGCCGCCAATCTCGCCCGCGCCAAGGGCAAGCTCAAGCCGGGCGAGGAGCGCGACATCGTCCGCCACCTCGCCGAGGCGCCCGCTGCCCTGAACGGCGCGCTCGCCTATGACGAGGCGATCCAGGCGATGGCCGGCGTGATCGCGAGCGCGCGCGACGTCCTCTATCTCGGCCGCGGCACCGATTATCCGCTGGCGCTGGAAGGGGCGCTCAAGCTCAAGGAGATCAGCTACATCCACGCCGAAGGCTATGCCGCCGGCGAGATGAAGCACGGCCCGATCGCGTTGATCGACGAGAACGTGCCGGTGATCGTCATCGCCCCCTCCGGCCCGCTGTTCGACAAGACGGTGAGCAACATGCAGGAGGTGCAGGCGCGCGGCGGCAAGGTCGTCCTCATCAGCGATTACGACGGTATCCAGGCGGCGGGCGAGAATTGCGTCGCGACGATCACGATGCCGAAAGTCCATCCGCTGATCGCGCCACTAGTCTACGCAGTGCCGGTGCAGCTGCTCGCCTATCACGTCGCGGTGGCGAAGGGGACGGACGTCGACCAGCCCCGCAACCTCGCCAAATCGGTGACGGTCGAATAACCACGCCGCTGGCTATCGCGGTCGCCGATTGCGGGCCGGCGGGGTTCGCCGCGGTACTGCTACCGGTGCGCGATGGCCACCGCGTTACTCCGGTCTACCAATCCGACAGCCGCGTCCTGCCGTTCGTGCGCGACCGGCTGGTCGGGCCATCGTCCGGGCGCTGGCCGGCGAACCGCGTACAGGCGGCGATGGCCGGCGGTCTGATCGGGCGGTTGCTTGCGTCGCTTGCGCTGGCCCTCGCCTAACCTGCTGTTGTCGGCTAACGCCCGCGCCCTAAGGAGAAACGATCGTGGTCAGCGTCCCCCCTCTGGTAGCCGGTATCGAATTGGGTGGGACCAAGATCGTCTGCCTGCTGGCGCGCGGGCCGGATGCGATCGAGGATCGCGTGCAATTGCCGACCACGCGGCCCGAAGAGACGCTGGCGGCGATCGAGCATGTCCTCGACGGCTGGGGCAGGTTCGATGCGCTCGGCATCGCCAGCTTCGGCCCGATCTCGATCGACCGGCATGCCGCCGATTACGGCCATGTCACCTCGACCCCCAAGCCGCATTGGGCGGGGACCGACGTCGCCAAGCGGCTCGCGGCGCGCTACGAGGTGCCGACCGGTTTCCATACCGATGTCGTCGGCGCGGCGCTGGCGGAGGCGCGCTGGGGCGCCGCCGAGGGGCTGCGCGATGTCGCTTACGTGACGGTCGGCACCGGCATCGGCGTCGGCCTGATCGCCGGCGGCGTGCCGGTCGACGGCCTCACCCATAGCGAATTGGGCCATATCCGTCCCGACCGGCTGGCCGGGGACGACTGGATCGGCATCTGCCCGTTCCACGGCGGCTGCCTCGAAGGGCTCGCCGCCGGCCCCGCGATCGGTGCGCGCGCCGGCAAGAAGGGCGAGGACATCGCCGCCGACGATCCGGTCTGGGAACCGGTCGGCCATGTCCTCGCACAGCTCTGCCACACGCTGGTGCTCACCGGCGTGCCGCGGCGGATCGTGATGGGCGGCGGCGTGATGGTCGGCAACGACCATCTCTTCCCGCGTATCCGTGCCGCGATGGTCAAGAGCCTCGCCGGATATATCGCCTTGCCCGAGATATCAGAGCCCGCGTTCGTCGTCCCGCCGGCGCTCGGCGGCAATGCGGGGCCGCTCGGCGCGATCGTGCTCGGCGGCCAGGCGCTCGAAGATCAATTAAAGTCGTTCACGGCCCTTTAACCGTATTTGCTTACCTCTTCGCCAACGAGGAGAGGGAAGTTCGTGTCGATGACTGCCGCCGCACCCGAACGCCTGCCGCGCAAGCGCCTGCTCGTCGTCGACGACGAACCGGCGATGCACGACAGCTACGTGCGCAGCTTCGCCCGCCGGCGCGGCGCGGACGAGGATGCGCTCGGCGTGATGGCGGCGGATCTGTTCGGCGCCGATGCCGCGCGCGATCCGGACGAGCCCGAGCCGTTCGAACTCACCCTCTGCCACCAGGGGCATGAGGCGGTCGCCGCGGTCGAGGCGGCGCAGGCGGCCGGCGCGCCG
Organism: Sphingomonas sp. CD22; assembly: GCF_034556155.1. NCBI lineage: Bacteria > Pseudomonadati > Pseudomonadota > Alphaproteobacteria > Sphingomonadales > Sphingomonadaceae > Sphingomonas > Sphingomonas sp. CD22. The sequence goes on along the minus strand of NZ_JAYDYX010000007.1, from coordinate 153,121 downwards.
TACACCGTCGCCTTCATCGACATCCGCATGCCCCCCGGCATCGACGGGCGCGAGACCGCGCGGCGCATCCGCGCGCTCGATCCCGAGATCAACCTGTGCATCGTCACCGGCTTCTCCGATTTCTCGCCGATCGAGATCAGCAAGGTCGCCGGCCCCGCCGACAAGATCTTCTACATCGCCAAACCCTTCGAGGTCGCCGAGATCATCCAGACCGCGACCGCGCTGGCCCGCCGGTGGGAGGTGGACCGCGAACTCGCCGCCGCGCGGACGCAGCTCGCGCAGCAGATCGTCCAGCTCGAGGAACAGGCGGCCGAACTCGCCGCCAACGAGAGCCGCGCGCTCCACATGGCGACGCACGATTCGCTCACCGATGCCCCCAACCGGCTCGCCTTCCTGCGCGCGCTCGGCGATCGCGCCCGTCGCCCGGGCCTGTTCGCGACCGCGATGTTCGATCTCGACCGGTTCAAGATCGTCAACGACACGCTCGGCCATCTCGCCGGCGACGCGCTGATCCGCGACGTCTACGCCATCCTTCAGGCGCATGCGCCCGAGGGGGCGGTGGTCGCGCGGCTCGGCGGCGACGAATTCGGCGTGCTGTTCGATGCCGCCGGCGAGGAGGCCGCGGTGATGGCGTGCGACCGCATCGTCGCCGCCTGCGCGGGCACGCATCAGGTGTTCGGCAATTCGGTGCAGAGCGGCGCCTCCGCCGGGGTCGTCGTCGTCGAGGGCAGCGGCTGCGACCCGATCGACGCGCTGCGCCGCGCTGACCTCGCGCTCAACGACGCCAAGCGCGCCGGCCGCAGCGTCACCCGCCTGTTCGACGAGAGCATGGACGAGGGCATCCGCTTCCGCCGCCGCGTCGAACAGGGCCTCGCCGCCGCGATCGAGCGCGGCGAGCTCAGCCTCGTCTATCAGCCGATCGTCGGCCGCAGCGACCTGGAGGTGATCGGCTTCGAGGCGCTGGTGCGCTGGAATACCGAGGAATATGGCCCGATCAGCCCGGCGATCTTCATCCCGATCGCCGAGGAATCGAACGTCATCCACGACCTCGGCGACTGGATCCTCGACGAGGCGCTGAAGACGGTGCAGCGCTTCCCCGGCCAATATGTCTCGGTCAATTTCTCGCCGCGCCAGTTCCGCCGCCACAATTTCGTCGGCCACGTCATGGAGAGCGTGCAGCGCGCCGGCGTGCTGCCGGGCCGCGTGCAGATCGAGATCACCGAAACCGCGATCTTCGACGATGCCGAGCGCGCCGCCGAGACGCTCTATCGACTGCGCCAGATGGGCTTCCGCATCGCGCTCGACGATTTCGGCACCGGCTATTCCTCGCTCTACAACATCCGCAAATTCGCGCTCGACAGCCTCAAGATCGATCGCAGCTTCATCGACGGCATGGGCCGCGAGCGCGAGAGTGCGGCGATCGTCCATTCGATCATCCACCTCGGCCGCGCGCTCGGGCTGGAGGTGATCGCCGAGGGTGTCGAAACCCCCGCGCAGGTACAGGCGCTGCGCCTCGCCGGGACCAGCCATCTGCAGGGCTTCTTCTTCTCGCCGCCGGTGCCCGCCGATCTCGCGATCGCGCTCGCCGAGCGGCGGGTGATCGGCGGCGCGCTGGGCGACCGGGCGGATACCGGAACCGGCAGCTGATGCGCGCGCCCGGGCTCGCCACGCGATCCCTGCGCGCGCGATCCGGCCGGGCGATGTCGCTCGGCGCCAAATTGGTGCTGATCCTCACATTGGTCGGCGTCGCCGGTGCACTCGGCATCACCGTGCTGCTCGCCGGCATCATCACGCCCAGCTTCGATGCGCTGGAGGCGAAGGCGGTGCAGGGACATGTCGACCGCACCCGCGCCGCGCTTTCCGACTATGCCGCCAAGGTCGAGACCGCCGTGCGCGATTACGGCAATTGGACGCAGGGCTACGACTATATGGCGACGCCGCCCCCGGCGTCGCCCGCCGCGGCGGCGTTCGAGCGCAACGGCGTCTCGCGGCTCGCGCTGCGCGATCTCGGCGTCCAGGGCATCGCCTATGTCGCTGCCGACGGCGGCGTCCGGGTCGCGCGCTGGCGCGATGCGTCCCCGGCGCCCACCCGCCGCGCGATGCAGGCGGCGCTGGCGCAGGTCGCCACCCGCACCGATCTCGCCCGCATCCTCGGCAACAGTATGTCGGCGCATTTCTACGCGCGCGTCGGCCCCGCCATCGCGGCGATCGGCGTCGCGCGGGTGCGCCGTTCCGACGGCAGCGGCGATCCGCACGGCTATGTGCTGATGGCGCGCGAACTGACGTCGCGCCAGCTCTCCGACCTGCTGCGGCTCGACGCGCGGATCGGTCCGGCCGCGGACGCCGGCGGGCGCGTCGCCTCGGCGCACGGCCGGATGACGATCGCGGTGCCGATCCGCACGCCCGACGGTCGCGCGATCGCCACCGCGCGCTTCGACGTCACCCGCGACGCCACCTCGCTCGGCCGGCGCATGCTGTTGTTCGCCGCCGCCGGATCGACCTTGCTGCTGCTGATCGTGCTCGTCGTGCTGCGCCGGGTGATCGCGCGGCTGGTGCTGGCGCCGCTGCAGCGCGTCGAGCGTCACATGCAGCGCGTCCGCGCCTCCGGATCGATCGCTTTGTTCGAGGGCGACGGCCGCCGCGACGAATTCGGCTCGCTCGGCCGCAGCCTCAACGCGATGCTGTCGCAGCTCAAGGACCTGCGCGAGCAGATCGAGGTGCAGAGCTTCGCGCTCGGCCGCAGCGAAAGCGCGGTCGCGGTGATGCACAACGTCCGCAACGCGCTCACCCCGATCAGCACCATCCTGACCCAGGGCATCGCCCAGTCGCCGCCGATCGATCGCGCCACCGTCGAGCGCGCGCTCGCCGAACTCGCGCTCGATACGCTCCCGCCCGATCGCCGCGCGCGGCTCGCCGCCTTCGTCACCGCCGCCTTCGCCGCCGAGGTCGCCGGGCGCGAGACGATGCGCGGCGAGCTGCGCGTCGGTCGCGAGGCGATGGCGCACGTGCTGGAGATCATCGGCCAGCAGCAGCAGCAGGCGCACGACCGCCCGCATCTCGAAAGCTGCGACCTCAGCGACATCGTCGCGCGCAACGCCGCGATCGCGCGTTATGCCGATGCCGCCTCGATCGCGTTCAGCTTTCCCGCCGGGCCGCATTACGTCCGCGCCAATCGCGTCATCCTCAGCCAGGTGATCGGCAACCTGCTCGGCAACGCCGCCGAGGCGGTCGCCGCCACCGGCAGCGACAGCGGCAGCATCGGCGTGTCGATCCACCAGTCGGGCGACGTCGTCACCGTCCATATCCGCGACGACGGCGAAGGCTTCGACGCGGCCACCGGCACGACCGTGTTCCAGCGCGGCTTTTCGACCCGCGCGCACAAATCCGGTGGCCTCGGCCTGCACTGGTGCGCCAATTCGATGACCGCGATGGGCGGCACGCTGCGCCTGGAGAGCGAGGGCCGGGGCAGGGGCGCGGTCGCCATCCTGACGCTGCGCGCCGCCACGCCGGATCGCGCGGCATGAATCCGAGCGTATCTGTTTGATCTTCGACGCGGATTGTCGCTGCTCCACGTCCTGTTGCAGACGGGCAACGTAACAGAACGGTTACGCCAATGCCGCCATTCTGTCATTCGGCCTGCCTAGCCCGCCCGCTTGGACGCTCCCCGGGAGCGCGAGGGGGACGTGGTGATGAAGAATGTTGCACTGATGGCGGGCGCTTCCGCGCTCGGCCTGTTCGCGGTGCCCGCGGCGGCGCAGAGCAGCGATGCGGCGCACGACACCGCGACCGCGCAGGAGGCGGCGCAGGCCGACGTGCAGACCGACGCCGATATCGTCGTCGTCGGCACCGCGCAGGGCGAGAAGAAGGCGATCGAGACCAAGCGCCGCGCCGACAATTTCGTCGAGGCGCTCTACGCCAACGATGTCGGCAAACTGCCCGACCAGAATGTCGCGGAGGCGGTGCGCCGCCTGCCCGGCCTGTCGGTCGCCAACGACCAGGGCGAGGGCCGCTATGTCATCATCCGCGGCATCAACCCCAATCTCGTCAACGTGGTGCTCAACGGCCTGACGTTGCCGGCGCCCGAGCCCGATGGCCGTCAGGTCAAGCTCGACGACATCCCCTCGGCGCTGATCAACTCGATCGTCGTCACCAAGTCGCTGACCGCGGATCAGGACGCCAATGCGATCGGCGGCGAGGTCAACATCCGCACGCTGACCGCGTTCGACCGCAACAAGCCGCTCTTCGCCGACGCGCGCATCCAATATGGCGCCTATCACATCAACGGCGGCCATCCGTGGGAGGGCGACGCGCAGGTCGGCGGCCTGTTCGGCCCCGATGGCCAGTTCGGCGCGGTGCTCTCGGTCAATTATTCGAAGCGGCCGATCGAATCGGAGAATTTCCAGGGTTCGACGAGCTGGCGAGTGCCGGCATCGTCTACCGGCGCGAACCAGAGCTACGTTCTGCCCGACCAGCTCGGCCTGCGCGATTACAATCTGACGCGGACCCGCAAGGGCGTCGTCCTCAATCTCGACTGGCGGCCGAGCGACGCGGTCAAGCTGTTCCTGCGCGGCACGTTGTCGCGCTTCGACGACAATGAGACGCGCGACCAGTTCATCATCGACAACCAGTCCGCCTTCGCCAATCAGACCGCGACCACCGGCACCTTCCGCGGCCGCGGCAGCGTTCGCGTCCGCCGCCGGCAGGAGACGGACAACACCAAGTCGGTGCAGGGCGGCGGCAGCTTCGCGCTCGGCGGCGATGCGACGCTCGATCTCGCCGGCGGCTGGACCCGCGCGCAGAAGCGCGATCCGCTGCGCTCGGAATATAATTTCCGCACCGGTGGTACTGCGCTGACCGTCAATTACGACGTCTCCGACACGCCCTATGTCTTCACGCCAACGGTGCAGCCCAACGCCAACCAGAGCGCCTATGGCTTCAACAGCGTCAATTACGAGACGCGCAATGCGGTGGAGACCTTGTGGCAGGGGCGGGCCGACGTCACCGTGCCACTAGGCCTCGGCAGCGACAGCAGCATCAAGGTCGGCGCCAAATATCTCGATCGCCACAAGACCAATGCGCGCGACGTGCTCAATTACGGTCTCACGACCGGCCGCAGCTTCACGCTCGCCAACGTTTCCTATCTCGGCGACACCAGCTTCTACGATGGCGCCTATCCCTTTCCGGTGCGCATCGGCTACGATCGGGCGCAGGCGTTCCTCGCCGCCAATCCCGGCACGATCGCGGTCAACGTCGCATCGAGCCGCACCAACAGCCTCGCCAACGACTATGACGTGCGCGAGAGCATCGCGGCGGGCTATGCGATGGCGACGCTCCACCTCGGCACGCTGACGTTGGTGCCCGGCGTCCGCGTCGAGAACACCCGCGACCGGACCAAGGGCAAGCTGATCACCGCCGCCTCGGCGCTCGACGCCGATTACAACGCCTTCGGCCGCAAGAGCTACACCGACGTCTTCCCGGGCCTCAACGCGAAATGGGAGGTGACCGACGGCCTGATCGTCCGCGGTGCCGCGACCACCGCGATCGGCCGCCCGAACTACCCCGACCTGTCGCCCTATGTCGCGGTCGACACGACCACCTCGCCGACGACGGTCACGCTCGGCAACCCCGATCTCAAGCCGTACAAGGCGGTCAATCTCGACGGCGCGGTCGAATATTATCTGCCGGGGCAGGGGCTTTTGTCGGTCGGCTATTTCTACAAACATATCGACGACCCGATCTACACGGGCACGCGGATCGGCCAGACGGGGACCTATGCCGGCCAGGCGCTGACCGGCGTCAGCGTCGTCCAGCCGCTCAACCTCGACAAGGCGGAGGTGCAGGGGATCGAGGCGAACGCGCAGGTCCGCTTCACCTTCCTGCCCGGCGCGCTCGACGGCTTCGGCTTCGCGGTCAATTACGCGCATATCACCGGTCATGGCAGCGGCACCGTTCCCGGCCAGCCGCCGCGCACCGGCGACCTGCCGCTGTTCCTCCAGTCGCGCGACGTCGGCACCGCGCAAATCTTCTACGAGAAATACGGCGTCGCGATCCGCGCCGCTTATTCCTATCGTTCGCCCTATCTCGACACGATCGGCACCAGCGCCGCGACCGACCAATATACCGACAGCAACGGCCAGCTCGACGTCAACCTCAGCTATGAGGTAACGCCGCAGCTCACCTTCTTCGGTCAGGCGCTCAACCTCACCGACGCGGCCTGGCGCCGCTATATCGGATCGAAGCCGCAATTGATCGAGCGCGAACGCTACGGCTACAGCTTCCGTTGGGGCGCCCAGCTCCATTTCTAGGCGGCGGTGGACGGTGCTGCGACAGGTGCGGCACCCGACGGGTAGCGTTCGCTGCCTCAGGAGGGGACAAGACATGAAACGCCTGCTCATCGCCGCGCTGATCGCCGGTACCGCCGCGCCGGTCGCGGCGCGCGAACCCGCCCCTCCGGCGGGCCTCACGCTCGACCGCGTCGTGCTGCTGATGCGCCACGGCGTCCGCCCGCCGACCAAGTCGCCGCCACTGCCCGAGGGCAGCGCGCGCGGCGCATGGCCGCAATGGCCCGTCGCTCCCGGCTATCTCACCCCGCACGGCCGCGCCGCGCTGGCCCGCGTTGCGACCTACGACCGCGCGCGCTGGACCGCCGCCGGTCTGCTCCCGCGCCGGGGCTGCGCGCGCATCCGCATCGTCGCCGACAGCGACCAGCGGACGATCGAAACCGCGCGCACCTACGCCGCCGGTCTCGCCCCCGGCTGTCCGGTCGCCCCCGAGCACAAGCCGCAGGATGTCGTTGACCCCTTGTTCTCGCCGATCGACGCAGGCGCGACGCCGTTCGACGCGGAGCAGGCGCGCGCCGCGGTGCTCGCCGCCGCCGGTCCCGACGGCATCGCTGCCGAGGAACGCCGCCTCGCCCCGTTGCTGACGCGGCTCGACGTCATCCTCTGCGGCAAGCCCACGCCCGGTTGCGGCATCGCCGCCACGCCGACCGGCCTCGCCCCCGCCCGGCCCGGCAAGCGCCCCAAGCTCACCGGCGCGCTCGACCGCGCCTCGACCGCGGCGCAGGTGCTGCTGCTCGAATATGCCGACGGCAAACCGATGCCCGAAGTCGGTTGGGGTCGCGCGACGCCCGCCGACATCGGCCGCCTGTCGGCGCTGCACAGCAGCGAATTCCGCCTGCTCGCCCGCCCGCGCTACGTCGCCCGCGCCAATCTCGCGCTGCTCGCGCCGCTGATCGCCGATTCGCTCGCCGGCGACGATGGCGCGGCGGTGACGATGATCTCGGGCCACGACACCAATATCGCCAGCCTCGGCGGGTTGCTCGACCTGCACTGGCGCGTCCCCGGCCTTGCCGCCGACGATCCGTCGCCGGGCGGCGCGATCGTCCTCGAACGGCTGCGCGACGCCAGCGGCGGCCGCTACGTCCGCGCGCTCTACCGGTCGCAGACGCTCGCCCAGATCCGCAGCGCCGCGCCGCTCACCGCACCTTATGTCGCGATACTGCCGATCCCCGGCTGCACGGCGCGCGGCGTCGCCGGCCTGTGCACCCTGGCGGACTTCCGCAAGACGCTGCTGCGCTAGCGCCCGGTCGCCCGATCGCCCGGCGTGCGCAGCGTCGCGAGGAAGCGCGGCAGCAGTCCGGTCACGCGCAATGCCGGCAGATAGGCCGCCGACTCGCAAGAGGCGCGACTGCGTTCGATATTGTCGCAGCGCGCAATCCCGCCCCCAGCCGAGCGCGGCAATGCCCGGTCGAGCCGCCGCCGCTCCGCCGCGGGCAGCGAATCGCGGAAGTCGTCGAGCCGTTGCAACCGCTCGCCCGCGGGCAAGGCGACGAATCGCGCCGGCAGCGCCGGGACGGCCGGCGCCGCGAGCAGCAGGGACCATAGAAAAGCCAAATCCGCCTCCATGTTCGCTCCCGGACCGCAACGATAACACGATCCGGGGCGGTGAACAGGTCAGTCGGCGGCGGCGTGCGTCGGCGGCGTCGCGATCAGCCCGGGCGCTTCGGCGACGAACCGGTCGAGCACGCCGTCAGCGATCTTGATCGGCCCATCGAACCGCGTCGCGCCGGGGATCGACGGGATCGCCGCCGCTTCGGCCGCCAGCCGCTTGGCATCGGCGAAATAGCGCGTTGCGGCGCCGCTGCCGCGCTTCGCCGCGTCGAGCCCCGCCGCGGTCAGCTGCAGCGCGCGGCCCCAGCTTTGCAGCGCATCGAGCCACGGCCGCGCCTGCGCGGCGAAGGCGGGATCGACCGTGCCCGAACGGATGATGTCCGACGCACCCGCCAGCGCATCGGCGCGCTGCTCCAGGTCGGCGATCGCCGCCTGCCGTGCCGCCGCGTCGCCCTCGGCCAGCGTCTCGCGCACGCCGTCGAGCAGCGCCTTGAGCTGCGGCGCCTGCGGCTGCCACGGCTGGCTGCCGAACGTCGGCGCCATATGCTGCGTGTCGAAGAACAGCAGCAGCGCCGCGGTCGCCTGCTCGTCGCCGCCGGCGAGGTCGCGCGCCGCGGCGTGCCAGGTCAGCGTCGGGTCGTAATCCCGGTCGTTCCACGCGAAGGCGGCGACGCCGGTCACCGCGACGCGGCTTGGCGCTTCCTGGTTCATCGGGTTGGACAGGATGCCGGTCAGCTCGCCCGATAGCCCCGCCTCGCGCCGGTCATAGGGCGCGAGCAGCAGCCGCCCGGTGGTCTGGGCGTAATCGTTGACCGGGTAATTGTCCCACAGCAGCGTCTTGCGGCCGAACGCCTTGGTCGCCGCCTTGGCGTCGGGGATCGAGATCGCGGGCGGCACCACGTCGGTGCCGGTCCATTGCATGACGATGCGCGGGTCGAGGTGCTGGCGCAGCGCCGCCTTGTACGGCGTTTCCTTGGCGTCGTAATATTCGGTCGGCACCATGATCAGCGGCCGCGCCTTGGCGTCCTTGGCGGTCAGGTCCTTCTGCACGATGTTGAGCAATTGCGCCTGCGCGACGCCTGCCGCCTGCGCGCCGGACGGGCCGAAGGCGGCGGTGTCGCGCGTACAATTCCATTTGGTATATTCGATGTCGTCGAGCGCGACGTAGAAACTGTCGATGCCGATCGCGCGCAACGCGTCGAACTTGCGCTCCAGCGCCGCGGCGTCGGCGGGGTCGGAGAAGCAGACGCTCGGCCCCGGCGAGATCGCATAGACGAAGTCGACGTGATTGCGCCGCGCCGTCGCCGCCAGCGCGCCGAGCGCGCTCAGCGTCGCGGCGGGGTAGGGCTCGCGCCAGCGCGCGCGCGCGAACGGATCGTCCTTGGGGCTGTAGACATAGGTGTTCGCCTTGACGCTGGCGAGGAAGGCGAGGTGCTTGGTACGATCCGCCATCGTCCATGGCGCGCCGTAGAAGCCCTCGATCGTGCCGCGGATCGGCATCGCCGGATGATCCTGGATCACCAAGGCCGGCACGCTCGGCCGCCGGGCGAGCTGGCGGAAGGTCTGCGCGGCGTGGAACAGGCCATCGGCGTCATGACCGGCAAGCGTGATCAGGCTGCCCCTGCCGATCGCGAGGCTGGCGATCGTATAGCCCTCGGCATGGCCGTCGAGCGTCGTGCCGCTGCGCGCGAGCGCGTCGCGGATCACGCCGGCGTCGCCGGTGCCGAGGACGACATAGGTCCGGTCGAGCGTCGCCGGCACGGCGCGGGCGGTGGCGATCGTGGTGACGCCGGCGGCGGTGAGGATGCCGCGGATCAGCGCGACCGTCTCGCCCTGCGTCCCCGGCGCGACCACCAGCACCACCGAATCGCCCAACGTCACCGTGCCGCTGCCGAGCGCGATCGACGCGGGCGCGGGGAAGATCGCCGGCAGCGTCGCCGGCTCGGCCGCGCCCGCCGCGGTGGCGAGCCCCGCCAGCGTGGCGGCCAAGGCGGCATATCGGCCGATCCCACCCCTGCGTCGCGTCATCCTGTGCCTCCGGTATCCAATTGGTATTACGCAGGCTTAGGCAGATGTCGCGACCGCGGCAAGCCGCACGCCGTGCCGGCCCGCGTCGGGAAACGCTTCGTCACCCTCTTGATCGTATACGCTGCTGTCGCTAAGGGCGCGACAGCATCAAGAGTCGGGACGACGCCCGACACCAACCTGCTCCCGAGCAAGGTGGTGCCTCCATGCAGATGGAGGGATGTGGCCGGACCGGCAACCAACGGGATCACGCCACACGTCGCTTCGTCTCTGGTGCATCGAACCGGAAGAAGGACAGCGACGTGACCGACGCCCAGCAATTCGCCAGCGACAATTATGCCGGGATATGCCCCGAAGCGTGGCAGGCCATGGACCTGGCGAATCGCGGCTCCGCCAGCGCATATGGCGACGACGACTGGACGCAGCGCGCCTCGGACGCCTTCCGCGACCTGTTCGAGACCGAGTGCGAGGTGTTCTTCGCGTTCAACGGCACCGCCGCCAATTCGCTCGCGCTCGCCTCGCTCTGCCAATCCTATCACAGCGTGATCTGCTCGGCGCAGGCGCATGTCGAGACCGACGAATGCGGCGCGCCCGAATTCTTCTCGAACGGCTCCAAGCTGCTCGTCGCGCCGACCGACAGCGGCAAGCTCGATCCGCAGGCGATCCGCAAGCTGGCGACGGGGCGCGCCGACATCCACTTCCCCAAGCCGCGCGTCGTGACGATCACCCAGCCGACCGAGACGGGGCAGGTCTATACGATCGCCGAGGTGGCGGCACTGTCCGCGGTCTGTCGCGAACTCGGGCTGCGTCTGCACATGGACGGCGCGCGGTTCGCGCATGCCTGCGCGACCTTGGGGTGCAGCCCGGCGGACATCACGTGGCGCGCCGGCGTCGACGTATTGTGTTTCGGCGGCACCAAGAACGGCATGGCGGTCGGCGAGGCGGTGCTGTTCTTCGATCCCGCGCTGGCGCAGGATTTCGACTATCGCTGCAAACAGGCGGGGCAACTCGCCTCGAAGATGCGCTTCCTGTCCGCGCCCTGGGTCGGGCTGCTGGAAAGCGGCGCGTGGCTGAGCAACGCCGCACATGGCAACGCCTGCGCCGAACGGCTCGCGGCGGCGGTTGCCGATTTGTCCGGCGTTGACCTGATGTTCCCGGTCGAGGCGAATGCCGTTTTCCTCACCGCGCCCGACACGGTGCTCGACGGCCTGCGCGAGCGCGGGTGGCGCTTCTACACCTTCATCGGCGGCGGCGCGCGGTTCATGTTCGCCTGGGATGCCGTTCCGGCGCGCGTCGACGCCCTGATCGCCGACCTGCGCGCCGTCGCGGGGGATGCGAGCGCGGACGCCTTCGCCTGCGCGGCTGCCTGAGCCGGATACGACAAGGGCCGGAGCGTCGCCGCTCCGGCCCTTAGTACCGCGACGCTGGTCGCGATTACTTCGAGCGTTCGACCTGTTCGAAGTCGAGCTCGACCGGGGTGGCGCGACCGAAGATCGACACCGACACCTTGACCTTCGACTTGTCGAAATCGAGTTCCTCGACGATGCCGTTGAAGCTCGCGAACGGACCTTCGAGCACCTTGACCGCGTCGCCGATCTCGTAATCGACCTTGACCTTGGTCTTCGGCGCCGCGGCGGCCTCTTCCTTGCTGTTGAGCATGCGCGCGGCCTCGGCCTCGCTGATCGCCTGCGGCTTGCCCATGCTGCCGAGGAAGCCGGTCACCTTGGGCGTGTTCTTGACGAGATGGTAGACGTCGTCGTTCATGTTGAGCTTGGCGAGGACATAGCCCGGCATGAACTTGCGTTCGACCGCGATCTTCTTGCCGCGGCGGGCCTCGGTCACCGTCTCGGTCGGCACCTCGATCTGCTCGACGAGCTGATCGAGGCCGAGCCGGGTCGCCTCGGCCATGATCGCGTCGCGGACCTTGCCCTCGAAGCCCGAATAGGCGTGAATGATGTACCAGCGCGCCATTGGAAAACCCTTACTTCGCGAGCTTGAGCAGCGCCTGGACGACCGCGTTGAAGAACGTGTCGACGCCCAGGAAGAACAGCGCGAGGATCGTGGTCATGATGACCACCATGATGCCCGTCATGACCGTCTCGCGCCGGGTCGGCCAGACGACCTTCTTGGTCTCGGCCTGCACCTGACGGATGAATTCGATGGGGGTCGTCTTCGCCACTGTTTTTTCTCAAAACCCGCTGGAATCACGAAAATCCGTGTCGCTGAAGGCATAAGGCCGCTGCCGCTTCCCTCATGTGGGGAACCGGCGTGGCCCGTCCTCAGCTGTCGGATGGCCTGCGCAGATAGCCGCGCGGGCCGGTAAAGGCAAGTCCGCCGGGATGCGCGACGCCGACGCGCCCGCAGCGCCGGTCAATGACCGTAGGTCTTGATGCCGCGCCGCCGCAGCTTCTCACGCTTGCGCTTGCGCAAATATACGATCAGCGCCGGTACGCCGATCAGCAGCAACACGCCGATAATGGCATAAACAAGCGTAAATCGTGTGGCCTCGTCCATGGTCGCTTTATAGCAGGACGATTGTCGGCGTCACCGCCAATATGACAAAAAATTCATTGCGATGGAGCAAGGTCCGGCCGACGCGTGGCGGGCGGGACTGGCAGGAGTGCACGGACTCGAACCGTGGGCCCTCGGTTTTGGAGACCGATGCTCTACCAACTGAGCTACACTCCTGCAGCGCCGCGCCCTCTACCGCCTTGCGAAAAAAAGGGCAAGACGATCCTGCGCGATCGTCATCGCACGGGTGACGGCCGGCCGTCATCTCATTATGGGACGGTAACGAACGGTCACGGGAGACGACGGTTGGCGAAGATCATGGCGGCGGGTGCGGCACTGGCGCTGGCATGTCTGCCCGCGGTCGGCATCGCCGCCGATCCGGTCGCGGCGCCCGAGCTGGGGGCCAATCTCGAACGCTTCACCTATCCCTGGCCGGTGCAGACGATGACCTTCGACGTCGTCGGCCAGCCCGCGACGATGGCCTTCATGGACATCGCGCCGGCACGCCCGAACGGCCGCAGCGTGGTGCTGCTCCACGGCAAGAACTTCTGCGGCGCGACGTGGGAAAGCAGCGCGCGGGCGCTCGCCAACGCCGGCTATCGCGTCCTCGTCCCCGACCAGATCGGCTTCTGCAAATCCGCCAAGCCGCGCGCCGCGCAATATAGCTTCGAGATGCTGGCCTCGTTCACCCGCCGGCTGATGGAGGCGCGGGGCATCCCCCGCGCTGCCATCGTCGGCCATTCCTTCGGCGGCATGCTCGCGATGCGCTTCGCGATCCTCTATCCCGACGCGGTCGAGCGGCTGGTGCTGGTCAATCCGCTCGGCCTCAAGGATCGGTCGGAGGAGGGGCTGCCGTACGTCGACGTCGACACTTTGTGGGCGGGCGAGCGCAAGGCGAGCTATGCCTCGATCAAGGCCTATCAGCAGCAGAATTACTATCACGGCACCTGGAAGCCCGCCTACGACCGCTGGGTATGGATGCTCGCGGGCATGTACCAGGGGGCAGGGCGCGACGCGGTGGCGCTCGCCCAGGCCAAGACCAGCGAGATGATCAAGACGCAGCCGGTCGCGCACGAATTGTATCGCCTGAAGCCGCCGACGACGCTGCTCATCGGCACGCTCGATCGCACCGCTTTCGGACGGGCGCAGACGCCGTCCAATTTGCGCCAGTTCCTCGAGGCGATCCCGGTCGTCGCCCGCAAGGCGGTGACGCAGATGCCCAACGCGACGCTGGTCCCGCTCGACGGGCTCGGCCATTCGCCGCAGGTCGAGGATCCCGCGCGATTTGAAAAGGTGCTGCTCGCCACGCTCGCCCGGCGCTAGCCGGCGCGGGTGCGGAAGGGGCGCCCCGTTGACCCGCGCCCCGACTCTGCGTATAGGCCCGCCCCGTCTGTCGGAGCGATCCGGCGGACATGCTTGAACATTGCTGGATGCAAAGTTGTGGGGCCGGGGTGGTGCATGCGCCGCCATCCGTCCCTTTTTGTATTCCGAAGTGCTGTGAAGGCTCCAGCAAAGTAACCCACATACGAGGTGAAGGCTTCATGCCGACGATCAACCAGCTGGTCCGCAAGGGCCGCGACCCGCAGAAGGCCAAGTCGAAGGTCCCTGCGATGGAGCAGAACCCGCAGAAGCGCGGCGTCTGCACCCGCGTCTACACGACGACCCCGAAGAAGCCGAACTCGGCGCTGCGCAAGGTGGCCAAGGTCCGCCTGACGAACAGCCGCGAAGTCATCAGCTACATTCCGGGCGAAGGCCACAACCTTCAGGAGCACTCGGTGGTCCTGATCCGCGGCGGTCGTGTGCGCGATCTTCCCGGCGTCCGCTACCACGTCCTGCGCGGCGTGCTCGATACGCAGGGCGTCAAGGATCGCCGTCAGTCCCGCTCCAAGTACGGCGCCAAGCGTCCGAAGTAAGCCGGTTGGCCCCGTCGCTCGGGGCTCGACCATCAGGCTGAAGTTAGAAAGGTTTTTGAAATGGCACGTCGTCGTCGTCCCGAAAAGCGGGTCATCCTGCCTGATCCCAAGTTCGGGGATGAGGTTCTCTCCAAGTTCATGAATTCGGTCATGCTCGACGGCAAGAAGTCCGTCGCCGAACTGATCGTCTACGGTGCGCTCGAAACCGTCGAAAGCCGCGCCAAGCGCGAGCCGATCGGCGTGTTCCACGATGCGCTCAACAACATCAAGCCGGGCATCGAAGTGCGCTCGCGCCGCGTCGGTGGTGCGACCTACCAGGTCCCCGTCGAGGTCCGTCCGGAGCGCGCCCAGGCGCTGGCGATCCGCTGGCTGATCACTGCCGCCCGTGCGCGCAGCGAGAACACCATGTCGGCCCGCCTGTCGGGCGAGCTGATGGATGCCGCCAACAACCGCGGCAACGCGGTGAAGAAGCGCGAAGACACGCACCGCATGGCCGAAGCCAACCGCGCCTTCTCGCATTATCGCTGGTAGGTGATTATATAGGCGGCGAGGAGGCGGCGGATGGCGACGATACCCGATACATCGGACGACGACATCCGCCGCCTTAATCGCGATTCTGCGAAGCTCGAAGCCGAAACGCGAAAGCTGATGGCGGAAGCCGGCAAGCGCACCGCCGAAGAATACAAACTTCTGGCGGAGCGCTTGAAGCTGGAGCGGGATAGAATGATTTCGCCCTGGCTGCTTCTCGCCCAGGGTCTGGTGGCAGGCGCCGCGCTCGTGGGGGCCGGCGCCGCGCTTGCCAAAATGCTGATCGGCTAGACAGCCGGCCTGCCTACTACCACTCAAGTCCGAAGGACCACGATCATGGCCCGCAGCCATCCGCTCGACCGCTACCGCAACATCGGCATCATGGCGCACATTGACGCCGGCAAGACGACCACGACCGAGCGCATCCTCTATTACACCGGCAAGTCCTACAAGATCGGCGAAGTGCACGAAGGCACCGCGACGATGGACTGGATGGAGCAGGAGCAGGAGCGCGGGATCACGATCACGTCTGCCGCAACGACGTGCTTCTGGTCGGCTGAAGAGGGCAAGGGCCCCGAGCACCGCATCAACATCATCGACACCCCCGGCCACGTCGACTTCACCATCGAAGTCGAGCGTTCGCTGCGCGTGCTCGACGGTGCTGTCGCCTGCTTCGACGGCGTCGCCGGCGTCGAGCCGCAGTCCGAGACCGTGTGGCGCCAGGCCGACAAATACGGCGTGCCGCGCATGTGCTTCGTCAACAAGCTCGACCGCACCGGTGCTGATTTCTACTTCTGCGTCGATTCGATCATCGAGCGCCTGGGCGCGCGTCCGGCCGTGCTCTATCTGCCGATCGGCATCGAGGGTGGCTTCAAGGGCCTCGTCGACCTGGTCGAGAACCGCGCGATCGTGTGGCTCGAGGAGAGCCTGGGCGCCAAGTTCGAATATCAGGACATCCCTGCGGACATGGCCGACAAGGCCGCCAAGTATCGCAGCGAGCTGATCGAAATGGCCGTCGAGCAGGACGACGACCTCATGGAGGCGTATCTCGAAGGCAACGAGCCGTCGGTCGCCGACCTCAAGAAGCTGATCCGCAAGGGTACGCTCGGCATGGCGTTCGTGCCGGTCGTCTGCGGCTCGGCGTTCAAGAACAAGGGCGTTCAGCCCCTGCTCGACGCGGTCGTCGACTATCTGCCGTCGCCGCTCGACGTGCCGGCGATCAAGGGCGTCAAGCTCGACGGCGAGACGCCGGACGAGCGTCCTTCGGACGACACCGCGCCGTTCTCGGCGCTGGCGTTCAAGATCATGAACGATCCCTTCGTCGGCACGCTCACCTTCGCGCGCATCTATTCGGGCAAGCTCGAGGCGGCGTCGCAGGTGACCAACTCGGTCAAGGACAAGAAGGAAAAGGTCGGCCGTATGCTGCTGATGCATGCGAACGACCGCGAGGACATCCAGGTGGCCTATGCCGGCGACATCGTCGCGCTGGCGGGTCTCAAGGATACCACGACCGGCGACACGCTCTGCGCGATCAACGCTCCGATCATTCTCGAGCGGATGGAATTCCCCGAGCCCGTGATCGAGCTGTCGGTGGAGCCGAAGACCAAGGCCGACCAGGAGAAGATGGGCGTCGCGCTCAATCGTCTCGCCCGCGAGGACCCGTCGTTCCGCGTCTCGTCGGACGCCGAATCGGGCCAGACGATCATCAAGGGGATGGGCGAGCTCCACCTCGAGATCCTCGTCGACCGCATGAAGCGCGAGTTCAAGGTCGAGGCCAACGTCGGCGCGCCGCAGGTGGCCTATCGCGAATATCTCGCGAAGAAGGTCGACATCGACTACACCCACAAGAAGCAGTCGGGTGGTTCGGGTCAGTTCGGTCGCGTCAAGCTGACGGTCGTCCCCGGCGAGCGTGGCTCGGGCTTCCAGTTCTTCGACGAGGTCAAGGGCGGCAACATCCCGAAGGAGTATATCCCCTCCGTCGAGAAGGGCATGCGCGAGACTGCCGAGACGGGTTCGCTGATCGGCTTCCCGATCATCGACTTCGAAGTGCATCTGTACGACGGCGCCTACCATGACGTCGATTCGTCGGCGCTGGCGTTCGAAATCTGCGCGCGTGGCGCGATGCGCGAAGCGGCCCAGAAGGCCGGCATCAAGCTGCTCGAGCCGATCATGAAGGTCGAGGTCGTCACCCCCGAGGATTATCTCGGCGACGTCATCGGCGACATGAACAGCCGTCGTGGCCAGATCCAGGGCACCGACAGCCGCGGCAACGCGCAGACGGTCGAGGCGATGGTGCCGCTGGCGAACATGTTCGGCTACGTGAACCAGCTCCGCTCGTTCACCCAGGGCCGCGCGCAGTACAGCATGCAGTTCTCGCACTACGACGAGGTTCCGACCAACGTCGCCGACGAGATCAAGGCGAAGATGGCCTAAGGCACACGGGGTCAAGGCGACTTGACCCCGAGATGCCGAAGGGTCTCCCACCCGCGCTTAACGCCGGCGAGAGCCGGGCTTAGGCTGCGGGCAGGGGCTGGCGTTACCAATCATCTACCGCTAAAGGGCCGCGTTCGCGTGGCCCCGGCGGCACCGAATTCGAATCAGAAGGTAGGAAAATGGCTAAGGCAAAATTCGAGCGGAACAAGCCGCATCTCAACATCGGTACCATCGGCCACGTCGACCATGGCAAGACGTCGCTGACCGCCGCGATCACCAAGGTGCTGGCAGAGACGACCGGCGGCACTGCGGTCGACTTCGCGAACATCGACAAGGCTCCCGAAGAGCGCGAGCGCGGCATCACCATCTCGACCGCGCACGTCGAGTATGAGACGACCAACCGCCACTATGCGCACGTCGATTGCCCGGGCCACGCCGATTATGTGAAGAACATGATCACCGGCGCCGCGCAGATGGACGGCGCGATCCTGGTCGTGTCGGCCACCGACGGCCCGATGCCGCAGACCCGCGAGCACATCCTGCTCGCTCGTCAGGTCGGCGTGCCGGCGATGGTCGTGTTCATGAACAAGGTCGATCTGGTCGACGACGAGGAAATCCTCGAGCTGGTCGAGCTGGAAATCCGCGAGCTGCTCAGCTCGTACGAATTCCCGGGCGACGATATCCCCATCATCAAGGGTTCGGCGACCTGCGCGCTGTCGGGTTCGAACGACACGTTCGGCAAGGACGCCGTGCTCGAGCTGATGAAGCAGGTCGACGAATATATCCCGCAGCCGGAGCGTCCGCTCGACAAGCCGTTCATGATGCCGATCGAGGACGTGTTCTCGATCTCGGGTCGCGGCACGGTCGTCACGGGCCGCGTCGAGACGGGCATCGTCAAGGTCGGTGAGGAAGTCGAGATCGTCGGTATCCACCCGACCGTCCGCAAGACCACCGTCACCGGCGTCGAGATGTTCCGCAAGCTGCTCGACCAGGGCCAGGCCGGCGACAACGTCGGTGCGCTGATCCGTGGCGTTGCGCGCGACGAAGTCGAGCGCGGCCAGGTGCTCTGCAAGCCCGGCTCGATCAAGCCGCACACCGACTTCCAGTCGGAAGTGTACGTGCTGTCGAAGGAAGAGGGTGGCCGTCACACGCCGTTCTTCGCCAACTATCGTCCGCAGTTCTACTTCCGCACGACGGACGTGACCGGCACCGTCGAGCTGCCCGAGGGCACCGAGATGGTCATGCCCGGCGACAACATCTCGCTCGGCATCAAGCTGATCGCGCCGATCGCCATGGACGTCGGCCAGCGCTTCACCATCCGTGAGGGCGGTCGTACCGTCGGCGCGGGCGTCGTGAGCGAAATCGCCAAGTAAGATCAGGTCCGGCGCCCCGGCGCCGGTCCGATCGAAAAACAGCGGCCCGGCTCTCCAAAAAAGGAGAGTCGGGCCGTTGCTATTTAATGAGGGCTCCTTTAAGGGCGCTCCTCCAAGTTTTACTGAGTTACGGCTCTTTCTCGTCGTCGTGCTGCATCCGTCATAACGGGCAGCCGATCTCATCCCGCCGGTCCAGCACCAGCGGCACGAGTCCTCCGCCTACCGGCGGTGGAGACGGCCGGGGTCGTGCTCCTTCGCATCGGTAGGGATCATGGACAGCAATATCCGCATTCGCCTCAAGGCGTTCGATCATCGTGTGCTCGACCAGGCGACCGGCGACATCGCCGACACCGCGCGCCGCACCGGCGCGCTCATCCGCGGTCCGATTCCGCTTCCGACCCGCATCGAGAAGTTCACCGTCAACCGCGGTCCGCACATCGACAAGAAGTCGCGCGAGCAGTTCGAGGTCCGCACCTACAAGCGCATGCTCGACATCGTGCAGCCGACCCCGCAGACCGTCGACGCGCTGATGAAGCTCGACCTCGCCGCAGGCGTTGACGTCGAGATCAAGCTGGCCTGATTCAGGCCAGCGCGCCTTTAGCCCCCGCGAAGGCGGGGGTGCCTGTTGACGCAGTCAACAGGTTGGCGTAATGGCCCGCATCCCGCGGTTGACGTGAGTCCCGCGGGTTTGCTGTTTTCCGCCCAGGCGGAGCAGCGGTTCGGGCCCTTCGCCACGGCGGAGTACCTGACAGACACGAGATACCGCCGGCCGCTTCGGTTGCCGGGCCAGCGTCTCCCGTCATGTTCCCGGCAACGGGGGCGACCAGCCCGGGACGGGGCGACGTAGCTACAATCGGGTTGGATGGCGCCTTTAGCGAGGCGCCGCACGCACGTACGGGAATGGTCCCGGGCGTGCCTCTGTAATGGAGTAATGGATCATGCGCACTGGCGTGATCGCGAAGAAAATGGGTATGACCCGCCTGTTCCAGGATGATGGCCGCCACGTGCCGGTCACCGTCCTGCAGCTCGAAGGCCTCCAGGTCATTGCCCGTCGCGAACAAGATCGTGATGGCTACACTGCCGTTCAGCTCGGTGCTGGCGTCGCAAAAGCCAAGAATGTCGCCAAGCCGCAGCGCGGCCACTTCGGCAAGGCCGAAGTCGAGCCCAAGGCGGTCGTCGCCGAATTCCGCGTCAGCGAGGACAACCTCCTCGACGTCGGTGCGGAAATCTCGGCCGAGCATTTCGTCGCCGGTCAGCTGGTCGATATCCAGGGTCGTACTCAGGGTAAGGGCTTCGCCGGCGGCATGAAGCGCTGGAACTTCAAGGGTCTGCGCGCGACGCACGGCGTTTCGGTCTCGCACCGTTCGCTCGGTTCGACCGGTCAGCGCCAGGATCCGGGCAAGGTCTTCAAGAACAAGAAGATGGCCGGCCACATGGGCGACCGCAACCGCACGCAGCAGAACCTCGAGATCGTCGGCACCGACGCCGAGCGCGGCCTCATCTTCGTCAAGGGTTCGGTCCCTGGGTCGAAGGGCGGCTGGCTGTTCGTCAAGGACGCGGTCAAGGTCAAGGCGCATGCCGAGGCACCCTATCCCGCCAGCCTGAAGCAGGCTGCCAACAGCAACACCGTAGCCGACACGCCCGCCGAGACGAGCGCGCCGGAAGCTACCGACGGCCAGGAGGGCTGAACGTGAAGGTCAAGGTTCAATCCTTCGCCGGCACCGCTGCGGCGGACGTCGAGCTCAACGACGAGGTCTTCGGCCTCGATCCGCGCGCCGATATCCTGCACCGCGTGGTCACCTGGCAGCTCGAGAAGCGTCGCGAGACGGCTCGTGGCACCCGCGAGCGTGCGGACGTCGCGCGCACCGGCAAGAAGTTCGGTCGCCAGAAGGGTGGCGGTACGGCACGTCACGGCGATCGCCGCGCTCCCGTCTTCATCGGCGGTGGTAAGGCTCACGGCGCCCGCGTCCGCGACTTCAACCCGGGTCTGAACAAGAAGATTCGCGCCCTCGGTCTCAAGATGGCTCTGTCGAGCCATGCCAAGGCCGGCTCGCTGATCATCATGGACAGCATCGTGGTCGAGAACAACAAGACCAAGACGCTGGTCGGCGATCTCGCCAAGGTCGGCTTCGGCAAGTCGGCGCTGGTCATCGACGGTGACACCGTCGAGACGAGCTTCGCCCTCGCTGCCGGCAACCTGCACGAGATCAACGTCCTGCCGGCGGCAGGTGCCAACGTCTATGACATCCTGAAGGCTGACACGCTGGTCCTGACCCGCGCGGCGGTCGAGAAGCTGGAGGCTCGCTTCAATGGCTAAGCAGCAGAAGGCCGTCGACAACCGTCACTATGACGTGATCGTCGCGCCGCACATCACCGAAAAGGCGACCTTGCTCTCCGAGCATAACGCCGTCGTGTTCAAGGTCGCGAACGACGCGACCAAGCCCGAGATCAAGGCTGCCGTCGAGGCTCTCTTCGACGTCACCGTGACCGGCGTGAACACGATCGTCCAGAAGGGCAAGACCAAGAAGTGGAAGGGCGCTCCTTACCAGCGCTCCGACATGAAGAAGGCCATTGTCACCCTGAAGGACGGCCAGTCCATCGACGTGACGACGGGGATCTAAGGGTCATGGCACTCAAGCATTACAACCCGACGAGCCCGGCCCGCCGCGGCCTGATCCTCGTCGACAAATCCGCGCTCTACAAGGGCAAGCCGGTCAAGGCGCTTACCGAAGGCAAGCGCAAGACCGGTGGTCGCAACAACAAGGGTCATGTGACCAGCCGCGGCATCGCCGGCGGTCACAAGCAGAAGTATCGCTACGTCGACTTCAAGCGTCGCAAGTGGGACGTCGAAGGCACTGTCGAGCGTCTGGAATATGACCCCAACCGCACCGCGTTCATCGCGCTGGTGAAGTATGCCGACGAAGAGCTGGCCTACATCATCGCGCCGCAGCGTCTGGCGCCGGGCGACAAGGTCCTCGCGGCCAAGAAGACCGACACCAAGCCGGGCAACGCCATGGAGCTGGGCCAGGTGCCCGTCGGTACCATCGTCCACAATGTGGAGATGAAGCCGGGCAAGGGTGGTCAGATCGCGCGTTCGGCCGGCACCTATGTGCAGGTCGTCGGTCGTGACCGCGGCATGGTCATCGTCCGCCTCAACTCGGGCGAGCAGCGCTACATCCGTGGCGAGTGCATGGCGACGGTCGGTGCGGTGTCGAACCCGGACAACCAGAACCAGAACCTCGGCAAGGCCGGGCGTTCGCGCTGGATGGGCAAGCGTCCGCTGACCCGCGGCGTCGCCAAGAACCCGGTCGACCATCCGCACGGCGGTGGTGAAGGCCGGACCTCGGGCGGCCGTCATCCGGTTACGCCTTGGGGCAAGCCGACCAAGGGTGCTCGCACCCGTCACAATAAGTCGACCGACAAGATGATCATCCGGTCGCGTCATTCGACTAAGAGGAAGGGCTAACCATGGCTCGTTCAGTCTGGAAGGGCCCGTTCGTCGAACTGAGCCTTCTGAAGAAGGCGGAAACCGCGCAGGATGCCGGTGGCCGCGCGCCGATCAAGACCTGGTCGCGTCGTTCCACCATCCTGCCGTCGTTCGTCGGCCTCACGTTCAACGTCTACAACGGCCGCAAGTTCGTGCCGGTGTCGGTCAATGAAGACATGGTCGGCATGAAGCTGGGTGAGTTCGCGCCGACGCGCTATTTCCCCGGCCACGCCGCTGACAAGAAGGGCAAGCGCTGATGAGCAAGCCTGTATCCCCCCGCAAGGTCGGCGAGAAGGAAGCGCTTGCCGTCGCGACGCAGATCCGTGGTTCGGCGCAGAAGCTGAACCTGGTCGCGGCGCTGATCCGCAACAAGCCGGTCGGCGATGCGATGAGCATCCTTCAGTTCTCGACCAAGGCGATGGCGATCGACGCGCGCAAGGTGCTGGCCTCGGCCATCGCCAACGCCGAGAACAACCACAACCTCGACGTCGACGCGCTCGTCGTCGCCGAGGCCTCGGTCGGCAAGTCGATCACCATGAAGCGCTTCGCGACCCGCGGCCGTGGCAAGTCCACCCGCATCTTGAAGCCGTTCAGCCGTCTGCGCATCGTCGTGCGCGAGCAGGAAGAAGCATAATGGGTCACAAGAGCAACCCCATCGGCATGCGGCTCCAGATCAACCGGACCTGGGACAGCCGCTGGTTCGCGGAAGGCCATGATTATGGCCAGCTGCTGCTGGAGGATCTGAAGATCCGCGCCTTCATCATGAAGACGCTGCCGCAGGCCGCCATCTCCAAGGTCGTCATCGAGCGTCCGGCCAAGCTGTGCCGTATCTCCATCTTCGCTGCCCGTCCCGGTGTCATCATCGGCAAGAAGGGCTCGGATATCGAGAAGCTGCGCAAGACGATCGGCGCGATGACCAAGTCCGACGTGTCGCTGAACATCGTCGAGATCCGCAAGCCGGAGATCGACGCCAAGCTCGTCGCGCAGGGCATCGCCGACCAGCTCGAGCGTCGTATCGCCTTCCGCCGCGCCATGAAGCGTGCGGTGCAGTCGGCGATGCGCCTGGGTGCCGACGGCATCCGCGTCGCCTGCGGCGGCCGTCTCGGCGGCGCCGAGATCGCGCGTTCGGAGAGCTATCGCGAAGGTCGGGTTCCGCTGCACACGCTGCGCGCGAACATCGATTATGCCGAGGCCCAGGCCCACACGTCCTATGGCGTGTGCGGCGTGAAGGTCTGGGTCTTCAAGGGCGAGATCCTCGGCCATGACCCGATGGCGCAGGACCGGCTGATGATGGAGGCTCAGACCTCCGGCGTCCGCCCGGCCCGCGACGACCGTCGTTAAGGACTGACACGACATGTTGCAGCCAAAGCGCACCAAATTCCGCAAGGCCTTCAAGGGCCGCATCCATGGCGACGCCAAGGGTGGCACCAGCCTCAACTTCGGGTCGTACGGCCTGAAGGCGATGGAGCCGGATCGGATCACCGCACGCCAGATCGAGGCGGCCCGCCGCGCGATCACGCGTCACATCAAGCGCCAGGGGCGTTTGTGGATCCGTATCTTCCCGGACGTCCCCGTCTCGTCGAAGCCGGCCGAAGTCCGCATGGGCTCGGGCAAGGGTTCGCCCGAGTTCTGGGCCGCCCGCGTCAAGCCGGGCCGGATCCTGTTCGAGCTCGACGGCGTCGAAGGCAAGATTGCCGCTGAGGCATTCGAGCGCGCCGCGATGAAGCTCCCGATCAAAGTCAAGGTCGTCGCCCGCCTGGGTGACACCAGCCACCTCGGAGGCGAGTGATAATGGCCAAGTCCGATTTTCTTAGCCAGAGCGACGATCAGCTGTCCGAAAGCCTCGGCCAGCTGAAGCGCGAGCAGTTCAACCTCCGCTTCCAGGCGGCGACGAACCAGCTCGAGAAGCCGAGCCGCGTCAAGGAAGTCCGTCGCGACATCGCGCGGATCAAGACCCTCCAGGCGCAGCGCACCAGCGCCGCGGCTGCCAAGTAAGGAACATCAGATGCCGAAGCGCGTGCTGACCGGACTGATCGTGTCCGACAAGGGCGACAAGACGGTGGTCGTGAACGTGGAGCGCAAGGTCAAGCACCCGCTCTACGGCAAGATCATCCGTCGCTCGAAGAAGTACCACGCCCATGACGAGGCGAACGAGTACAAGCAGGGCGAAACCGTGCGGATCGAAGAGACCGCACCGATCTCCAAGCTGAAGACCTGGAAGGTCGTCGATCGGGTGAACACCCATGCGACGCCCGAGCGGGTCGACGTCGACGCATAATTCGCCGCCGGCTTCGGCCGGCGGATGAAGATGGCGGGGCTTGCGTCCTGCCAGCGGAGTGGTTACAGGGCCGCTCCCCCGGTGCAGTCCGCTGCGCCGGGGTCGTTATTTTAGGCGGGGCTGGGTCGGTATCCACCCCATGAGCAGAGAAGGAAGATGGATCGATGATCCAGATGCAATCCAATCTCGACGTCGCTGACAACAGCGGCGCGAAGCGGGTTCAGTGCATCAAGGTGCTGGGCGGTTCGAAGCGTCGTACCGCCACGGTCGGCGACATCATCGTCGTCAGCATCAAGGAAGCACAGCCCCGCGGCAAGGTGAAGAAGGGTGACGTGCATCGCGCCGTCATCGTCCGCACCGCCAAGGACATCCACCGTGCCGATGGCTCGACCATCCGCTTCGACGGCAACGCCGCCGTCCTGGTCAACAAGAACGAGGAGCCGATCGGCACCCGTATCTTCGGCCCGGTCGTGCGCGAGCTGCGTGGCAAGAAGCACATGAAGATCATCTCTCTCGCTCCCGAGGTGCTGTAATGGCCGCCGCGAAGATCAAGAAGGGTGACCAGGTCATCGTCCTGTCCGGCAAGGACAAGGGCAAGACCGGCACCGTGACCCTGGCGATGCCGAAGGACGGCAAGGTCGTCGTCGGCGGCGTCAACGTCGCGACGCGTCACCGCAAGCCGACCCAGGCGAACCCGCAGGGCGGTCTCGAGAAGATCGAGGCGCCGCTGCACATCTCGAAGGTCGCGCACGTGACCGCCGACGGCAAGCCCACCCGCGTTCGTTTCGAAACGCAGGACGGCAAGAAGGTCCGCGTGGCCGTGAAGACGGGGGACAAGATCGATGGCTGATGCAGCCTACAAGCCCCGCATGAAGGGCATCTACGAAGACACGATCGTCAAGGCGATGGTCGAGAAGTTCGGCTATAAGAACGTCAACGAGATCCCCCGGATCGAGAAGATCGTCCTCAACATGGGCGTCGGCGAGGCCACCCAGGACAAGAAGCGCGTCGATCAGGCCGCTTCCGAAATGGAGCTGATCGCCGGCCAGAAGCCCGTGATCACCAAGGCGAAGAAGTCGATCGCGCAGTTCAAGCTGCGTGAAGGCATGCCGATCGGCGTGAAGGTCACCCTTCGCCGCGAGCGCATGTACGAATTCCTCGACCGTTTCATCACGATCGCTCTTCCCCGCGTCCGCGATTTCCGCGGCCTCAACCCGAAGAGCTTCGACGGCCGTGGCAATTATGCCTGCGGCATCAAGGAGCAGATCGTGTTCCCCGAGATCAACTATGACCGCATCGACAAGGTGCGCGGCATGGACGTGATCGTTACCACCACGGCGAAGACCGACGACGAGGCGCGCGAGCTGCTCCGTCTCTTCGGTTTCCCGTTCCCTCAGCCCGAGGCTGAGCAGCAGAAGCAGGCTGCGTGAGCAGCCTCGCTTTCCTGAAGTAAGGAAGAGAGCTTAAGTCCATGGCGAAACTGAGTTCGATCAACAAGAATGAGCGTCGCAAGAAGCTTGTGAAGCAATATGCTCCCAAGCTCGCGAAGCTGAAGGCGATGGCGAATGACCAGAGCCTCGACGAGAGCGAGCGTCTGATCGCTCGCCTCAAGATGGCGGAATTGCCGCGCAACGCGAACCCCACCCGCATCCGTAACCGGTGCGAGATCACGGGCCGCCCGCGCGCGTACTACCGCAAGTTCCGTCTCGCCCGCGTGATGCTCCGTGATCTGGCCAATAAGGGCATGATCCCCGGTCTCACCAAGTCGAGCTGGTAAGGATTCATCATGGCAGTGACCGATCCCCTGGGTGATTTGCTCACCCGCATCCGCAACGGCCAGCGCGCGAAGAAGGACTCCGTCCTTTCGCCGGCGTCGAAGCTGCGCATCCGCGTGCTCGACGTGCTGCAGCGCGAGGGCTATATCCGTGGCTATAGCGACGAGCAGATGGGCCCCGCAGCGGGCGTCCGCATCGAGCTGAAGTATTTCGAGGGCCAGCCGGCGATCAAGCACGTCGCCCGCGTCTCGAAGCCCGGCCGCCGCGTCTATTCCGGCTCGCAGGAACTTCCCCGCGTCCGCAACGGCCTCGGCATCACCATCGTCTCGACGCCGCGTGGCGTTCTGTCCGACGCGGAAGCGCGCGAGCAGAATGTCGGCGGCGAAGTGCTCGCGGAGGTCTTCTGATGAGCCGCATTGGTAAGAAGCCGATCGCTTTGCCGGCCGGCGTGACCCCGACGATCAACGACGGCATCATCAGCGTGAAGGGCCCCAAGGGCACCCTCACCATGCCGCTCCGCGACGAGATCAGCTACACGCTCGAGGACGGCGGCATCCAGGTGCAGCCGGCCAACGACACCAAGCGCGCGCGCGCGTTCTGGGGCATGCAGCGGACCATGGTGCAGAACCTGGTCACCGGCGTGACCGACGGCTTCACCAAGAAGCTGCTGATCACCGGCGTCGGCTATCGCGCCGCCGCGCAGGGTCGTAACCTCAAGCTGCAGCTCGGCTACAGCCACGACGTCAACATCGACGTGCCGGAAGGCATCGAGGTCAAGACGCCGGACGCGACGACCGTCGAGATCAGCGGTTCCGACAAGCAGAAGGTCGGCCAGCTGGCCGCCGAGATCCGTCAGTGGCGCAAGCCCGAGCCGTACAAGGGCAAGGGCATCAAGTACGACGGCGAGTTCATCTTCCGCAAGGAAGGGAAGAAGAAGTAATGACCAAGGGTCTCTCTCTTTTCGCGAAGCGCCGTCGGCGCAATCGTACCGCGCTGAAGGCACGTTCGGGCACCCGTCCGCGGCTGTCGATCCATCGCTCGGGCAAGCACATGTATGCCCAGGTGATCGACGACGTCGCCGGCAAGACCGTCGCTTCGGCTTCGACGCTGGAAAAGGACGTGCGCGACACGTCCGGCGCCAACATCGCGGCGGCGACCGCAGTCGGCACCCGCGTGGCGGAAGCGGCGAAGGCCGCCGGCGTGACGCAGGTCGTGTTCGATCGTGGCGGCTTCCTGTTCCACGGCCGCGTCAAGGCGCTGGCTGAAGCGGCGCGTGCCGCCGGATTGGAGTTCTAATATGGCTGACGAGAACAACGTGCAGCCCGCAGCGGCTGAAGG
This sequence comes from Sphingomonas sp. CD22, assembly GCF_034556155.1. Taxonomy (NCBI): domain Bacteria; kingdom Pseudomonadati; phylum Pseudomonadota; class Alphaproteobacteria; order Sphingomonadales; family Sphingomonadaceae; genus Sphingomonas; species Sphingomonas sp. CD22. Next base: position 125,568 of record NZ_JAYDYX010000007.1, on the reverse strand, counting down.
CGCTCCCCAGGAGGCCAATTCGGCGCCGCAGGGCGGCCAGCAGGGCGGCTTCGGCGGTCCGGGCGGCGGTCGCGGCGGCCCGCCGCGCGGCGGTCGTGGTGGCGGCGGCGGTGGCCGTGGCCCCGGCGGCCCCGGTGGCAATCGCGGTGGTCGTGACGGCGGTCGCGGTCGCGACAACCGTGGCGGTCGTCCCGGTCAGGACGACGGCGGCGAAGAGCTGATCGAGAAGCTGGTTCACATCAACCGCGTCTCGAAGACGGTGAAGGGCGGCAAGCGCTTCGGCTTCGCAGCACTCGTCGTCGTCGGCGACGGCAAGGGCCGCGTCGGCTTCGGTCACGGCAAGGCGCGCGAAGTGCCGGAAGCCATCTCCAAGGCCACTGCGGCCGCGAAGAAGGCGATGGTTCGCGTTCCCCTGAAGGACGGTCGTACGCTGCATCACGACGGCAACGGTCACTTCGGTGCCGGTCGCGTGACGCTCCGTTCGGCGCCGCAGGGCACCGGCATCATCGCGGGTGGCCCGATGCGCGCCATCTTCGAGAGCCTCGGCGTTGCCGACGTGGTGACCAAGTCGGTCGGCACGTCCAATCCCTACAACATGATCCGCGCCACGTTCGAGGCACTGGGTGAGCAGACTTCGCCGAAGTCGGTCGCGCAGCGTCGTGGCAAGAAGATCGCCGACCTGCTCGGCCGCGGTGGTTCGCAGACCGCCGAGGCGGACGCAGCGGCCGTCGTGGAGTAACTGACATGGCGACGATCAAGATCAAGCAGACCGGTTCGCCGATCCGCCGCACCAAGGATCAGCGCGCGACGCTGATCGGCCTCGGCCTCAACAAGATGCACAAGGTCTCGGAGCTGGAAGACAGCCCCGAGGTCCGCGGGATGATCCGCAAGGTTGCACATATGATCGAGGTGCAGGGCTGATACGTCGTCCGTCACCCCGGACTTGATCCGGGGTCCAGCTCCTTTCGTTTTGGAAGAAGCGGGACCCCGGCTCTTCGGCCGGGGTGACGGAACGGTGGCGATCCCGACCTAGTGACAAATACGGGGAAGGGGGCTAAGCGGCCCCCTTCCTTTTTCCATCAGCGCGACAAAAGCGAAAGCGAGTGCATATCATGAAGCTCAACGAACTCCGCGACAACCAGGGTGCCCGCAAGTCCAAGATCCGCGTCGGACGCGGCATCGGCTCGGGCAAGGGCAAGACCGCCGGCCGCGGCCAGAAGGGTCAGAAGAGCCGCGAGGGCGTCAGCATCGCCGGCTTCGAAGGCGGCCAGATGCCGCTCCACATGCGTCTGCCCAAGCGCGGCTTCAACAACATCTTCGCCAAGGATTATGCCGAGGTGAACACCGGCGCGATTCAGAAGGCGATCGACGCGGGCAAGCTGTCGACCGACGGCACGATCGACCAGGCGGCGCTGAAGGCGGCCGGTCTCGTTCGTGGCGGCAAGGACGGCGTCCGTCTGCTCGCCAAGGGTGAACTGACCACCAAGCTCGCCTTCCATGTCGCCGGCGCTTCGGCGGGTGCGCGCGCGCAGGTCGAGAAGACCGGCGGCTCGCTCGACATCCCGACGGTCGTCCCGGCCGCCGAGAAGGCCGCCGCCAAGAAGGGCGTGCAGTACAAGGCGCGCCAGGAGAAGAAGGCGTCGTTCAAGGCGTAACTTTGGGTGCCCCCGCCGCGCGCGGGGGTACAAAGCGCCGGACCGATTAGACAAGGCGCGCCTAGCGCCTATATGAGCGGCGGGGCGGTTCAAACGCATCCCGCCGTTTTTGTTTCCAGGACACACGCATGGCATCCGCAGCCGATCAGATGGCGCAAAGCATCAGCCTCGCGAAATTCGCGCAGGCGACCGACCTCAAGAAGCGCTTGTGGTTCACGATCGGCGCGCTGATCGTCTTCCGGCTGCTGAGCTACGTGCCGCTGCCGGGCATCGACCCGACCGCCCTCGGCCTGCTTAGCCAGCGCACCACGGGCGGCGTGCTCGACTTCTTCAACACCTTCTCGGGCGGTTCGCTCAGCCGCATGTCGCTGATCGCGCTCGGCGTGATGCCCTATATCACCGCCTCGATCGTCGTGCAGCTGTCGACCTCGCTGTCGCCGCAGCTCGCCGCGATCAAGAAGGAAGGCGAATCGGGCCGCAAGAAGCTCAACCAATACACCCGCTACGGCACGGTCGCGCTGACCGCGATCCAGGGCTATTTCATCGCCGTCGGGCTGGAAGCGCTCAGCGCCAGCAACGGCCTCGCCGCGGTGATCGAGCCGGGCATGACCTTCCGCATCGCCGCGGTCGTCTCGCTGATCGGCGGCACGATGTTCCTGATGTGGCTGGGCGAGCAGATCACCAGCCGCGGCATCGGCAACGGCGTCAGCCTCATCATCATGGCCGGCATCGTCGCGCATCTGCCGACGACGCTCGTCAACCTGCTCGAAGGCGGCCGGTCGGGTTCGATCGACGCGGTGCGGCTGATCGGCATCATCATCGCGGTCGTCGCGCTGATCCTGTTCATCTGTTTCATGGAGCGCGCGCAGCGCCGCATCCTGATCCAATATCCCAAGCGCCAGACGCAGCGCGGCATGCAGGCCGACCGCAGCCATCTGCCACTCAAGATCAACACTGCGGGCGTGATCCCGCCGATCTTCGCCTCGTCGCTGCTGCTGATGCCGCTGACCATCAGCCAGTTCGCCGGCCAGCGCGTTGCCGGCCAGTCGAAATGGGGTGACTTCATCATCACCCTCAACCAATATCTGGCGCATGGCCAGCCGGTGTACATGGCGCTCTACGCCGCCGGCATCATCTTCTTCTCGTTCTTCTACACCGCCGTCGTCTTCAATCCCGAAGAGACCGCGGACAACCTCAAGCGCTATGGCGGGTTCATCCCCGGCATCCGCCCGGGCAAGAATACCGAGAATTACTTCGACTATGTGCTGACCCGCATCACCGTGATCGGCGCGGCCTATCTGACGATCATCTGCCTGTTGCCCGAATATCTGGTGTCGGCGCTGTCGATTCCCTTCTATCTCGGCGGCACCAGCCTGCTGATCGTCGTCAACGTGACGATGGACACGGTGACGCAGATCCAGAGCCATCTGCTCGCGCATCAATATGGCGATCTCATCAAGAAGGCGAAGCTGAAGGGCGGGCGTCTCCGCTAACTTCGGACCAGGTCCACGAGCCAAACAGGGAGAGCTCGCGTGAACATCATCCTTCTCGGACCGCCAGGGGCGGGCAAGGGCACCCAGGCGCAGCGGCTGATGGCGGCGCGCGGGATGCAGCAATTGTCGACCGGCGACATGCTGCGCGCCGCGGTCAAGGCGGGGACGCCGGTCGGCCAGCAGGCCAAGGCGGTGATGGAGGCGGGCGAGCTCGTATCGGACGCGATCGTCTCCGCCTTGATCGGCGAGCGGCTCGACCAGGGCGTCGGGGGCGGCGCGATCTTCGACGGCTATCCGCGCACCGCCGCCCAGGCCGCCGCACTCGACGAACTGCTCGAAGCGCGCGGCCTGACGCTCGACCATGTCATCGAGCTGGAGGTCGACGAGGCCGCGCTGATCGAGCGCGTCGAGGGCCGCTACACCTGCGCCAATTGCGGCGAGGGCTATCATGACCGCTTCAAGCGCCCGAAGGTCGAGGGCGTCTGCGACGTCTGCGGCTCGACCGCGTTCAAGCGCCGCCCCGATGACAATGCCGAGACGGTGCAGACGCGCATGGCCGAATATCGCGCCAAGACCGCCCCGATCCTGCCGATCTATCAGGCGCGTGGATTGGTCGAGCGCGTCAACGGCATGGCCGACATCGACCACGTCTCGCAGGCGATCGCGGCGATCCTCGACGGGTAAGGGGGGGCGTGCGCCCACCCATTCATCGTCATCCCGGCGCAGGCCGGGACCCATGGTCGCGATGCGCGTGCGGTGGCGCGCTGTCATCGGCCACGCGTGTCCATGGGTTCCGGCCTACGCCGGGATGACGAACGGTGGTGCAGCCGCACATTGACATAACCCGTTACAAGCATGACGCTTTTGTCATCTTACGGTCACCGCATCGCTACCACCGCTCCGCTACACCGTAATCCACGGTCGCAGCGGCGATCGGCAGGTTTGTCGAGATCGGTACCCGTCACTCCCGGGGGTGCCGTAGGGGCCGGCGGAAGGGATGCTTTCCGCCGGCCTTTCCTGTAGTGAGGAAGCGTGAGCAAGACACCGTGAGCCGCAAGATCCTGATCGTCGAGGATGACAGCTCGACCGCCGCCTATCTCGCCAAGGGCCTGTCCGAGGGCGGCTATTCCGTCGAATCGGCACGCGACGGCCGCGACGGCCTCTTCCTCGCCAGCGAGGGCATCTTCGATCTCATCATCGCCGACCGCATGCTGCCGGGGCTTGACGGCCTCTCGATGATCAGCGCGATCCGCGCCGCGGGCATCGCGACGCCGGTGCTCGTCCTCTCCGCGCTCGCCGCGGTCGACGATCGCGTCGACGGGCTCAAGGCCGGCGCCGACGATTATCTCTGTAAGCCCTTCTCCTTCGCCGAACTGTCCGCGCGGATCGAGGCTTTGGTCCGCCGCAGCGACCGCGTCGCGACCGAACCGACCAAGACCAAGCTCGCGGTCGGCGATCTCGAGATCGACCTGCTTGCCCGCCACGTCACTCGCGCCGGCCGCAACATCCCGCTCGGCGCGCGCGAATTCAACCTGCTCGAATTCCTCGCCCGCCACGCCGGACAGGTGGTGACGCGGACGATGATGCTCGAAAAGATCTGGAACTACCATTTCGATCCGGGCTCGAACGTCGTCGACGTCCATATCGGTCGCCTGCGTCGCAAGCTCGAAGACGGCTTCGCCTCGCCGATCCTCCACACGGTTCGGGGCGCCGGCTATCGGCTTGCCGCCGATCCGGTCTGATCCGGATTCGCATTTGGTGGTTGGTCGGCTAGGACGGGCCATGCGTCTGTCCGTCACCGCCCGCATCGCCCTGTTGTCGATCGCGCTCGCGCTGATCTCCAATCTGGTGCTCGTCGGGTTCGTCTGGAAACAGACCGATGCCGCGGTGGTCGGCACCGTCCGGCGCGAGACGATCGAGCAATCCGACGCGATGCGTGCGATCTATCGCGCCGACGGCCTCGCCGCGGTCATCGAGGCGATCGAGCACGCCCGCGTCGCCGGCGACACGGCGCTGCTGCTCGCGGTGCTCGACGGCAAGGGCGATCGCATTGCCGGTTATGCTCCCGCCCACGTCGGCATCCCGCTCGTCTCCAGCCAGTTCCGCATCGCCGATTTCGACACCAGCGAGGCGACCAACGACATCGGCTATACGCTGCGCCCGATCGGCGATCACTGGCTGCTGACCGGCCGCCGCCTCGATCTGGTCGAGGCGGAGCGCAACGCGATCGAGGGCGCGCTCGCCGTCGCGGTGCTGCTGTCGCTGATCCTCGGCGTCGGCGCCGGGCTGGTGCTCGCGCGCTACGTCGGCTTGCGCCTCAACCGCATCGCCGCGGTGATCGAGGCGGCGGGGGAGGGCGACCTGTCGCGGCGCGTGCCCGTCGCCCCCGCGCGTCGCGACGCGTTCGACCGGCTCGGCCATCAGCTCAACCTGATGCTCGGCAAGCTCGAACGGCTGATGGTCGAATTGCGCGTCGTCACCGACAGTATGGCGCACGACCTGCGGTCGCCGCTCACCCGGTTGCGCACCAAGACCGAACAGGCGGTGCTGATCGCCGACCCCGCCGCGCGCGAGGCGGCGCTCGGCGGCCTGCTGGTCGAGACCGACCTCGTCATGCGCATGCTGACGATGGTGATCGAGATCAGCCGCTCCGAATCGGTGTCGCGCGACCGTTTCATCCTCGTCGAGCCCGCCGAGCTGGTCGAGGAGATCGCCGAACTCTACGAACCGGTGGCGGAGGAGGCTGGCCTCGACTTCACCGTCGCGATCGATGCCTCCGCCCCGGCGATGCCGCTTCATCGCGAATTGCTCAGCCAGGCGATCACCAACCTGATCGACAATGCACTCAAACATGCCGCCAGCGGGGGCGTGCTGACGTTGCGCCTCGTCTGCCACGCGCAGGAGATCGCGATCCAGGTCGAGGATCGCGGCACCGGCATCGCCGAAGCCGACCGCGCACAGGCGCTCAAACGCTTCGGCCGACTCGACGCGGCGCGGACGACGCCCGGCGCCGGCCTCGGCATGGCGCTGATCGAGGCGGTCGCCCGGCTCCACAATGGCCGGTTCGAACTCGCCGACAACGTCCCGGGCCTCGTCGCGCGCATCGTGCTGCCGGTACATTGACCGCCTAAAGAGGCGGGACCTCTGAAGAGCGCCCGACGTCACGCGCCGCGCACAGGACGTGCTGGCGCCTGCAACCGACGCTCGTCGCATTTCCCGCCCGGCCGACGGTTAACCTCTTGTCAGCCCCGGGCCGATAGGGTGACGGCGCAAGAAGCGGCCGGGGGGCCGCGTCGAACAGGCGGCGTCGCGCCGCGGGGGCTTTGCGCCGGAAACGGCAAGAAGGAGCATTATGCTGGGGTCGATCGTCTTCACGTATGGCATGCTCACGAGCTTCGTGCTGCAGGGCGCAACCCGCAACGCGCGGCTCGCGCGGCCCAATCCGCCGATGCTGCAATATATCGGCTACGTCCTGTGCGGCCTGTCCGCCGGCCTGTCGATCCTTCTGCTGATCATGGCGGTCACGGCCAGGGCGCCCTTCCCGCTGATGTGACGCGCCTCCTGCTGGAAGGGGAGGGGGATCGGATATGGTCGATTGGGTCGTGGCGACGGCTCTTCCATCGCCTTGTGCCGGACGTGATCCGGCATCCTGCTTCTTCCCGCCGATCGAAGAAGCGGGACCCCGGCGCAAGGCCGGGGTGACGAAGCGGGTTTGGCGACACGTCCGATTCCCACGAATGCCCACATGTGCTAGTCCTGCCCTGAAGTAGGAACATCACCCGGAACCGGCTCCCGCTAACCCGCCGGGAACCAGTCGCTTGACACGGCGTTTGCGCCCGCCTACCTGCACTCCTCTCCGAAATACCGGCTTCCGGCGACGCTCGTTTGCGCTCGTCGCGCTTTGCGTAGATGCAAGGTCGTGGAAGGCGGTGTTGGGTCGGAGGATGCGACGAGATGGGGGCGTGCGGCCATGCCGTTCCCCGTGGAGCTAGGAGAAACATTTCATGGCACGTATCGCGGGTGTTAATATCCCGACCAACAAGCGCGTGGTGATCGCGCTGACCTACATCCACGGCATTGGCCTGACCAAGTCCAAGGAAATCATCGCCAAGTTGAACATCGCGCCGGAACGTCGCGTGCAGGACCTGACCGATCAGGAAGTGCTGCAAATCCGCGAGACGATCGACGCCGACCATACGGTCGAGGGCGATCTGCGTCGTGAGACGGCGATGAACATCAAGCGCCTGATGGATCTCGCCTGCTATCGTGGGCTGCGTCACCGCAAGGGCCTGCCGGTCCGCGGCCAGCGCACGCACACCAATGCCCGCACCCGCAAGGGCAAGGCGAAGCCGATCGCAGGCAAGAAGAAGTAATTCGTCCGGGGGGCGAATTACTCCGCCGGAGGCAGGCTCGAGGCCGATTGCCCGGCGATTTCCGTATTAGGGTCAGGATTTCAACCAATGGCACGTGAACCGCAGCGTATTCGCCGTCGCGAACGCAAGAACATCACCGCCGGCGTCGCTCATGTGAACGCCAGCTTCAACAACACCATGATCACCATCACCGACGCGCAAGGCAATGCCATTTCGTGGTCGTCGGCCGGTGCGATGGGCTTCAAGGGCAGCCGCAAGTCGACCCCGTATGCCGCTCAGGTGGCCGCGGAAGACGCCGGCAAGAAGGCCGCCGAGCACGGCGTCCGTACCCTCGAAGTCGAAGTCAAGGGTCCGGGTTCGGGCCGCGAGTCGGCGCTTCGCGCGCTGCAGGCGGTCGGGTTCCAGATCACTTCGATCCGCGACGTCACCTCGATCCCGCACAACGGTGTGCGTCCGTCGAAGCGTCGCCGCGTCTGATCTTCCACGCGCCGGCTGACGAGTCGGCGCGTTTTTCTCCCGGCTGGAGCTGCCCCCGTTCCGGCCCAAATTAGGGGACACCTGTGTCTGTCAATGCAAAGAACTGGCAGGAACTGAAGAAGCCCAACGGCCTTGAGAAAAAGGGCGGCGACGGCAAGCGGAAGGCGACCTTCGTGGCCGAGCCGCTGGAGCGTGGCTTCGGCCTGACGCTCGGCAACGCGCTGCGTCGCGTGCTGCTCTCCTCGCTGCAGGGCGCGGCCGTGACCTCGATCAAGATCGAGAACGTGCTGCACGAATTCTCCAGCCTGGCGGGCGTCCGCGAGGACGTCACCGACATCGTTCTGAACGTCAAGCAGATCGCGATCCGCATGCAGGGCGAGGGGCCGAAGCGCCTCCAGCTCTCGGCGACGGGCCCCGGCGAAGTCAAGGCCGGCGACATCGCCGTGTCCGGCGACATCGAGGTGATGAACCCCGAGCTGGTGCTGTGCCATCTCGACGAAGGCGCGACGCTCAACATGGAGCTGACCGCCGACATCGGGAAGGGCTACGTCCCTGCGACCGCCAACCGTCCGGCCGATGCGCCGATCGGCTTGATCCCGGTCGACGCGCTCTACTCGCCGGTGCGCCAGGTGTCGTACAAGGTCGACCCGACGCGCGTCGGTCAAGACCTCGATTACGACAAGCTGACGCTGACGATCGAGACCGACGGCACCGTTACGCCCGAGGATGCGGTGGCCTATGCTGGTCGTATCCTGCAGGACCAGCTGGCGCTGTTCGTCCACTTCGACGATTCGGCGATCGCCCGTTCGTCCGCTCCGATCGGCCAGGCGGCCGCTCCGGCGGCTGGCGGCGATGCGGCCGGCGATACGCAGCAGATCAATCGTTACCTTCTGAAGAAGGTCGACGAGCTCGAACTGTCGGTGCGTTCGGCGAATTGCCTCAAGAACGACAACATCATCTATATCGGTGATCTCGTCGGCAAGACCGAGGCCGAGATGCTCCGGACCCCGAACTTCGGCCGCAAGTCGTTGAACGAGATCAAGGAAGTCCTCTCGTCCATGGGCCTGCGTCTCGGCATGGAAATCCCGGGCTGGCCGCCCGAGAACATCGAAGAGATGGCGAAGAAGCTCGAGCAGGAAATCATGGGTTGATCGCAGCGGATTAGCGCAAGCTAATCCGCGCCTCGGCGATCAACTCGGCCGACGGGCGGGGAAGCGACGCAGTCGCGATACCGTCCCGTTCGACGTGACCGGTGCGGCTTTGCCGCACCGCCACCCGGCCAGCTTTCTACGACTTTCCACCAAGGGGCCGAAATGGCGGTGGCCCCGTTCTCAACACCGCCTGGTCTGGGGATCTCCGTAAAACGGCCCCTTAACGAACGAAGGAAGTTACCATGCGTCATCGCGTCGGCGGCCGTAAGCTGCAACGTACCTCGGCCCATCGTATTGCGCTGTTCCGCAACATGTCGGCCGCGCTCATCAAGCATGAGCAGATCACCACCACCGTCGCCAAGGCGAAGGAACTGCGCCCCTACGTCGAAAAGCTGATCACGCTGGCCAAGAAGGGCGGCCTGTCGAACCGTCGCCTCGCCCATGCGCGTCTGCTCGACGATGCGCAGCTCGTGAAGCTGTTCGACGTCCTCGCCGCGCGCTACGCCGACCGCAACGGTGGCTACACCCGCATCATCAAGGCCGGCATCCGCGCCTCGGACGCCTCGCCGATGGCGATCATCGAGTTCGTCGACCGCGACGTCTCGGCCAAGGGCCAGGATTCAGGTCCGGTCCAGTCGGACGAGGATTTCGACGAAGCCGCCTGATCGGCATCGTCGACAACGGATCGAGGGGCGTGCTGGCGACGGCGCGCCCCTTTTTCGTGCCATTCACACAAATATCAGGATCGGATATATATAACGAGGCGTCGGAAGGGCGGACTCGAAAGGGCGGCGGTCATGCGTGGCGTCTGGATCGTAACCATGCTGGCAGTGGCCACACCAGCGGTCGCGCGAGAACGGCATTCGCAATACACCGCGATCTGGACGCCATCGTCGGAAATGCTCGAACGCGAGCGCCAACAGCATAGCGTGAGCCCGGTCGGTAGTGCGCTCATCGGCGCGTCTGGCGCGATGATGGCATTGGCGCGGCGGCGAAAACCGCAGTCCTATGCGACCCCACCCATGCTTCGCCGGTGGGATTATGACGTGAATCGCGGCAATGGCAGCGAGGCTTCGCTCACTCCGAACGCGCCTATGTCCCGGCCAACGACATATAGGCCGGCACCGCCGGTCCCGCTCGAGGTCAGGCTGCCCGCGCACTGATCGGCACGGCGGCCGCAAGGAAATCGACTGGCATGGCGCGCCGGCTTTGCTATGCGGGCGGCCATGCAGCATACCGACACCATCCTGATCGTCGACTTCGGCAGCCAGGTGACCCAGCTCATCGCCCGCCGCGTCCGCGAAGCCGGCGTCTATAGCGAGGTCGCCCCCTTCCAGTCCGCCGAGGCGGCGTTCGACCGGCTCAAGCCCGCCGGCATCATCCTCTCGGGCGGCCCAGCCTCGGTGACGCTCGCCACCAGCCCCCGGGCGCCGCAGCGCTTCTTCGAGGCGGGCATCCCGATCCTCGGCATCTGCTACGGCCAGCAGCTGATGAGCGCGCAGCTCGGCGGCAACGTCGTCGTCTCGGGCGACGGTGGCGAGTTCGGCAAGGCCTATGTCGAAGTGAAGGCCCCTTGCGCGTTGTTCGACGGGCTGTGGGCCGAGGGCGAGCGCCATCAGGTCTGGATGAGCCACGGCGACAAGGTCGACGCGATCCCGCCCGGCTTCACCCCGGTCGCGACGTCGGAAGGCGCACCTTATGCGATCGTCGCCGACGAGGCGCGCCGCTTCTACGGCGTGCAGTTCCACCCCGAGGTCGTCCACACGCCGGATGGTGGCAAGCTGATCGCCAATTTCGCCCGCCACGTCTGCGGCCTCGCCGGCGACTGGACGATGGCGGAGTTCCGCGAGGCGAAGATCGCCGAGATCCGCGCGCAGGTGGGCAGCGGCAAGGTGATCTGCGGCCTGTCGGGCGGCGTCGATTCATCGGTCGCCGCCTTGCTGATCCACGAGGCGATCGGCGACCAGCTCACCTGCGTCTTCGTCGACGGCGGCATCCTGCGGGCAGGGGAAGCCGAACAGGTCGTCAGCCTGTTCCGCGGCCATTACAATATCCCGCTCGTCCACGTGGAGGCGCAGGATCTGTTCATGGACGGCCTCGCCGGCGTCACCGACCCCGAGGCGAAGCGCAAGTTCATCGGCAAGACCTTCATCGACGTGTTCGAGGCGGAGGCAAAGAAGATCGGCGGGGCGGCGTTCCTCGCGCAGGGCACGCTCTATCCAGACGTGATCGAAAGCGTCAGCTTCACCGGCGGCCCGTCGGTGACGATCAAGAGCCACCACAATGTCGGCGGGCTGCCCGAGCGGATGAACATGAAGCTGGTCGAGCCGTTGCGCGAGCTGTTCAAGGACGAGGTGCGCGCTTTGGGCCGCGAACTCGGCCTGCCCGACGTCTTCGTCGGTCGCCATCCCTTCCCCGGACCCGGCCTTGCGATCCGCATCCCCGGCGAGGTGACGCGCGAGCGCTGCGACATCCTGCGCAAGGCGGATGCGGTCTATCTCGAGGAGATTCGCAACGCCGGCCTGTACGATGCGATCTGGCAGGCGTTCGCGGTGCTGCTGCCGGTGCGGACCGTCGGCGTGATGGGCGACGGCCGTACCTATGACCATGTGCTGGCGCTGCGTGCGGTGACCTCGACCGACGGCATGACGGCCGAAGTGTTCGATTTCCCCAGCGACTTCCTGCCGCGCGTCGCCACCCGGATCGTCAACGAGGTCAAGGGCGTCAACCGCGTGGTCTACGACTATACGTCGAAGCCGCCCGGCACGATCGAGTGGGAATGACCGGGCGCTGAAACGGCGCGGGCAGCGATGCCCGCGCCGTTCGCGTTCAGAGGCCGACGCGCAGCGACAGCGAGGTGGTGCGGCCGTTGATCGAGCGGGCGCGGACGATGCCGTTGGCGGGGATCGTGCCGTCTTCGGCCTCGGTGAAGCCGCGTACGTCGAACAGATTGTTGGCGTTCAGCGAGAGCAGCAGCCGGTCGGTGCAATGCCATTGCGCGAAGCCGTTGACCTGGGTGAAGCCGGGCAGTCGCAGGTCGCCGACGTCCTGCGCGTAGCTGCTCGTCGTGCCGACGACATTGGCGCCGATGCTGAACCGGTCGACGGTGACCTGCGGCGTCGCCTGGAAGATCAGCGCGGCCTGCCGCCGCGGCGTGCGGCCGACGCTCTGCGGGCTGAGCGCGTCCTCGGTGACTTTGGCATCGGTATAGGTCGCGCCGACGGTGAGATCGAACGGTCCGTAGCCATAGCCGCCGTCGAATTCGAGCCCGTAGGCGCGATATTTGCGGTCGATGAAGGTCTGGCGCGTCGCCTCGAAATTCTGCTCCTCGGTGCCCGCCCAGAAGCCGGTCAGATTGGCGGTGAGGCCGTCGTGGCGATATTTCAGGCCGGCCTCCGCCTGGCGGACATAATCGACGCCGGCATCGCGGTTGGTCAGCGATCCGTCGACGGTGCTGACCTGCGGACCGAACAGCAGGCGGTCGGCGTTGGCGCGGGCGCCGCGGCTATAGCGGGCGAAGACGGCGAAGGGTTCGGACACGCGGAAGTTGATGCCCGCCGAATAGGACAGGTAGTGCCACGTGTAATCGACCGGTGCCGGGCTGGCCAGCGGGATCACCGCCACCCGTCGCTCGGCCGCGGAGAGGGTGTCGTCGCGATCAAAATCGAAGCCCGTCGTGCCGATACGGTTGCCGCCGAGGTCGGCGCCAAAAATCGATCCGCGCGCGCTGCCGTAATCGTAGCGGAGGCTGGCGCCGAGCGCGATCCGGCCGATCTTGTAGTTGAGCGAGCCGAACGGCGCATTGATGCCGTAATCGACGCGGTAGCTGCGCCGGCAGCAGTCGCCGAACCACGCCGCGCCGAAACCGTAATAGCCGTTCTGCGTGACGGCGCGACCGCGGCCGTCGAACACGTCGACCAGGGCCGCGCGTCCGTCGCCGCGCACGTCCATCAGCGTAGAGGTCCACAGCCAGTCGGTGTCGATCGTCTGGCGCGCGGCGTAGAAGCCGGCGGTGGTGGTCAGGTCGCCCTTGCCGATATGGTCGACGCGGCTGACGCGCAGATCGTTGGTGACGTTGTTGAGGCTGTTGAGCTTGGTGTCGAACACGACGACGCGGGCGAGCAGGCCGTTGCCGTTGAGGCCCAACGGGTTGGTGATCGTCTGGCCGGCGGCCGGGCCGGTGGCGTAGCGCAGCGTCGCGCCGGTGCCGCCGAGGTCGGTCGCGGTCGCCGCCGCGCCGTCGACCGCCGACGGAAAGTTCGAAATATACCGGCCCGAAATGTCAGCGTACCGGAAGCGTTCGGTCAGCGTCCAGCCCGACAGATCGGCCTGGGTCTCGAAACCGATCGCCTTGACCACCGGATGCTGGCCGTCGCGCAGGTCGTCGACGACCGGGTTGTTATGGCCGTCGAGTGTGACGTTGCTGGTGATATAGCGCGAGAGCAGCGCATCGTGCGCGATCGAGAAGCCGGGGACATCCTCGTAATGCGGATTGGCGTCGCTGCCGGTGACGCGCACCGGATTGGGCAGATAACCCGCCGACCGGTCGTCGAGCAGCTTGCCGTACAGGCGGACGTAGCCGCCGGCGAAGGTCTTGGTGACGTTGAGCTTGATCTGGCCGCCCTTGGTGCCGTCGTAGCCGACGCGGCGCGGTCCTTCGCCCTGATGGTAGAAGCCGCCGACCTGGAAGCGGGTGCCCTCGGCGACCGTGCCGCCGTAGGTGAAATCGACGCGATGCTCGTTATAGTCGAGCCCGGTCGTCGCCTGGATGGCGCCGCCGGTCACCTCGCCGGTCTTGGAGATCAGGTTGACGACGCCCCCGGGCGAGTTGGACGAGAAGGTCGAGGCGGACCCGCCGCGGATCGCCTCGATTGAGGCGAGGTTGAGGTCGGCGCGCAGGAAGATGTCGGCATTGCCGCAGGTGATGTCGCCGAATTCGAGGACGGGCAGGCCGTCCTCCTGCAATTGCAGGAACTTGGCGCCGCCGGTCGCGATCGGCAGGCCGCGGATCGAGATGTTGGCATTGCCGTCGCCACCCGAGCTTTCCGACCGGATGCCGGGGATGTTGCGGAAGATCTCGGCGGTCGAGCGCGGCGCGATCTTGAGGATCTCGGTCTCGTGCAGCGAGCTGGTCGAGATCGCGCTGTCGAGCCGGTCGCGGCCGCGTGCGACCGCGGTGACGATGATGTCGCTATTGCCCCTGTGCGCATCCGTCTTGTCGGCCGCGACGGTGCCGGCTTTGGCCGGCTCTTCCTGCGCACTGGCCGCCTGCGGCAGGAAATTCGCCAAGGAAATCATCGTCAAGCTTAGGCGCGCAAGAAACACGAGGTCCTCCATTTTGTACGAGTATATGGAGGCATCTTAGGGAATAATTCGAAATAGCGGCCCGCGCGCGCGAAATTCTTAAAAGCATGTAAAGCGTTCGTAACATGACTATGGTGAGAACAAGCTGCCGCTATACTGGCGCGTCGCGCAAATGACTGCACCAGCATGCCATTTTATCGGCGGCAACGGTCTACAGGGTGCGACGTGGTGCCTCGGGCGGGTGACGGCAGCTTTGCGGTGATCCGCCAGAGTAGCGCCCGCTCCGCGCGGAGGACGGCGGGCGTGCGCGAGATCGTTCACCGGCATATCGTCGCCCGCCTCATCCATCCGAACGAACGAGCTTGATATCGCGATCGGCGGCCCAGCCATGTACGTCCTCGCGGCGCAGTGCCGTGGCCATCAGTTCGGGAAACTGGTCGGGCGTGCAGGCGAACACGGGAATGCCCAGCGATGCCACCCGCGCCGAAAGATGCGGATCATAGGACGGCCGCCCCGTATCGGTGAGCGCAAGCAGGACGATGACGTTGACGCCCGACACCGTTATCCGTGCAAGCCGGTCGACCAGCGCTTCGGCATCGCCGCCTTCGTAAAGGTCGGTGATGAGCAATAGATGCGCCTTGCCGGGCCGTTCGATCCGGTCCTCGCAATAGGCGACCGCCCGGTTGATGTCGGTACCTCCGCCGAGTTGGACGCCGAACAGGACCTCGACTGGATCGGTCAGTTCCTCGGTCAGATCGACGATCGCGGTGTCGAAGCAGACGAGCTTGGTGGCGATCACCGGCAGCGACGCCATCACGGCCGCGAAGATCGAGGCATAGACCACCGAACTGGCCATCGATCCTGACTGGTCGACGCACAGGATCACCTCGTCCAGATCGACGATGCGCCGTTGCTGGCGCATGAAGCCGATCAGGCGTTCGGGGACCACCGTGCGATGCTCGGGCTGATAATGACCGAGATTGGCGCGAATGGTGCGCGGCCAGTCGATGTCGGCGAAACGCGGGCGACTGGTCCGGCGCGACCGATCGAGCGCGCCGCGGATCGCATCCGCCACGCGCGCCTCCAATCGTGCCAGCAATGCCGCGACGACCTTCGCGATCACGACGCGCGCCGTCTCCTTCGTCTTTTCCGGCATGACCCCGCGCAGGGCGATCAGATCGGCGACGAGGCCCACGTCCGCCTCGACCGTCGCCAGGAACTCCGGCTCCAACAGCATCTGGCGCAAGCCCTTGCGGTCGAACGCATCCTTCTGGATCACCTGGACGACCGGCGCGGGGAAGAATTCGCGGATGTCGCCCAGCCATCTGGCGACGCGCGGCGCCGATCCGCCGAGGCCGCCGCGTCCCTTCTTCCCCTCTTCACCGTCGCCATAGAGCGCGGAGAGCGCTGTCGACATGCGGCGATCGCGGTCGGACAGCGGGACGCCTTCTCCGTCGGCACCTTCGGCCCCCAAAGCGAGCGTCCAGCGCCGTCCGCGTTGATCCTCATCCATCGCCGCCCCCCGTCATCAGCGCGATCACGCGGGCTTCGTGCGCGGGCCAGATCGCGGCGGCACCCGGCAACAGCCGATAGCCGCGTGCTCCGTCACCGGACCGCCCGAGCGCCGCGTCCATCAACCGGCGGCGCTCGTTGCGGTCGAGGGCGGAAAAGACCCTGCGGAACAGCGGCAGGTTGGCGACGAACGCCTCTTCGTCCAGCGCCGACAGCCAGGCATCGACGGCCTCGCGCAACGCGGTGTCATGGATCAGCCGCTGTCCCGCGCCTTCCAGAAAGCCTTCAAAATAACCGGCAGCCTCGCCGACCGGCGTTCCCGGCGACAGCATCCGGGCGAGCAAAGCGGCGGCTTCGTCGGCGGACAGTTCCTCCGCCTCGTAGAGCAGGCGCGCGGCAGACCCGGCGATCAGGCGCGTCGTCTGCTCGTCGTCGAACAGCTTGCGCAAACCCTCGTGCCAGGTCGCGATCACGTCCGGCGCCAGCTCTGCCAGCTGGATCGCCCCTTCTGCCGCCAGGATCACGCCACGCAACGCCCCGGCCGCGTCGGCATCCAGGTTCCGCGCGGCATAAGGGAAGGCCAGCGCCGCCTGCACCACGATCCGCGGCATCAGCCCGGCGAGATGCTCGACCGTTCCGCTGCGCGCCTCGCCATAGCGGAGGATATCGGCCATCGGCGGGAGCGCAGCGAGCAGCGCCTGGCAGTCGCTGGTAAGGGCAGCCCGGTCTTCGAGCCGGGCGATACCGGTTCGGGTCGCGCGTGGCAGGTCGGCGATCATGGCACGGCGCACCAGCTCTGCCAGCGCGCCGAGCTCGGTCTCCACCCGCATCGCGTCACGCAGCCGCCCATCGGCCGCTTCCGCGATGGTCGACCCATGAACGAGGTTCTCGACCAACCGGACGGCGAATTCGGGCTGCCACGCCAACACCCAATTCTCGCGGAACGTGCCCCGACTGCGCCCGACATCGGCCAGACGACCCCATGGCACGTCGAGTGCGTCGAGCCGGTGAAGCAGCGTCGAGCGCGCCAGTCCGCTGTCGCTGCGCAGGTCCAGCGTCAACGCACGTTCCAGTGCTTCGGGTTTCAGCCGCATGGCCTTCTGCTGGCGTTGGAGATCCTCCAGCAGTGGCGCCAGCGGCGTGTCGGCAGGGATCACCCCAACCGCAGACCCGATCAGCAGTTCGGCGGCGATATCGTCCCATATCGCGCGTTCGCCCAGGCACAGGCAGGCGATCGCCGCATCGCGCAATTCCTCGAAGCCGGGATGTGGCCGCTCGCGCAAGGCAGCCAGCGCATGTCCCAGCCGCTGCGCTTCGATCACCGATGCCGTCGAGACGAAATGACCGCATTCGCGCATCGTCCGCGCGATGCGGGCGAGCCAGATCGTATCGCGGTCGGTGGCGTGGCGCGTGTCCCACAGATGCGCAAACCACCCCGGTGCGACGACTCCCGCGCCATAGCCGCTCGCACGGGCGAGACGGGGCGCGGTCCAGGGTGCCCAGGTCGCTTTCGTCTTTGTCTTGGGGCGTCCCTTCAGCAAGGCACGATCGGCGGACAGGCTTGGCCCGGCGGCGAGGGCGGGGACGTGCCACGCGCCGCACACCACGGCGACCGGGCCATCGCTCTCCTTGGCGGCGCGTGCGATCTCGATCCGCATATGCGCCTCGCGCGCCGCCTCGCGCGCGGAGGGGGGACAGGCTTCGCCGCGCAGCGCGGTCATCGCATCGGCCACCGCGGCGAACACCGGCGTCGAGGCGGGGTTCTCCTCGATGACGTCGGCCCACCAGGATTCGCCATCGTCATAACCCGCCGCCATGGCCAGCGTGCCGATCGGATCGCGGGCGATCGGATCGTCGTCGGCAACGACCTCCAGCGCCTCGTCGTCCGCGGTGCTCCGCTCGCCCTGCCGCTCGCCCAGCCGGTCTGAGGCGGGCAGGTCGATGAAGCGCACCGCTGCGCCATGCGCCACCGCCCAGCGCACCGCCTGATATTCGGGAGAATAGTCCGCAAAGGGGAAGAAGCTGGCATCCGCGGGATCGTCCTCGGCATAGGTCAGCAGCGCCACCGGCGTCGCCATCGCCGGATCGGCGAGCATCGGCAGCAGGTGCGAGGCATCCGCCGGTCCCTCGATCAGCACCATCGCCGGCTGTAGCGCGTCGAGCGCCTCCACCAGCCGGCGCGCCGAACCGGGGCCGTGGTGGCGAATGCCGAACAGCGATACCGCGGCCGCCATCGCGTCAGATCAGCCCGGTCAGCGAGGCGTAATAGCCCTCGAACCCGCGTCGCTTCTTGAGCACGGTTTCCAGATATTCGCCCAGCACCGCTTTGTCTTGCACGGGGTCCTTCACCACCGCGCCGATGATGTTGGCGGCCAGCATGTCGGGTGTGAGCTGCCCGTCGTTGAAGAACGTCGCCTGGCTGATGCCGCCGATCATCACACCGATCGCCTCGGCGGTCGAGAGCCCGCCCGAGGGGGATTTGAGCGCGACCTTTCCGTCCTCGGTCGCGCCGGAGCGCAATTCGCGGAAGATCGCGACGACCCGCGCCACTTCCTCGGCAACGTTCTTCGGCGCGGGCAAGTCAAGACTGTGCGCCATCTCGCCGACACGCTTGACGATGATCGCCACTTCCTCGTCGGCATCGGCCGGCAGCGGCAGGACGACGACGTTGAAGCGCCGCTTGAGCGCGGAACTCAGTTCGTTGACGCCCTTGTCGCGATTGTTGGCGGTGGCGATGATGTTGAACCCGCGTTGCGCATAGACCGCGCCGTTCAACTCGGGGATCGGCATCATCTTTTCTGACAGGACGGTGATCAGCGTGTCCTGCACGTCCGATCCCATGCGGGTCAGCTCCTCCATACGGCACAGCTTGCCCGTTTCCATCGCGCGCATCAGCGGGGTCGGGACCAGCGCCTCGCGACTCGGCCCGTGGGCGAGCAGTTGCGCATAGTTCCAGCCATAGCGGACCTGGTTCTCGTCGGTGCCGGCGGTGCACTGGATCACCATAGTCGAATCGCCCGTGATGGCGGCAGACAGATGCTCGGACACCCACGATTTGGCGGTGCCGGGCACGCCGAGCAGCAGCAGCGCCCGATCGGTGGCGAGCGTCGCCGCCGCCGTCTCGATCAGCCTCCGGTCGCCGACATATTTGGGCGTGATCGCGGTGCCGTCGGGTGCGGTGCCGCCCATCAGATAGGTCACGACGCGCTTCGGCGACAGCGCCCAGCCGGATGGGCGGCGGTCGACATCGCTCACCGCGAGCGCGGCGAGCTCACCGGCATAGATGGCCTCGGCGGGCAGGCGCAGCTTCTCGCTCATTCGGTCGGTCTCCTGTTTTCGAGTGCGGCATTGAGCCGCAGCATGTCGAGCCGCGGATCGGAGGCGATCAGCCCCGCCGCCGCCAGCTGGTCGAGGGCCTGGCGGGCAGCGCTGCGCGAGGCGATCAGGCCGAGCACCAGCAAGTCGTCCGCTCGATCCCCGGACCGCACATCCTCCGCCTTCAGCGCGTCGAGCAACGCCCTGCCGGCGGGCGTCAGGATCGCATCGTCGATCCCGCCGTCGCCGCCGGCGATCGACAGCACCGTCGCAAAGCTGGCGTTCGGCGCGTCCAACAGGCGCGTCGCGACCTGACGGCGGCGCGACGGAGACAGACGGGGTAGAAGCTGGACCAGTATGTGGCTGTCGATCGACCTGCCGGTGGTGGGCGCGTCCGCTATCGCGTCGAGGATCGCATCGCTGGCGGAGCGGGCTGCCATGGCCGCCAATTGGTAGTCGCCGGCGATATCCTGACCCCAGGGCCACGCGGCAACCAGTTCCGTCGAGGCGAGACCAAGCGCCTGCGCAAGCCGGTCGAAGGCAAGCGCCTGGAACAAGGTGTCGCGGCGATGGCGCTGGGCGGTGGTCTTCGCCGCCTGCGGCACGATTACGCGGGTGCGGCGCAACAGCCCTATGGTCTGGACGGAGTAGAAGGCGGCGAGTTCCGCGGCATCCTCATCGTCGCGCCCGCCATAGCCCAGGCGCGCCAGCAGCGCGGTGGCCAGCGCCTTGACGCGCGGCGCCCGATCGCCGGTCAGCCCTTCCAGCAGCGGCCGATCGGCATCAGACAGCCCCGTCGCCAGCATGTCGAGCAGGCGCAGGCGACGGTCGGCGGGTTCACCGGCGATCTTGTCCGCCAGCATGATGCTTGCCTGTGCGGGGTGCCGCCGTCGCAAGGCGGCGAATGCGGCATGCCGGGCGGCGGGGGGAAAGTCGTCCCAAGTGTCGGCGCTCAGCGCGTCAGGGGCCGCCGATGGCGATCCCGATGCGGCGGCCCAGTCCTGCCACGCCGCATACATCTCCGGCACTGCCGAATCACCACCGGGCATCCAGTCGCCAGGGTGCAGCGTCCAGCCGCGCGCATCGATGAAATCGAGCAGATGCCGTCGCGTCTGCGCGTCGCGCATTTGCTGGAGCAGGCGCCGCACGCGAGGCCGGAGGGCGTCGGGAAGCGGCGGCTGGGCCAGCGCCGGAATGTCGCCACGGGAACGAACCTCGCCCGTCGGCTGCGGAACCGCGAGCGTGCCGAGCAAGTGGCCGGACAGCGCCAATAGCCGCAGTTCCGCTTCACGCGCATCGCTGCCCAGCGCATCGCGCCAGGCAACGGGGGCATGAGAGGCCGCGCTGCCGCCCATGGTCCAGCGCGTCAGCACCGGGCCGAGCGCGTCGAGGATCGCGTCAGCCATGACCGATACGCCCCCATGCCGTCTGCATGGCCAGCAGCTCCAGCCGGTTGCCCGACCATAAGGCGGCGGTGCTGATAAGGTCGGTTCCGGTGGCCAGCCCTTCGACATCGCCCGCCAGCGGCAAGAGAGCGGCCCGCTCACGCGGTTGCCACCATGATGCGCCCGCCCGATCGAAAGCGATGCGTCCCGGCGGAAGCAGGACGGGCCGTTCGGGGGCCCATGGCTCGGCGAGCAAAGGTGCGGTCAGCGCCTCCTCCAGCGATTCGCCAGTCGGCGGCCAGTCGAGCGGGGGTCCGTCGACGAGCGCCGCTTCCCGCTGGATCAGCAAGGCGCGCAGCGGCATTCGTGCCGGATAGAAGATGAGTTCGCCGACGAATTGTTCGCCCGACCGGAACGCGGAGTTGCGCCGCCCGGCGCTGGCCGGGAAGAAATCGAGCAGCATCGCAAAGCGCGGCCCCGCGGTCAGGTTCAGCAGCCAGGTCGTCTGCGACACCAATCCGTCGCGGCGCGTGCGAACGCGCTCCGCGAGCACTTCCCAGGCGGCACTCACGCGCGGCGCCGCCGGATCGGCGAGCAGCGTCTCGCGATTTTCGACCGAGGCGACCGCGCGGCGTATTTCGGGGTCGCGCGGGTCGCCCCGGAAGGCACGGACGAGCAAGACCAGTCGTGCCAGTTCCACCGTCGCGCCGCGGACCCTGTCGCCGCTCGGCAAAGCCAGCAATCGCGCGGGCATCTCATCGACATGGCCCGCCAGGGCGGCGGCCTTGCCATCGACCAACCGCGCGCCGATCCTGCGACAGCGCGCGGTCACATCATCGACGAAACCGCCGAGCCCCAGGCGAAGCTGATCGCTGACCCATTGCTCCAGCGCGTCCAGTGCGTCCAGGATCAGGCGCTCGGTGTCTTCAGCCCGTTTCGCGCTGGCCGCGTCGCGTCGCGCCACAGCCTTGGCATCGTCGACCGGCTCGGCTTCGGCGGACCGGGCAGCGTGCAGATCCTTGTCCGCGTTCGGCTTTGTCGAAATGGGCGCAATACCGGCCGGGCGTCGACGCGCCAGCCATTCGCCCAGCCATTCCGGTGCCTCCGAAACGGCGAAAGGAACGATCGCCTCCGCCCTCAGCCAGAACAGTGCAAGGGCATGTTTGCACGGGAATTTGCGCGAAGGGCAGCTACACTTGCTGCCCATGTCGCGCAGGTCGGCCATCACCCGATAGGGATTGGCTCCGGACCCCGCGCATTCGCCCCAGATCAGCGCCCCGTCATCGCTGATGCCGACTCCCGACCATTTTCCGGGCTTCGCGAGTCCGGCGGCGGCCTTGAGCGATGCCTGGTCGGTGGCGAGATTTTCCACCACCGCTAAATCGATCGCCACGCAGCCCCCGAACCACCGTCCCCGATCCGATGATATGGGCCGATAAGAAAAGTTCAACTCGCTTCGCGTCCTTCAGGACAGATAAGCGTCGGGACATTTGGCAAGGTCATGAAATCAAAGGGCGCGGTATGACTATAATTATCTCTGCCACTATTTGCGGTTCGCACACGATGGAAGCAGGCGGCGCAGCAAAACATGGGCGAAGCAAAGTCGGTACCCGTATTTGCTCCAAGCATGGAATAGGGAGCGGCCGAAGATCAGCGTCTTACGGCGATTGGCGCGCCCGGCTGGATTCGAACCAGCGACCACAAGCTTAGAAGGCTCGTGCTCTATCCATCTGAGCTACGGGCGCGCGCGGCAGACCGATTAGCGCGGTTTGCGCGGGACGGGAACCGCCATATAGTGCGCCGCCATGGGCGAGCGGAGCGAACGGGCGATCGATGCCGCGGCGATGCGCGGGCAGGCGTTCCGCTATTACGACTTCGTGATGGCGGCGTTCGTCGCGATCCTGTTGCTCTCCAACGTGATCGGCGCGGGCAAGGTGGCGCAGATCGTGCTGCCCGGGATCGGGCCGTGGCCGTTCGGCGCGGGCATCCTGTTCTTTCCGGTAAGCTACGTCATCGGCGACGTGCTGACCGAGGTCTATGGCTATGCGCGGGCACGGCGGGTGATCTGGGCGGGCACCGCCGCGGTGGTGTTCATGGCGTTCATGAGCTGGGTGGTCGTCGCGCTGCCGCCGGCGCCGAGCTGGGGCAACCAGGCCGCCTATGCAACGATCTTCGGCCAGGTGCCGCGGATCGTGCTGGCGAGCGTCTGCGCCTTCTGGGCGGGCGAGTTCGTCAATTCCTACGTCATGGCGCGGATGAAGGTGCGCACCGCGGGCAGGCATCTGTGGATGCGGACGATCGGGTCGACGGTGCTTGGCGAGGGGGTGGACAGCCTGATCTTCTATCCGCTCGCCTTCCTCGGCGCGGCGGGGTTCACGCCGGCGCTGGTGGTGACGGTGATGCTGACGCAATGGGCGCTGAAGGTGGCGTGGGAGGTGATCCTGACGCCCGTCACCTATGTCGTCGTCGCGGCGCTGAAGCGCGCCGAGGGGGTCGACGTGTTCGACCGGGCGACCGACTTCACGCCGTTCAGGACTGGGGTGTGACGGCGCGCCTGTCGGTAGACATGGACAACATGGACACCTTAACGGAAACGATCCACTCCTATCGTTTCCGTTTTGGGGGTGATGGATCGACGATGCGAAAGAGCCGTCGGCAGCAATAGCAGGTGGGGGGCGTGTAGGACAGGCGATCGGGGCGATCGGCGGTAAGGTGCGGAGTGCGGGCGTGATTCCCGGAGTGCCTATTCCTCCCCCGCATGGGGAGGATGGGGTGGGAGCGTCGTAACAAAGCTTCCGCCCCGTCCTCCCCCTCCGTCACCGCTTCGCGGCGCCACCTCCCCCTGGCGGGAGGAATTGCGGGAATTCGCGATCCGCGTCGGCTGTCGCGCTTACGCTCCGATCGTCTCCAGCACGCCTTCGAACAGGCGCAGGCCGTCGGTGCCGCCGTGGGCGGTTTCGATCTTGCGTTCGGGATGGGGCATCATGCCGAGCACGTTGCCCGCGGCGTTGAGCACGCCGGCGATGTCGCGCGCCGAGCCGTTGACCGATTCGCCGTAGCGGAAGGCGACGCGGCCTTCGCCTTCGAGCCGGTCGAGCGTGTCGGCGTCGGCGAAATAATTGCCGTCGTGGTGGGCGACGGGGACGCGGATCGTCTCGTTCGCGTCATAGCGGCTGGTGAACGCCGATTGCGCATTGGCCACGGTGAGCGCGACGTCACGGCAGACGAAGTCGAGCCCGGCGTTGCGCATGAGCGCGCCGGGCAGCAGCCCCGCCTCGGTCAGGACCTGGAAGCCGTTGCACACGCCGAGCACGGGCAGGCCGCGGCCCGCCTGCTCGACGATCGCGCGCATGATCGGCGAGCGTGCCGCGATCGCGCCCGAGCGCAGGTAATCGCCGTAGGAGAAGCCGCCGGGTACCGCGACGAGGCCGACGCCGTCGGGCAGTTCGCTGTCGCCGTGCCAGACCATCGCCGGCTTGCTGCCGGTCACCTGTTCCAGCGCCACCGCGAGATCGCGGTCGCAATTGGAGCCCGGAAAGACGACGACCGCGGTTTTCATGTCAGACGCGCTCCACGCGGAAATTCTCGATGACGGTGTTGGCGAGCAACTGGCGGCACATGCCGTCGATCGAGTCGTCGGTCGTCGAATCGGCGACCTCGAGCTCGAACATCTTGCCGGCGCGGACGTCCTCGACGCCTTCGAAGCCGAGGCTGCCGAGCGCGTGGTGGATGGCGCGGCCCTGCGGGTCGAGCACGCCGGGCTTCAACGTCACGAAGATACGCAGCTTCATCTTACTTACCCCGGCGCTTGCGATGGCTGTCGAGGTCGAGCACGGCGCCGTCCTCGCCCTCGGGCATCAGGCCGAGGCGACGTGCGACCTCCTGATAGGCCTCCGCCTCGCCGCCGAGATCGCGGCGGAAGCGGTCCTTGTCCATCTTCTCGTTGGTGTCCATGTCCCACAGGCGGCAGCCGTCGGGGCTGATCTCGTCGGCGAGGATGATCCGGCCGAAATCATTGTCCCAGATGCGGCCGAATTCGAGCTTGAAGTCGACCAGCCGGATGCCGACGCCGGCGAACAAGCCGCTGAGGAAGTCGTTCACGCGGATCGCGAGGTCGGCGATGTCGTGCATCTCCTCCTGGCTCGCCCAGCCGAAGGCGGCGATATGCTCGTCGGTGATCATCGGATCGCCGAGCGCATCGTCCTTGTAATAATATTCGATGATCGTGCGCGGGAGCTTGACGCCCTCCTCGATCCCGAGCCGCTTCGACAGCGAGCCGGCGGCGACGTTGCGCACGACGACCTCGATCGGCACGATCTCGACCTGGCGGATCAACTGTTCGCGCATGTTGAGCCGGCGGATGAAATGCGTCGGCACGCCGATCGCGTCGAGCATCGTGAAGATATGCTCGGAAATCCGGTTGTTGAGCACGCCCTTGCCGTTGATCGTGCCCTTCTTCTGGGCGTTGAACGCGGTGGCGTCGTCCTTGAAATATTGGATCAGCGTGCCCGGCTCGGGACCCTCGTACAGGATCTTGGCCTTGCCTTCGTAGATCTGGCGGCGCCGAGCCATGCGCGTGTCCCCTGAAATAGAGCAGCCCCGGCGGCGCGAAGGATCGCGGGCCGGGGCCGGAATGGTCGCGCCTATAGGGGAAGGGGGGCGGGGGTGCAATCGGGGGGTGCGGATAGCGACAGGCGTGGCGGATTGCGTTCCGCCAGACCGCGTCTACATTACGGTTATGGTTTCCGGGCGCATCAATTCCCCTGCTTCGATCCGCATCGCCTCCGATGTGGTCCGCGCCTTCGGCGGGAGTTGGGAGGCGGTCGAGCGGGCGTCCACGGTCGATGCGGATGGCGTCCATGTCATCCGGCGCAGCGATATCGAGCGTGCGCGGCGCGGCGAGACGGTCGACCGCCGCTAATCGAACGATCGCGCGATGGGCCTGACGCTGATCGCGATATTGACGGCGGCGTTGCTGCTACCGGGGATCGTTGCGGCGAAGGCGTTTTTCCAAGCCGCGCAGACGAGCGAAGTCGAACCCGCCGTCCCGCCGTTGTCGAGTATCGACGGCATCGCGCTCGTCGGTCAGTTCACCGTCGCGGTGCATGCTCTGTACGCATTGGCGTTGAGATCCGCCCTGGCAATCGGAGCGCCCGGCTGGATGGCGGGGTGGCCGATTGCCGATCCGTATATTGCATTCGCGGCGCCGCGAGCCAGCGTCGATACTGCCGTGTCCCTGTTGCTCGGTTTGGTCGGACTCTGTCTGGTCGCATGGCCGGTCGGGCGGATCGCCGGCTGGTGGATGATGCGAAAGGCGGACAAGACGCTCTTTTACGGGCCGATGGCGGAGGTGTTCGCGAAGACCGGCAGCGATCGTGACTTCATCCTTGCCTATGTGGTGTCGAAGATCGAGCGGGACGGAACGCTCATCGGCTATCAGGGAACGGTCGTCAGCTTGTTGCGCGATGCGGACCGGTTCCCGGTCAAGGTCGTGCTCAAGAGCGTTTCGGTGTTCAGGCTGGTGGTGTCGGAAGACCGCCCGATGCGACGCGACGCGGGCGAGACGATTGACTGGATCGCGCTCTCCGCCGAGCAGTGGCACAATATCGCGTTCAAGGTTTTCAGAATCGTCGACGATGGGGGGAATATGGGGGATGAGCAGACGATCGACGCGGGCTGAAACGTGCGTGGTTCTTGGTCTGCTCGCCATCGCCACGCCCACGCCCGCGGCGGCGCAGCAGCAGGATGCGCAGCTGTGGACGCAGATCAACACCAACGTGCCGCTGACCGACGAGGTGCGCGTTACGCTGGAGCAGATCGCGCGGTTCAGTGATCGGCAGGACGGATTGTACCAGACCGAATTCGGCGCGCTGCTCGGGGTCAAGGCAACCAAGGGCATTGAACTCGGCTTCGGCTATCGCAAGGTCGGCGCGCATAACGGCAACAGCGCCGCCGACGAGGATCGCATCCGCCAGCAGGTGGTGGCGACGTTCGGCGGCTTCACCTCGCGCTTCCGCGTCGACGAACGGTTCAACCCGGGCGGGCGGGAGATCGGGGTCCGCATCCGGCCGCTGCTGCGCTACAACAAGCGGCTGGGGACAGGAAGATGGGCGCTGTTCGTCAGCCACGAAAGCTTCTTCCTGCCCAACAGCACGCGCTGGGGACAGCGCAGCGGTTACGAGCGGATGCGCAACATCGTCGGCTTCGTCGTGCCGATCGGGCGGCTGATGACGGCGGACGTGGGCTATCTCAACCAGTTCCGTCCCGGACGCAGCGCGACGCGGGCGCAGATGGATCATGCGCTCAATCTACAGTTGACGATCAACCTGCAAGGGCAGGTGTTCCCGCATCTCAACGACTGACGGCGTCGGCGGGAGGTGTCCCGCGGTGGCGAAGTGGGCGGCCGGTCAGGTCACCGCATTGCGTTCGGCGTAAGCGGGGTCGCGCCATGCCTCTGTCGCGATGACGTCGCGCAGGTGTTCGCCGGCCTGCCAGACGTCCTCGTGGCTGAGGTAGAGCGGGGTCAGGCCGAGGCGCAGCACGTCGGGCGCGCGGAAATCGCCGATGACGCCGCGGGCGATCAAGGCCTGCGTCACCTCATAGGCGTGGTCGTGGCGGAAGCTTATGTGGCTGCCGCGTCGGGCCGGGTCGGTCGGGCTGACGCAGGGGAGGCCGGCGGCGGCGCCTGCCTCGGCGAGGATCGCAAAGAGCGCGGCGCTCTTGGCGGCGATCCGGGTCAGGTCGATGTCCTGCCAGAGGTCGAGCGCGGCCTCCAGGGTAGCCATCGCGAGGATCGAGGGGGTGCCGACCAGCCAGCGCTTCATCCCCGCGGCGGGGCGATAGGCGTCGGTGAAGGCGAAGGGCTCGGCATGGCCCATCCAGCCGCTGACCGGATTGGCGAGCGCGTCGTGCAGCCGGCGCGCGACGTAGAGGAAGGCGGGCGCGCCGGGACCGCCGTTGAGATATTTGTAGGTGCAGCCGACCGCCATGTCAGCGCCGGCGGCGGTGACGTCGATCGGGACGGCGCCGACGCTGTGGCTGAAGTCCCACAGGACCAGCGCGCCGGCGGCGTGCGCGCGGGCGGTCCAGTCGGCGAGGTCGAAGCGCTCGGCGGTCTTATAATGGACGTGGGTGAGCAGCAGCACCGCGGTATCGTCGTCGAGCGCGGCGGCGAGGTCGGTGCGCGCGACGACCTTCAGCCGCGCGTCCGGGACGCAGGCGACCGCGCCCTCGGCGATGTGGAGGTCGGTGGGGAAATTGCCTGCCTCGCTGACGATGGTGCGGCGGGCGGGATCGTGGCGCAGCGCGGCGACCAGCGCCTTGAACAAATGCGTCGAGGTCGTGTCGCCGACGATCACCTCGTCCGCGGCGGCGCCGATCAGCGGCGCAATCTTCGCGCCGAGGCGCTGGGGCGCGTCGATCCAGCCTTCGTTCCAGCTGCGGATCAGCCGCTCGCCCCATTGCCGCTGGACGGTGTCGGCGAGCGCCGGAGCGACCGCGCGCGGCAGCACGCCGAGCGAATTGCCGTCGAGGTAGAGGAGGCCTGCGGGCAGCGCGAAGCGGTCGCGGACGCCGGCGAGCGGATCGGTGCGGTCGAGGGTGCGGGCGTCTTCGCGGGTCATGCGGTCTCTCGGATCAGGGCGGACCTCACCAGGCTGCGGGCGTGCGCCCAGGCGGGGGTGCCGGGGGCGATCAGCTCGACATGGCCGGTGTCGACGATGGTGTGGAGGCGGATCGCGTCGCCGGCGGCGCGGGCGCGGGCGACATAATCCTCGGCGAAGCGATAGGGGACGATGCGGTCCTCGCGGCCGTTGACGAGGTCCTGCACCGTGCGGAGCGGGAGGAGCGGCGGGACCGAGGTGTCGGCATAGGGCGCGGCGCGGCTTTGGTCGGTGAGCTGCGCGATCACCGCGGTGCCGCAGCCGTTGTCGGGGTTGGCGGCAACCGCGGCGAGATCGGGCAGGCCGCCGAGGCAGACGACATGGTCGAGGCGCAGGGGGTCGGGATCGTGGAGCGGGCTGTCGGCGGCGATGCGGTGTCGCGCGGCGAGCCACAAGGCGAGATGCCCGCCCGCCGAATGGCCGAGCGCGACGCGGCGGGTGAGGTCGAGGCCATGCGCGGCGGCGTCGCTGCGCAGCCGGTCGGCGGCGGCGGCGACGTCGCGGAAGGTGCCGGGATAGCCGCCGCCGGCGCGGTCGACGCCGCGATAGTCGATGTTCCACGCCGCGATGCCGTGTTCGCGCAGGTCGGCGGCGACCCAGTCCATCAGCCGGCGGTCGGCGATGCTCGTCTGCCAGCAGCCGCCGTGTACCATCAGCACCACCGGATGCGGCCCGGCGCCGGCGGGCCGCCAGAGGTCGATCACCTGTAATGGGTCGGGTCCGTAGGCGATGGTCGCATCGGGCGTGTCGCGCGGGCGGCTGGTGAGATCGGGCCAGGTGAGCATGCGGGGGTAACGCTAGCGGGGGGCAGATGGGCGCGCGACCCCCGGTGTCGGCGCAAGTTAATCGCCTATGGCTGCGGTGATGAGGCTCGATCGGTCTTTTCATCGGATTCGTCACCCCGGCCCTACGCCGGGGTCCCGCTTCTTCTCGACGGCCATAGGATGCGGGATGCCGGATCAGGTCCGGCATGACGGGAGCCGGGGGGCGTTGTCACGCCGCCGCCGCATCCCACCCGCCGGAGTGTGCGGAACTGGGGCAGGGGTGGCCGTGCGCGGCATGGCCAGATCGGCCGCAGCCGGTTAGGGCGATGTTTCCTTAGCGGTCGGGGGGCGCGTGAAGATCCTGGTGCTGTCCAGCCTGTACCCCAATGCCGCGCAGCCGCGGCACGGCATCTTCATCGAGCATCGCGTCGCGCATCTCGCCCGGCCGGGCGACGAGATCCGCGTCGTCGCGCCGGTGCCGTGGTTCCCCAGCGCGCATCCGATGTTCGGCCGCTATGCGGAGTTCGGCCGCGCGCCGCAGGTCGCGACGCGGCGGGGACTGGCGATCGGCCATCCGCGCTATCCCGTGCTGCCCAAGATCGGGATGGCGCCGGCGCCGTGGCTGATGGCGGCGGCGCTGTACCCGCATATCGCCCGGCTGCGGCGGACGTTCGATTTCGACGCGATCGACAGTTATTATCTCTACCCCGACGGGGTGGCGGCGGGGCTGCTGGCGCGGATGTTCGGACGGCCGTTCCTGATGAGCGCGCTCGGCACCGACGTCAGCCTGATCCCGCAGCATCGCGCCGAACGGCGGATGATCCTCGCCGCGGTCGCCCGCGCCGCGGCGGTGACGACGGTGTGCGGCGCGCTGCGCGACGAATTGCTCGCGCTCGGCGCGGCGGCGGACAAGGTGCGGGTGGTGGAGCATGGCGTCGACCTGATGCTGTTCCGGCCACCGGCCGACCGTGATGCGCTGCGCCGGTCGCTGGGGCTGGACGGGCCGGTGGTGCTGTCGGTCGGGCATCTGATCGATCGCAAGGGCCATGATCTGGTGATCCGCGCGGTCGCGGCGCTGCCGGGGGTGACGCTGATGATCGCCGGGGACGGGCCGCGCGAGGCGGCGCTGCGCGCGCTGGCGGCGGCGCTGGGCGTGGCGGCGCGGGTGCGCTTCCTCGGCCATGTCGATCAGGCGCGGCTGCCCGGTCTCTATGGCGCGGCGGACGTCGCGGTGAACGGCGCGGATCGCGAGGGGATCGCCAACGTGCTGCTCGAGGCGCTGGCCTGTGGGACGCCGCTGGTCGCGACGCCGGTCTGGGGCTCGCCCGAGGTGGTGCGGGTGCCCGAGGCGGGGCTGCTGAGCGCGGACCGGTCGGCCGGCGCGATCGGCGCGGCGATCGCACGATTGCTCGCCGCGCTGCCGGAGCGGGCGGCGACGCGGCGTTATGCGGAACGCTACGACTGGCGCGAGACGGGGCGGCTGCATCGCGCGCTGTTGGCGGCGGCGGTATCCGCGCGAGAATAGTGGCTTGGCACGAGGCGGCCGTGTCCGTCATGCCGGACCCGATCCGGCATCCCGCTTCTTCGACGGCGGGCGAAGCGGGACCCCGGCTCGAGGCCGGGGTGACGGAAGGTATGCACCCGATGCAAGCGGGTGCGACACCTGCCCGTGCCGCCCGCGTCAGCTCTTCACCCCCGCCCGTTGCCGTTTAGACCCCCACGGACTAGTGTTCCCGATATGGCCACCGACTTTCAGGAACCCCCGATCGGCATCCTCGATGCGCCGTTCGATACCGCGCTGTCCGATCGCTATCTGGTCTATGCGCTGTCGACGATCACCGCGCGGTCGCTGCCCGACGTGCGCGACGGGCTGAAGCCCGTCCACCGGCGGCTGCTTTGGGCGATGCGGCTGCTGAAACTCGACCCGAGTCAGGGCTATAAGAAATGCGCGCGGGTCGTCGGCGACGTCATCGGCAAATATCACCCGCATGGCGACCAGTCGGTCTACGACGCGATGGTCCGCCTCGCGCAGACCTTCTCGCTGCGCTATCCGCTCGTCGACGGGCAGGGCAATTTCGGCAATATCGACGGCGATAACGCCGCCGCCTATCGCTATACCGAGGCGCGGCTGACGCAGGTCGCGATCGACCTGATGGACGGGCTCGACGAGGATGCCGTCGCCTATCGGCCGACGTATAACGGCGAGGATCAGGAGCCCGAGCTGTTTCCCGGCCTGTTCCCCAACCTCCTCGCCAACGGCGCGAGCGGGATCGCGGTGGGCATGGCGACGAGCATCCCGCCGCACAATGCCGCCGAATTGCTCGATGCGGCGATCATGCTGGTCGACAAGCCCGACGCGCCCGACACCGCGGTGCTTGACTTCGTCAGGGGCCCCGATTTCCCGACCGGCGGGCTGGTGGTCGATCCGGCGGCGGTGATCGCGGAAAGCTACGCAACGGGACGCGGCAGCTTCCGCGTCCGCGCGCGCTGGGACATCGAGCGCGAAAAGGGCGGCGGCTGGCAATTGGTGGTCAGCGAGATTCCGTATGGCGTGCAGAAGGGCAAGTTGATCGAGCAGATCGCGGGCCTGATCAACGACAAGAAATTCCCGATCCTCGCCGACGTGCGCGACGAATCGGATGCCGAGGTGCGGATCGTGCTCGAACCGCGCAGTCGCACCGTCGATCCGCAGGTGCTGATGGACGGGCTGTTCCGCTTCTCTGACCTGGAGACGCGGATCAGCCTCAACCTCAACGTGCTCGACAAGGATCGCACGCCGCGGGTGATGTCGCTCGGCGGCGCGCTCAAGGCCTGGGTCGAGCATCAATTCGTCGTCCTCGAACGGCGCACGCGCCACCGGCTCGGCAAGATCGCCGACCGGATTGAATTGCTCGACGGCTATCTCATCGCCTATCTCAACCTCGACCGGGTGATCGAGATCATCCGCACCGAGGACGAGCCCAAGGCGGTGATGATGGAGGAATTCCGCCTGACCGACCGGCAGGCGGAGGCGATCCTCAACATGCGGCTGCGCAGCCTGCGCCGGCTGGAAGAGTTCGAGATCCGCGGCGAGCGCGACAAGCTCGACAAGGAACAGGCCGAGCTGGAAGGGCTGCTCGCCGATCCCGCCAAGCAGAAACGGCGGATGAAGCGCGATCTGAAGAAGATACGCGACCGCTACGGCCCCGAGACGGCGCTCGGCGCGCGGCGCACGACGATCGAGGAGGCGGCGCCGACCCGCGACATTCCGCTTGAGGCGATGATCGAGCGCGAGCCGATTACCGTGATCCTGTCGCAGCGCGGCTGGATCCGCGCGATGAAGGGCCATGGCGATCTGGCGTCAGCCGAGACGCTCAAGTTCAAGGAAGGCGACGGCCCCGCCTTCGCCTTCCACGCGCAGACGACCGACAAATTGCTGCTGGCGGCGGAGAACGGGCGGTTCTTCACGCTGGCGGCGGACAAATTGCCCGGCGGGCGCGGCTTCGGCGAGCCGGTGCGCGCGATGATCGACCTCGACGGATCGATCGGCGTCGTCGCCTTCCTCAACGCGCGGGGGCAGGAGCAATTGCTGATCGCTGCCACCGACGGCCGCGGCTTCCGCGTGCCGGTGGCGGAGGTGATCGCCGAGACGCGCAAGGGCAAGACGGTGATGACGCCCAAGGTCGGCGCCAAGCTGCTGATCGTCCGCCCGGTCGCGCCCAATGCGGATTATGTCGCGGCGATCGGCGACAATCGCAAATTCCTCGTCTTCCCGATCGCCGAGCTGCCGGTGATGACGCGCGGGCAGGGCGTGCAATTGCAGCGCTTCCGCGAGGGCAATCTGTCCGACGCCACCACCTTCGTCTTCGCGGAAGGGATGAGCTGGCCGATGGGCGGCGATTCGGGGCGGACGCGGACGGAAAGCGACCTGTCGCTCTGGCGCACCGCGCGCGGCGCCGCAGGACGAACGCCGCCGACCGGCTTCCCGCGGGACAATCGGTTCGGAGGGTAGAAACCGATTTTCATCTACGGATGATACGTGCTGATATATATCAATATGAACGTATACTTTCAGGGCGCTTTAACGAACGGCGTCTAAAACATGGATATGGCCACCGCTTCGCCTGACCTGTCGTCCATCACGCTCGCCGCGCGGGAGCTGTTCGAGCGCGATCTCGAGCTGATCCCGATTCCGACGGTGCAGGTCGTGCGCGATGGTGACGGGTTCGACTTTCTCGCGGTTAATCGCGCCTATCGGCTGGCCGGGCTGGGGGTGATCGCCGACCGGTCGCCGATGCTGGCGCTGCTCGGCAGCCGCATCGACGCCTTCCTGCGCACCACCGACCTGCGGATCGATTTCGACTGGTCGATCGGCCAGGTGATCGATTCGCGTTACTATCGCGTCACCATCGCGCGGCCGACGCCGACGCTGCGCGACCGGTGCCAGATCGCGTTCATCGACCTCACCGCGCAAATCCACACCGAACGCTCGCTGCGCCGCGAGATGACCACCGACAGCCTGACCGGCCTGCCCAATCGGGAGGGCTTCAGCGACATGATCGAGGCGGTGCAGGCGGAGCGGAGCTGCCATGCGGTGCTGGTCATCGACATCGATCGCTTCGGGCGGCTCAACGCCTGCCTCGGCGGCCTCGCCGGCGACGAATTGCTGATCACCGTCGCGCGGCGGATCAAGGGCGTGCTGCGCGCGCGCGATTCGCTCGCGCGGATCGGCGGCGACGAATTCGGCATCCTGATGGCGGTGGACGACGATCCCGCCGAGGCCAACCGCCTTGCCGAGCGCATCCGCTCCGCGCTGTCGGCGCCGTTCCGGCTGAGCGATTACGAGATCGGCGTCGAATGCTCGATCGGCATCGCTTACGGCAATGACGCGATCGACGACGTCGAGGAATTGATCCGCAACGCGCAATTCGCGGTCAAGCGCGCCAAGACCGGGCGACAGGTCGAAAGCTATCAGACGCAGGCGTTCACGCTGGCGCGCGAGCAATTCGCGATGGAGACGGCGCTGCGCCGCGCGATCGACGACCGGCAGTTGCGCCTCGCCTTCCAGCCGATCTGCGATCTGGCAACGGGCGCGGTGGTGTCGTTCGAGGCGCTGGCGCGCTGGCGCGATCCGCAGGGCGTCGAGCATATGCCGAGCGACTTCATCCCGGTCGCCGAGGAATCGGGGCTGATCGTGCCGCTCGGCCGCTGGGCGATGGACGAGGCGGCGCGGACGCTGCGCTGGTGGGACGAGGAATGCGGCGGCAACTGCGGCATGCGCGTCGCGGTCAACCTGTCGGCGATCCAGATGCAGCGCGACGACATCACCCCGGTGGTGGAGGCGGCGCTGATCCGCCACGATCTTGCCGGCGAACGGTTCGTGCTGGAGCTGACCGAGAGCGCGATCGTCACCGACCCGGATCGGATCGCCGGGATCATGCACGGGCTGAAGGCACTCGGCACGACGCTGGCCATGGACGATTTCGGCACGGGCTATTCCAATCTCGCCTATCTGCAGAAGCTGCCGATCGACATCCTCAAGATCGATCGCAGCTTCGTCTCCGGCATGCTCGCCGACCGCGACAAGATCGCGATCGTGCGCGCGGTGCTGAGCCTGGCGCAGGCGCTGGGCATGCGGACGACGGCGGAGGGAATCGAGAGCAACGAGCTGGCGCAGACGCTGGCGGCGCTGGGTTGCACCTATGGCCAGGGTTATCTTTATGCGCGGCCGCTGGAAGCCTCGGATGCGCTGGCGATGGTCCTCGCGGCGCGGACCGCTTCGTCGGCGAGCTGAGCGACGCGGGTCTCGTCGGGGAAACCCTCGGCGATCCATGCCGTCTCGATTCCGCGCAGCACCGCCGCCACGTCCGGTCCCCTGCGCAGGCCGCGCTCCACCAAGCCACCGCCGCCGATCGGCAGCGCCGGCGTCGTCCAGTCTCGAAGCGGCGCGACGTCGGCGCCGGCGAGCAGCAACCGGTCGATCGCACTCGTCATGCCGACGCGATAGGCGAGCGCACGCGGACCTTCGTCGCCGGGACCCTGGCGGGCGGCGACCAGCCGCTTGCGATCGGCGTTCGACAGTTTGAGACGTGCGCCGACGCTCTCCGCGGTGTCGGGCGGGAGCAGCGCGGCGAGGCGGCGGATCGCGTCGGGGGCGACGCCGGCGGCGGCCTCGCGGGCGGCGAGCGTCGCGAGCAGGCCGGCATCGGCGATCTCGGGCAGCACCGCGCGGAAGATGCCGCGGTCGATCATCAGCGCGATCACCGGCACCGCATGGCGCGCGACGAGCAATTTGAGCAATTCGGCGGCGATCCGCTCACGCGACAGCGCCATCAGGTCGTTGGCGCGCGCGGTACAGGCGTCGAGCCCCTCCGCATCGATCGCATTCTGATCGGCGGCGCCGAACCGCGCGTGGAAGCGGAAGAAGCGCAGGATGCGCAGATGATCCTCGGCAATGCGGCGATAGGCGTCGCCGATGAAGCGGACGCGACCGGCGTCGAGATCGGCGAGCCCGCCGAAATAATCGATCACCGCGCCGCTCGCCGGATCGGCGTAGAGCGCGTTCATCGTGAAGTCGCGGCGTGCGGCATCGTCCTGCCAGACGTCGGTGAAGGCGACGACCGCGTGGCGGCCATCGGTCGAGACGTCGTGGCGCAGCGTCGTCACCTCGATCGGGCCGTCGGGCAGCACCGCGGTGATCGTGCCGTGCGCGAGGCCGGTCGGCACCGCACGGATACCCGCCGCCTTGAGCCGTGCGAGCACATCCTCGGGCAGCAGGCGGGTGGCGAGGTCGATGTCGGCGGGATCGAGGCCGAGCAACGTGTCGCGCACGACGCCGCCGACCAGCCGCGTCTGTTCGGGGCCGCCGAGCGCGTCGATCAGCGCGGCGAAGCCGTCGCGCGCGGCAATCCGGTCGAGCGGCAGCGTCACCATGCCAGCCGCCGCGACAGGTTGACGATCATCGCCGCGGTCGCGCCCCAGATGCGGCGGTCCTGCCAAAGGATCTCGTAATAATGGCGGGTGCGGCCGCGCCATTCGGCGCTGCCCTGGACCTGATTGGCGGGATCGAGCAGGAAATCGAGCGGCACCTCGAACACGCTGGCGACCTCCGCCTCGCTGGCGACGAGCGGCACGTCGGCGGGGACGATGCCGAGCACCGGCGTCACCGTATAACCGGTGATCGTGCGATAGCGGTCGACCGCGCCGATCACCTGCACCTGCGTGCGGGGCAGAGCGATCTCCTCCTCCGCCTCGCGCAACGCGGCGGCGACCGCATCCTCGCCGGGGTCGAGCCGGCCGCCGGGGAAGGCGATCTGGCCGGCGTGGTGGCGCAACGTGTCGGTGCGCTGGGTGAGCAGCACGCCCGGCCGCGCACGATCGGTCACCGCGACGAGCACCGCGGCGGGGGTGAGATCGGCCTCGTCGCGGCCCTCCAGCTCGCGGTCGTCGCCGGTCAGCAGGACCGGGCTGGTGCGGTTGCCGTCTTCCCATGCACGCACCAGCCGTTCGGCCAGGCTCATGCGGCGGGTTCCAGCGGGAAGAAGGCGCCGCCGCTCCACACGCCGGGCCGCTCGGCGTCACCGGCGAGCGCGCGTTCGGCGAGTTCGTAATAGACCGGCCGCGCGACCAGCGCCTCCAGCCCGCCGCGGACGTGGAGATAGGGGCGGGGGCCGTCCGTGCCCTCGGTGAAGCGCAGGGGGTGATGGGGGCCGGCGGTGACGAGATCGCCGGTGTTGAGCCGGAAGGCGAGGCGCGCGTCGGCGCGTTCGCCCTCCGCCTTCATCTCGACCGCGACGAAGGGCGCGTCCTCGACCGCGATGTCGAGCTTCTCGACCGGGGTGACGAGGACGTAGCGGCCGTCGGGCTCGCGGCGCAGGATCGTCGAGAACAGCCGCACCATCGCCGGCCGGCCGATCGGCGATCCCTGGTGATACCAGGTCCCGTCGCGGGCGATGCGCATCTCGCTGTCGCCGCAATGCGACGGCGTCCATTGCTCGACCGGCGGCAGCCGCCGCTGTTCGACCAGCGTCGCTATCTCGGCGAGGCTGAGGCTGGCGAGATCGGGAAGCTCCTCCATCGGCATCGCCGCGAGGTAGGCGCTCCGGGTGCCGGCGTAAAGGCGCTCAGGCCCCCGCCGGGATCGCCGGGATCGCCGGGCCGAGCAGGCCGGCGATCGCCGGCACCCGATCGCCGCGCGACAGCAGCCGGTGGCGCTCGACCGGGCCGGGCAGGCGCCAGTCGGCGGTGCGGCTGGCGTCGAACGCGAAGAAGCGGCCGTAATATTCGGGATCGCCGATCAGCATCAGCACGTCGTCCAGCCCCTCGGCCTGCGCGGCGTCGAGCGCGCGGCGCATCAACTGGCGGCCGATGCCGTCGCGCTGGCGGCCGGGTTCGACCGCGACCGGGCCGATCATCACCAAAGGATGCGCCGCGCCGTCGTCGCCGTGGAGCAGGATCGGCCAGCATTGGATCGTGCCGATCAGCGCGCCGCCCTCGACCGCGGCGAGGCTGAGCGCGGCGATCGGCAGCGCACTGCCGCGCACCTTATAGGCGGTGCGGCGGTGGCGATCCGGCCCGAACGCGCGATCGAGCAGCGCTTCGACGGCGGCATGGTCGACGGTGGCGAGCGGCACGAAGGCAGGCGCGGGCAGGGGCACGGGCGGGGGTCCTCACGTCCGGAACGGACGGGCGCGGCGCATGCGGCGGCGCCGCGCCGAACGCAATAGGCAATGCGATTGGCGCTTCGTGGTGCGGCTGCTACAGGCCCGCGCCATGCAAGACAGTCTTCAACTGGAGGTCCACGACCTCGAGGTCCAGGTGCTCACCGGTATCTATTCGGAGGAGACGCACCTGCCGCAGCCGCTGCGCATCGACCTGACGGTGGATCTCGCCTGCCCCGACCATTTCGCGCCGGATACGCCGCTGTCGGCGTCGAAGAACTATCTCGACCTCAAACATGCCGCGACCGGGGCCTTGCCCGAGGGATTGCATTTCACGCTGATCGAGGCGGTGGCGGACCATATCTGCGAGACGCTGTTCCTCACCGACCCGCGGGTGCTGCGCGTCAGGGTCAAGATCGTCAAGCTGGCGATCGCCGAAGCGGGGGAGTCGATCGGGATCACCTTGGTCCGCAACCGCCGCTGACAGCCGGGGTCCCGCGCGGCGCGATGCGTCCCGCGGTTACTGGCGGATCGTTCGCGTCCGCCGGCATGGCCCGAGCTGTTGGAGGACATAGCCATAATCCTCGCGCGCGAGCGTCGCGTCGGACGCGGCGAGCGAGGCGGTGCTGCGCTCGGGCAGTTCGGCGGGCAGCGCGCAGGCGAGGCGATACCAGAGCAGGGTGTCGCGCGCCGGCGGGGCGGCCGCCTCGTCGACGATCTCGGACAGGGCCACCGCCCAGCGCGGCTGTTCGCCGGGGCGGCGCAGCACGGTCAGCGACACCGGCGCGCCATTGGCGGTGGTCAGGAAGACCTGCGTCTCGCCCTCGCCCGGCAAGGCGCCGGGGACGTGGAAGACGTTACCGATACCAGTGATCACCGGCGGCGCATCGGCGTCGACCAGCGCGGTCGCGATCGTGCGAATCCGCGCGTCGTCCGCGGGCGTCCAGACAATCTGCGCGTCCGGCGCGGCCAATTGTATCTGATCGGGACGCCCCGCGACCGGGCGGCCGAACAGCAGCACCCTCATTTTCTTCAATTTGGGCAAACGGCCCGACGAATCGGGTGCAATATCCAAGAGATAGCCGATTCGTGGCGGCAATCCGCCGGTGCCGCGGACCAGCGCACCGAGATCCGCCTCGACATAATAACGCGTAAATCCAGGCGCTACGCCCAATGCGTCGGCGCCTTTGAGGCGCACCGCCGAGCGGATCGTCGCGTCGGCGATGACCGGGGAGGCGATCACCAGATCGGTGAGGTCGGCATAACTGATACCGCTCCCAATATTCGCTGAACCCACGGAAATCGGGGCGCTTTGGCCCGGAATCGCGGCGGCGGCGGGCAATGCGGCGAGCGCGACGGCGGCGAGCAGGGCGGAGCGGAATCGCGGTATCATGCCGAAATCGCTAGCCGAATGCACCTGAACGATACAGAAATAAAAGTGTCGCTAAACGATTGTACGTTTGTTGCGTCCGACAAAGCGTTTGCGCGGCGGGAAACGGGGCGATAGGGTTTGCGGACTGTCACACACGGCGCCAGCCGGGGCAGGGACCTACGCGCGCTCTTCCCCCGGGCGCTGCGAGGACCGAGAGATTAGGGAGTGTCGTTGCTGAATGGCCTATGCTGACCAGAAGATGTCCGGTGGCAGGGTGGTCGCGATCGTCATCGTCGTGCTCATCCATGCGGCGCTGGGCTACGCCTTCGTCACCGGGCTCGCGTACCAATACGTGAAAAAGGCCCAAGAAAAACTTAACACGTTCGACGTGGAGGAGCCGCCTCCCCCGCCGCCGGACGAGCCGCCGCCCCCGCCGCCCGATACGCCGATGACGCCGCCCCCCGTGGTGTCGCCGCCGCCGATCGTGCAGAATCCGAATCCGCCGCCCGTGGTGATCCAGACGGTCTCGACGCCGCCGCCCGCCGTCAATATGACGCCGATCGCCGCGCCGCCTGCACCGCCGGCTCCGCCTGCGCCGCCGGCCGTCTCGACGGTCAGCAAGGCAGCGGGTGCCAAGGGCAACCCCGCGGACTGGATCACGAACGACGATTACCCGCCGAGCTCGCTGCGTAACAACGAGGAAGGCACCAGCGTAATCGCCTGGACGATCAATGCGCAGGGGCGCGTCGAAAACTGCCACACCACCCAGTCGAGCGGTTCGACCGCGCTGGACCGGGCGGCATGTGCCGCGATCACCCGGCGGGGACGTTACTCCCCGGCGACCGACGTGGCCGGCAACCCGCTCGCGACCACCCAGTCGCGGCGCGTGGTCTGGAAGATCCCGAAGGAATGATGCGGTCTCCGCCCGCCGCGACGGCGGGCGGATCCTCCCCGAACTTCTACACCGTTTGATAAGGACGAAATTCCAATGCTCACCACCATTCTCGCGGCCGGCGGCACCGCGGCAGCCGAAAACCAGTTCGGCCTCCAGGCCGCTCTGAAGGAAGGCGGCCTCATCTCGCAGTCGGTGTTCACGATCCTCGTGATCATGTCGATCGTGTCGTTCTACATCCTGTTCTCGAAGCTGTTCGAGCAGCAGAAGATCATCAACCAGGCCAAGCGCGTCCGTCAGGGCTTCTGGAGCTCGCCGAACCTGCGCGAAGGTGCCGCCAAGCTCGACAAGAACTCGGCGTACAAGCAGCTCGTCGACGACGGCCTGCAGGCGCAGGACCAGCACGCCAAGCTGACCGATCCGGTCGAGGCGCACGACTGGCTGCACGGTTCGCTCGCCCGCTCGGAAGCGGCGATCAACTCGAAGCTGGGCGGCGGTCTCGCCTTCCTCGCGACGGTCGGCGCGACCGCGCCGTTCATCGGCCTGTTCGGTACCGTGGTCGGCATCTACCGCGCGCTGATCAAGATCGGTGCGTCGGGCGATCCCTCGATCGACAAGGTCGCCGGTCCGGTCGGTGAGGCGCTCATCATGACCGCACTCGGCCTGGTCGTCGCGGTTCCCGCGGTGCTCGCCTACAACTGGCTGCAGCGTCGCAACAAGTCGATTGCGGAAGACCTGTCGGCCTTCTCGAACGACGTGCTGGGCTTCCTCGCCTCGAACGGTGCGGTCAAGCCGACGGTCGCCGGTGCGCCGGTCGCCAAGGCCCCGGTGAAGCCGGCAGCGGCAACCACGACCGCCGGCCAGACCGGTGGCGTGCAGACCCGCCCGTAACGATAAGGCTGCGGGGCCGCCTTCGGGTGGCCCCGCGACCGGCCGGCGACGTTCGGTCGCCGGCTAGATTGAATGGATAGGATAGCTCGCACATGGCGATGAGCGCTGGCGGAGGAGGAGGTTCCTCCGAAAAACCCTTGTCGGACATCAACACCACGCCTCTCGTGGACGTGATGCTGGTGCTTCTGATCATCTTCCTGATCGCCGTTCCGGTGGCGATCCAGACGGTCAAGGGCATCGTCCTGCCCAAGGTCCGTTTCGATCCGACGACGACCAAGCCCGAGAACGTCCTGCTGTCGGTGACGACCAAGCCGGACGGCAGCTGCCTGGTCTATTGGGGCACGTCGCCGATCACCAGCAAGGACCTGCTGACCCGCGCGGTCGACAAGCTCAAGCTGGAGATCGATCGTCAGGGTGGCGCAGGCAACCCCGATCTCGAACTGCCGGAAGTCCATATCCGCGGTGACGTGAACACCCCCTACAAGTGCATCGGCGGCACGGTCTACACGATGCAGCAGGCCGGCTTCGCCAAGGTCGGCTTCATTTCGCAGCCGCCGCCCGCGGGTGGCTAATCCGCCCCGCCCGACCCAGGAGTATCTGACATGGCAATGAGTGGTGGCTCGGAAGATGGCGAGCCGATGATGGAAATGAACACGACGCCGTTGATCGACGTCATGCTCGTGCTCCTCATCATGTTCATCATCACGCTTCCCATCCCGACGCATGCGGTCAAGGTCGATCTGCCGGTCAATGACCCGCGGAACGTCAAGCCGCCGGTCGATCCGCAGAAGAACAAGATCATCATCGATGCCGCCGGCACGGTGTCTTGGAACGGCGTTCCCGTCGACGAGGTGACGCTGCGCACCTATCTCGACGCCGCTGCGGCGATCAACCCGGAACCGGAGCTGCACTTCCAGCCCGATCCGGCGGCGAAGTACGACAAGGTCGACCAGACGCTGGCGGTGATCAAGCGCTCGGCGGTGACCAAGCTCGGTTTCATCGGCAACGAACAATATCGCAACGACTTCTGATCGCGATCGGATGACGGATGACAGGGGCGGTTCCGCAAGGAGCCGCCCTTTTTGCGTTCAGGGGCGGGCGTTTCTAAGACGCGAGATGCCGTGCGGGCGGGGTTTCTGGTTCGGCCACCAAGGTGAGCGTCGTCGGAGCAATTCTGATATCGGACGGCAGAACGAGACGTCGAAAAGAAGGATTGTTCGCGCGGAGGCGCGGAGGACGCGGAGGTGCAGCGCACGCGGTGGCCTCGCTTACATCATGGGCCGTAAGAATAGTCTCAACAGCGCCGAACGCGCCTTCCCTTCGCGCCTTCGCGCCTTCGCGCCTTCGCGCGACATGATCTTTCTATGTGCTCCCGCAGGCTCTACGGCGATCTAGGCGGGATCGACATTCACCGTCGTAACGTCAGGACCCGCCCCTTTGCGTATGGGGGCGGTGGGATCGGTAGGAGTGTTGCCGCGGGCGGGGTTTGAGCGATGCCATACAAGCGGGAGTGTTCCGCAGCGCGGCATCAAGGTAGGCGACATCCGAGCAATTTGGCACGGGGCGGTATAACGAGGTGTCGTAAAGAAGATTGTTCGGGCGGAGGCGCGGAGGTGGTGCGTTTGCCGTGGTCGTAGCCCTATTCTTCGCTCCGTGATGAAGGGTGAGGCCCCCGCGGGCGCTACATCTCCGCGTCCTCCGCGCCTCTGCGTGACACAATCCTTCCTTTAAGCGCTGCGCCGGAAGCGGGGACAGTTGGGCCCGGTATCGGTGAGGGCGCTTCGGGGGGCGGGGCTGGGCCGCGCAGGCGTCGCCGGCGGATCAGCTCGGTGACCGGAGGGTGTCGCCGCGGTGGTGCGCTTTCTCGCCGGTGAAGGATCGCGCGACGTCCACGGCGTCGAGATGTCCATCGACGGCGGGTTGGCGCAGATCTGAGTGCAGTGTCTGCGGGACGGAGGTGTCGGCGTCGGTCGGGCGGGTGTTCGAGCTGCAATTATCGTCGCTCTGCTTGACCCTGGGTTCCGGCGTTCGCCGGAACACGGTTGGGGTGCGGATCGGGCGGGATCGGGGCGATATAGCGCTGCGTGCCGTTCGCCCCGTCCGCCCCGTCCTGATCCGGCACCTGTCCGGCCATTCCATCTCCTTGCCTCAACCGGATTGCCAAGATCGTTGCTGCGGCGCAACATCGGGACATATCCGGGAGACTATCTGCCGTGCCCTATCTCCGCAGTCCGTTCCGGTTCCTGCTCCATTATATCCGCGTCCGTCCCTGGACCTTCCTGTTGCTCGGCCTGCTGGTCGCGGGCTCGTCGGTCAGTTCGATCGGGGTGCAATATGCGTTGAAGCTGCTGATCGATGCGATGACCGGCTCGGATCGCGTCCGTGCCGCCGTCTATACGTTCCTCGGCGTCTTCCTCGCTCTGGTGGTGGTGGAAAGCGCGTTGCAGCGTGCCGCGGCGCTGACGCTCGGTCATGCCACCGTGGTGTCGGGCGTCGATATCCGGCTCGACATGGTCGATTATCTCACCGGGCATCAGATGCCCTTCTTCCAGAACCAGCGCGCCGGCTCGCTCGGGCACCGCGTGTCGGGGCTGGCGGGGATCTTCGGCGCGATCGTCCACCGGTTGTTGCAGGAGGTGACGCCGCCACTGATCGCCTTCGTCGGCGCCATGATCATCTTCGTCAGCATCGATCCGGGCATGGCGCTGGTGCTCGGCATCGTGTTCGTGATCGTCACCGTCGTCCTGGTGGCGCTGGGGTTGCAGGGGCATGTCCACCACAAGGCGTTCGCCGAACATGCCGGCACCGTCGGCGGCGAGCTGGTCGATCTGATCGGCAACATCTGGGTGGTGAAGGCCTTTGCGGCGCACCGCCGCGAATTGTCGCGGTTGCAGGGCTTCCTCGACGACGAGGCGAGCGCGCAGCGGCGCGGCTGGTTCTTCGTCGAGCAGATGCGCGGGCTGCACGATCTCGCGCTGGCGATCCTGGTCGGCGGCACGTTGATCTGGGCGATCGGCCGGTGGTCGGCGCATGCGATATCGACCGGCGACGTCGTCGTGATCAGCACGATGACGTTCCGCATCCTCCACGGTTCGCGCGACCTAGCGATGGCGCTGATCGATACCAGCCAGCAGTTCAGCTATCTGCGCGAGACGCTCGACATCATCGGCGTACCGCAGACGTTGAGCGATGCGGAGCAAGCCGCCCGGCTGCGCG
This sequence comes from Sphingomonas sp. CD22, assembly GCF_034556155.1. Lineage (NCBI taxonomy): Bacteria > Pseudomonadati > Pseudomonadota > Alphaproteobacteria > Sphingomonadales > Sphingomonadaceae > Sphingomonas > Sphingomonas sp. CD22. The sequence continues at coordinate 81,468 of NZ_JAYDYX010000007.1, read as the reverse complement.
TCGGCGAGGGGCGGGTGGAGCTGTCGCACGTCACCTTCGGCTACGATCCGTCGCATCCGGTGCTGCACGATCTGTCGCTGGTCATCCCGGCGGGGCAGAAGGTCGGCATCGTCGGCCCATCGGGCGCGGGCAAATCGTCGCTGCTCCAGCTCATCCAGCGGTTCCACGATCCGCAGGGCGGCCATGTCGCGATCGACGGCCAGGATATCCGCGAGGTGACGCAGGAGAGCCTGCGCGATGCGCTCGCGGTGGTGCCGCAGGAGGTGATGCTGTTCCACCGCTCGGTGATGGAGAATATCCGCTTCGCCAAGCCGGATGCGAGCGACGAGGAGGTCTATCGCGCCGCGCAGACCGCGGGCTGCGACGATTTCATCCGCCGCCTGCCGCACGGCTATGACAGTATCGTCGGTGAGCGCGGCACCAATCTGTCGGGCGGGCAGCGCCAGCGCATCGGCATCGCGCGCGCCTTCCTCAAGAACGCGCGCGTCGTGCTGCTCGACGAGGCGACCTCGGCGCTCGATTCCGAGTCGGAGCTCGAGGTGCAGAACGGGCTGGAAGCGCTGATCGAGAACCGGACGGTGATCGCAGTGGCGCATCGCCTGTCGACGATCGCCGGCTTCGACCGCGTCGTCGTGCTGGTCGACGGCCGCGTCGTCGAGGACGGGCCGCCGCAGCATCTGCTGCGGCAGAAGGGCGGCGCGTTCCGGCAATTGTGGGTGATGCAGGTCGAGGGACTCGATCGCAGCACCGGCATTTCCGCCGCCGGGGAGCGACTGCGCCACCTCTCCGACCGCAGCCGTGAGCATCTCGGACGAATGGTCCGTAACGCCTGGCAGGGGGTAACCGAACGGAACTGAGCCGCCGCTTGCATCATTGTCTTTGAAGTGACACAACACTGTCACAAAAGTGAAACCTGCCGTTCAGGCGGGAGAAGGAGACGATGCAATGCGTATGATTGTCGCGACGATGCTGGCGGGTGCATGCCTGACGACGCCGGCACTGGCCACGGACCGGACGGGCTATCAGGCGATCGCTGCGGGGGATTTCACCGCGGCGGCGAAACGACTCGAAGCGGAGCGGCGGATTTTTCCGGATCGCCCCGAACTGATGCTGAATCTGGCGGTGGCCTATGCGCGGATCGGCCGCACCGCCGAGGCGCGGAGCCTGTACGACGACGTGTTGCAGCGGCCGGTGGTCGCGATGGATATGCCCGACGGCGCGGTAGTGTCGTCGCACGACGTCGCGACGCGCGGCCGGTCACGGTTGCAGACGCAGATCGCGACGCGGTGAGTGCGCTGGTGCGTTCGGGTCAGTCCGAATGCACCGTCACCGCTGAACGAGTCGAGAGTTCTGCGAAGATCGGCTCGTGACACTCGAGCGTGTACCCCGGCGGAGGTCGGGGTCCAGTTGGGCGGAGTGTGTGATACCTTACCAAGGCTTTCCCAACTAGGCCCCGGCCTTCGCCGGGGTACAGTAAGGTGTTTTGCCAAAATCTCGAACGAGGCCGATGCATAAAGAGACTTCGGCCCGCCCCCTCAAAGCCGCGGCAGGGTGACCCCGCGCTGGCCCATATATTTCCCCGCGCGGTCCGCGTAGCTCACCTCGCATGGCTCGTTGCCGCGCAGGAACAGGAACTGGCACGCGCCCTCGTTGGCGTAGATCTTGGCCGGCAGCGGCGTCGTGTTCGAGAATTCCAGCGTGACATGCCCCTCCCAGCCGGGTTCGAGCGGGGTCACGTTGACGATGATCCCGCAGCGCGCATAGGTCGATTTGCCGAGGCAGATGACCAGCACGTCGCGCGGTACCCGGAAATATTCGACCGTCCGCGCCAGCGCGAAGCTGTTCGGCGGGATGATGCAGACGTCGGTCTTGCGGTCGACGAAGCTGTTCGAGGCGAAATCCTTCGGGTCGACCAGTGCATTGTCGACGTTGGTGAAGATCTTGAACTCGTCGGCGACGCGCGCGTCATAGCCGTAGGAGGACAGGCCGTAGCTGATGCAGCCTTCGCGGCGCTGGCTCTCGACGAACGGTTCGATCATCTGCTGGGTCAGCGCGGCCTCGCGGATCCAGCGGTCGGACAGGACGGACATTCGGCTTCCCCTTCGCCGCGCCTCTTCGCCGGTTCGGGGCGAGGAGGCAAGCTGGTCAGCGTGCGCGCCATTGCCTAAGCTGCGGCGATGCGCCCGCTGGTCGACCTCGCCCACCGCACGCGCCGCCGGACGATGGCGCTGCTCGGCTGGCGGACGAAGGGCGTGAAGGTGATGGCGTTCGATCCCGCTGGCCGGCTGTTGCTGGTGCGGCATCGGTATGGCCGGTCGGACCTGTGGATGCTGCCGGGGGGCGGCATCGGCCGGCGCGAGGCGCCCGCCGCCGCCGCGGTCCGCGAGCTGGCGGAGGAGACCGGCTGCGTCCTCGCCGATGTGGTGGCGGTGGCCCGCTACGAGGCGCGCGCGGAGGGACGGCGCGACACCGTCTTCCTGTTCCGCGGGGCGACCGGCGATCCTCCGGTGGCGCATGCGGTCGAGTTGGCCGAGGCGCGGTTCTTCGCACTCGATGCGCTGCCCGATGCGGTTTCGCCGGCGACCGCGCGGCGGATCGCCGAACATCGCGGCGTCGCGACACCGGATGGTCGCTGGTAGGCTTGCCGCCCCGGCGAAACGCGCCCACGTCGTTCGCTCGCAGCACAGGGACAGAAGCTATGACAATCAAGGTGATCGCATTCGTCACGGTGAAGCCGGGGCAGGAAGACGCATTCGTTGCCGCGGCGAAGGTCTGCGTCGCGGCATCGCGCGCCGAGCCGGGAACGCTGCATTACGAGCTGTGGCGCGAGACCGAGGGCGCGCGGCGCTTCGTCTTCAACGAACTCTACGCCGACCAGGCGGCGGTGCAGGCGCATATGCAATCGGAGCATTTCAAGGCGTTCGGGATGGCGGCGCGCGATCTGGCGGCGGCACGGCCGGAGATCATCGTGACCAAGGCGGTGGACGTGGCGGGGTAGGGGACGGCCCGTTGCTCCGGATGCGTTCGCGATCGCTGCGGACGTCGGTGCACTTGCGCCGGCCTTCGCCGGGGTACATCCGGTGTTTTGCGGAGGTCTCGACTCGTTCTGGGTCTCCGCGGCGAGGATATAGGCTCGGCGATCGTATCTTGCGGCCCAGTGGACCCCGGAACGAGTCCGGGGTGACGGTCCGTATGAGGAAGCCGCGCGAGCTTCGTCGTCTCGGCCGTGGGGATAAGTTGCCCGAGCCCGCAGCGGAACGCCCCAAGCGCCGCTGGCCGCATCTGCCGAAATCCGCTATCATGCGCCATGCTCCGCATCACCGAATTGAAGCTGCCCCTCAACCATCCGGAGGAGGCGCTGGCTGCCGCGATCCGCAACCGGCTGCGGATCACGCCGCGCGATCTGGTCCGGTACACCGTGGCGCGGCGGGCGCATGACGCGCGCGACAAGATGGACATCCATTTCGTCTATTCTGTGGACGTTACGGTGAAGAACGAGGCGCCGCTGCTCGCCAAGTTCAAGCGCGACCGCCACGTCAATCCGACGCCCGACACCGGCTATCGCTTCGTCGCCAAGGCGCCCGCCGGTTACGCCGGGCCGCGCCCGATCGTGGTCGGTGCCGGGCCGTGCGGGCTGTTCGCCGGGCTGATCCTCGCGCAGATGGGCTTCCGGCCGATCATCCTCGATCGCGGCAAGGTGGTGCGCGAGCGGACCAAGGACACCTGGGGCCTGTGGCGGCGCAGCGAGCTCAACCCCGAATCGAACGTGCAGTTCGGCGAGGGCGGTGCCGGCACCTTCTCCGACGGCAAATTGTGGAGCCAGATCAAGGACCCGCGCCATCTCGGCCGCAAGGTGCTGACTGAATTCGTCAAGGCCGGGGCGCCGCCCGAGATCCTCACCGAGGCGCATCCGCATATCGGCACGTTCCGCCTCGTCACGATGGTCGAGAGCATGCGTGCGAGCGTCGAGGCGCTGGGCGGCGAATATCGCTTCCAGCATCGCGTCGACGATCTGGAGATCGACACCGATGCGGCGGGCAACCGCCGCGTCGCCGCGCTCCGCCTGCAGACCGGCGAACGGCTGGCGGCCGAGGGGCCGGTGGTGCTCGCGCTCGGCCATAGCGCGCGCGACACCTTCCACGTGCTGCACGAACGCGGCGTGTTCCTCGAAGCCAAGCCGTTCTCGATCGGCGTGCGGATCGAGCATCCGCAAAGCTGGATCGACGAGGCGCGCTTCGGGCCGTGCGCGGGGCATCCCGATCTCGGCGCGGCGGCGTACAGCCTGTCGCACCACTGCAAGAACGGGCGGACGGTCTACAGCTTCTGCATGTGTCCGGGTGGTACGGTGGTCGCCGCGACCTCCGAGCCGGGGCGGGTCGCGACCAACGGTATGAGCCAATATTCGCGCAACGAGCGCAACGCCAATTCGGGGATCGTCGTCGGCATCGATCCGGCGCGCGATTATCCCGGCGATCCGCTCGCCGGCATCGCCTTGCAGCGGCATTGGGAAACGCGCGCGTTCGAAGTCGGCGGCGGCGGCTATATGGCACCGGCGCAGCGACTGGGCGATTTCCTTGCCGGGCGGCCGTCGACCAGATTGGGCAGCGTCATTCCGTCCTATCGGCCGGGCGTGCATCTCACCGATCTCGCCGACTGCCTGCCCGATTTCGCGGTGACCGCGATGCGCGAGGCGCTGGTGGCGTTCGGGCAGCAGATCCCGGGCTACGATCACCCCGATGCGGTGATGACCGGGGTCGAGACGCGGACCTCCTCGCCGGTGCGGATCACGCGGGGGGACGATTTCCAGAGCGTCAACACCGCCGGACTCTATCCGGCGGGCGAGGGGGCTGGTTATGCCGGCGGCATCCTGTCGGCCGCGGTCGACGGCATCAAGATCGCCGAAGCGGTGGCGCGGGACTTGATGGGGATGCGGCCGGCGCTCGCCGACGCGGCTTAGGCCAGATCGACATCCGTGCAATTCCTCCCCTGCAAGGGGGAGGAATTTCAACAGACTGAACGTCGACCGATCCGACGAATTCGCCCGAACCCCTTCAGAACCGGGCAAAAGGGTTTCAGTCCGCAACTGCCTTGTTTGTGCCACCCGCGAGTTCTATACTAAGCGATATGGAAAGCATGACCCTCTCGCTCGCCGATCCGGCACCGCTGCCCCCGAAAGGGCGGCCGCGCGAGTTCTGCACCGATACGGCGCTGGCGGCGGCGCTGCGCGTGTTCTGGAGCAAGGGCTATGAGGGGGCGTCGCTCGCCGACCTGACCGAGGCGATGGGGATCACCCGGCCGAGCCTCTATGCCGCGTTCGGCAACAAGGAAGCGTTGTTCCACAAGGCGCTGGACCTCTACGAGGCGGAGAAGCTCGCTTATACCCGGCAGGCGCTGGAACAGCCGACCGCGCGCGGCGTGGCGGAATGCTTCATGCGCGGCGCGCTGGCGATGCAGACCAGCCAGTGTGGCGATCCCAAGGGCTGCCTGGGCGTGATCAGCGCGATGCCGTGCGGGGCGGAGGCCGATTCGATCAAGGCCGACGTGATCGCGCGCCGCGCCTCGTCGCAGGCGGCGCTGGTCGAGCGGTTCGAGCGCGCCAAGGACGAGGGCGATCTGCCCGCGCATGTCGATGTCACCGGGCTCACCTGCTATCTCTATGCGCTGTTGCAGGGGATGGCAGTGCAGGCCGGATCGGGCGCCAGCCGCGCCGATCTGGAACGGCTGGTCGAGACGAGCCTGGCGATCTGGCCGACGCGCTAGGTCGCGTGCCGCGACGGCTGACGTGGCTGCTGCTGGTGGCCGGGCTGGTCGCGCTGGTGGTCGCGGCCGGCGCGCGCTGGGCGGATGGCGCGGCGCGCGCCGCCGCCGATCGCGAGGCGACGGCGCTGGCACGGACCCACGCCGGGCTGCTCGCCAGCGAATTGCAGAAATTCCGGCTGCTGCCGCTGGTGCTCGCCGAATATCCCGACGTGCCGCGCGCGCTCGCCGGCGGCGATGCGGCGGCGGTCCGCGGCCTCGACGAGACGCTGGAGCTGCTCGCGACGCGCACCGATGCCGCGGTGCTCTATGCGATCGACGCGCGCGGTCGCGCGGTGGCGGCGAGCAACTGGCAATTGCCGACCAGCTTCGTCGGGCAGGATTATACCTTCCGCCGCTATTTCGACGAGGCGATGGCGCGTGGCGCCTCCGAATTGTTCGCGCTGGGCACGGTGAGCGGCCGGCCGGGCCTGTATCTGGCACGGCGGATCGATCGCGGCGGGCGCAAGCTGGGCGTGATCGTCGTCAAGGTCGAGTTCGACCGGCTCGAACGCGAATGGGCGCAATCGGCGGGGGCGACGGTGCTTACCGATGCGCGCGGGCTGGTGCTGATCACCAGCGTGCCGGGCTGGCGCTTCCATCCGACCCGGCCGGTCGATGCCGCGACGCGCGCGGCGCTGCGGCGGTCGCGCCAGTTCGGCGACACGCCGCCGGCGACGCTCGCCTTCGCCGCGAACGGTCGCGATATCCGCGTGCGGCAGGATAAGCGGATGGTGCGCTATCGGCTCGCCGCGGTCGCGGCGCCCCTCGCCGGCAGCCGCGTGCTGCATCTGACGCCGCTGCGCCCGTCGCTCGCCGCGGCGCGCGCGCAGGCGGCGTTATGGGGACTCGGGCTGATCCTGCTGCTCGGGCTGGTGGGCGGTATCGGGCTGCGCGCCGCGAATCGGCGACGATCGCAGGCGCGCGCGCGCGAATCGCTCGAGCGCGAGGTGGTGCGGCGCACCGCCGAATTGCGCGAGGCCAATGCGCGGCTGATCGTCGAATCGCAGGAGCGCGGCGAGGCGGATCGCCGCTTCCGCGCCGCGCGCGAGGAACTGGCGCAGGCCAATCGCCTGGGGTCGCTCGGCCAGATCACCGCAGGCGTCGCGCATGAGATCAACCAGCCGCTCGCCGCGATCCGCACCTTCGCGGAGAATGGCGCGATCCTGCTCGATCGCGGCGCCGCCGACCGGGCGCGCGAGAATCTCGGCCGGATCGTCGACCTGACCGCGCGGATCGCGACGATCACCGGCGAATTGCGCGCCTTCGCCCGCCGCCGCACGCCGTCGCGCGGCGCGCCGACGCTCGGCGCGGCGATCGAGGGGACGCTGCTGCTGATCGGCGAGCGCGCGCGCGGCGTCGTGGTCGATGCGGTCGCCGACGATCTGCGCGCGCGCCGCGTCGTCGCCGACCGCATCCGGCTGGAGCAGATCCTGGTCAACGTGATCGGCAATGCGCTCGACGCGGTGGCGGCGCGCGATCATCGCCGCGTGACCATCGATGCGGTGGTGGAGGAGGATCAGTTGATCGTGCGCATCGCCGACACCGGCCCGGGTATCGACCCGAGCCTCGACGATACGTTGTTCACCCCCTTCGCCTCCGCCAAGCCCGAGGGGCTGGGCCTCGGCCTCGCCATCGCGCGCGATATCGCACGCGAATTCGGCGGCGAGCTGGCGCTGGCGCCGGGCGGGCCGGGCGCGACCTTCCTGCTGACGCTGCGGCTGGCATGAGCGGGCAGACCGTCCTGTTCGTCGAGGATGACGAGGCGCTGCGCTTCGCGACGGTGCAGGCGCTCGAACTGGCCGGGCTGTCGGTGCGCGCGTTCGCCGGGGCGGAGGCGGCGCTCGCCGCATTGCCCGCCGATTTCGACGGTGTGATCGTCTCCGACATCCGCATGCCGCGGATCGACGGGCTGCAATTGCTCGCCCGCGTGCGCGCGCTCGACAGGGATCTGCCGGTGATCCTCGTCACCGGCCATGGCGACGTGCCGATGGCGGTGTCGGCGCTGCGCGACGGCGCGTTCGACTTCCTGACCAAGCCGTTCGCCACCGATCATCTCGTCGCCGCGATCGCCCGCGCGCTGGAGCGGCGCGCGCTGGTGATCGAGAACCGCCGGCTGCGCGCCGCGGTCGAGATGGGCGAGGCGGACAGCCCGCTGGTCGGCGAGAGCGCGGCGATGGTGCGGGTGCGCGCCGCGATCGCGCGGCTGGCGGCGGCGGATCTCGACGTGCTGGTCGAGGGCGAGACGGGGACGGGCAAGGAACTGGCGGCGCTGCTGTTGCACCGGCTGGGACCGCGGCGGGGGCGGCCGTTCGTCGCGGTCGACTGCACCGCGCTGACCGAGGACGGGGGCGCCGCCGATCTGTTCGGCCATGCCGCCGACAGCGTCGCGCATACCCGGCTGTCGCGGGCCGGCGCGATCGCGGCATCGAACGGCGGCACGCTGCTGCTCGACGCGGTCGACGATCTGGCGCCGGCGATGCAGGCGGGGCTGTCGCGCGTCATCGAGGAGCGCGAGGTGCAGCCGATCGGCGCCGAGCGTGCCGAATCGGTCAACCTGCGCGTCGTCGCCACCAGCCGCGGCGATCTGGCGGCGGCGGTGGCGGCGGGGCGGTTCCGCGCCGATCTCTACCACCGGCTGGCGATGACCCGGCTCCACCTGCCGCCGCTACGCGAGCGCGAGCACGACCGGATGCTCCTGTTCGTCGCCTTCGTCGATCAGGCGCGCGAAGCGCTCGCGCGGCCCGATTATGCGATCGGCGAGGCGGAGCGGCATCACGTGCTGGCGCACGGCTGGCCGGGCAACGTGCGCGAGCTGCGCAACTACGCCTTCGCCTGCGTGCTGTCGGCGGACGACGCCCCCGGCGAGGACCGGCAGGACCTGCCGAGCCGGGTCGCCGAATTCGAGACGCGGGTGATCGTCGATGCGTTGCGCGCCAGCGCGGGCAACGTCGTCAAGGCGGTCGAGCTGCTCGGCATCCCGCGCAAGACGCTCTATTACAAGCTCGGCCGCTACGGCATCGATCCCGACGCCTTCCGCCGGCAGTGACGTCAGGCGGCCATGGTTTCCGCCGCCCGGCGCAGCGAATCGATGTCGCGATCGATCGTCGCGGTGAGCGCGTCGACCAGCGGCTGATCGTCCTCTTCGGGCCGCATCATGCCGTGGTGCAGCATGCCCAGCGACATGATGAGGATGACGTCCGCCAGCGCCGACCGGCGGTCCGCCAGCGCCGCGCCGGGGGCCAGCATCTCCAGCGCTTCGAGCATCAACTGCCGTACGTCGCGGTGCGTGGCGTTGAAGATCGACGCGATGCGGACGTTGCGCGCCGCTTCGGCCAGGATCTCGGCGAACAGGCGGGGGTCGCCTTCGTCCTTGTCGGGGGTGACGAGCTGATGGACCCAGGTCACCACTTGCCCGACGTCGCCGTGCTGGATCGCGTGGCGCAGCGTTTCGGCGCCGAGGAACGAGCGGCAGTCGGAATTGACGATCGCCGCGACGATGTCCTCCTTGGCGGAAAAATCGCGGTAGAGCTGGCCGACCGCGACGCCCGATTCGCGCGCGATCTGGGCGATGCCGGTGGCATGGAAGCCGTTTTCGATGAACAGCCTGCGCGCGGCCTCGATCACCCGAAACCGGCGCATTTCCGCATTGTTTCGTTGTGCACCGCAACAAATATTCGAGTCGATCATTCCATCCTCGTCGGCGAGCCTTGACGCCTGTTCATAACTGGTTGTAGCAGGGCGTGAGTGATCGATCACTCACATTCTTACTAGCGGACAATTTGCATGGCGAATATGCGACACGGGGTGGCGGTGCTTGCGTTGGCACTGGCGCTGGCGGCGTGCGGCGGCGGCAACCAGCAGCAGCAACAGCAGGCGCCGCAAGGCCCGCCGCAGGTCGGTTACCTCGTGGTACGTGAACAGCCGGTGACGCTGACCACGGAACTGCCGGGGCGCACCACGGCCTATGAGACGTCGGACGTGCGTCCGCAGGTCAACGGCCTGATCCTGAAGCGCCTGTTCACCGAGGGCGACATGGTCCGCGCCGGACAGCCGCTCTACAGCATCGATTCGGCCCCCTATGAGGCGCAGGTCGCCAGCGCGCGTGCCGCGCTGACCCGCGCCCGGGCCAACATCGCCTCCACCGCCGCGCTCGCGCGCCGGTATGGCGAACTGGTCAAGATCAACGCGATCGCCCGCCAGGAATATGAGAATTCGCAGACCACCGCGCAGCAGGCGCAGGCCGATGTCGCCGCGCAGCAGGCCGCGTTGCGGACCGCGCAGATCGATCTGGCGCGTACGACGATCCGCGCGCCGATCTCCGGCCGTATCGGCCGCTCGCTGTTCACCACCGGCGCGCTCGTCTCCGCCTCGCAGACGCAGGCATTGGCGACGATCCAGCGGCTCGACCCGATCTATGTCGACATCCAGCAGTCGAGCGCCGGCCTGCTCAAGCTGCGCCAGCAGATCATGAGCGGCCAGCTGACCCGCGACGGCAACGCCCGCGTCAAGCTGACGCTGGAGGACGGCACGGCCTATGGCCCGCAGGGGACGCTGCGCTTCGCCGACGTCACCGTCGATCCGACCACCGGCTCGCAGACGATCCGCGCACTCTTCCCCAATCCCAACGGCCTGTTGCTGCCCGGCATGTTCGTCCGCGCCGCGCTGGTCGAGGGCACGCAGGCCAAGGCGCTGCTGGTGCCGCAGCGCGCGGTCAGCCGCGACGAAAAGGGGCAGGCGACGACGATGGTCATCGGCAGCGACGGCAAGGTCCAGCCGCGCACGCTCCAGACCAGCCGCACGATCGGCGATAACTGGCTCGTCACCGGCGGCATCAAGCCGGGCGACAAGGTCATCGTCGAGGGCGGCATGATGCTGCGCCCCGGCATGGCCGTCCAGGGCAAGCCCTGGGACCCCAATGCCAAACCGGCCGCCGCACCGCAGGGTGCCGGCGCGCCCGCAGCACAGGCGAAGTAACCCGTCATGGCCCGCTATTTCATCGACCGGCCGATCTTCGCCTGGGTGATCGCGATCATCCTGATGCTCGCCGGCGTCCTCGCGATCCGCTCGCTGCCGATCGCGCAGTTCCCGGCGATCGCGCCGTCGGCGGTGTCGATCACCGCCACCTATCCGGGTGCCGACGCGACCACGCTCGAAAATACGACGACGCAGATCATCGAGCAGCAGATGAAGGGGATCGACAACCTTCGCTATTTCTCGTCCTCCTCGTCGTCGGCGGGCACCGTCACCGTCACGCTGACCTTCGAACAGGGTACCGACCCCGACGTCGCGCAGGTGCAGGTCCAGAACAAATTGCAGGCGGCGACGCCGCTGTTGCCGCAGGAGGTGCAGCGCCAGGGACTGGTCGTCGCCAAGGCGACGCAGAACTTCCTGATGTTCGTCGGCCTCTATTCGGCGGACGGCAGCCACAGCGACATCGATCTGTCCGACTATGTCGCGTCGAAGCTGCAGGATCCGCTCGCCCGCGTGAACGGCGTCGGCGATACGCAGGTGTTCGGCTCGCAATATGCGATGCGCATCTGGGTCGATCCGATCAAGCTCAACAATTACGCGCTGACGATGACCGACGTGACGTCGGCGATCACCGCGCAGAACGCGCAGGTCTCCGCGGGCCAGATCGGCGCGCAGCCCGCGCCCAAGGAGCAGATGCTCAACGCCACCGTCTCGGTGGAATCGCGCCTCACCTCGCCCGAGCAGTTCGCCGCGATCCGGCTGAAGAGCAACACCGACGGGTCGGTGGTGCGGCTCGGCGACGTCGCGCGCGTCGGGATCGGCGCGGAGAATTACGGCTTCTCGGCGCAGTGGAACGGCAAGCCCGCGTCGGGCATCGGCATCAAGCTGGCGCCGGGCGCCAACGCGCTCGACACCGTCGAGGCGGTGAAGACCCGCGTCAACGCGATCGCCAAGCAATTCCCGCCCGACGTCAAGGTCATCTACCCCTATGACACGTCGCCGTTCGTGCGGCTGTCGGTGGAGCAGGTCGTGCATACGCTGATCGAGGCGGTGATCCTCGTCTTCCTCGTCATGTTCCTGTTCCTCCAGAACTTCCGTGCGACGCTGATCCCGACGATCGCGGTGCCGGTGGTGCTGCTCGGCACGTTCGCGATCCTCGGCGTCGCCGGTTTCTCGATCAACACGCTGACGTTGTTCGGCATGGTGCTCGCCATCGGCCTATTGGTCGACGACGCGATCGTCGTGGTCGAGAACGTCGAACGCCTGATCCAGACCGAGGGGCTGAGCCCCAAGGAGGCGGCGCGCAAGTCGATGGACGAGATCACCGGCGCGCTGATCGGCATCGCGCTGGTGCTGTCGGCGGTGTTCCTGCCGATGGCGTTCTTCGGCGGATCGACGGGCGTCATCTATCGCCAGTTCTCGATCACGATCGTCTCGGCGATGGTGCTGTCGGTGACGGTCGCGCTGATCCTTACCCCGGCGCTGTGCGCGACGATCCTCAAGCCGCACGATCCCGGCAAGGCGGAGGGCAACGGGCCGCTCGCCCGCTTCTTCCGCTGGTTCAACGACAAGTTCGAACGTGGCCAGAACCGCTACGAAAAGGGCGTGCGCAGCACCGCGCGCAGCTGGAAGCGGTCGATGCTCGTCTATCTGCTGATCGTCATCGGCATGGCGGTGCTGTTCGTCCGCCTGCCCACCGGCTTCCTGCCGGAAGAGGATCAGGGGATCATGATCGCGCTGGTGCAGGGGCCTCCGGGCGCCACCACCGCGCGGACGCAGAAGGGTCTCGACGCGATCAAGGACCATTTCCTCAAGAACGAGGGCAGCAACGTCCAGGGCGTCTACACGATCAACGGCTTCAGCTTCGCCGGCCAGGGCCAGAACAGCGGTATCGCGTTCATTCCGTTGCAGGAATGGTCGCATCGCGAGGGCGGCGCCAACAAGGCGCAGGCGATCGCCGGCCGGGCGATGGGCGCCTTGTCGCAGTTCAAGGATGCGCTGATCTTCGCGGTGATCCCGCCGGCGGTGCAGGAATTGGGCAATGCCAGCGGCTTCGATCTGCAATTGGTCGACGAGGCGGGAATCGGTCACGAGAAGCTGCTCGCGGCGCGCAACATGCTGCTCGGCATGGCGTCGCAGGACAAGTCGCTGATCGGCGTGCGCCCCAACGCGCTCGACGACGCGCCGCAGCTCAAGATCGAGGTCGATCAGGACAAGGCACGTGCGCTCGGGCTCGACCTGACCGCGGTCAACAACACGATCTCGACCGCCTGGGGCGGTGCCTATGTCAACGACTTCATCGATCGCGGCCGCGTCAAACGCGTCTATATCCAGGCGGATACCGCCTATCGTCTGAAGCCCGAGGACCTCGGCAACTTCTACGTGCGCAGCGAGACCGGCACGATGGCGCCGTTCACCGCGTTCTCGACGATCGCCTGGGCGCAGGCCCCGGCGCAGCTCACCCGCTATAACGGCCTGCCGTCGATGGAAATCCTCGGCCAGCCGGCACCGGGCGTGTCGTCCGGCGCGGCGATGAAGGCGATCGAGGCGATGCACGCCAAGCTGCCGCCGGGCACCGGGCTCGAATGGACCGGGCTCAGTTACGAGGAACGGTTGTCGGGTGGCCAGGCACCGGCCTTGTACGGCCTGTCGCTGCTGATCGTCTTCCTCTGCCTCGCCGCTTTGTACGAGAGCTGGTCGGTGCCGATCTCGGTCATGCTGGTGGTGCCGTTGGGGATCATCGGCGCGCTGCTCGCGGCGACGCTGACCGGGCTCAACAGCGACATCTATCTGCAGGTCGGCCTGATCACGACGATCGGCGTCTCGGCGAAGAACGCGATCCTGATCGTCGAATTCGCGGAGGAGCGGATCAACGAGGGGATGCGACCCTTCGAGGCGGCGGTGGAGGCGGCCAAATTGCGCCTCCGCCCGATCCTGATGACGTCGCTGGCGTTCATCTTCGGCGTGTTGCCGCTGGCGATCTCGACCGGCGCGGGCGCGGGCGGACAGAATGCGATCGGCCGCGCGGTGGTCGGCGGCATGCTGTCGGCGACGATCCTCGCGATCTTCTTCGTGCCGATGTTCTTCATCGTCGTGCTCCGCCTGTTCGGCCACGACGAACATGGCAAGCGCGGCGAGAAGGACGCGGCGCATGACGATCGTCCCGACGACGACCGGCCGCATGACGACGGCGCACACGGGCCGACGCCCGCGCCGCAGGGAGCCTGAGTGGTGATGACGAGCAAGATCCTCCTCGGCCTGCTGGGCGCGACCGCGCTCGCCGGCTGCAACCTCGCGCCGCATTACGTGCGGCCGGTGGGCGAAGTGCCGGCGGCGTTGCCGCAGGGCGGCGTCTATCCGGCGGCGGCGACCGATGCGCCTGACGTGACCAAGATCGGCTGGCGCGATTTCTTCACCGACGAACGGCTGCGCAACACGATCGCGCTGGGGCTGGAGAACAACCGCGACCTGCGCGTCGCGGCGGCCAACGTGCTCCAGGCGCGCGCGCAATATCGCATCCAGCGCGCCGATCTGGTGCCGTCGACCAGCCTGTCGGCATCGGGCACCTACACCAACAATATCCAGGGTGCGGCGAGCACGCTGGGCGGTGCGGCGAGCGGCGGCACCAGCAGCGGTGGTACGGGCGGCACGGGCGGCACGGGCACGGGTGGCACCGGCGGGACCGGGACGGGGGGCACGGGATCGAATGCGGGCGGCGGCACCGCGGGCGCGATCGGATCGAGCTCGTCGAACTTCGAATTCTACTCGGTCAACGCCGGTTTCTCGGCGTTCGAGCTCGACCTGTTCGGGCGGGTGCGCAACCTCAACCGGGCGGCGCTCGAGCAATATTTCGCGACCGAGGAGGCGCAGCGGTCGACGCGGATCAGCCTGATCGCGGAAATCGCCAACGCGTGGCTGACGCTGGCGTCGGATCAGGACCAGCTCGCCATCTCGCAGCGGTCGCTGGCCTCGTTCGCGCAATCGCTCGAGCTGACGCGTGCGCAATTCCGCATCGGCGTCGCCTCCGAGCTGGAGGCGCGGCAGGCGGAGACGACCTATCAGGGCGCGCGCAACGACATCGCCGTGCTGAAGACGCGGGTGGCGCAGGACAAGAATGCGCTCGACCTGCTCGTCGGCACGCCGGTGGCGACGCCCTTGCTGCCGCAGGGCCTCGGCAACGGCGATGCCGCGCTGCAGGTGCTGCCGGCGGGTCTCGCCTCGGACGTCCTGCTGCGCCGGCCCGACGTGTTGCAGGCGGAGCATCAGCTCATCGCGCAGAACGCCAATATCGGTGCGGCGCGGGCGGCGCTGTTCCCGCGCATCTCGCTGACCGCGACTTTGGGGACGATCAGCTCCGCGCTCAGCGGATTGTTCGCCGGCGGCAGCTTCACCTACACCGGCGCGCCCTCGGTCTCGCTGCCGCTGTTCGACGGCGGCCGCCTGCGCGGCAACGTCGATCTCGCCCGCGCGCAGCAGCAATCGGCCGTCTCGACCTATGAGAAGACGGTGCAGACCGCGTTCCGCGAGGTCGCCGATGCCCTGGCGCAGCGCGGCACGATCGACGAACAGGTCGCGGCGCAGAGCGCGCGCGTCGAGGCGGCGAACGTCGCGCTGCGGATTTCGGACGCGCGCTACCGGGCGGGGGTCGAATCGTTCTTGACCACGCTCGACTCGCAGCGCACCGCCTATGCCGCGCAACAGCAGCTGGTGACGACGCGGTTGAGCCGCGGCAGCAATCTGGTGGAATTGTACCGGTCGCTGGGCGGCGGACTGGACGTGGACGATCCGCAGGTCCGGCCGACCACCGCCGCGAAGTGAGGTGAGGGGGCCTCCCCTGCCGTGAATGCCGCGTCAGTGTTCCCGCGGAAGCGGGAACACCTACGGCGGGTGGCGCCTGGAACGCCTGCCGTCCGCCCGATCGGGAGCAGCAACGTGGCTCGATCGTTGCCGCTCACCGTCAAACCCGATCCTGCTTCTGCGAGACCTCCGTACAAGCCGGCACAAGCCGGCATAATGCACCAAGGCTGTACCCCGGCGGAGGCCGGGGCCCAGTCGGGAGAGCGGTTGTGAGTTACCGCAAACCTTCACCCAACTGGGCCCCGGCCTTCGCCGGGGTACTTAAAGCGCTTCTCAGAACGCTCGCTGCGCCGCGGTGGATCGCTACCCGGCGCGCAAATTGCCGCATACCATCCGCGATCGCGCCCCTTGCCGGCAAACCGTCAGGCCGCGCAGGCCTCTGGAACGCGGATCGGCGCGAGGCTGTCGAGGAACTGGCGGGCGCTCGCGTCCCAGGTGAATTGCGCGGCATAGTCCACGCAGGCGCGCCGGCTCCGCGTCAGCGCCGCCGCGATCGCCGTCTCGAGATCGTCGTCGATCGCGCCGACCTCGGCGTCGAGTACATCCACCGGCCCCGGCGCTGGCAGCGCCGCGACGGGGGTGCCGCAGGCGAGCGCCTCGATCATCACCAGCCCGAACGTGTCGGTGCGGCTCGGAAAGACCAGCACGTCGGCGCTGCGATAGGCGGCGGCGAGCGCCTCGCCGAACCGCGGCCCGAGGAAATGCGCATCGGGATAGCGCGCGGCGAGCGCCGCCCGCGCCGGTCCGTCGCCGACCACCACCTTGGTGCCCGCCACCTGCGTCTCGAGAAACGCCTCGATATTCTTCTCGACCGCGACCCGGCCGACGTAGAGCTGGATCGGTCCGGGCAGCGCGGTGATCGCCGGATCGACCGCACCCTCGGCGGAAAACACGGCGAGATCGACGCCGCGTCCCCATCGGCGCAGCCGGGTGAGGCCATGCGCGCGCAATGCGGCATCGACGGAGGGCGTCGAGGTCAGGATCGCGTCGGCGGGGGCGTGGAACCAGCGGATGTAGCGCCAGATCCATTCCGCGCTGACGCCGGTCCGCGCGGCGACGTAATCGGGGAATTGCGTGTGATAGGCGGTGGTGAAGCGCAGCCCCTTGGCGAGGCACCAGCGCCGCGCCGCGACGCCGAGCGGTCCTTCGGTCGCGATATGGATCGCATCGGCGTCGAAGGCGCGGATCAGCCGGCCGATGCTGCGCCCGCCGGCGAGCGCCAGGCGGATCTCCGGATAGCTCGGGCAGGGCAGGCTGGCGAAGCGCTCGGGCGAGACGACGAGGAGTTCGTGCCCCTGCGCCTCGACTTCGCGTTTGATCGCGCTGAGCGTGCGGACGACGCCATTGACCTGCGGCTGCCAGGCGTCGGTGACGAGCGCGACCCGCATCAGGCGGCGATCGTCCCGGCGCGGGTCGCGGCGCGTTCCGTCGCGACCCGTGCGGCGATCTCGTCGCCCCACAGCAGCAATTCCATCCGGCCGTCGAAATGTTCGACCAAGGCGGTGCAGCCTTCGACCCAATCGCCGTCGTTATAATAAGCGACGTCGCCGATTTGGCGGATCTCGGCGGTGTGGATATGGCCGCAGACGACGCCGTCGACGCCGCGCGATCCCGCCGCATGCGCCACCACTTCCTCGAAGCGCGAGATGAAGGCGACCGCATTCTTGACCTTGGCCTTGGCGTGCTTCGACAGCGACCAATAGGGCATGCCGAGCCGCCGCCGTCCCGCATTGACCCAGCGGTTGAGGACCATGAGCGCGGTATAGGCGCTGTCGCCGACCAGCGAGAGCCAGCGGTGGGCGAGTGTGATCGCGTCGAATTCGTCGCCGTGCAGCACCAGCAGGCGGCGACCGTCGGCGGTGGTGTGGATCGCCTTGCGGCGGATCTTGACGCCGCCGAAGTCCATGCCGGCGAACTGGCGGAACACCTCGTCGTGATTGCCGGGGATATAGGTGACGCGGGTGCCGCGCTTGGCGCGCTTCATCAGCCGCCAGACGACGTCGTTATGCGCCGCGGGCCAGTAGAATTTCTTCTTGAGCCGCCAGCCGTCGATCATGTCGCCGACCAGATACAATTGCTCGCTGTCGACATGGTCGAGGAAGTCGATCAGCATGTCGGCGTTGCAGCCGCGCGTGCCGAGATGGACGTCGGAAATCCAGATGGTGCGGAAGCGCCGCCGGGCGATGTCGGACCGTTCGGCGACGATCGGCCGCTGCGGCAGAAAGGCAAGAACGTCGGCGCTGCTCACATCTTTGGTGGTCATCATCGGCCCCCGGGGACCCGCTGTCCCCGATGCCGACATGCCAGATGGATGTGACGCTGCGATCACGGCAGCGTGACGATCATGTTGCGATCCGGATCGGACCCAAAGCGTCGAAGGGGCCGGTCAGGTGAGCGTCCCGGCGCCGCTTTGCTCGGTTATGGCGGCTTACACCGCCATCGTCGTGCGCAGCACGGTGAGCAGCGCCCAATAGAGGCCTCCGGCGAGCAGCATCGCCGCGGGCAGTGTCATCACCCAGGCGAGCGCCATGTTGCGGATCGTCCGCCATTGCAGCCCGGCGCCGTTCGCCACCGAGGCGCCGGCGACGCCCGAGGACAGGATGTGCGTCGTCGATACCGGCAGGTGACCGAAGCGGTCGGCGAGCAGGATCGTCGCCGCGGTGACCAGCTCGGCCGACATGCCCATGCCGTAGGTGAGATGGGTCTTGCCGATCCGCTCACCGACGGTGACGACGATCCGCCGCCAGCCGACCATCGTGCCGAGCCCCAGCGCGATCGCGACGGTCACCTTCACCCAGAAGGGGATGAAGCGCGTGCCCTTTTCGAGCGCGCCGCTGTAGCTCTTGATGCCTTCGATGTCCTGCGCGGTGAAGCGGCTCTGCGCGCCTTCGTCGGCGACCACCATCTTGCTGGCGTCGAGCACCAGATACATGTCGCCGCGCAGATTGGGCGTCGCCGCGGCGGGCACCTTGTCGAGCGAACCGTAGCTGGCCAGCCGGTCGCCGACGTCGCGCGACAGCGACGACAGCGCGCCGTAGACCGCGGGCGTGTCGATGTGGCGGGTGGCGAGACCCTTCGTCACCGTCGCGCGTGCGGCGTCGATCGAGCGCGGCTCCGGCCCCGGCTGGCGGGCGAAGATCGCCTCGGCCGAGCGTGCCTGCGCGACGAAGGCGGGCATCGCGCTCTGCGGCACCGTACGGTTCAGCGCGTAGGCGGTGGGCGCGCAGCCGATCAGGATCAGCATGATGAGCCCCATGCCCTTCTGCCCGTCGTTGCTGCCGTGCGCGAAGCTGACCGCGGTGCAGGTGAGGATCAGCGTCGCGCGGATGCCGCGCGGCGGCGGCGCGTCGGTCCGCGGTGCGCTGTAGAGTTTGGGATCGCGCATGAAGCGCTTCATCACCAGCAGCAGCACCAGCGCGCCGGCGAAGCCGATCAGCGGACTGAACAACAGGCCGGACAATACCTTCTGCGCCTGGCTCCAATCGACACCCGAGGTGCCGCCGAGCCCGCGCGACAGCAATTGATTGGCAAGGCCGACACCGAGGATCGAGCCGATCAGCGCATGGCTCGACGAATTGGGCAGGCCGACATACCAGGTGGCGAGGTTCCACAGCACCGCGGCGAGCAGCAACGCGAAGATCATCGCGAACCCGCCCGCCGAGCCGATGTGGAGGATCAGTTCGATCGGCAGCAACGTGACGATCGAATAGGCGACCGCGCCCGACGACAGCAGCACGCCGAGGAAGTTGAAGAAGCCCGACCAGACCACCGCGAGCGGCGCCGGCATGGCGTGCGTGTAGATCACCGTCGCCACCGCATTGGCGGTATCGTGGAAGCCGTTGACGAATTCGAACCCGAGCGCGATCAGCAGCGCCAGCGCGAGGAACAGGAAGACGCCGGTCGCCAGCGTCTCGCCGACCTCGGCGGTATCGGAGATGACGCTGCCCCCGGCATAGCCCAGCGCGCCGACGAGGACGGCGAGGAAGATCCATCGCCCCGCCGGGTGCAGATGCGCATCAAGGCGCGGACCGTGCGAGGGGGTGGGTGCGGACGCGGCGGAAACCGTTGTAGCCATGTCGGCGCGGTGCACCGCGGATGTGACGGGTTCGTGACAAATCGACGCAGCGCATAACCGTCGGCGGCGCCGTCGGGCCGCAAAACCGCGCCGTGGATCGCGGCCATCGCCATCGCCGGTGCCTTAACCGGTGAATTCGCTCGGAAAACCAAAGATGGCTTCGGCCCTACATTCGTGTGACGGATTTTGCGT
This sequence comes from Sphingomonas sp. CD22, assembly GCF_034556155.1. Classification (NCBI taxonomy): domain Bacteria; kingdom Pseudomonadati; phylum Pseudomonadota; class Alphaproteobacteria; order Sphingomonadales; family Sphingomonadaceae; genus Sphingomonas; species Sphingomonas sp. CD22. The sequence goes on along the minus strand of NZ_JAYDYX010000007.1, from coordinate 61,574 downwards.
CACGTCGCGTCGTGTGCCGCCTCCGTCTGCATCCTCGTCAGTGTCGCCGCATTCTCGCTTTTCTCGGGGCGGATATAGATCGAGGACAGCGTCGGGACCGCCTCGCGCAACTGATCCTCCATTTCCTCGATGATCGTCTCGCCATCGCCCATCGTGACGGTATCGACGAAATCCGCGCTGACCGCGACGAAGATCGCATCCGGTGCGGTGTGAATCGTGCGGACGTGGTTGACGGCGCTCACCGCCGGATGCGCCGCGACGATGCTGCGGACGGTTTCCACGACGTGCGGATTGGCCCGCTCGCCGATCAGCAGGCCCTTTGCCTCGCGGGCGAGCAGTATCGCGACCAGCCCGAGGATCAGGCCGATCAGGATCGAGGCGACGCCGTCGATGCGCGGATCGGCGAAGGCATGGCTCGCCCAGACGCCGATGCCGGCGATCACCAACCCGGCGAGCGCGGCGGAATCCTCGAACAGCACGATGAACCCGGCCGGGTCCTTGCTCTGGCGGATCGCGCGCCACCAGCCGCTGTCACCCTTGGCCTTGGCGAATTCGCGCATCGCGATGAACCACGATGCGCCCTCCATCGCAAAGGCGATGGCGAGCACGATATAATTGACCAGCGGATCGCGCAGCGGCTCGGGTTCGAGGATATGCAGATAGCCTTCGTAGACCGACACGCCCGCGCCGACCGCGAAGATCAGGATCGCGACGACGAACGCCCAGAAGTATAATTCGCGGCCATAGCCGAAGGGATGGATGGCGTCGGGCTGCCGCTTGGCGCGATGCTGGCCGTAGAGGAGCAGGATCTGGTTGCCGCTGTCGACGCAGCTATGCACGCCCTCGGTCAGCATCGACGAGGAGCCGGTGATGCCGGCGGCGACGAATTTGGCGACGCCGATCCCGAGATTGGCGGCGAGCGCGCCGTATAGAACGATATTCTCGCGAATCCGCGCGGTCAGCCCTTGAGTCATCCCTACTCCCTGTCGGCGATGTCGATACCGCAGAGGAGGGTACGCGCGAACGGGTGATGTGGCTCCCGTCACAGGACAACACGCCATAACGGGAATGGCCGCCGGTGTACGAAACACCGGCGGCCACCTTTCCTCCCCAGGAAACTCTCGACAATTCCGTTAGCTAGAGACGCGACGCGGCGGCAGGGGCGGCGACAGGCAGGCGAGGTCGTCTTGTCCACCGTGCGGACATGTCGCTTCGTCAATGTGTAAGGAATTGACAAAAGGCTCTCCGTACCCGATCCTCGATCGTCTGGAGGGGCGACGATGGCCGAGCGTAAATTGTTTGCCGGCCATGCAGTGCGCCGGCTCCGGCGGCAGGCCGGGCTGACGCAGGCGGCGATGGCCGAGGCTTTGGCGATTTCGTCCAGCTATCTCAACCTCGTCGAGCGCAATCAGCGGCCTCTTTCGGCGACTTTGCTGGTCAAGCTCGCCGAATCCTACGACTTCGATCCGCGCGCGCTTACCGCGGGCGAGCCGGGCGGCGGCGAGGCGGCGATGCGGCGGCGGCTGGCCGACCCGATGTTCGCCGATCTCGAGATCGATCGCAACGAGGTCGGCGAATGGCTTGCCGGCGCGCCCGGTGGCGCCGAAGCGTTCGCGCGCGCCTATGACCGGCTCGGCGCGGGGGGCGGCAGCGGCGTGTCGGACGGCGTCGATCCGGTCGCCGAGGTGCGCCGCGAGATCGAGCGCTGGCGCGGCCATTTCGCCGATCTCGACGGCATCGCGGAGGCGCTGGCGGATGAATTGCGGCTGGGGGCGGGCGACCTTTACGGCGCGATCGCCGAGCGGCTGCGCGTCAAGCATCAGCTCACCATCCGCATCCTGCCGATGGACGTGATGCCCGATCTGTTGCGGCGGCTCGACCTCCACGCCCGCCAGCTCCAGTTGAGCGAGGTGCTCGATCCGGCGTCGCGGACCTTCGCGGCCGCCTATCAACTCGCGCAGATCGAGGCGCGGGCGGAGATCGACGCGCTCGCCAAGGGCGCGGACTTCGCCGATCGCTCCGCCGAGCGGCTGTTCCGCCGCCATCTCGCCAGCTATTTCGCCGCGGCGGTGATGATGCCCTATGCGCGCTTCCTGCGGGCGTGCGAATCGACGGGCTATGATCTGGAGCTGCTTCAGCGCCGGTTCGGGGCGGGGTTCGAGCAGGTCGCGCATCGGCTGACCACCTTGCATCGTGTCGGCGCGCGGGGGCTGCCGTTCTTCCTGATCCGCATCGATCGCGCCGGGCAATGTTCGAAGCGCTTCTCGGGCGCGAGCGCGTCGCCGCTCGCCGAGGCGGAGGGGCGTTGCCCGTTGTGGCGGCTCCATCACGCCTTCGACCGGCCGGGGAGCCTCGCGGTGCAGCTCGTCGAGCTTGAGGATGGCGCGCGCTGGCTGACGATCGCGCGCACGGTGACGCCGCAGCGCCGCCGGTATGGCGGCGTCCTCGCCGAATTTGCGGTCGGGATCGGTGTGGCGGCGGAGCTGGGCGGGGCGCTGGCGGTCGCGAGGGGCGTCGATCTGAAAGGGGATGCGACGCCGATCGGCCTCGGTTGTCGCGCCTGCCACCGCACGGACTGTCCGCAACGTTCGGCGCCACCGGCGGGGCGGGCGCTGCTGATCAACGAGCGCGATCGCGGGGTCTCGGGCTTCACCTTCGCCGGCGATTGATGAAAGCTTGCGTACAAGTCGACATGGAATGAGCCGCTGATTTGACATCGTGACGCGATCTTCACTGCTAATACCACAGTCCTGCGTGTAAATTTGAATACAGCTCTCGCATCGAATCCAAGCGAGGATGTGGACATGACCTACCAGCAGCAGATCGGCACCGCGACCCGCCTTATCGGCGGACAGGCGACCTGGGGCGGGATCGACGCCGAAGCGGTTGCACGCATGCGGCTCCAGAATCGCTTCTGCACCGGGCTCGACATCGCGCGCTACACCGCCGCGATCATGCGCCGCGACATGGCCGCCTATGACGCCGATCCGTCCGCCTACACCCAATCGCTCGGCTGCTGGCACGGCTTCATCGGCCAGCAGAAGATGATCAGCATCAAGAAGCATTTCGGTACCACCGACCGGCGCTATCTCTACCTGTCGGGCTGGATGGTCGCGGCTCTGCGCAGCGAGTTCGGCCCGCTGCCCGACCAGTCGATGCACGAGAAGACCAAGGTGTCGGCGCTGATCGAGGAACTCTACACCTTCCTGCGGCAGGCCGACGCCCGCGAGCTCAGCCTGTTGTTCCGCGACCTCGATAAGGCGCGCGCCGCCGGCAACGCGGTCGAGGCGCAGCGGCTGACGCAGGCGATCGACGGACACCAGACGCATGTCGTGCCGATCATCGCCGATATCGACGCCGGCTTCGGCAATGCCGAGGCGACCTATCTGCTCGCCAAGACGATGATCGAAGCGGGCGCCTGCGCGCTCCAGATCGAGAACCAGGTCAGCGACGAGAAGCAATGCGGGCATCAGGACGGCAAGGTCACCGTGCCGCACGAGGACTTCCTCGCGAAGGTGCGCGCCTGCCGCTACGCCTTCCTCGAACTCGGCGTCGACGACGGGATCATCGTCACCCGCACCGATTCGCTCGGTGCCGGGCTGACCAAGCAGATCGCCTATTCGAAGGCGCCCGGCGATCTCGGCGACCAATATAACGGCTTCCTCGATTGCGAAGAGGTCGATGTCGCCCAGGTCGGCAACGGCGACGTGGTCATCAGCCGCGACGGCAAATTGCTGCGGCCGAAGCGGCTGCCGTCCAACCTGTTCCAGTTCCGCGAGGGGACGGGGGCGGACCGCTGCGTGCTCGATTGCATCACCAGCTTGCAGAACGGCGCCGACCTGTTGTGGATCGAGACCGAGAAGCCGCATATCGAGCAGATCGCGTCGATGGTCGACCGCATCCGCGCGGTCGTCCCCGATGCCAAGCTCGTCTACAACAACAGCCCGAGCTTCAACTGGACGCTCAACTTCCGCCAGCAGGTCTACGATGCCTGGGGGGAGGCGGGGCGCGACGTGTCGGGCTACGATCGCGCGCGGCTGATGTCGGTCGATTACGACGCCACCGACCTCGGCGCCGAGGCGGACGAGCGCATCCGTACCTTCCAGCGGGATGCGGCGGCGCGGGCGGGGATCTTCCACCACCTCATCACGCTGCCGACCTATCATACCGCGGCGCTGTCGACCGATGCGCTCGCCCGGACGTATTTCGGCGAGGCGGGGATGCTCGGCTACGTCGAGGGCGTCCAGCGCCGGGAGATCCGTGAAGGCATCGCCTGCGTGAAGCACCAGAACATGTCCGGCTCCGACATCGGCGACGATCACAAGGACTATTTCGCCGGCGAGGCCGCGCTCAAGGCCGGCGGAGCGCACAATACGATGAACCAGTTCGCGGCATGACGTCCCCGCATGTTGGACGACGTGGACAACATGGACACCTTAATGGAAACGATCGCCTCCCGATCGTTTCCACTTCTTGTATGATGAGAAAGAGCCGGAGCCGGATGTATCAGGACCGCCGGATGTAGGACAGCCTCGGCGCCCGGCTTGCGCAAGTGTGTCAGGCGCCGGCGTTGGTCAGGCGTTCGAGTTGATCCTTGCTGAGCTCCAGTTCCATCGCCGGGAGCAGGTCTTCCAACTGCGCCACCTTAGTCGCGCTGGCGATCGGTGCGGTGACGCCCGGCTGCGCGATCAGCCATGCCAGGGCGATCTGCGCGTGGCTGGCGCCGGTCTCCTCCGCAATGCCGTCCATCGCCGCGAGGACGTCGGCGCCCTTGCCGTCGAGCAGCTCGGTCATGCGGCCACCGCGGACGCTCTGGCCGAGGTCGTCCTTGCTGCGGTATTTGCCGGTGAGGAAGCCGGAGGCGAGGCCGTAATAAGGCAGGACGCCGATGTTTTCGGTGACGCAATAATCCTGCAACTCGCCCTCGAACTTGTGGCGGCTGACGAGGTTATATTCGGGCTGGAGCACGTGATAGCGCGGCAGATCGTGCGCCTTGGCGGCGTCGATCGCCGACTTCAGCCGGGCGGCATGGTAGTTGGAGGCGCCGATGACGCGGACCTTGCCGGCGTCGACCAGCCTGCCGAAGGCTTCGAGTACCGCCTCCTGCGGCACGCCTTCATCGTCCTGATGCGCGTAATAGAGGTCGATGCGGTCGCTGCCGAGTCGCTTGAGCGAGGCTTCGGCGGCGGCGGCGATGCGGGCGGGGGCGAGCTTCTCGCCACCTTCGCCGGGAAGCATGCCGACCTTGGTCGCGATCAGCACCGAATCGCGCTTGCCGCTCGCCTTCAGCCATTCGCCGATCATCGTCTCCGACTCGCCGCCTTGATGGCCGTCGACCCAGGCCGAATAGACGTCGGCGGTGTCGATCATCGTGCCGCCGCCGGCGACGAAGGCGTCGAGCACGGCGAAGCTCGCGGCACGGTCGGCGGTCCAGCCGAAGACGTTGCCGCCGAGGACGAGCGGGGCGATGCGGAGATCGGTCGAGCCTAAGCGGCGCAGGGTCATGGCTGGGCGTCCGTGTCGTTGGAGGTGACGGCGTCGAGGTCGATGCTGTTGGCGTCGAGCATCGCGGCGGCGTCGTTGAGCTGGGCGGCTTCGTCAGCGCTGACCGCGCCGGGATCGTCGCCACCGCCGCGCGAACAGGCGGCGAGCAGCGCCAAGGGGAGGACGGCCGCCGCCAGCAGGCGCGGCCGGCGATCGTCCCCCCGCGGCATCAGTTCTTCAGCGAGCGGCCGGCCCGCTCGAGCGCATTGCCGGTGGCGTCGGCGGCGCGGTCGGCACCGTTGCTGATCGCATCGCCGGCGCGGTCGAGGTGATCGTCGGCATGGGCGGCGGCGTTGTCGAGATGGTCGCCGGCATTGTCGATGTGGCGCTCGGCCGAGCCGAAGGCGCGGTCGGTGGCGGCGTCGACGTCGCTGACCGCATTGCGGGTCGTCGCCTCGGTGTCGGCGGCGATCGAGTTGGCGGCTTCCGCGGTCTCGTTCTGCGAGTTCTGGCTGCACGCGGCGAGGCCGATTGCCCCAAGAAGCATGGGCGGGGCGGCGAGGATCAGCAGGCGCTTCATCGATAATCTCCCGGTAAGTTCACTAACCTCGCGCAAACGCGGGTCGCGCGCTTCGGGTCCGCGTTGACCGCATATAAAGATATCTTTATATGTTGATGCGACATGACCCTCGCGCTCGATATCTTCCGTGCCTTAGCCGACGCCACGCGGCTGCGCATCTTCTCGCTGCTACGCACGATGGAGCTGTCGGTGGGCGAGCTGGCGCAGGTGCTGGGGCAGAGCCAGCCGCGGGTCAGCCGGCACGTCAAGATCCTCTGCGACGCCGGCCTAGCCGAACGCCGCAAGGAGAGCAGCTGGGTGTTCGTCGCGCTCGGTCGCGCCGCGGCGACCGGGCCGGTCGCGGTGGCGATCGACCAGTGGCAGAAGAGCGAGCCCGATCATTGGGCGGTCGCCGACGCCGCGCGGCTCGCCGCGGTGCGCGCCGATCGCGCGGCGAGCGCGGCGCAATGGTTCGAAGGCCATGCGGACGAATGGGATGCGATCCGCTCGCTCCATATCGCCGAGAGCGAGGTCGAGGCGGCGATGGCGCAGGTGCTGGGCGACGGCCCGCTCGGCAGCCTGATCGACATCGGCACCGGTACCGGGCGGATGCTCGAATTGTTCGGCGACCAGGCGGAGAGCGCGCTCGGCATCGACCGGTCGTCTGAGATGCTGCGGCTGGCACGTGCCAAATTGCACGACCGTGCCAATACGGAGTTGCGCCAGGCGGACCTGTACGCGCTGCCGATGGCGGACGGCGCGGCGGATGTCGCGATCCTGCACCACGTGCTGCATTTCGCGCAGCAGCCCGGCGCGGCGATCGCCGAGGCGGCGCGCGTGCTGGGGCAGGGCGGGCGGCTGCTGATCGTCGACTTCGCGCCGCACGATCGCGAGGATTTGCGGACGCGCGACGCGCATACCCGGCTGGGCTTCGCCGACGACCAGATCGCGGGCTGGTTCGGCAATGCCGGGCTCGCGCTCGCACGGACCGAGACGCTGAAGGGCGGCGAACTGACTGTGACATTGTGGCTCGGACGCAAATCGGGTGCGAGCCTGCGTGAGGTGCCTATGACGAAGGTCGGGAAAAAGGTTGGGGCGGCATGACGATTTCGGTGAACCAGCTCGAAGAGGCGCAGATCGCGCTGAAGGCGCCGCTGTATGCGGACGTGGCGGGGGATATCGACGTTTCGTTCGAATTCTTCCCGCCGAAGAACGAGAAGATGGAGGAGCAGCTCTGGGATGCGGTGCGGACGCTGGAGCCGCTCGGCCCGAGCTTCGTCTCGGTGACCTATGGCGCGGGCGGCTCGACGCGCGAGCGGACGCACGCGACGGTGGCGCGCATCCAGCGCGAGACGAGCCTCGCGGCGGCGGCGCATCTGACCTGCGTCGAGGCGACCAAGGCGGAGATCGATTCTGTCGCAGAGGAATATTGGGCGGCGGGCGTGCGCCACATCGTCGCGCTGCGTGGCGATCCGCCCGCGGCCGGTGCCAAATTCGCCAGCCATCCGGGCGGCTATGAGAATGCGGCGGCCTTGGTCGCAGGGCTCAAGCGTCTGCACCCGTTCGAGATTTCGGTGGCGGCCTATCCCGAGCGCCACCCGGATTCGCCCGACATGGCGGCGGACATCGACAATCTGAAGGCGAAGTTCGACGCCGGCGCGACCCGCGCGATCACGCAATTCTTCCACGAACCCGAAACCTTCTTCCGCTATCGCGACAGGCTCGCGGCGGCGGGGATCGATGCCGAGATCGTGCCGGGAATCATGCCGGTGACCAATTTCGCCAGCGTCGTGCGGATGAGCAAGATGTGCGGCACCGAGGTGCCGGCGTGGATGGCGCGGCTGTTCGACGGGCTGGAGGATCATCCGGCTTCGCGGCAGTTGATCGCGGCGACGCTGGCGGCGGAACTCAGCCGCAAATTGTACGCCGGCGGGGTGAAGTCGCTGCATTTCTATACGCTCAACCGGGCGGAACTGGCGTTCGCGATCTGCCACCTGCTGGGGGTGCGATCGAAGCCGGTGGCGAACGTGGCGGCGGCGTGAACAATTCCTCCCCCGCACGGGGAGGGGACCAGCCGCAGGCTGGTGGAGGGGGCTCTCCACCGGCGACACCGTTTGTGGAGAGCCCCCTCCACCCCTCGGCTACCGCCGAGCGGTCCCCCTCCCCGTGCCGGGGCGGAATTGGAAGTGACATGACCATACGCGACACATTCCTCGGCGAAGCCGCCAAGCGTATCCTGATCACCGACGGGGCGTTCGGGACCGAGATCCAGAATTGGAAGCTGTCCGAGGCGGATTATGCCGGCACGCTCGGGCTCACCCACGACCAGAAGGGCAATAACGACATCCTCGCGCTGACCAAGCCCGAGGTGCCGGAGTCGATCCACCGCGCATATTTCGCGGCCGGGGCGGATATCGCCGAGACCAACACCTTCTCCGCCAACCGGATCAGCCAGGCCGATTACGGCGCCGAGCATCTGGTCCGCGAGATCAACGTCGAGAGCGCGAGGATGGCGCGGCGGGTCGCCGATGAATTCCAGGCGAAGGATGGGCGCCCGCGCTTCGTCGCCGGGGCGATCGGGCCGACCAACAAGACGCTGTCGCTGTCCCCCGACGTCAACGATCCCGGCTATCGCGAAATCGACTTCGACTATCTGAAGGACGTGTATCGCGAGCAGATCGATGCCCTGGTCGAGGGCGGCGCCGACTTCATCCTGATCGAGACGGTGTTCGACACGCTCAACGCCAAGGCGGGGATCATGGCGGCGCTGGAGGCGGGCGACGCGCTGGGGCGCGACCTGCCGATCATGATGTCGATGACGCTGACCGACCTGTCGGGACGCAACCTGTCGGGCCATACCGTCGAGGCGTTCTGGCATGCGGTGCGCCATGCGCGGCCGTTGACGATCGGGCTCAATTGCTCGTTCGGCGCGGAGCAGTTGCGGCCGCATGTGAAGACGCTGAGCGAGATCTGCGACACGCTGATCATGATCTATCCCAATGCCGGCCTGCCCAACGAACTGGGCGCCTATGACGAACAGCCGGCGACCACCGCTGGGCTGGTCGGCGAATGGGCGAAGGCGGGGCAGGTCAACGTGCTCGGCGGCTGCTGCGGTTCGACGCCGGCGCATATCGCGGCGATCGCCGAGATGGCGCAGGGCGTGACGCCGCGGCCGGTGCCGGTGGCGCCGGTGCGGACGCGGCTGGCGGGACTCGAGCCGTTCACGATGGCGGCATAAAAAGCTCCTCCCCGGAACGGGGAGGGGGACCAGCCGCAGGCTGGTGGAGGGGGCTCTCCACGAACGACAGCGCTGGTGGAGAGCCCCCTCCACCCCTCGGCTACGCCGAGCGGTCCCCCTCCCCGTGCCGGGGAGGAATTGAGAGAAACCGATGACCATTTCCTCCGCCCAGTTCGTCAATATCGGCGAGCGCACCAACGTCACCGGCTCGGCGCGCTTCAAGAAGCTGGTGATGGCCGGCGACTATCCGGCTGCGGTGGCGGTGGCGCTGCAGCAGGTCGAGGCGGGCGCGCAGGTGCTCGACGTCAACATGGACGAGGGCCTGCTCGACGCGCACGAGGCGATGACGACCTTCCTCAAGCTGATCCAGGCCGAACCCGATATCGCGCGCATCCCGGTGATGGTCGATTCGTCCAAGTGGGACGTGATCGAGGCGGGGCTGAAATGCGTCTCGGGCAAGCCGATCGTCAATTCGATCAGCATGAAGGAAGGCGAGGAGGCGTTCCTGCATTATGCGCGCAAGTGCATGGCCTATGGCGCGGCGGTGGTCGTCATGGCGTTCGACGAGGTCGGGCAGGCGGACACCAAGGCGCGCAAGGTCGAGATCTGCTCGCGCGCCTATGAGCTGTTGATGGGCATCGGCTTTCCGCCCGAGGATATCATCTTCGATCCCAACGTCTTCGCGGTCGCGACGGGGATCGAGGAGCATAACAATTACGGCGTCGACTTCATCGAGGCGTGCCGCGAGATCAAGGCGCGCTGCCCGCACGTCCACATCTCGGGCGGCCTGTCGAACCTGTCGTTCAGCTTCCGCGGCAACGAGCCGGTGCGGCGCGCGATGCACTCGATCTTCCTCTACCACGCGATCCCCGCGGGGATGGACATGGCGATCGTCAACGCCGGCCAGCTCGACGTCTACGACACGATCGACCCCGAATTGCGCACCGCGTGCGAGGACGTCATCCTCAACCGCGATCCCGAGGCGGGCGACCGGCTGGTCGCGCTGGCGGAACGGTATCGCGGCACCGATGCGGTCGCGGAGAAAGCGGCGGCGGAATGGCGCTCGCTCCCCGTCACCAAGCGGCTGGAATATGCGCTGGTCAAGGGCATCGACGCGCATGTCGTCGACGATACCGAGGAATGCCGCCAGCAGTTCGCGCGTCCGATCGAAGTAATCGAGGGACCGCTGATGGACGGGATGAACGTCGTCGGCGACCTGTTCGGATCGGGCAAGATGTTCCTGCCGCAGGTGGTGAAGAGCGCGCGGGTGATGAAGAAGGCGGTGGCGCATCTGCTGCCGTTCATCGAGGCCGCCAAGGAGCCCGGCGCCAAGGGCAAGGGCAAGATCGTCATGGCGACGGTGAAGGGCGACGTCCACGATATCGGCAAGAATATCGTCGGCGTCGTGCTCCAGTGCAACGGCTTCGACGTGGTCGATCTCGGCGTGATGGTACCGTGGACGAAGATCATCGCGGCGGCGAACGAGAATGACGCCGACATGATCGGCCTGTCGGGCCTCATCACCCCGAGCCTCGACGAGATGGTGACCGTCGCCGAGGAGATGAAGCGCGCCGGCATGACGATGCCGCTGCTGATCGGCGGCGCGACGACGTCGAAGGTGCATACCGCGTTGCGCATCTCGCCCGCCTATGACGGGCCGATCGTCCATGTGCTCGACGCCAGTCGCGCGGTCGGCGTCGCGACCACTTTGGTGTCGGACACGCAGCGCGACGCCTATGTCGCGAGCGTCGCCGAGGATTACGAGAAGGTGCGGGTGGCGCGTGCGAGCAAGGGTCAGAACGACCTGCTGCCGCTCGCCGAGGCGCGCAAGCGTGGCTTCGCCGCGGACATGGCGCTCAAGGCGCCGCCGGTCGCCAAGCCCGGCATCCACGTGTTCGACGATTGGGACCTTGCCGACCTGCGTCACTATATCGACTGGACGCCGTTCTTCCGCGCCTGGGAGCTTGCCGGCAATTTCCCGGCGATCCTCACCGACGAGGTGGTCGGCACCAGCGCGACCGGCCTTTACGAGGACGCGCAGGCGATGCTCGACCGGATCATCGCGGAGAAATGGCTGACCGCGAAGGGCGTCGCCGGGCTGTGGGCGTGCCATCGCCACGACGACGACGTCTGGGTCCATACCGAGCATCGCGAGTCGCATCGCAGCCCCGACGGCGCGAGCATTCCCGAAGGCTTCCACATCCCCAATCTCGACCGCACGCACGAGGCGAGCGTGCGGCTGCCGTTCCTGCGCCAGCAGATCGCCAAGCGCGAGGGGCGGGCCAATATGTGCCTCGCCGATTTCATCGATCCGGCGGGCGACTGGATGGGCGGCTTCGCGGTCGGCATCCACGGCATCGACGCGCATATCGCCCGCTTCAAGGCGGACCACGACGATTACAACGACATCCTGCTGAAGGCGCTGGCGGATCGCCTCGCGGAGGCGTTCGCCGAGGCGCTGCACGCGCATGTCCGCCGCGACCTGTGGGGCTATGCGCCGGACGAGCAGCTCACCAACGAGGCGCTGGTGCGCGAGCAATATCGCGGCATCCGGCCGGCGCCGGGCTATCCCGCCTGCCCCGAGCACAGCCTCAAGCGGATGCTGTTCGACATGCTCGACGTCGAGGGCAATGCCGGGCTGGAGCTGACCGAGAGCTTCGCGATGCTGCCGACCGCGGCGGTGAGCGGCTTCTACTTCGGCCATGCGCAGTCGGAATATTTCGGCGTCGCGCGGATCGGGCAGGATCAGGTGGCCGATTATGCCGCGCGGCGCGGCGTGGATATCGCACAGGCGGAGCGCTGGTTGCGGCCGAACCTCGACTAAAGGGCGGCGCGGCGCGGGCATGATCCGCGCCGGCCACCCCTCCACTTATCGCGCGCGGATCGTGACGCCGTGCGCCGCCCAGGCCGCGACCGTCTCGCACAGCGTCTCCGGCAAAGATTTGTCCTTTGCGATCAACGGGCTGGTGCTGCGCGGCATGCAGATTTTGGCAGCCGGGTCGGCGATGACGTGCGCGGGAACGATGACGACCGGCGGTTTCTTGGCGGCGAACGCCGGGCCGGCGGCGACGGCCATTGTGGCGCACAGGGCGGCGGCGGTACGGAGGATGGCAGACATGATGGCCTCTTGCTGATGATGCCGCACCAGGTGGCGGCATCAGCGGCAGTGCATTAGTCGTGCCATACACCGTTGAACTGTATTCATTGGATTTTCAAACGAGGCGGTTGGTGGACGCCACCACGCATCGGCGCGACGCGCCGTTTCGTGGCGGCTCGCCGGTCAGAACCCGCGCGTCTTCAGCGCCGGATCGCGCTTGAGCATCGGGGCGACGATCGGGATCGTCATCATCGTGCTCGCCACCGCCATCAGCAGCAGCGCGGTGAACGTCTCGTTGGTGATGATCTTCTTGTCCAACAGGATGTTGACGAAGATGATCATGATCAGCGCCTTGGTCTGGAGCAGCCAGCCGATCGCGCGGGCGTCGCCTTTCGGCCATTTGAGGATGCGGCCGGCGAGATGGATGCCGGCGAGCTTGCCGCCGACCGAGGCGGCGAGCAGCAGCGCGGCGGCGGCGAACACCGCCGAACCGCCCATGCCCCATTGCGTCTTGAGCCCGGTGGAGAGGAAATAGACCGGCATCACCGCGAGCAGGATGGTCTGGCGGAAGCGGTCCATCCGCGCCTCGCCGAACCAATGCGCATCGAGCACCGCGCCCGCCAGGAAGGCGCCGACCATGAAGTGCAGCCCCGCCCAGTCCGCCGCGAAGCCGCACAACGCCAGCCAGATCAGCCCGACGTACCAGCGGTCGTTCTCGCCGAGCGTGCGCAGCAGCTTGCGGATCGCCCAGGTGGCGAGCGCGAAGCCGACGAGGAAGCCGCCCTGCCGCCCGACCCGCTCCCAATCGAGCAGGATCAGCGCGAGCACGCCCCAGATCGCGATATCGTCGAGGCTGGCGTAGCGGAGCACGCGCTGGCCGAGCGGGGCGCGCAGGACGTCGAGCTTCTCCATCAGCAGCACGAGGATCGGCAAGGCGGTGACCGCGCAGGCCATGCCGATGCCGAGCACCACCTGCCATTCAGCGCCCGCCACGCCGCGCCAGCCGGGATAGCGGAGCATGATCAGCGCCGCGACGCTGCCCGCGACCAGCGGCACGCCGAGCGCGAGCCCGGCGGTGACCCCGGTCTCGCGCCGCCGCCGCCACGCCTCGCCGAGGTCGAGTTCGAGCCCCGCGACCCAGACGAACAGCATCACCGACCACCAGGCGATGCCGTTCAGCGCGCCCATCGTCGGCGCGGTGAACACGAAGGCGTAATAGTCCGGGAAGAGCGCGCCGAGCACACCCGGCCCGAGCAGGATGCCGCCGATGATCTGCACGACGACCAACGGCGCCCAATAATCGGTGCGCCCGACCCGCCAGACCAGCCACGGCAAGGTGAAGATGATGAGGATCGCGAGGAGGAAGACCTCCGTCGGTGACATGGCGTGCATTCGATCCTCCCGCGGCGATCCCCCGATCGCCTTATCGTTACGGCGGCGATAGCCGATCCGCGGCTGGGACCGCAATCATTGCGAAGTCGCGGGTCATTCCGGGACAGGCGGGCGTGCGGATCGCAGCGGCGGCGGCGCGCTTCAGGCGATAGGATGCGGCGATGACCCGCATGATCCTCGCGCTCGCGCTGCTCGCCGCCCCGGCCTCCGCCCAATCGGGCAAGCCGTTCACCATCGCCGAAACGGGGCAGGGCTTCGACGATCTGCAGGCGGCGGTGTCGTCGGTGCGGATGGGGACCGCGACGATCCGCATCGCCCCCGGCGTCTACCGGCAATGCGCGGTGCAGCAGGGCGGCCGCATCACCTTCCAGGCGGTGACGCCGGGCACCGCGATCTTCGAGAAGGAGACGTGCGAGGACAAAGCGGCGCTGGTGCTGCGCGGGCAGGGATCGGTGGTCGATGGGCTGGTGTTCCGCGGCTATCGCGTGGCCGACGGCAATGGCGCGGGCATCCGTACCGAGATGGGCGACCTGACCGTCACCAACGCGATGTTCCTCGACAGTCAGGAGGGCATCCTGGGCGGCGAGCCGACGGGGCAGCGGATCAGCATCGACCGTTCGACCTTCGCGGGGCTCGGCCAGTGCGACGAGGCGGTCAATTGCTCGCATGCGATCTATCTCGCCAATCGCGGGCAGGTGACGATCACCCGCTCGCGCTTCGAACGCGGCACCGGCGGCCATTACGTCAAGCTGCGCGTGCCCAACGTCGTCATCACCGACAACAGCTTCGACGATACCGCCGGGCGGAAGACCAATTACATGATCGACCTGCCCGAGGGCGCGCGCGGGCTGATCGCGCGCAACGGCTTCGTCCAGGGGCGCGGCAAGGAGAATAGCAGCGGGCTGATCGTGGTGGCGGCGGAGGCGAAGACCTATCCGTCGGCAGGGCTGCGCATCGAGGACAATGACGCGCGGCTGGCGCCGGGCGCACCGGGCAACCCGGCGTTCGTCGCCGACCTCAGCCACGAGCGGCTGGCGGTGGGCGCGAACCGGCTGGGGCCGGGAATACGGATGTTCGAGACGCGGTGAGCGTCGAGGGGATCGGTGGCTACTGAAATTCCTCCCCCGCCAGGGGGAGGTGGCAGGCCGAAGGCATGACGGAGGGGGAGGACACGGAACAGACGTGTCACCTACCTCCCCCTCCGTCACGGCTTCGCCGCGCCACCTCCCCCTGGCGGGGGAGGAATTGGCCTGAACGTCGATCCGCCCTAGCGGTCGCGGCGCGCGGCGCGGACGATCACCGCGGTCGAGAGCAAAATCGACGACACCAGCGCGCCGACCGATAGCAAGCCGCCCGGCGTCATCGTCAGCTCGGCGCGCAGCCGGCTGCGCTTGCCGATGCGGAGCGCGATCGCGGCGCGCTGGACGGCGGGGCGATGGGGGAGGGCTGGGGGTTCCATGCCGGCTCAACGATCGGACTGCGGTGGCGTTCAATCGGTACGGGGCAGCCGCCGCGGATCGATCACGACATGGCGGATGCGGGTGCGGTTCCAGGTGTAGCTGACGTGGACCAGGCCGTCTCGGGTCTGGATGACCGCGGGATAGGCATAGCCGTCGGGGCGCGGTTTGCTTTCCAGCGTCAGCACGTGATGCCAGCGGATGCCGTCGTCGGAGAGTGCGACGTCGAGCGGATAGCGCGGGCCGTCGCCGGGCCGGTCGGGCCAATGCGCGCTGTGGTTGTAGACGATCAGCTGCCGGCCGTCGGCGAGCGTCACCGCATCGGTGCCGGCATTGGGATTGGGCAGGTCGATCGCGGCGAGCGGCGACCAGCTGCGGCCGTCGTCGCGCGACCAGCTCATCGCCAGCGCGCCCTGCCGCGTGCGCGCGACGAGTTCGAGGCGACGATCGGGAAAGGTAAGGACGCTCGGCTGGATCGCCTCGATCCCCATCGGCGAGGGGATGGCCGGTTCGACCTGCCACGTCCGTCCGGCATCGGCGGAGCGCTCCATGCGGATGAACCAGCGATTGTGTTCGGGCGTGCCCTCCTCGCGGCTGGACGGGGCGAGCCAGGCGCCCCCGGGCGTCACCACCGGCTTGTTCTTGATCGGGCCTAGCGTGCCGTCGGGCAGGCGGCGCGGCGCGCTCCAATGCCGGCCGCCGTCGCTGGAGACGATCACCATCCCCCACCATTCGCGCGGGTTCGGCCCGACTTTGTAGAACAAGTGGAGCGGCTGGCCCGCGGGCTGGAACAGCACCGGGTTCCAGGTCGGGAAGCGCCGACCGTCGGCGGTACGGCCGTCGGCGACGCTGACCGGCTTGTGCCAGCCGGACCGGTCGTGGCGGGCGAACCAGATGGTGACATCGGGCCGGCTCTCGCCGCTGCCGCCGAACCAGGCGGCGGCGATCCCGCCATCGGGAAGCGCGACCAATGTCGAGGCGTGCGCCTGTGGATAGGGCGGCGCGGGATCGATGAACTCGCTGCGCAGGATTGGCGTGGCGGTGGCGGCGGTGGCGATGAGCGAGGCGGCGAGAGCAAGGAGCATGGCGGGGTTTTACGCCGTTCGGCTGCGGGGGTCATGGTTTGTCGATGGCGGGTGCGTTTTCGGCCGTCGATCGGGTGGGGCGTGATGAGGTGGGGGTGGGACCCACCTGCCCTTCGACAGGCTCAGGGCCAACGGTTTTGGGGCGGGCTGGAAAGTGGCCTCATACCCCCTAGGTCGCGAAAGACGGTCTGCCCCGCACTTGAATGTACCCCGGCGGAGGCCGGAGCCCAGGTGGGCGGAGGTTTTTGATACCTCACAGCGGCTTTCCCAACTGGGCTCCGGCCTTCGCCGGGATACATCGGTGTTTCGCGGGGCTTCCACCGCAGCCTCCGGGTGCGGCTCACCGCGCGCAGGTGTCTCCTGCGCCGGGGTCGAGGTCGAGGCAGCGGCCGTCGAGGCCCTTGACCGGCAGGCCGATCGTCGCTGCCAGCGTCGGGGCGATGTCGACGGTTTCGACCGACAGCGGTTGTTCGAAGCCGGGCATATTTCGGCGCCAGAACAGGATCGGGACGCGGCGGTCATAGTCCCAGGGGGAGCCGTGCGTCTCGACATAGCCGGGGCCGGGCGATTCGATCGTGGTGATGCGCGGCTTGAGCAGGACGAGCAGGTCGCCCGACACCTGCGGGTCGAACGAGGCGCGGGCGCGTTCGAGCAGCGTCCAGGTCTCCGGCGGCGTGGTGGCGAGCGGCTGGGCGGCGATCTGCGCCTTGGTGAAGGCGGCGGCGACCTGCGGCTGCGCGGCGAAGCGCTTCTGCGCCTCCGCCAGCACGCGGGCGCGGTTGGCGGGCGACAGGCTCCTGGCGAGATAGACGTCGCCCTCGGCCCCGACCAGCACCGGCCCCTTGAGGCCGAGCGCCGCCGATACCGCGGCGTCGACCGCCTTGATCGAGGCGTCGGCGGAGACGTGCGCGTCCATCGGCATCGCATGCTGCTGCTGCCGCTCGGTCATGTCGTGCGCGCCGTGGTCGGCGGTCAGCACCACCTCGTAATCGAGGTTCCAACTGTCGAGCGCGGCGAAGAAGCTCGCGAGCGTCTGGTCGAGCTGGTCCATCTGGATGCACATCTCGGTACCCTGCGTGCCGAGCGAATGGCCGATATAATCGGTCGCGGAGGCGCCGATGTCGATGATGTCGGTGGTCTGGCCCTGACCCAGCTTCATGTCCTGGATCAGCCCGGCGGCGATCGCGAAGACCGCGGCGTCGCTGGCGGGCGAGGCGCGGAACGCCTTGAGGTCGCCCGCGGCGCGTTCGAACCGGCCCTGGCCGTAGACGGTGCCGGCGACGGTGATCGGCCGGTTGAGCGGCTGGCAGAAAGCGGGGAGCGGCAGCGCCTCCTGCGGCTTGGCGATCAGCGCGGCGACCGCGTCGCGACCGCGCTGCACCGCGCGCGGCACGGCGCGGCCGGCGTAGGTCGCATAGGTCTTGCCGTCCCACCACCAGAGTTCGTCGACCTTGTGGCCGCCCATCATCACCGCGGCGCGATCCTTGCCCGCGACCGAGACGACGCGGGTGGCGGGGCGCGCCGCTTTCATCATCTCGCCGAGCGTCGGCACCTTGAGATGCTTGTCGCTGACGACGTAATTGTTGTGATCGGTGCCGGCGACGGTTTCGTCCTCGGTGCAATAGACGGTCTTGTCCGGCCGGGCGATCGACTGGTCGATCCAGTTGTTCGCGACGATGCCGGTGTGCGTCGGGCGCATGCCGGTGAGGATCGTCGAATGGCCCGGGCAGGTCTCGGTCGCGGCATGGCTCTGATAGCCCGAGGGGAAGACCGCGCCGGTCAGCAGTCGCGCGAAGCCGCCGGTGAAATGGTTGCGATATTGCTGGAACAGATCGGCGGAAAACTGGTCGACCGAGATCGCAACGATCAGCCGCGGCGGCGTGGTCGGCGCCGGTGCCGGGGTGGTCGCCGGAGCGGGTGCTGGCGGCGCGGGGGCGGGGGCCTGTTGGGCGGCGGCGGGGGCTGCGGCTGCGGCGGAGGCGAGCAGGGCGGCGGCGATCAGCGCTTTCATCGGGAACACTCGTTTTACGGGGCCGACACCGCTATGGCGGTGGGCGATGGATCGGGCAACTAGGGTCGGGCGGCGCGCCGCCGATGGAGCGATGCGCGTGCTGTGTTGCGCGCTGATGACGCTGACGGCGATGCTGTGGGCAAATCACGCGCAGGCGGACCTCGCGCCGGCGGGCGGGCCGAAGCATCTCGCCATGCGGCTGGTCGCGGAGAGCGATACCCCGCGCGCCGGCCAGCCGCTGACGCTGGCGATCGACACGCGGCCGGCGCCGGGCTGGCACGGCTATTGGCGCAATCCCGGCGATGCCGGCTTCGCGCCGTCGTTCGCCTGGGACCTGCCGAAGGGCGCGGCGATCGACGGCGAGCCGCAATGGCCGGTGCCGACGACGCTGCTGATCGCCGGGCTGATGAACTACGTCTACGAGGCGCCTTATGCGCCGCTGGTGACGTTGCGGGTGCCGGCGGGGCTCGCCCAGGGCACGGCGCTGCCGGTGAAACTGGCGATCAACTATCTCGTCTGCACCAATGCGATCTGCGTGCCCGAGGAGCAGGAACTCGCCCTCGACCTGACGGTCGGCGACGGCGCGCCGTCGCATGGCGCGGATTTCGACCGCTGGCGCAGCGCGATCCCCAAGCCGCTCGACGCGGCGGGGACGTATCAGCTCAAGGACGGCAAGCTCGTCATCGCGGTGCCGTTGCCGGCGGCGGCGAAGGTGGAGAATGCCGCCTTCTTCCCGTTCGGTCCGGACATGGTGAAATATGCCGCGCCGCAGACGGTGACGCGCGACGGCGACCGGCTGCTGATCGCCACCGAGGGCGCGCCCAAGGGGCCAATCGCCGGCGTGCTGCGCATCGGCGCGGACCTTGGCCTCAGCATCCACGCCGATGCCGGGACGGTGGCGCAGGCGAGCGACCGCAGCGGCTGGGCGGCGGTGCTGCTCGCCTTCGCGGGCGCGGTGCTCGGCGGGCTGATCCTCAACGTCATGCCCTGCGTGTTCCCGATCCTCAGCCTCAAGGCGCTGCATCTGGCGCGTGGCGGCGAGGACGAGCGTGCGGCGCGGATCGATGCTTTGGGCTATATGCTGGGTGCGGTGCTGATGTGCGTCGCGCTCGGCGGGTTGATCCTCGGGTTGCGCGCCGGCGGGTCGGTGGTCGGCTGGGCGTTCCAGTTGCAGGACCCGCGGATCGTCGTGCTGCTGATCGCGCTGACCTTCGCGATCACGCTCAACCTCGCCGGACGGTTCGAGATGCCGGTGCCGCAATTCGCGTCGCATGGCGGGGCGGCGGGGTCGGTGGCGACGGGGGCGCTGGCGGCGTTCGTCGCGACACCGTGTTCGGGTCCGTTCATGGGTGCGGCGCTGGGCGCGGCGCTGGTGCTGCCGTGGCCGGCGGCGCTCGCGGTGTTCGCGGGGCTGGGTCTGGGGCTGGCGCTGCCGTTCCTCGCGATCGGCTTCGTGCCGGCGCTGCGGCGGCGGCTGCCGCGGCCGGGGCTGTGGATGGAGCGGTTCCGCCGCGTGCTGGCGGTGCCGATGGCGCTGACCGTGCTGGCGCTGCTTTGGCTGGCGTGGCGGCAGGCGGGGGCGACGGGGCTGGCGATCGGCATCGCGACGATGGTCGTCACCGGTGTGGTGCTGAGCCTCGGCGGGCGGCGGCAGAAGCGCGGTCATGGCTTCGGCTGGGCGCTGGCGCTGGCGGCCCTGGTGGTGCCGGCGGGGCTGGCGGCGGCGCTGACCGGCGGTGCGGCGAAGCCCGCGGCGGTCGGCGGCGATGCGTTCAGCGAGACGCGGCTGGCGGCGTTGCGCAAGGAGGAGCGGCCGGTGTTCGCCTATTTCACCGCCGACTGGTGCCTGTCGTGCAAGGTCAACGAGGCGTCCTCGATCGACACCGCGGCGACGCGCGCGGCGTTCGCAAAGAACAAGGTCGCGGTGCTGGTCGGCGACTGGACCGACGGCGATCCGGCGCTGGGGCGGTTCATCCAGGCGCACAATCGCGCCGGCGTGCCGCTGTACCTCTATTACGCGCCGGGTGCGGCGGAACCCCGCGTCCTGCCGCAGGTGCTGACGCCGGGGATGCTGGCGGCGCTGAAGTAACGTAAATCCTCCCCCGCAAGGGGGAGGTGGCGCGCCGAAGGCGTGACGGAGGGGGAGGAAAGGGTGGGAGCCCCGGTATCTAGGCTCCCACCCTTTCCTCCCCCTCCACCATTCGGCTGGCGCAGAACGGTCCCCCTCCCCCTGGCGGGGGAGGAATTTAGAGGGTTAACGGTTTGCCAACCCTCTTGTGCGGCGCGGCGATTCCCCGCAGCATGGAACTTGCATCACACGGAGGGCTTTACCGTTCCGATGGGGAAACGACCGGCGTTCGATGAGATCATGGGGATGGACGGCGACACGCCGCCGCGTTCCGCACTGGCTGCTCTGGGGCAGTGGCTGCAGGATACGCCCGACGACGAGCTGCGCCGGCGGCAGGAGGCGGCGGAGAATACCTTCCGCCAGCTCGGCATCACCTTCGCGGTTTATGGCGACACCGACACGCGCGAACGGATCATCCCGTTCGACATCGTGCCGCGCGTCTTCCTCGCCGACGAATGGTCGCGGCTTTCCGAAGGATTGGTGCAGCGGGTCGAGGCGATCAACGCCTTCCTCGACGACATCTATGGCGAGCGGCGCATCCTCAAGGAGGGCGTGCTGCCCGAGGATCTGATCCTCGGCAATCCGCAATTCCGCCCCGAAATCGCCGGCATGCGGCCGCCGCACGGCATCTGGGCGCATATCTGCGGCATCGATCTGGTGCGCACCGGACCGGACGAATTCTACGTGCTCGAGGACAATGCGCGCACGCCGTCGGGGGTGAGCTACATGCTCGAAAACCGCGAGGCGATGGTGCGATTGTGCCCCGAGCTATTCCGCGAATATCGCGTCGAGCCGGTCGACAGCTATCCCGACCGGTTGCTCGAGACGATGAAGTCGGTCGCACCGCGCGGCGGCTCGTCGGGGCCGGTGTGCGTGGTGCTGACGCCGGGCCATTATAATTCGGCTTATTACGAACACAGCTTCCTCGCCGATTCGATGGGGATCGAGCTGGTCGAGGCGGCCGATCTGGTGGTCGACGACGATATCGTGTGGATGCGCACGATCGCCGGGCGGGTGCGTGTCGACGTGATCTATCGCCGGGTCGACGACGATTATCTCGATCCCCTGGTCTTCCGCGCCGATTCGATGCTCGGCGTCCCGGGGCTGATCGCGGCCTATGCGGCGGGCAACGTCGCGATCATCAACGCGCCCGGCAACGGCATCGCCGACGACAAGGCGATCTATAGCTATATGCCGGAGATCGTGCGCTTCTATTCGGGCGGCGAGGCCAAGCTGCCCAATGTCGAGACGTGGCGCTGCCGCGAGCCGCAGGCGCTGCAATATGTGCTCGACCATCTCGATGAGGTGGTGGTGAAGCTGGTCGACGGGTCGGGCGGCTATGGCATGCTGGTCGGGCCGACCGCATCGCGCGGCGAGATCGAGGCGTTCCGTGCCGCGCTGATCGCCGAACCGCACCGCTATATCGCGCAGCCGACGCTGGCGCTGTCGACGGTGCCGACGCTGGCGGACAGCGGGCTCAGCCCGCGCCACGTCGACTTCCGCCCGTTCGTGTTGAGCGGATCGAAGGGCGTGCAGGTGGTGCCGGGCGGGCTGACGCGAGTGGCGCTCAAGGAAGGCTCGCTGGTGGTGAATTCGAGCCAGGGCGGCGGCACGAAGGACAGTTTCGTGCTGATGGCGGATGGCCAGCGGCAGACGCAATCGATGGGCGGGATGACGCAGTCGCAGGGGTTCCGGGCATGAACGCGGCTAAATTCCTCCCCGGCACGGGGAGGGGGACCAGCGAAGCTGGTGGAGGGGGGGCTCCACAAGCGCCATTCTATGAGGAAGCCCCCCTCCACCACGCCGCTGCGCGTCGCGGTCCCCAGCGTCAGGTCGATCATGCCCCGCATGATCGAGGATCGTCCGGGGGACGATCCGACGTGGCGCTCCGTGCCGGGGAGGAATGGGCATGATGCTCTCGCGGACGGCGTCGTCGCTCTACTGGCTGGGTCGGTATATCGAGCGCGCCGATTTCTTCGCGCGGCTGATCGAGGCAACGGTGCGGCTCGACGTGATGTCGTCGCGGCCGGCGGGGGAGGTGGCGTGGTCGTCCGCGCTCGCCGTCACCGATACCGAAGCCGATTTCGCCGCTTATGGCGGCGAGCTGACGCAGAGCGACGTGGTGCGGTTCCTGACGCTCGACACCAGCCATGGCGGCTCGGTGATCCGCTGCCTCGACCGCGCGCGCAACAACGCCAAGGCGGTGCGTACCGCGCTGAGCCGCGAGGCGTGGACCGCGATCAACCGCGCGTGGCTGGTGTTCGAGAACCGCCACCGGATCGGCGAGACGCAGGCGACGCTGAGCCTGGTCGAGGCGGTGAAGAACGAGACGCGCGGCTTCGAGGGCGCGGTCCACCAGATGCTGCGCAACCAGTCGCACTGGTTCATCCGGCTGGGGCAGGCGGTGGAGCGCGCCGACAACAGCGCACGGCTGCTCGACGTCAAATACCATATCCTGCTGCCCGAGGGAGAGACGGTCGGCGGCGTCGTCGATCGCGACCAGTGGACGACGATCCTGCAGACCGTGTCGGCGGTGACCGCCTATCGCTGGCTCTATTCGGACGGGCTGACGCCGGCGAACGTCATCGACCTGCTGATCGCCAGCCGCGAGCTGCCGCGCAGCCTCGTCGCCTCGTCGGAGATCACCGTCGACATCCTCGGCCTGCTCGCCGAGCGCACCGGCAGCCATGGCGAGGCGGACCGGATGGCGCGGATGCGCGCGGCGCGGCTCGGCCGCACCCGCTCGGGCGAGGTGATCGCCAGCGGGCTGCACCAATATCTCCAGGCGTTCATCCGCGAGAACGGCCAGCTGCACGAGGCGATCGGCCGCCAGTTCCGGTTCGTCTGATGCGCCTGTCGATCGATCACCGTACCGTCTACCGCTTCAGCACCGCGCAGAGCCGGCTGGTGCAGATGCTGCGCATGACGCCCGAGAACAGCCACGACCAGACGGTGGCGCGCTGGCGGATCGACGTCGACTGCGACGCCAAGATGCGGCGCGGGCGCGACGGCTTCGGCAATGCGGTCACGATGCTGTATGCGGAAGGACCGATCGCCGACATCGAGATCGCGGTGCGCGGCGAGGTGTTGACCAGCCATTCCGACGGCGTCGTGCGCGGCGTCAACGAAGTGCTGCCGCCGGCGGTGTTCCTGCGCGCGACCGAGGCGACGCCGCGCGATCCGGCGATCGCCGCCTTCGCCGCCGAGGCGACGGGCGCGGCGGACGGCGCGGTGGGCAAGCTGCACGCGCTCAACCGCGCGGTGAACGCGCGCTTCGCGGTCGATCGCAAGCGGCCGGAGCCGGGGCTGAGCGCCGCGGCGGCGTTCGCGCGGCCGGCGGCGACCTCGCGCGACCTCGCCCAGATCTTCACCGTGGCGGCGCGATCGCTCGGCCTGCCCGCGCGCTACGTGTCGGGCTATAGCGTGGTCGAGGGGTCGCTGCGGCCGACGCCGCACGGCTGGGCGGAGGCGCATGTCGACGGGCTCGGCTGGGTCGGCTTCGATCCGTTCACCGGACGCTCGCCGCAGGAGGAAAGCGTGCGGGTCGCCGCGGCGCTCGACGCCTCGGGCGCGGCGCCGGTGGCGGGATCGCGGCTCGGCGAGGGCGAGGAGGAACTCGACGTCGCGGTGACGGTGTCGGCGGCGCAATAGCCGGGCGCCAGCGGTGCTTTAATTCCTCCCTCGCTTTAGCGGGGGAGGGGGACCAGCGAAGCTGGTGGAGGGGGCGTCTCCGCACACGGCACACTCACCGTATCCTCCCCCTCCGTCACCGCTTCGCGGCGCCACCTCCCCCTGGCGGGGGGGGAATTGCAAGCGAGTTCAGGCTAGCCCCTGCTAAAGTTTCCGGCGCGAAGGCACTGACGCAGGCGAGCTTCGTTGAGGGCGGGAACCATACCTTCGATGCGAGATACCCCGATGACCGATACCCTGGCCCTGAACCCCGGCAACGGCGGCGAGACGCATCAGCGCACCGATGCCGATCATCCCGTGCTGACCACCAACCACGGCACGCCGATCTCCGACAACCAGAACCAGCTCAAGGCCGGTGCGCGCGGTCCGGTGCTGCTGGAGGACGAGGTCTATCGCGAGAAGATCAATCATTTCGACCACGAGCGCATCCCCGAGCGCATCGTCCACGCGCGCGGGTCTGCGGCGCACGGCTATTTCGAATGCACCGAAAGCCTCGCCGACATCACCGTCGCCGACCTGTTCCAGAAGAAGGGCCAGCGCACCGAGGTGTTCACCCGCTTCTCGACCGTCGCGGGCGGTGCCGGCTCGGTCGACACGCCGCGCGACGTGCGCGGCTTTGCGGTCAAATTCTACACGCGCGAGGGCAATTGGGACCTCGTCGGCAACAACATCCCGGTGTTCTTCATCCAGGACGCGATCAAATTCCCCGATCTGATCCACGCCGCCAAGATGGAGGCCGACCGTGGCTATCCGCAGGCGGCGACCGCGCATGACACGTTCTGGGACTTCATCAGCCTGATGCCCGAATCGACCCACATGATCATGTGGGCGATGTCGGACCGGACGCTGCCGCGCACCTTCGCCAATATGGAGGGGTTCGGCGTCCACACCTTCCGCTTCATCAACAAGGAGGGGAAGAGCACCTTCGTCAAGTTCCACTGGAAGCCGAAGGCGGGCCTCGCCTCGACGATCTGGGACGAGACCGTCAAGGTCGCCGGTGCCGATCCCGACTTCCAGCGCCGCAACCTCTTCGAGAGCATCGATCGCGGCGACTTCCCGACCTGGGAATTGGGCGTCCAGCTGTTCGACGAGGACTTCGCCAACAGCCAGCCCTATGACGTGCTCGACGCGACCAAGATCATCCCCGAGGAAGTGCTGCCGGTGAAGATCGTCGGCAAGATGGTGCTCGATCGCTATCCCGACAATTTCTTCGCCGAGACCGAGCAGGCGGCGTTCGTGCCGAGCCATGTCGTGCCGGGCATCGGCTTCTCCAACGATCCGCTGCTCCAGGGGCGGCTGTTCTCCTACACCGATACGCAATTGTCGCGGCTGGGGTCGGTGAACTTCCACCAGCTGCCGATCAACTCGGCCAAGGGTCGCGCCGCGGCGGCGGGCTGCCCGTTCATGAACCAGCAGCGCGACGGTCACATGCAGATGGCGGTGCCCAAGGGCCGCGCCAATTACGAGCCCAACAGCCTCGCTAAGGTCGGCGAGGAAGGCGGCGCGCGCGAGGATGCGGACAAGGGCTACAAGACCTTCCCGTCGGAAGAGCAGGGCCAGAAGCTGCGCATCCGCCCGGAGAGCTTCGCCGATCACTACAGCCAGGCGCGCCTGTTCTTCCGCTCGATGGACCCGGCGGAGCAGGCGCATATCGCCTCTGCCCTGGTGTTCGAACTGTCGAAGGTCGGGCTGGAGCATATCCGCGTTGCGATGATGGCCAATCTGCGCAACGTCGACGAGGACCTCGCGGCGCGCGTCGCCGACGGGCTGGCGATGGACCTGCCCGAGGCGTCGCCGACCGCGGCACCGGTGCTCGACATGGAACCGTCGCCGGCGCTGCGGATCATCCGCGGGCCGCTCGAAAGGCATACGCTGGAAGGGCGTTCGGTCGGTATCCTGATCGCCGACGGCAGCGATGCGGCGGCGCTCGCCTCGCTCAAGGCGGCGGTGAAGGAAGCTGGCGGTCGCGCGGTTGTGGTCGCACCCAAGGTCGGCAAGGTGCCGCTGTCGGATGGATCGTCGGTGGCGGCGGATTCGCAGCTGTTCGGCCAGCCCTCGGCGACGCTCGACGCCTGCGCGGTCATCCTGTCGGAGGCGGCGACCGCCAAGCTCGTCAAGGAAGCCGCCGCGGTGCAATGGGTGATGGACGCCTTCGGGCATCTCAAGGCGATCGGCTTCAACGCCGAGGCCAAGCCGCTGCTCGACAAGGCCGGCGTCGAGGCGGACGAGGGCGTGACCGATCTCGGCGGCTTCGTCGAAGCGGCGAAGCAGCGGTATTGGGACCGCGAATCGAAGGTGCGCACGCTGGCGTGACGTCGCTCCTCCGGGCTCCTGCGTAAGCGGGAGCCTGGCGGGACGAACGCACGTCTGGCAACCACACGTCTATCCCGTCATGCCGGAATTGATCCGGCATCCCGCTTCTTCCCGCCGTTGCGAAGAAGCGGGACCCCGGCTCAAGGCCGGGGTGACGGGGTGGATTTGGGACCAGTCCCGGTTAACCCGATCATAAGTCGGGGCCTCTATCGCCGGTCGCGTGAAACGCTGGCGAAATTCGATGATCGGACGGGGGTTCCTGGGGCTGGCGTTGCTGGCCGCATCGTCGTGTGCACCGCATCGCGAGGCCGCGACCGCCGGCGGACAGGCGCAGCCGGTGGCGAACCCGCGGCAGTTGCTGCATGCGCTGGCGCTTGATACGCCGGGGCTCGCGGGCTTGCCCGCGACGTTGCGGGCCTCGGTCGGCGATGACGCCGCGCCCGCCTTCGTGCAGGCCGCGCCCGCCTTTCTCGCGCAGGCGCAGAGCCAGGACGATGCGGTGCGCGCCGCCGACTGCCTGACCGCAGCGGTCTATTACGAAGCGCGATCCGAGCCGCTCGACGGCCAGCGTGCGGTCGCGCAGGTGGTGCTTAACCGGGTGCGCGACCGCGCCTTTCCGCACAGCGTCTGCGGCGTGGTGTTCCAGGGGTCGCAGCGGCGCACCGGTTGCCAATTCTCCTTCACCTGCGACGGATCGATGGCCTATCGCCGCGATCCCGGCGCCTGGCAGCGTGCGCGCGCGGTGGCCGAGGCGGCGCTGGCGGGCAGCGTCTATGCGCCGATCGGGGCGGCGACCTTCTACCACACCAATGCGATCCTGCCGTGGTGGGCGCCCAGCCTCGCCCGCATCGGCGCGGTCGGCGCGCATATCTTCTACCGCTGGCGCGGCGCGATGGAGGGGGCACTGAGCTTCCGCGCGTCCTATGCCGGCGTCGAGCCGCAGCCGCTGCAACCCGACGTCGCCGACGCGGCGGTGCAGACCGCGGCGCTGTATCGCGACAGCGGCGAGGATGGCGGCGTCACCGTGCACCGCGGTCAGGTGGCGGCGATCGTCCGCCCCGACGTGCCGGCCGGCGCTGTGGCCCCGGCAATGGCCGCGCCGCGGATCACCGTCGCGGCGGGGGTGCGCGTCCATCTCGGCAGCGTCGCGCCGCAGCGGTTGGTCACCGAGGGGGCGACGGTCGGCGAAGAGAGCGACCCGACCTGATCCGTCCGCTCAGGCGGCGGTGAGCGCCGGCTCGCGGGCCGGTGCGGCGACGACATCCTCGTCGGTGAGCAGCCGCCAGCCGTTCGGCCCGAGCACTTCGAGCGGACGGTAGCGCGTCTTGTAGGCCATCCGCGCCGAGCCCTTCACCCAATAACCGAGATAGACGAACGGCAGCCCCGAATCGCGGGCGCGGGCGATATGATCCATGATGATGACGTTGCCGAGCCCGGGCCGTGCCTCCGCACCCTCTTCGTCGGCGGCGAAGAAGCTGTAGATCATCGACAATCCGTCCGCCTGCCGATCGGTGAGGCAGGCGCCGACCAGCTCGCCGCGCGACCCGTCGGTGGTGCGGGTGCGATATTCGACGATCACCGAATTGACCGGCGAATGTTCGATCATGTCGGCGTAATCGTCCTCGTCCATCCCGGCCATGCCGCCGCCGGGGTGGCGCGCGGCGAGATAGCGGCGCAGCAACTGGAATTGCTCATCGGTCGCCCACGGGCGGCATACGGCGATCTCGAGATCGCCGTTCCGGCGCAGCAGCTTGCGCTGGCTCGCATTGGGCGCGAAATCCTGCGTGACGATGCGGACCGAGACGCAGGCGGTGCAGCCCGCGCAGGACGGACGATAGGCGACGCCCTGCGATCGGCGAAAGCCGATACGGCTCAGCGCGTCGTTGAGTTCGCCGGCATGCGGGCCGCTCAATTCGGTAAAGACCTTGCGCTCCTGACGCCCCGGCAGATAAGGGCAGGGCGCAGGGGTCGTGACGAAAAAGCGCGGAAAACGGAAAGGCGCAGTCACCGCCGGCAATCCCCTGGAACGTGCCACGCGCGATGCGGTGCCGTCGATCTATGAATGCACCGCGGCGCGCTGCAAAGTGGCATTCGGGTCAAAAAAGGTTAATTTTCGGCTAAGTGTGTTGCCGCAACCATAGTCGGCTCCAAAACGGGACGATGTTGCGCTGCAGGAACAAAGTTGGTAACCGGTCGTTCCCGGTATCCATTCCGCTTGGAGTTTGTTTATGTCGAAGTCTTTCGCTGGTTCGCTCGCCGCCTTGGCGATGATTGCCGCTCCGGTCGCCGCTAGCGCCGCGCCCGCCAACCCCGCAGCGTCGCTGTCGGTCGCCAAGTCGGTCCGCGCCAGCGCGCCGTCGTCGAAGAAGAGCGAACTGGCCGGTGGCGGTCTGCTCGCAGCGCTCATCGTTGCCGGCGTTGTTGCGATCGGCGTCGTCGCCGTCGTTCAGGACGGCGATTCCGACAGCAACTAAGCTGACGGTTCGACCTGATGAGACGGGGGCTGCGCCACGGCGCGGCCCCCTTTTTCGTGTGTGGCGTGCTTTCTGCGCCGCTAGGGGAGGGCGGGTAGCTTGATCGTTGAGCTCCCACCCTGTCCTCCCCCTCCGTCAGCGCTTCGCGCTGCCACCTCCCCCTGGCGGGGGAGGACTTTCAATCGGATATTCTTTGTTTGGTGCGTCAGGGCGACGGCGAACCCATTCCTCCCCCGCCAGGGGGAGGTGGCGCGGCGAAGCCGTGACGGAGGGGGAGGACAGGCGGGAGCCCCGTTGCACGGTCGTCCCAGCCCCGCCATCAGCGCCCCGAACCTCGCGTTACGCCTGCTCGACCATGCTCGTCTCGTAGCCGCCTTCGCGCAGTGCGGCGATCAGGCGGTTGAGGTGGTCGCGGTCGCGCGCCTCGCATTCGATCTCGGTGAACAGGCCCTTGGCCGGCAGCGAGGTGAAGATGCGCTGATGATAGACTTCGATGATGTTGACGCGCTGCGCGTCGAAGATGCGCGCGACGTTGAACAGCGCGCCCGGCTGGTCCTGTAGCCGCACGCGCAGCCGCGCCAGCCGCCCCGAGCGGGCGAGGTCGCGCAGCAGCACGTTGGCGAGCAGCCGCGTGTCGATATTGCCGCCGCACAGGATGATGCCGACGGTGCGGCCCCTGAACCGCTCGGGATAGGCCATCAGCGCGGCGAGGCCGGCGGCGCCGGCGCCCTCGACCACGGTCTTCTCGATCTGGAGCAGCAGGCTGACCGCTTCCTCCAGATTGCGTTCGCCGACCAGCACGATGTCGTCGACCAGCTCGGCGACCATCCGCGCGGTGATGCCGCCCGGCTCCTTGACCGCGATCCCCTCGGCGAGCGTATCGCCGGCGCAGGGCAGGTCGGTGCCGTTGATCCGGTTGTACATCGAGGGGAACAGCTCGGCCTGCACGCCGACCACCTCGATCGCATGATCCGCGGCGCGCGCGACGATCGACGTGCCCGAGATCAGGCCGCCGCCGCCGATCGGGATCAGCAGCGTGTCGAGGCCCGGCACGTCCTCCAACATCTCGACCGCCGCGGTGCCCTGTCCGGCGATGACGCGCGGGTCGTCGAACGGGTGGACGAAGGTGAAGTCGCATTGCGCCTCGAGCACGCGGGCATGCGCATAAGCGGCGTCGAACGTCTCGCCCTCCAGCACGACATTGGCCTTGTGGCCCTCGGTCTGCATCACCTTCACCGTCGGCGTGGTGCGCGGCATGACGATCGTCGCGGGGATGCCGAGCCGGTTGGCGTGATAGGCGAGGCCCTGCGCGTGATTGCCCGCCGAGGCGGCGATGACGCCCTTGGCGCGCGCCTCCGGCGACAATTGCAGCAGCGTGTTGAGCGCGCCGCGTTCCTTGTAGGCGGCGGTGAACTGAAGGTTCTCGAACTTCAGATAGACCTTGGCGCCGGTCATCTCGCTCAGCGTCTTGCTGATCAGCGTCGGCGTGCGGACGATCGCGTCGCGGATACGGGCATGGGCGGCGCGGACGTCATCGATGCTGACGGGCAATGCGGTTGCGGCGGGGTTCGAGGCCATATCGGTCCCGCTAGACCATCTGGTGCGGCGGGGGAACACCGCTTATGCGGGACGGATGCAGGCACGGTTTTTGAACGGACGCGCGCGTCGCCGCGCGATGGCGATGCTACTGGCAGCGGCGGCGATGCTGCCGCTGGCGGCGGGGGCGGACGGCATCGTCGACAACGTCAACGGCCTGACGCTCGACAAGGACGGCAAGGTCGTCCGCTTCCAGGCGATGCTGGTCACCGCCAACGGGCAGGTCGGCAAATTGCTCGGCGCCAAGGACAAGCGCCCCGACAAGCTCGACTGGCGCGTCGACTTCAAGGGCAAGACGTTGCTGCCCGGGATGATCGACGCGCACGGCCATGTCATGGAACTGGGCTTCCGCGCGCTCGAACTCGACCTGTCCGACACCAAGAGCCTCGCCGAGGCGCAGGCGAAGATCGCCGATTACGCCCGCGCCAACCCCGACAAGGCGTGGATCATCGGCGGCGGCTGGAACCAGGAGGCCTGGGGACTCGGTCGCTTCCCGACCGCGGCGGACCTCGACGCGGCGGTAGGCGACCGGCCGGTGTGGCTGGCACGCGCCGACGGCCATGCGAGCTGGGGCAACAGCGCCGCGCTGAAGGCGGCGGGCGTCACCGCCAAGAGCGTCTCGCCCGCCGGTGGCCGGATCGAGAAGGGGGCGGGGGGGCAGCCCGCCGGCGTGTTCGTCGACGCCGCGCAAAGCCTCGTTGCCAAGCTGGTGCCGCAGCCGCTCGGCAAGGACCGCAACGCCGCCTTCGTCAAGGCGCAGACCATCCTGCTCAGCTACGGCGTCACCGCCACCGCCGACATGGGGACGAGCATCGAGGATTGGCTGACCTATCGCCGCATCGGCGATCTCGGCGGGCTGCGCGTGCGGATCATGAGCTATGGCATGGGCGTCGACACAACGGTGCAGATCGGCGGCACCGGACCGACGCCGTGGCTGTACGCGGACAAGCTCAAGCTGGTCGGGGTGAAGCTGTACGCCGACGGCGCCTTGGGGTCGCGCGGGGCGTGGCTGAAGGCGCCCTATGCCGATGCGCCGGGCCAGTCGGGCGCGGGCTTCATGAGCGATACCGTGCTGCGCAATCTGATGAGCCGCGCGGCGATGGACGGCTATCAGGTCGCGGTGCACGCGATCGGCGACCGCGCCAATGCCGAGGTCCTCGATGCGATCGACGAGATGGCGCAGACCTACAAAGGCGACCGCCGCTGGCGCGTCGAGCATGCGCAAATCGTCGATCCCCTCGACCTTCCGCGGTTCGGCAAATATGGCACGATCGCCTCGATGCAGCCGACGCACGAGACCAGCGATCGCGTGATGGCGGAGGCGCGGCTGGGGCCGCAGCGGCTGGCGGGGGCCTATGCCTGGGCTTCGATGCTCAAGAACGGCGCGAAGCTCGCATTCGGTTCGGATTATCCGGTCGAGCGGCCCGATCCCTGGGCGGGCTGGGCGGCATCGTTCACGCGGCAGGGCGCCGACAGCCAGCCGTTCGGCGGCTGGCGCCCCGAAGAGGCGGTGACGCGCGAACAGGGCTGGTGGGGCTTCACCGGCGGCGCGGCCTATGCGGGCTTCGCCGAGGATCGCATCGGCCGGCTCGCGCCGGGCATGCAGGCGGACTTCATCATCGTCGACCGCGATCCGCTGCTCGCCTCACCGACCGATCTGCGCGCCACCAAGGTACAGGAGACGTGGGTCGGCGGGTATAAGGTGTGGGAGCGGAAATAGCCGCTCCCCGGGCAGGTCAGAGCGCGGCGCCGCCGGCGTCGATCATCTCGAGCGCATGGGCGAGATGGACCGCAGCGATCTGCGCCGAGAAGGAGGACAGGCCGTCGAGCAATTCGAGCGCGTCGGTGATCAGGAACTTGGCCGTGACGGCGGCCTGATTGGTTGCGGTATCGATCGTCGTCGGCATGAGCTTATCCCCCCTCGGTTGGTAAGCCCTGATTATTATACGATTCTCTAAAGCGGAATTAACGTTTGGGCAGCCACGCTTTCTGATCTCGATCAAGGTTTGCGCCGACGGTGATGGAGCGGGTCGCAACGGGAGCGACCGCAGCGCAACAAAAAGGCTGCGGCATTGGGGATGCCGCAGCTCTTGTTCGCCGGACGTGGAGCAATTGTCAGATCAGGCGACTGCGCCAATTTCCTCTGGTTCGCGAAGCACATAGCCGCGGCCCCAGACCGTCTCGATATAATTTTCGCCTTCGCAGGCGAGACTCAATTTCTTGCGCAGCTTGCAGATGAAGACGTCGATGATCTTCAGCTCGGGCTCGTCCATGCCGCCGTAGAGATGGTTAAGGAACATTTCCTTGGTCAGCGTCGTGCCCTTGCGCAGCGAGAGCAGCTCGAGCATCGCATATTCCTTGCCGGTCAGGTGGACGCGGCTGCCGTCGACCTCGACCGTCTTGGCGTCGAGATTGACCGCGAGCTTGCCGGTGCGGATGACCGACTGGCTGTGCCCCTTCGAGCGGCGGACGACGGCGTGGATGCGCGCGATCAGCTCTTCGCGATGGAACGGCTTGGTGACGTAATCGTCCGCGCCGAAGCCGAAGCTGCGCACCTTCGAGTCCATCTCGTTGATCCCCGACAGGATCAGCACCGGCGTCGCGACGCGGGCGACGCGCAGCTTCTTGAGCACGTCATAACCGTGCATGTCCGGCAGATTGAGATCGAGCAGGATGATGTCGTAATCGTACAGCTTGCCGAGATCCAGGCCCTCTTCGCCCAGATCGGTGGTGTAGACGTTGAAGCCTTCGGTCCCGAGCATCAGCTCGATCGCCTTGGCGGTGGTCGGCTCGTCCTCGATCAACAGCACTCGCATCGCGTCGTCCCCTGCTGGCCATACCCTGAGCACCCCTGCTGCACGGCTCGACCCGATTCATTAACCAAAGAACATCTGAAGGCAAAAGGTTAATTAGGGTTTAATCCCGCGGGGTCTCCGATCACATGGGTTAGTCTTTTTTTACATCCTCATCGGGATCGGTCGGCGTAAGGTCCGGCCCGAGCAGCGTTTGATGGCGACTGCGCGGAATATCCTCGCCCAATACCTCGCGCAGGTAGAGGCTGCGCACGAGCGTAAAGATTACCACGAGCAGCGCCGCGGAGAAGAACAGGCCGAAGATGCCGAAGATCACGCCGATACCGATGATCGCGAAGACGGTGATCGCCGGCGGGATCGAGATGACGCGCGCCTGCACATAGGGCGTGATGAAATTGGTCTGGATCAGCCGCACGACGGCATAAGTGACGAGCGTGCCGATCAGCGGCCCGGTGCCCTGTGTCGCGGCGAGGCCCAGCGCCGGGACCATCGCCGCGGTCGGACCGATATAGGGGATGAACTCCGACAGGCCGGCGAGCAGACCGAGCGCCGCGGCGGACGGCACGCCCGAGATCCACAGGCCGACACCGACCAGCACGCCCATGCTGGTCATCAGGATCAACGACGAGCGCAGCCAGAGCCGCAACGTCGAGCCGACGTCGAACAGCGCATCCTCGATCGCCGGACGCTTGCCGCGCGGGATCAGGAACAGGAAGCCGCGCTGGTAGATACCGGGATCGGCGGCGAAGAAGGCGGCGCCGACGAGCAGCAGCAGGCTGTTGAGCAGCAATTCGCCGCCGCCCTGGACGAGCCCGCTGACGTCCTGCGCGGCCTGCGATCCGGCATAGGCCTGTTGCACCGCGTCGACGATCTTGGCGCCGACCGGGCTGCGCGAGGCCCAGGCGGCGAGCTGGTCGAGCAGGCCGGGCAATTGCGTGACGAGCACGTTGACCTGTTCGCGGAACTGCACGCCGAACAGCCAGACGAGGAAGCCGACGATGCCGAAGGCGGTGGCGATGCCGAGCCCGACCGACGCTTTCTCGGGCACGCGCAGATGATCGCGGTAGAGATCGGCGATGGCGTGGATAGCGATCGCGCCGAGCATCGATCCGAAGGCGAGGATGAGCAGATTGCCCGCCTTGAACAAAGCCGCGGCGACCGCGGCGATGACCAGGATGTAGACGATGCGGCGGATGAAGCGGGCGTCGTCCGCATCGGGCGCAAGACGGTTCACGCGCGCGCCCGGCCGGGAGATCGTACGCTGGCGGCAATGGTCACGTCCGTCTCTCCCCCGCGCCACGATTCGGCGCGCCGCAGCGTAACGTATAATCGCGCGAAACGGCCGCAAGATCGTCGCGCGGCGCACCCGCCGCCGCGGCGCAGCGCGCCCGCGGGGTTTCGCCATCGCGCCGGCGGCTGTACGGAGCGGCCCAACACCATGGCATCGCATGCGTTTGCCAGCGTTCTTCCTCTTACCGAAAGAGCCCGTCATGAAACTCTGCCGCTTCGGCCAGCCCGGCCAGGAACAGCCCGGACTCGTCGACGATGCCGGTCGCATCCGCGACCTGTCGGGCATCGTCGCCGACATCACCGTCGATGCGATCCCCACGGTGCGTGCCGCCGATGTCGCGGCGCTGCCGGTGGTCGAAGGGACGCCACGCTACGGCGTGCCGGTCGGGGGCATCGGCAAGATCGTCGCGGTCGGCCTCAACTATCGCGACCATGCGATCGAATCGAACCTGCCAATCCCGACCGAGCCGATGATGTTCATGAAGGCGCTGTCCAGCCTGTCCGGTCCGAACGACGACGTCATGCTGCCCAGGGATTCGACGCACAGCGACTGGGAGGTCGAGCTGGGCGTAATCATCGGCAAGACCTGCCGCTACGTGTCCGAGGATGCGGCGCTCGATCACGTCGCCGGCTATGTGCTCGCCAACGACGTGTCGGAGCGGTTCAACCAGAAGCAGCGCGGCACGCAATGGTCGAAAGGCAAGGGCCACGACACCTTCTGCCCGGTCGGCCCGTGGCTGGTGACCCCCGACGAGATCGGCGACGTCCAGGCGCTCGCCATGCACCTCGACGTCAACGGCGAGCGGATGCAGACCGGCAACACCAGCACGATGATCTTCGATCTCAAGCAGCTGATCAGCTACGTCAGCGAATATGTCACCTTGCTGCCCGGCGACCTGCTGATCACCGGCACCCCGCCGGGCGTCGGCGAGGGCAAGAAGCCGCAGTCGATCTACCTCAAGGCCGGCGACGTGATGGAGCTGGCGATCGATTCGCTCGGCACGCAGCGTCAGCAGGTCGTCGCATGGCGCCATCCCGACGACGCGGCACGGGCCTGAACCGGCGGATCGGGCGCGGCACGGTGTGCCGCCCCGGTCCCACGTCAGGTCCGTCACCTGCGAAAGTCGGTTCGTGACCCACCAAGCATGTACCCGCGCAGGCCTCGAACCGGCCCGGCGTGACGGGGAAGGGCCGGGAACACGACGAACCCGCACCGACGTTGTTATGCGATTACCCCGCGGTCACGCGGGATCGTGGCGTTTGTCGTCGGCGTCGGCGATCAACTGCGCGTAGCATCGCGCGAGTTCGAGGTGGACGTGGCGGCCGTCGGTGTCGCGCGCGCGTTCGGCGAGCTGTCGTTCCTGGCGTTCGCGGCGGACGTAGAATTCGATATCGGCTGACATTTGCATGGCGCGCCTCCCGTTCGAAATCGTCCTCTGCCGCTATGTGTCTGCGCGGCAGAGGATTCGTGTATAACGGTTTTCGCGGCATGCCGGATTCAATTGGATCAAACGGACGACATTATCCTGCGTCGTCGAGCGGCAGGGCGATCGTGCAGAGCATGCCACGCTCGGCGAAATCGAGCGTCACCGCCGCATCGACCTCGTAACGCAGGCTGCGGGTGAGCAGTTCGAGCCCGAAGCCCTCGCCGACGGGGGCCATGACGCCGCCGTCGGGCAGGTCCTCGTGCCACCGGATGTGGAGCTGGCGCACGCCGTCGGCCGCCGCGGTCCACCAGCGGATGTCGAGTCGCCCGTCGTCGCGGTGCAGCGCGCCGTGCTGGACGGCATTGTCGGTCAGTTCGTGGAAGGCGATGCCGAGCTGGTCGGCGAGTCGCGGCGGCAAGCGCACTTCGGGCCCGCCATAGCCGACGCGGCCGCCGACCTGATGCGCGAGCAGCGCGTCGGCGAGCAGCCCCTCCAGGTCGACGCCCTGGTCGCCGGCGCGCATGATATGACTCTGCGTCCGTGCGAAGGCGGCAAGGCGGCCGTCGAAATGGCTGCGATACTCCTCCACCGTGTCGCTATTCTCCGCGGTGCGCCGCGCGATCGAGCGGATGATCGCCATCGCGTTGCGGATGCGGTGGTGGAGCGCGGCGCGCAGCCGGCTTTCGCCGGCAATCCGCTGGTGCAGGTCCGATATGTCGATCGCGCTGCCGCGCCAGTCGTCGGTGCCGTCGCCGGCGGGGACGCCCTGCACGCGCAGCCAGCGGTAATCGCCCGCGGGGCCCGCGGCGACGCGCAGATCGGCGCTGAACAGCCGCGTCGCACGCGCGCGCTGCCAGCCGGCGGTCAGCGCGGCATGATCCTCCGGATGGAGGCAGGCGAGCCAGCCGCTTCCCGCGCGCTCCGCCTCGCTCTGCCCGGTCAGCACCGACCAGGCGGCGGCGAAGGCGAGGCTGCCCCCTTCGGCAGTGGCGCGCCAGTCGATCGGGCCGCACATGGCGGGCGGGGCGGCAGCGGCGGTGACGATGGCGGGAGGATTACCCGTTGGCATCCAGATGCCGTCCTTCGTGATCGAGGTGGAGATAGGCCGGATTGAACATCGCGACATCGCACAGCCCGTCAAGATCGAGCGCCTCGAACTCGCGCCCTTTCCAGCGGATCAGATTGCGCGAGCGCAGCTCCTGCACCATCCGGTTGACGTGGACCGGCGTCATCCCCGTCGCTTCGGCGAGGTCGGTCTGCGTCAGCGGGATCTCGCAGCGCGTGCCGTCGACCATGCCGACGGTACGCAGGCGGAAGATCAGCTCGCAGAACAGGTGCGACAGTCGTTCCAGCGCGTCGCGCTGGCCGAGGTTGACCGTCCATTCGCGCTGGATCGCCGCGCCGGTCAGGCCGTCCCACCACAAGGCCTGGCTGACGCGCGGGCCGAGCGCCGCCAGCGCCTCGATCTGGTCGCGCGCGATCTCGACGTAGCGGACGGGGGTCAGCGCGCCGACCGAATGATCCATCTCGCGCAGGATATAGCCGTGCACGTCGCAGAGATCGCCGGGCAGGTGGAAGGCGATGATCTGCCGCCGGCCGTCCTCCAGCGTCTTGTAGCGGAACGCCCAGCCGTCGAGGATCAGGTTGACGCCGCGCGGACGGTCGCCTTCGCGGATCAGGTCGCGGCGCTGGCGCACCACGAGCGGCGGTCCCGCGCAGGCCGCGTCGATCGCCGCGCGTTCGTCGTCGGCGAACGCGACATAATGCTGCAACCGGGTGATCAGGCGATTGGCGGATGGCGCGGATGACATGGGGAAACCTGACAGCATTTGTCGCTTCCGCTCGCTTACCCATGTTAACGCCGCCGCCGACTGATTCATTATCCCTTGTTCTACAGGGAGTAGCTCAATGACATCAGCAGCAGCATCACCGCTGGCCGGGCGATCCATACTCATCGTCGAGGATGAATATCTGATCGCGGACGATCTGGCGCGCGAATTGCGCGCGGTTGGCGCGGGGGTGGTCGGGCCGGTCGCCTCGCTGTCGCAGGCGATGCGGCTGCTCGCCGACGCCGGGCCGCTCGACGTCGCGATCCTCGACATCAATCTGCGCGAGACGTTGGTCTATCCGCTGATCGACCAGTTGCTCGCCGCGCAGGTGCGCGTGCTGATCACCAGCGGCTATGACGCCGCGATCATCCCGGATCGCTACCGCACGCTGCCGCGCTGCGACAAGCCGGTGTCGACCGAGCAATTGCGCGAGGCCGCGGAGCGTTTGTGGGACGGCGCGACGGTATCGCTGCCGACACCTTGACGGCGGACCCCAGGCGGGATCGCCATTTGAATTTTGGCTTAAAGTCCTCCCCCGCCAGGGGAAGGACTTTGATCGAATGGCAGTCGGCCCCGGACGAGCCCCTCGGCCGCATGCCACCGCCATCCCTCCACGAAAAAGGGGCCCGGCATCGCTGCCGAACCCCTCTTGCTCACGTCGATCCGAAGGATCAGTCGCGCGTTTCGGTCAGGAAGGCCGGCGCGAACTCGGGCGCGGGGCCGTCGTCGTTGCCGCCGCCGTTGCGCGGGCCGCGATCGCCGCCCTCGCTGCGGGGACCACGGTCGCCGCCGTCACGGCGCGGACCACGGCCACCGCCGTCACGCCCGCCGCCATCGCGACGCGGACCACGATCGCCGCCACGGCCACCGCCGTCACGATCGCCGCCGCCGCTGCGCGGGCCGCGCGGACCACGCCCGTCTTCCCTGCCGCCGCCTTCGCGCGGTTCGCGTGCCGGACGCGTGTCCTCCAGCTCGGCGCCGGTTTCCTGATCGACGACGCGCATCGACAGGCGAACCTTGCCGCGCGGATCGATCTCGAGGACCTTGACCTTCACTTCCTGCCCTTCGGACAGGACGTCGGACACCTTCTCGACGCGCTCGTTCTTGATTTCCGAGACGTGGACGAGACCGTCCTTGCCGCCCATGAAGTTCACGAAGGCGCCGAAATCGACGAGGTTGACGACCTTGCCGTCATAGACCTTGCCGACTTCCGCTTCCTCGACGAGGCCCTTGATCCACTTGATCGCGGCATCGATCTGCGCCGGATCGGACGAGGAAACCTTGATGACGCCCTCGTCGTCGATGTCGACCTTGGCGCCGGTCTGCGCGACGATCTCGCGGATCACCTTGCCGCCGGTGCCGATGACTTCGCGGATCTTCGACTTGTCGATCGAGAAGGTCTCGATGCGCGGCGCGTGCGCCGACAGCTCCGAGCGGGTCTCGCCCAGCGCCTTGGCCATTTCGCCGAGGATGTGCGCGCGGCCCTCATGCGCCTGTGCCAGCGCGACCTTCATGATCTCTTCGGTGATGCCGGAGATCTTGATGTCCATCTGCAGCGCGGTGATGCCCTCGCTGGTGCCGGCGACCTTGAAGTCCATGTCGCCGAGGTGATCCTCGTCGCCCAGGATGTCCGACAGGACGGCGAAGTCCTTGCCTTCGAGGATCAGGCCCATCGCGATGCCCGACACCGGGCGCTTCAGCGGCACGCCGGCGTCCATCATCGCCAGGCTGCCGCCGCACACCGTCGCCATCGACGACGAGCCGTTCGACTCGGTGATGTCGCTGGTGACGCGGATCGTGTACGGGAATTCCTCCTTGGTCGGCAGCACCGCGCGCAGCGCGCGCCATGCCAGCTTGCCGTGGCCGACTTCGCGGCGACCCGGCGCACCGAAGCGACCGACTTCACCGACCGAATAGGGCGGGAAGTTATAGTGGAGCATGAAATTCTGGTACGACAGGCCGCCGAGGCCGTCGATCATCTGCTCCGCGTCGCGGGTGCCGAGCGTGGTGGTCGCGATCGTCTGCGTCTCGCCACGGGTGAACAGCGCCGAACCGTGCGCGCGCGGCAGGAAGTGGACTTCCGCCTCGATCGGACGGACCGTCTTGGTGTCGCGGCCGTCGATGCGGCGACCGGTCTTGAGGATCGCGGTGCGGACGATGTCCGCCTCCAGCTTCTTCACCAGCTTGAGGCTGGCGAGATAGGACTGGGGATCGCTGTCCTTGAGGTCGGCCATGCCTTCACGTGCTTTCGCACGGGCTTCGTTGATCGCGGTCTGGCGGGCCTGCTTGTCGGTCAGCTTGTACGCCGCCTCCAGGTCCTTGCCGATCAGTTTCTTGAGCTTGGCTTTGACGCCGGCGCTGTCGTCCTGGGTCTTGAGCTCCCAGGGCTCCTTGGCGGCCTGTTCGGCGAGCTTGATGATCGCGTTGATCACGTCCTGCGACGCGCGATGCGCGAACATCACGGCGCCGAGCATGACGTCTTCCGACAGCTCGTTGGCTTCGGACTCGACCATCATCACCGCGTCGTGCGTCGCCGCGACCATCAGGTCGAGGTCGCCGGTGGCGACTTCGGCGTCGGACGGATTGAGCTGATACTCGCCGTCCTTGTAGCCGACGCGCGCCGCGCCGATCGGGCCCATGAAGGGCACGCCCGACAGCGTCATCGCCGCGGAGGCGGCGATCATCGCCAGCAGATCGGGCTCGTTTTCGCCGTCATAGCTGAGCACCTGCGCGATGCAGTTGATCTCGTTGTAGAAACCCTCGGGGAACAGCGGGCGGATCGGACGATCGATCAGGCGGCTGACGAGCGTCTCACGCTCGGTCGCGCCGCGCTCGCGCTTGAAGAAGCCGCCGGGGATGCGGCCGCTGGCGGAGAACTTCTCCTGATAATGGACGGTCAGCGGGAAGAAATCCTGGCCTTCCTTCACCGACTTCGCCGCGGTGACGGCGCAGAGCACGACCGTCTCGCCGAGCGTCGCGATCACCGCGCCGTCGGCCTGGCGGGCAACCTTGCCCGTTTCGAGGGTCAGCGTCTGGCCGCCCCACTCGATCGATACCTTCTTGGCATTGAACATGTATTTTCCTTCACTCCCCGAGCCAGATGCTGCGGGGGGCCTGTATCGCGGGCTAGCCGGCCCGCGTCGGTATGGAGCGTCTTGTCGCTCCCGTGGATCGGGGCCGAATTGCCCGTCTCCGCTACCCGGCTCATGCCGGTATTCGTGAAACCGTGATGTCCGCCTGTAGCACGGACATATGAAAAGGGCGACCCGAAGGCCGCCCTCATCGTTACTTGCGAAGGCCGAGCTTCGCGATCAGGTCGAGGTACCGCTGACCATCGGTCTTGCGGAGATAGTCGAGCAGCGAGCGCCGCTTGTTGACCATCATCAGCAGCCCGCGGCGCGAATGGTTGTCCTTCTTGTGACCCTTGAAATGCTCGGTCAGGTTCTTGATGCGCTCCGAAAGGATCGCGACCTGGACTTCCGGCGAACCGGTGTCGCCTTCCTGGCGAGCATGTTCCTTGACGACTTCGGCCTTGCGTTCTGCGGTAATGGTCATGTGTCAGTCCTCGACATCATAGGTTGAAGCCACGGACGACGCGGGCCTCTGCGGCCTCGACCTCTATCAGCGCGACCGGGATATCCCCGTCACACGCGAAATATTGGCCATCGTCCTCGGCGATCCCGTTCAGAACGCGCCCCTGGCGGAGCGCCCCTGCCTGATCGGGGGTGAGGGGTAGAGCCGGGATGTCGTCCAGCCCCGCCCTCAACGGCAGGAGTGATTGTTCAAGGCTGCGCGCCATACCGGCCTCAGCCAATTTGTCCAGCGATATCGCGGGGGCGAGGGTGAACGGCCCCGCCTTGGTGCGGCGGAGCATGGTGACGTGCCCCACCGTGCCGAGCGCCAGCGCGACGTCGCGCGCGAGGGAGCGGATATAGGTGCCCTTGGAGACGTGCGCAGTAAGAGTGAATTCATGCAATTCCTCCCCGGTACGGGGAGGGGGACCATCCGCAGGATGGTGGAGGGGGGCTTCCTCCCGCGACACCGTTTGGGGAGGCCCCCCTCCACCATCCGCTGGCGCGGACGGTCCCCCTCCCCGTGCCGGGGAGGAATGGAGGGCGTGGATCGTCACCTGCCGCCCGGCCAGCACCACCTCTTCCCCGGCTCGCGCCAAGTCATAGGCCCGCGCGCCATCGACCTTGAGCGCGGAATAGGCCGGCGGCACCTGCGTGATCGGCCCGGTGAAGCGCGGCAGCACCGCCGCGACCTGTGCCGCGGTCGGCCGCATGTCCGACGTCGCGATCACCACCCCCTCCGCATCCAGCGTATCGGTCTGCTCGCCGAAGCGGATCGTGAAGTCGTAGACCTTGTCGCTGTCGAGCATCCGCCCGGCGAGCTTGGTCGCCTCGCCCACCGCGACCGGCAGCACGCCGGTCGCGAGCGGATCGAGCGTGCCGCCATGGCCGACCTTGAACTTGCCGTAGCCGCCCTGCCGCAGCGCGCGCTTGACCGCGGAGACGACCTGCGTGCTGCCCAGCCCCAAGGGCTTGTCGATGATGATCCAACCGTGCATCGCGCGGCCGTTAGGCGATTGCGGTCGCCAAGGCCAGGAACCAGCCGATCACCGCCTGCGCGGGCGGCCCGACGACGCGCCCGACCAGATCGGCGCCCGGAAACACCATCGGCAGCACGACCAGCACGAGGATCAGCAGCAGGAAGCCGAACCGCCCGATCTTGGCATATTGCGCGGCGAGCGGCCGCGGCAGCAGCCCCTCGACGACGTGGCCGCCATCGAACGGCGGCATCGGCAGCAGGTTGAAGATCGCGAGGAAGACGTTGACGAGCAGGAAATTGACCAGATTGGCGAGCACGAAGGCGGCGACGCCGGCCGGCGCCGCGCCGCCCGCGGTCGCGCCGATGATGCCGATCGCGATCGCGGTCAGCGTCGCGAGCGCGAGGTTCATCCCCGGCCCGGCCAGCGCGACCGCGACCATCCCCCAGCGCGGGTTGCGCAGCCGCTGCGCGATCACCGGCACCGGCTTGGCCCAGCCGAACACCGGCGCACCGGCGATGGCGAGGCCGAGCGGCAGGATCACCGTCCCGACCGGGTCGACGTGACGGATCGGATTGAAGCTCAGCCGCCGCTGCTCCTGCGCAGTGGGATCGCCGAGCCATTTCGCCATCCAGCCGTGCGCGACCTCGTGGAAGACGATCGCGATCACCAGCGGGATGATCCAGACGGCGGTGCGATAGACGATATGCTCGGGGTTCATGCGCGCGATATGGCGTGGGGCAGGGCGGTGCGCCAGTGTGCGGCGCGCTCATCCTCACCCATCGCCGGCAACGCCGTCTCTCCCTCTCCCGGCGGGAGAGGGAAGGGGCCCGCCGCCGCAGGCGGTGGGAAGGGTGAGGACGGCGGCTAGGACCCCAAAGCCTCGCTGAAATGTCGCCGGCATAGAGCGACATAGCGGTCATTGCCGCCGATCTCGGTCTGCGCGCCCTCGGCGATTGCGCGGCCTTGCGCGTCGACGCGCAGGTTCATGATCGCCTTGCGCCCGCACACGCACACCGATTTGATCTCGATGAGCGCGTCGGCGATCGCGAGCAACCGCGCCGACCCCTCGAACAACCGCCCCTGGAAATCGGTGCGCAACCCGTAAGCCAGCACCGGCACGTTGAAGACATCGCAAATCCGCGCCACCTGCGCGACCTGCCCCGCGGAGAGGAATTGCGCCTCGTCGACCAGCACGCAGGCGAGCGGCTCGCGCGCCTGCCGCTCGGCGACGCAGGCGGCAAGATCGGTGGTCGCATCGAACGGCGTCGCCGGCGCCTCCAGCCCGATCCGGCTGGTGATCGTCCCCGCTGCGAAGCGATCGTCCACCGCCGCGGTGAACAGCATCGTGTTCATGCCCCGCTCGCGATAGTTGAAGTCCGCCTGCAAGAGGTTGGTCGACTTGCCCGCGTTCATCGAGGCGTAGTAGAAATAGAGCTTGGCCATCAGAAGCCGCGATACAGCGGATCACGTGGTTCCCGCAAAGGGCCATCAGCCTTGTCGACGCGAACCGACGCGGGGTCGATCCGCCCGGTCCGCACGTCGCCGATCATCCACAATGGCCGCCAGTCGCCGCGTTTGGCGGTCTCGCTGCACGCATCTTGCGAACTGATGGTGACCATCGCTAGCCGATGGCCGTCCTTCGACCAGCGGATGGCATTGGGCAAGACCGAGGATGGCGACAGGCATCGAAACCGTTGCACCGCTTGCTGCCGTGCCGCATTGGTCAGGCGTGGTCGT
Source organism: Sphingomonas sp. CD22 (assembly GCF_034556155.1). Taxonomy (NCBI): domain Bacteria; kingdom Pseudomonadati; phylum Pseudomonadota; class Alphaproteobacteria; order Sphingomonadales; family Sphingomonadaceae; genus Sphingomonas; species Sphingomonas sp. CD22. Next base: position 17,402 of record NZ_JAYDYX010000007.1, on the reverse strand, counting down.
TCAATGATTGTTCGACCGACGATCTCGAAGATCTTCAACTCGTCCATGAATGAGCCAACATGATGGTTGACCGCAACCCAGTGGGAATCGGGCGACCACATGACGGTAAAGGGCATGTCGTCGGACAGATTGCCCAAGCGTGCCACGATCCTGCCGTTGGCATCCTGCAACTCGATAGGAGGCTGGCGGTCGCGATAGGCCCGCTGGACGATCGCGAGACGACCGTCGGGGGAGGGAGCGCGGCCTGCACAGGTGGCGACGAACTGGTACACGCCCAAGCCGCGCCGGGGGCCCCCAGCTTTGCAGTCGGTCGAGAGCGCACTGATCTGCCCCGATGAGGCGGATGGCCAATACAGCAGGGCAGCACCGATAACGACGGACATCGTGGTCAGACGGCGCATCATGCCTCTTGGTGGTGACCAGGCTTAGCCCGAATAGCGGTGAGGGTTATCTCATCACCCACGACGGATATTTCGAACATCTGGCCTGCCCGCCAGCCCATCCTTTGGATGATGTCGGCAGGGATGGTGACGGTGCCATTTTCGTCAATCGTCGCATCATGCGTCATCAGGCAAGACTGATGGCCTCGCGCAGGCGCGTCAATCCTCGCCAGCATCGCCCAGATCGCGCGCCACCTCGGGCTTGCGGAGCAAGGCGTCGATGTGGCTGCCTTCGTCGAAGCTCTCGTCGCCGAGGAACTTGAGCTTGGCGGCATATTTCGTCTGGATGCGATGCGCGACCTCGCGCTGGAGATAGGCGGTGTTGGTGCGCAGCGCCTTCAGCACCTGGTCCTCGTCGCGGCCGAGCAGCGGCTTCACGAACACCGTCGCGTGGCGCAGGTCGGGGGACATGCGCACCTCGGTGATCGAGACCATGTGCTTGGCCAGCGTCTCGTCGTGGACGTCGCCGCGCTGGAGGATTTCCGACAGCACGTGGCGCACCTGCTCGCCGATGCGCAGGGCGCGGACCGATTTATCCTGGGGATCTTTGTTCATGATGCTGTCTCTTGTCCCCCTCGCGGGCGGGAGGGCGGGGGCGAAGGGCGTGCGCCCCTCGCCCGATGCTGCCTGCGGCAACGCCCCCTCTCCCGATCAGGAGAGGGAGGCGGTTCAGAGGGTCCGTTCGCGCATCTCGACTTCGAACGTTTCGAGGAAGTCGCCCGGCTTGATGTCGACGAAATTCTGCGTGAACGTCACACCGCATTCCAGACCGGCGCGCACTTCGGCGACATCGTCCTTGAAGCGGCGCAGCGACGCGATCTCACCCTGATAGATGATGACGTCGTTGCGCGTGATGCGCGCCTTGAGCGCCTTGCGGATGACGCCGTCGACCACGAGCAGACCGGCCGCCTTGCCGTGCTTGCCCGCCGAGAAGACGTCGCGGATCTCCGCACGGCCGACCACGGTCTCGAACGCTTCCGGCCCGAGCTCGCCCGCCATGCCGGCGCGGATCTCGTCGATCAGGTCGTAGATGACGTCGTAATATTTCAACGCCACCTTCTGCCGCTCGGCGATCTCGCGCGCCTTGGCGTTGGCGCGGACGTTGAAGCCGATGATCGGCGCGCCGCTCGCACCCGCCAGCGTCACGTCGCTCTCGGTGATGCCACCGACGCCCGCGTGCAGCACCCGCGCCTTGATGAGGTCGGTCGAGATCTTGTTGATCGACGCGACGATCGCCTCGACCGTACCCTGGGTATCGGCCTTGACCACCAAAGGATATTCGATCGCGGCATTCGCCTTCAGCGCCGAGAACATGCTCTCGAGGCTCGCCGGCGCCGTCGTCGTGCGCTTCTGCGTCAGCACGCTCTGGCGATATTCGGCGACCTCGCGGGCACGCGCCTCGCTCTCGACCACCTGCAACGGATCGCCTGCCGACGGTACGCCGGTCATGCCGAGCACCTCGACCGGCATCGCCGGGCCGGCTTCCTTCACCTGACGGCCCTTGTCGTCGATCAGCGCACGGACCTTGCCGCTCTCCGCGCCGATGACGAAGACGTCGCCGACCCGCAGGATGCCGCGGTTGACGAGGATCGTCGCGACCGGACCGCGGCCCTTGTCGAGCTTCGCCTCGATCACCGTGCCCTCGGCCGGACGATCGGGGTTGGCGCGCAATTCGAGCAGTTCGGCCTGGAGCTGGATCTTCTCGATCAGCGTGTCGAGCCCGGTCTTCTTGAGCGCGGAGACCTCGACGTCCTGGACGTCGCCGCCCATTTCCTCGACCACCACTTCATGTTCGAGCAGACGCTCGCGCACGCGCTGGGCATTGGCCTCGTATTTGTCGATCTTGTTGATCGCCACGATCATCGGCACGCCGGCCGCCTTGGTGTGGTTGATCGCCTCGATCGTCTGCGGCATCAGCCCGTCGTCGGCCGCCACCACCAGCACCACGATGTCGGTGACATCGGCGCCGCGGGCACGCATCTGCGTGAACGCCTCGTGGCCCGGCGTGTCGAGGAAGGTGACCTTCGACTTGTCCTTCAGCGTGACCTGATAGGCGCCGATATGCTGCGTGATGCCACCGGCCTCGCCGCGCACCACGTCGGTGCCGCGCAGCGCGTCGAGCAGGCTGGTCTTGCCGTGGTCGACGTGACCCATGATCGTCACCACCGGCGGACGCGGCTTGAGCGATTCGGTCGAATCCTCGCCGGTGTCGAGCGCCAGGTCGATGTCGCTGTCGCTGACACGGACGATATTGTGGCCGAATTCGGTCACCAGCAGCTCGGCAGTGTCCTGATCGATCGTTTGCGTCATCGTAACGGGCATGCCCATCTTGAACAACGTCTTGACCAAATCCGCGCCCTTTTCCGCCATACGATTGGCGAGTTCCTGGACGGTGATCGCCTCGGGCACCTGGACGTCGCGGATCTGCTTGGCCTGCTGTTCGCGCGGGCCGCCGAAATGACGCTTTTCCTTTTCGCGCGCACGCTTGAGCGCGGCGAGGCTGCGCGAACGCGCACCATCGTCGCCGAGCGCGCGGTTGACGGTCAGCTTACCGCCGCGACGCTCGTCGCCCTTGCGATCGCGCTGGGTTGGCCGGCTCGGCGGCGCGTTGCGCGGCGTCGCCTGACCCGAAGGCAGGTTGCGCGAGGCAGCGCCGCCGGCGCCACCGGCATTGCCCGCCGCGGTCGTCGCGGCAGCCGCCGGCGCGGCCGCGGGGGCCGGCGCAGGCTTGGGCTGCGGCTTGGGGATTTCGGGACGCGCGACCGGCGAGAAGCGACGCGGCGCGGGCAGCGACGGATCGCGACCGAAGCCGACGACCGGCGCGGGTGCAGCGGCCGGGGCGGGCGTGGGCGCCGGCGCCGGCGCCGGCGCCGGCGCAGCGGCCTCGACCGGAGCAGGCGCCGGCGTCGGGGCAGGGGCCGGCGTCGGTGCGGCGACCGGAGTCGGTGCCTCGACCGGCGCCGGCGGCACGACGCGCTCGACCGGGCGGAAGCCACGGCCAGCGGGAGTCGGCACGACCGGCGCGGCGACCTGCGGTGCAGCCGGCACGGGCGCCGGTGCCGCAACAGGTTCCGGCGTCGGCTCGGGGGCTGGCGCCGGAGCCGGGGCAGCCGCGGCGGCTGCCTTTCCGGCGGCGCGGGTGCGCTCGTCCTCCGCGGCCTGCGCACGCGCGGCCTCCTCACGACGGCGCGCATCCTCCAGCGCGTGCATGCGCTGGTCCTCGGCTTCGCGCAGCATGCGGGCCTGGCGCTCCTGCGGCGTCTCGTTCGACGGCGCCGGGCGCGGGACGGGAGCGGGGGCTGGCGCCGGAGCAGGCGCGGCGACGGGCGCCTCGACCTGCGGTTCGGGTGCGGCCTGTGCCTCACCCGGACGGCCGAGAACGCGCCGCTTCTTCGTTTCCACGATCACCGTATTGGACCGGCCGTGGCTGAAGCTTTGCTTCACCTGGCCGGTCTCGACCGTGCGCTTCAGCCCCAAGGGCGCGCGCATGCCAAGTTTCGGCTTATCGTTGTCGGTGTCGCTCACTCAAATTCCTCGTTCACGTCTACGGCCGGTCGCAGCCCGTCGGATACATCCCCCGGAAGTACAGGGGGAAGTCCGGGCGCCGATGCGCCTTGCGAGGCCGTTTCGCAAGACACGGGAGGGGTTTCAGGTCCGATAAAATGCAGCCAGCGGTCGAGCGCATCGCTCACCCGCGCGGCGGCAGCGCGGTCGGTCAGGCCGATGTGTACCACATTCTCGCGGCCCAGCGCCAACGACAATATGGGGCGGGGCATCGGCAAAACCAAGCCCCTCAACGGCGATCCTTCACGGTCCGAGCCGATCCGCCACGCTTGGTCGAGCTTGCGGTTGCCGTCGGTGCCGGCATCCGCCGCATGATAGAGCGCATGAAGCTGCCCCGCGCGCGCCGCCGCCTCGATCTTCTCGGACCCGGTCAGCAGCGTGCCCGACCGTGATTCGAGCCCGAGCCGGTCGAGCGCATTGCGTTCGAGTGCGGTGGCGATCCGCGCGGGCAGATCGTCGGGAATGACAAGCTCGGCCCCCTTGAAGGCACGCGCGAGCGCGCCCCGCAGCTTCTTCTTGGCGATCGCCTCTTCGAGCGCGCCGCGGGTGACGCCGATCCACGCCCCGCGCCCCGGCGCCTTGGCGCGCACGTCGGGCAGCACCTGCCCGTCGGGACCGATCGCCAGCCGGATGAGATTGTCGCGATTGTCGCGATCCTGCGTCAGGATGCACTTGCGAACGGGATCGGTCATGCGACGCCCCCCGCGAAGATGGGGTTCACACCATTAGCCCGACACACCCCGTCACCCCGGACTTGTTCCGGGGCCCACCGGGCGGCAAGCCCTTCGCTGTGAGGATAACGCGCAAGCGGCCACGTCCCCGCGGGTACCCGCGAGTCGCGTCGCCCTTCGTGAACCTGCTGGAGCGCTAGCGGCTCATTGTGAGGGAACCGCATGTGCGTCCTCCCTCGATGGCGCCGTGGCCGCGGGGGCGGCGTCGCGGTCGGCGATCAGCTGGCCGCCGGCGCCGTAATTCTCCGTCGAGACCTCCTCGATCACGATCTGCACCGCGGCCGGGTTCTTGCCCAGCCGCGTGACCAGCGAAGCCGTCACGTCGGCGACGATCCCCGCTTTCTGGTCGCGGGTCGCGCTGCCCGCCAGTCGGATCGAGACGAACGGCATCAGCCTTCCTCCGCCTCGCTCTTGGCGTCCTCGCCCGCTTCGGCAGTCTCGGGCGTGGTCTCGGCCGCGGCCGGTGCCTCGTCCTCGGCGAACCAATGCTGGCGTGCGGCCATGATGATCTCGTTGCCCTGTTCGTCGCTCAGGCCGTATTCGGCAAGGATGCCGCCCTTCGGCTCGGGGCGCTTGGGGGCGTCCTCGTTGCGGCGGCGCGGTTCGACGCGCTTCTTCTCGACCAGTTCGTCGGTGGCGAGATCGGCAAGATCGTCGAGCGTCTTGATCCCCGCCTTGCCGAGCGTGACCAGCATCGCCTCCGTCAGATACGGCATGTCGATCAGCGCATCCTCGACGCCGAGCGCGGTGCGCTCCTCGCGGTTGGCGGCCTCGCGGCGGTCGAGCGCTTCCTGCGCACGGCTCTGCAGCTCCTGGCCGAGGTCCTCGTCGAAGCCCTCGATGCCGGCGATCTCGTCGAGTTCGACATAGGCGACCTCTTCCAGCGCGCCGAAGCCTTCGGCGACCAGCAGCTGCGCCAGCGTCTCGTCGACGTCCAGTTCGTTCTGGAACATCTCGGTACGCTCGGTGAACTCCTTCTGGCGCTTCTCGCTGGCATCCTGTTCGGTGAGGATGTCGATCGCTTTGCCGGTGAGCTGGCTGGCGAGGCGCACGTTCTGGCCGCGGCGGCCGATCGCGAGGCTGAGCTGATCGTCGGGGACGACGACCTCGATCCGCTCCTCTTCCTCGTCGATCACGACGCGGCTCACCGAAGCGGGCTGCAACGCGTTGACGACGAAGGTGGCGATATCGGGCGACCAGGGGATGATGTCGATCTTCTCGCCCTGCATCTCCTGCACCACGGCCTGGACGCGGCTGCCCTTCATGCCGACGCAGGCGCCGACCGGATCGATGCTGCTGTCTCGGCTGATGACGCCGATTTTCGCGCGCGACCCAGGATCACGGGCTGCCGCCTGGATGGTGATGATGCCGTCGTAGATCTCGGGCACTTCCTGCGCGAACAGCTTCTTCATGAAGTCGGGGTGCGCGCGGCTGAGGAAGATCTGCGGCCCGCGGTTCTCGCGGCGGACGTTGAGGATCAGCGAGCGGATGCGGTCGTTGACGCGCACCACTTCGCGCGGGATTTGCTGGTCGCGGCGGATGACGCCCTCGGCGCGGCCGAGGTCGACGACGACATGGCCGAACTCAACGCGCTTGACGACGCCGGTGATGATCTCGCCCTGGCGATCCTTGAATTCTTCATACTGGCGCTCGCGCTCGGCGTCGCGGACCTTCTGGAAGATGATCTGCTTGGAGGCCTGCGCCTGGATACGGCCGAACTCGATCGGCGGCAGCGGATCGACGATATAGTCGCCGACGACCGCGCCCTTCTGGAGCTTCTGCGCCTGCGTGACGTCGACCTGCTTGAAATAATCGTCGACCGCCTCGACCACCTCGACGACGCGCCACAAGCGCAGGTCGCCGGTGTTCGGGTCGAGCTTCGCGCGGATGTCGTTCTCGATGCCGTAACGGGTCTTGGCGGCGCGCTGGATCGCTTCCTCAAGCGCTTCGATGACGATGCTCTTGTCGATCATCTTCTCGGTGGCGACCGAATTGGCGATCGCGATCAGTTCCGCGCGGTTGGCGGTGGCGACGGTGGCCATCTTACTTCTGTCCTTCGCTAAGGGCATGATTGTCGTTGGAGTCGAGATCGGCGTCGTCGGCGATCTCTTCGAATTCGTCGGCGCCTTCGCTCGACAGCGGCGCGGTGGCCGCGAGCAGGCGGTCGGTGATCGTCAGCTTGGCGTCGTGAATCTGATCGAGCGCGACCGTCATCGGCTGATAGCCGCGCACGTCGATCGTCACCTTGTCGCCGTCGATGCCGACGAGGTCGCCGGTCAGGATCTTGCGGTTGTCGATCTTCTCGACCAGCGTGATCTTCGCCTCGTGGCCGGCCCAGGTGGCGTAATCCTGCGGCCGGGTGAGCGGCCGGTCGATGCCGGGCGACGACACTTCGAGCCGATAGGCGTCCGGGATCGGGTCCTTGCCCTCGGCTTCCAGCGCGTCGAGCACGTCCGAGATGCGGCGCGACAGGTCGGCGCAATCGTCGATCGTCAACTGGCCGGTATCGGGACGCTCGGCCATCACCTGCAACGTGGGATCGGACTTGCCGCCGAACATCTTCACGCGCACGAGGTCGAAACCCAGCGCGCGGGCTTCCGTTTCGATCAATTGCGTGAGGTGGGCGATGTCCGCCATGCAGGCTCCAGATATGCGTGTCCGCCGCCGCGGAAGGGGTCCTCCGCAGCCTCTTTCACCTGACGATGTTAGAGAAGGCAGGTGTCATATACGCTTTGCGGCGATCGGACACAAGCATCCATCGCCGGCGGTTGCGCGTTTGCCGGCGGTAACCGGGAGAAACATATGCGCTTCAGTCTGCTGGCCACATTGCCGATCGCCCTCATCGCCTGTTCGGGCAACGCGCCCGCGACCGAGGGCAGCGTCCCGCAGGCGGGCGAGACGCCGCCCTCCGCCAAGCCGTTCCGCGAGACGGTGGTCGCCGATTTCGTCTCGCCCTGGGCGCTCGCGTTCCTGCCCGACGAGCGGATCGTGGTGACCGAGAAGGCGGGGCAGATGATCCTGCTGTCGCCCGACGGCAAGCGCCGCCAGACGATCGCGACGCTTCCCGTCGATACGGCGGGGCAGGGCGGACTGATGGACGTCGTCCCCGCGCCCGATTTCGCGGCGAGCAAGCGGATCTATTTCAGCTATTCGACCAAGGGCGCGGGCGGCAAGGGCGTGGTGCTGGCGCGCGGCCGGCTGCGCGACGACGGCCGCGGCGGCGACCGGCTCGGCGAGATCGAAGCCTTGTTCCAGGCGCGGCCGTTCGTCGAAGGCGACGGCCATTATTCCGGCCGCATCGCCTTCGCCCCCGACGGCCAGTCGCTGTTCTTCACCAACGGCGAGCGGCAGAAGTTCACCCCTGCGCAGGACCCGCAGGCGACGCTCGGCAAGGTTCTGCGGCTGACGCTCGACGGCAAGCCGGCGCCGGGCAATCCGCTCGCCGCGAAGGGCTTCGCGCCCGAAGTGTGGAGCTATGGCCATCGTAATTTGCTTGGGCTCGCCTTCGACGGCAAGGGCCGGTTGTGGGAACAGGAGATGGGGCCGAAGGGCGGCGACGAGGTCAATCTCATCATGCCCGGCCGCAATTACGGCTGGCCGAACGCATCGAACGGCAGCCATTACGACGGCCGCGACATCCCCGATCATGCGCCGGGTGACGGCTACGAACCGCCGAAGGTGTGGTGGAATCCGGTGATCTCGCCGGGCGGGCTGATGATCTATTCGGGCAAGATGTTCCCGCAATGGCAGGGCGATGCCTTTATCGGCGGCCTGTCGTCGCAGTCTTTGGTCCGTGTCGATCTCGACGGGCAGAATGCGCGGAAAGGCGACCAATGGCCGATGGGCGCGCGTATCCGAGACGTTGATCAGGGGCCGGACGGGGGGATCTGGTTGATCGAGGACGGCGGCAAGTCGCCGGGGCGGTTGATCAAGCTGACGGCGAAATAAATCCTCCCCCGCCAGGGGGAGGTGGCACGGCGAAGCCGTGACGGAGGGGGAGGATACGGTAGACATGCCGTATGCGGAAACGCCCCCCTCCACCACCCGCTGACGCGGGCGGTCCCCCTCCCCCGCTAAAGCGAGGGAGGAATTGAGAAGGAACGATCATGACCAAACCCCTGATCGGCCGCGACACGCGGCTGTGCATGTCGCTGTCGGCGCGGCCGAGCAATTTCGGGACGCGCTTCCACAACCGGCTCTACGAGCTGCTCGGGCTCGACTACGTCTATAAGGCGTTCACCACCACGGACCTGCCCGCCGCGATCGGTGGCATCCGCGCGCTGGGTATCCGCGGCTGCGCGATCTCGATGCCGTTCAAGGAGGCGGTAATCCCGCTGCTCGACGGGCTGGAGGGCTCGGCCGAGGCGATCGACAGCGTCAACACGATCGTCAACGACGACGGCCGGCTGACCGGCCACAACACCGATTATTCGGCGGTGCGCACGTTGGTCGAACAGGCCGGCGTGGCGGCGGGCACGACGGCGATGCTGCGCGGCTCGGGCGGGATGGGCAAAGCGGTGGCGACCGCGTTGCGCGACGCCGGCCTGACCCGCGGCACGATCGTCGCGCGCAACGAGCGGTCGGGCCGCGCGCTCGCGGCGTTGGTCGGCTGGGAGTGGGCGCCCGAGGTGGGCGGTCGCACCGCCGGCCTGATCGCCAACGTGACGCCGCTCGGCATGGAAGGCGCGGATGCGGACGCGCTGGCGTTCGACCGCGCCACGATCGCCGCGGCGGAACTGGTGCTCGACGCGGTCGCTCTGCCGCCCGACACGCCGTTGCTCCGCGCCGCGCGCGACGCGGGCAAGCGGGTGATCACCGGCGCCGCGATCGGCACGCTACAGGCGCTCGAGCAATTCGTGCTCTACACCGGCGTCACGCCCACGCCCGAGCAGGTCGCCGAGGCGGAGCGGGTGGCGCGGAGGTAGACGCGCGCCCTCGATCCCTTCGCCATCCCGGTGAGAGCCGGGATGGCGAAGGGGTAGGGTGACGGGCGGCTTGGATCAGTCCCGCACGATCAGATAGTTCATCCGCGCGCTCGCGATCGGCCTCGCGCGGTCGTCCTGCCACGCCACCGCCTCGACGTTGGCGATGCGCGTGCCGAGCCGGGTCACGATGCCCTCGGCATGCGTCGGCTTGTCGCGGCCGCCGCGCATGAAGTCGACGGTGACGTTGACCGGCTTGATCCGGCCGCCGCCTTCCTCCGCCAGCGCATGCCGTAGCGAGACGATCGCCGCCACTTCGAGCAATCCCGCGATCGCGCCGCCGTGCAGGAACCCCGGCCGCCCGAGCACCACATCGCGGAACGGCAGCACCAGCGTCGGCGCCGCGCCGTCGCGCGGGGTCAGCGAGATGCCGAGCAGTTCGGCATAAGGCGGCAATCCGGTCGGCGGCGTCATGCGCTCGCATCCATCAGCATGAACGTGCCCGCGACGTGCGCGAGCGGATCGTCGGGGGTCTCGTCATAGGCGATGCCACGCACGAAGGCGATCGAGCGGGTCAGCCGCAGGCATTCGCCGCGGCCGATCACCGTCCGCCCCGGCACCGCCGGCCGAAGATAGTCGACGCGCAGGTCGAGCGTCGCCTGCGGGGCGAACCGGTCGCGTGCGACCCACACCGCGATGCTCGTCGCCATGTCCATCAGCGCGATGATCGGCCCCGACGCGAGCACGCCGCTGTCGGGATCGCCGATCAGCGCGTCGGTATAAGGGAGGGCCAGCTCGACCCAGCCGTCGCCGCGGCCATGATAGACGATGCCCAGCGCCCCGGCATGGCCGCCGAACCGGTGCGCCATGAAGGCGTCGATATTGAAGCCGCTCATCCCCCGTCTCTACACGCCATCGGCGGTAGCGCAACGCACGGGGTGGCGGTAGCGTGGCGGGCCACGGGAGAGAGAGCCATGAACGACCGCGTCACCCTCAACGTCGCCGATGGAATCGCCGACGTGCGGCTCGCCCGCGCCGACAAGATGAACGCGATCGACCCGGCGATGTTCGCCGCGATCGGCGCGACGATCGATGCGCTCGCCGAGCGACGCGACGTGCGCTGCGTCGTGCTGTCGGGCGAGGGCAGGGGCTTTTGCGCCGGGCTCGACATGGCCAGCATGGCGCAGGGCGGCTCGGGTGTGTCGGGCGAGCGCAACGCGCAAGGGGCCATCCTGCCGCAGCACGTCACCTGGGGCTGGCGGCAATTGCCGATGCCGGTGATCGCCGCGGTGCATGGCGTCGCCTTCGGCGGCGGCTTCCAGATCATGTCGGGCGCCGATATCCGTATCGCCGCGCCCGACACGCGCTTCGCGATCCGCGAGACGCATTGGGGGCTGGTGCCCGATATGGCGGGTTTTCCGATCTGGCGCGGGCTGGTGCGCGACGACGTGCTGCGCGAGCTGGTCTATACCGCGCGCGAATTCGGCGCGGAAGAAGCGCTGGCGCACGGATTCGTGACGCGGCTGGCGGCGGACCCGCTCGCCGAGGCGCTGGCGCTGGCGCGGACGATCGTCGGGCGCAGTCCGCACGCGATCCGCGGCGCCAAGCGGCTGCTCAATATGGCGCATGACGCCGACCCGCGCGAGATGCTGGCGGCCGAGACCGAAGAGCAGAGGAAGGTGATCGGCCAGCGCAATATGATGGAGGCGGTCGCCGCCAATATGGCGAAGCGCGAGGCCGTGTTCGAGGATTGATCGCAGGCGTCCCGCACTCACCCTCACCCTCCGGCGCTACGCGCCTTTTCCCTCTCCCGCCGGGAGAGGGAAGAGCCGGCGCAGCCGGCGACAGGGTGAGGGCGAGGGCGGAATCTCCGCGATCGTCTTGCTTAAAGAACCACCGTTTCTGGCTTGGACTCCTCGATCGCAGCGAGCACCATCCGCTCCCACACCGCCGGGTCGCCCGCCGCGGCCATTTTGCGATCCGGCTCGCGCAGCGTCCGCAGCACCGCGCGGGCATCGGCGAGATAGTCGCGCCATGCCAGATCGACCTGTTCGCCAGCGCTCTCGGCATCGCCGCCGGCATTGGCGCTGATCCGTTGTCCGGCGAGCACGCGGGCGATCCGTTCGGGCAGCGGGGTGGTGGACACGTCCATGGCATCATCTCCTCTGCCTTGAACAATGCCCGACATTGCAGCGGGTTGCCACGAATACGAAACGGCCCCGCAGGATCGCTCCCGCGGGGCCGTTCGATTTAGCACTCAGCCGACCCACCCGCTCCCGTTGAGCGGGAAGCCGTGGGAGGCTTAGCGCGCCGCGCCCGAACCCTGGCCGCGACCACCGCCGCCGCCGCCCGAGCGGCCGCCGCGACCACCGCCGCCGCTGCCGCCACCAGCACCGCCGCGCTGACCGCCACGGCTGGCATTGGCATAGTTGCGAGTCGCGGTCGGCGCATGCGTGGCACGCGGACGCGCCGGCTGGCGCTGGCCGCGCGGCAGGTCGGCGCGCGGTGCGGGATCGGCACCGATCGCCTTGACGCGCGTCGCCTTGATCTCGTTCGACAGGCCGGTGAAATTCTCCGGCAACGGCCGCACCGCGACCTTCTGGCGGGTCAGCTTCTCGATGTCCTTGAGGTACGGACGCTCGTCATCGGCGCAGAAGGCGACGGCGATGCCGCTCGCGCCGGCGCGCGCGGTGCGGCCGATGCGGTGGACATATTGCTCCGCCACATTGGGCAGTTCGAAGTTGATGACGTGGCTGACGCCCGAGACGTCGATGCCGCGCGCCGCGATGTCGGTCGCGACCAGCACCTTGGTCTTGCCGTCCTTGAACTCGCCAAGCGCGCGCTCGCGCTGGCCCTGGCTCTTGTTGCCGTGGATCGCGTTCGCCGCGATGCCGTTGCCGGCGAGCAGCTTCACGACGCGGTCGGCACCGTGCTTGGTGCGCGTGAAGACCAATGCGCGATTGATCGTCGGATCCTGTAGCACGATCGTCAGCAGCGCCTGCTTCTCCGCCTGATTGACGAAGGTGACGTACTGGTCGACGCGCTCCGCGGTGGTCGAGGCGGGAACGACCGACACCGTCTTCGGCTCGTGCAGGAACTGGTTGGCGAGCTCGCGGATCGCTACCGGCATCGTCGCCGAGAAGAACAGCGTCTGGCGCTTGCGCGGGATCATCCGCACGATCTTCTTGAGCGCGTGGATGAAGCCGAGGTCCATCATCTGGTCGGCTTCGTCGAGGACGAGGATCTCGATCATCGACAGGTTGCACATGCCCTGCTCGACGAGGTCGATCAGCCGACCCGGCGTGGCGACGAGGATGTCGACGCCGCGGCTGAGGTCCTGGCGGTTCTTGTTGATGCTGGTGCCGCCGAACACGGTCGCGACCGACAGCTTGCTGAACTGGCCGTAACCGCGCGCATTGTCGGCGATCTGGCTGGCGAGTTCGCGAGTGGGGGCGAGGACGAGCATGCGGCAATGCGTCGGCAGCACGCGCTTCTGGTTCTCGGTGAGGCGCTGGATCGACGGCAGCACGAATGCGGCGGTCTTGCCGGTGCCGGTCTGCGCGATGCCGAGCAGATCGCCGCCTTCGAGCAGGATCGGGATCGACTGCGCCTGGATCGGGGTCGGGGTGGTATAGCCTTTGGCTTCGAGCGCGCGGACGAGCGGCTCGGCGAGGCCGAGGTTGGCGAATGACATGGAAACGTAGCCTTCAAAACGGGGCCACACCCGCGCGCCGCACTCCATCATGGAAACGGCTCGCAGGGGGCGGGGGAAACTGACGCCCCGCGTGAATAGGGAAGCCCTGAGCATATCGACCGAGGTGGAGCCGGGGGCGGCAATGCCACCCCGTTCACGCTGCATGACGCCTCGATGGCCGTCCATGTGCGCTGCGTTGCGGCAAAAGTCAAGTCGGGACCGGAACGGCGCCCACTGTGGCCCGCGATCAACACTTTCACCAATTCCCATTCTATAATGGAAGGTTGACCTTTCTGCCGCCTTGACTTGCCCCCGCCCCCCAATAGGCTCCCCGACATTCGTGACCGTGAGAAGATCGGCCGAATAACAGGGGATTAGAATAGATAATGGCTAATACAGCATTGCGCGGCGCGGCCCGTCGCGTCCTTCTCGCGTCGTCGGCCCTGATCGCGCTGCCGGGCGCTGCCCAGGCGCAGGCCGCGACCTCCGATCTGTCGATGAGCCTGAAGGGCATCCTGCCGATCGCCGAGCGGCAGGGTGGTTCGGCGCTGTCGACGCCGCCGCAGGCCGACCCCAGCGTCGTCATCTCCAGCCCCGGCACGCCGAGCACGATCCTCGACCAGGGCGTCAACGGCGTCGGCCAGATGATCATCGACCAGAAGAACGGCTTCGTCGGCCTGTGCACCGGCACGCTGATCAACCCGCGTACCGTCGTGTTCGCGGCGCATTGCGTCAACGAGAGCCCGACCGGCACCGCGATGGACCCGTGGAACTACGGCAAGGGCGCCGGGCAGCTGCCGATCGGCTTCGGCTTCGAGGCGGACACGATCGCCGGCCAGCGCGCCTGGTTCCGCAGCAATTACAGCACCAGCACCGCCAACCATTTCTACAACGTCAATCAGGTCGTCTATAACGCGCAGTCGCTGAACCTCGGCCTCGCCAACAACTTCCTGCAGGGCGACGTCGCGCTCGCGACCTTCGACACGCCGGCGGCTGATGTGCCGACCTGGACGATGCTGTTCTCGCCGCTGCCCGCGCCCGCGTCGATCGACGACACGACCGGCACCGGTTATCACGTCACGATGACCGGCTACGGCACCAACGGCACCGGCCTGACCGGCGCCAGCGGCGGGATCGATTATCGCCGCCGCGTCGCGGAGAATTACGTCGGCCTGCTCGGCTCGATCGACGATTTCTACTTCGGCCTGTTCGGCGGCAGCGCCGGCCTGCCCGCCAATCTGTACCAGACCGATTTCGACGATCCGACGCGCCGCTATCCCGGCGACTACAATCTGTTCAAGGACGCGGCGCTGCCCAGCGAGGGGACGACGGGTCCCGGCGATTCGGGCGGCCCGCTGATCCTCGACCGGACGTTCAACAAGGCGACGATCATCGGCGTGCTCTCGGGCAGCTACACGTTCAGCGGACAGGTGAGCGGCGGCTACGGCACCACCGCTTTCTACCAGCCGCTGTATCTCTATTGGGAGTATATCCTCGCCAACAATCCGTATCGCTACGCCAATACGCTGGCCGGCGACGGCAAGTGGAGCGATCCCAGCCATTGGGTGACGGCGCTCGACCCCTCCTATCAGGTGATCGTCAACGGCCAGCTCGCCAATGGCGTGCCGACCGCGCCGGGCCTCGGCATCGCGCCCGACACGCAAAACAAATTCGGTCAGGTCTGCGATCAGGAGCCGGCGTTCAACTACGACCAATGCTATGACGTGAAGACCGGGATCACCTATGTCGACGGCGAGCCGGTCGCGGCGACGCAGCCGGGCGTGCAGGGCGGCTCCGCGAGCAGCGGCAACGACCAGGCGACCGTCCGCAAGATCGCCGTGGATTCGGCCGGCGCCACCGCTGCCGCCGGCGATGCCAGCGCCGCGGCGCTGCCGGCGGCGACGCTCGCCAACGGTCTGCCGGGCGCGACCAATTTCGTGCCGGGCAACATCGATCCCGATGCCGCCACCAAGCGCAGCGCGCGCTATTACGACGTCACGCTGAGCGCGGCGGGCACGACGACGCTCGATACCGCGGTGACGATCGACCGGTTCAGCGTCGCCGGCACCAATGCGAAGCTGGCGATCACCTCGGCGGGATCGCTGACCAGCCTGATGGCGGTGAACCAATATACCGGCGCGGTGCAGGTCGACGGCACGCTGTCGACGCGTGGCGATTACTTCCTGATGAGCGGCCTGCTCACCGGCAGCGGCCGGATCAACACGCCGTTCCTCACCAGCGCGACCGGCATCGTCGCGCCGGGCACGATGGGGACGATCGGCACGCTGACCATCGGCGGCAACCTGATCCTCGCCTCGGGCAGCACGTTGCTGGTCGACGTCGGCCCCAACGGCACGTCGGACCGCGTCGCGGTGGTGCGCAACGGCACCACCGACGGCATCGCCAGCATCGGCGGCCGCGTCGGCTTCGCGCCGGTCGCCGGCCACATGATCCGCTACAACGATCTCTACACGATCGTCACCGCGGCAGGCGGGGTCGCCGGCACCTTCCAGTCGCCCTCCGCCCTGTCGGCGATCCTGACCCCGCAATTCGTCTATTCGGCGAATGCGGTGCAGGCGCGGATCGTCGCCGGCACCTATGCCAGCGTCGTCGCCGCAACGCCGATCCAGACCGCCTTCGCCGGGCTGCTCGATCGCAACCGCGCGAGCAACTACAACGCGCTGTCGGGCCTGTACGGCATCCTCGATCTTCAGGATGCGGGGACGATCCGTGCGACGCTGGAAGGGCTCGCGCCGCGCACTACGCCGCTCAAATACGGCATGGGCACGGTCGCGACCGAGAATATGTCGCGCTTCTACCGCCAGCATCTCGCCGGGATCGACGCCAGCCAGCCGCTGTCGGGGACGCTGACGATGACCGGTCAGCCGCTGCAATTCGCCGCGCTGATGGCGAGCGACCTGCCGATGACGCAGGCGACCGCGAGCGACACGACCTCGACCACGGTGCGCGAGGGCGTGCTGCCCGAGAACGTCAACGTGTTCATCGCCGGCGGTTACGTCGACGGCGACAGCCGCAGCCTGCGCGACGCCAATCCGTTCGGCGGGCGCGATAACTTCGATGGTTTCTATGTCGTCAGCGGCATCGAGGCCAAGGTGAGCGACACCGGCGTGCTCGGCTTCGGCTTCGGCTATACCAAGCTCGACGGCACCACCGGCGGCGTCGGCCAGTCGGCGCGCGGCGAGCTGTTCCAGGGTACGCTCTTCGCCAAGGCGCAGGGGCCGGGCGGGCAGGTGCTCGACGCGCAGGTCAGCGGCGGCGTGTTCCAGGCGAGCACCCGCCGCACGGTGGCGATCGCCACCGTCGCCTCGACGCTGCGCAGCCGCGACAATGCGCTGGCGGTGTCGGCGGAGGTCGGGCTCGGGCAGATGTTCGACTTCGGCGGCCTGCAGGTCGGGCCGCGGATCGCGGCGCGGGTCAACCACATCGGCTTCACGCCGACGGTGGAGACCGGCGGCGACGGCGCGTTGCGCTTCGACCGCTACAATCTCGACAGCGCACAGGGCCGCGCCGGCCTGCAGCTTGCCGGCGGCGACGTGATCAAGCCGTTCGCCTCGGCCTATTACGTCCACGACTTCAAGGACCAGCCGGGCGTGTTCACCGCCAATTTCATTGGCGGCACCGCACCGGCGGGCTTCCGCCTGTCGAGCCAGGACCAGGATTGGGCCGAGCTGGCGGCGGGCCTCTCCTACGCCACCGAACGCATCGAATTGTCGGTCAGCGCCGACACCACCGTCGCGCGCAAGGACGTGCGCAACCAGGCCTATCGCGGCGCGATCAAGTTCAAGTTCTGATCGATCCGTCAGCGCGAATTGGGGCCGCTCTCCCGCAGGGGAGGGCGGCCCTTGTCGTTCGCGTCGTTCGGCATCTCCCCCTTCGTCATCCCGGCGAAAGCCGGGACCCATGGTCGCGGTGAACCCGCGTGGGTGCGCATCATGGACGGCGCCGCATCCATGGGTCCCGACTTTCGTCGGGATGACGAAGAAGGGGTGGGATGACGAAGAGGGGTGGGATGACGAAGAGGGGTGGGATG